>JACRCW010000157.1 GCA_016218805.1 Deltaproteobacteria bacterium | reverse complement strand
GCTCTCCTCTGGGAGCACCAGGCCCAGCGCGCGCCGCAGCTCCAGCGCCCGCCGCACCCGCGCCTTGAAGAACGCCGCGTCAAACGCCTGCACCGGCTCCAGCGTCCATGCGCGCACCACCTCGTTCTCAACGTCCACCACCCCCGCGCCCAGCGTCTCACCGCGGGGGCCGAGCAGGCGCACCGGCCGCCCGGGCTCCATGCCCGCAGCACCCGGCACCGACGCGATGGGCACCTCAGGCACACCGCTCTTGATGCGCTCCGCCTCGGCTTCCGGCAGTGTGAGTCCCTTGAGTGACATGCGGTTCTCCTCAGGTCAGTGACGCCAATGGGCGCTGATACCCCAAGATCCAGCGAACTGGGTGACCGCCGGGGAAATTCCGTTGCGATTTGGGCGGTCCCTCGGCGCTGTGGCAGAGTCACCACATGTCCTCCCCCGGCAAGCGCAGGCGGACGCGCGCTGTCCCTCGACCGCCGAGCCTACCCCCCTCCCCCGAGGCCGCGCCGCGGGCCAACCTGACGGAGTCGGACTGGCGCGCGCTCGTCGAACTCGTGGCCCAAGTTGCGGACCGCCGGGCAAGCCACCCCAGCGAGGCAATCTACGAGCTCGTCGAGGGCTGCGGCCAACTCGTCGGGGCGGTGAGCATCACCGCGACCATGGCGATCCGGCGGCGCGGTGCGGCGGCGGCGGATCCGCTGCTGGGGTTCCGGCCGCTGCGCTCGCTGGTCTCGGGGCCCGGGCGCGTCCGGCAGGAGCAAATCCTCGACGAGTGGACGGCGCTTCCGTCGAATTACGTCGAAGACCCGATGACGCAACGGGTGGTGGCCGGGACGGGAACCCTGCGGACGATGACCCGGCGCCAGGTGATCGACGATCAGTCCTTCGCAGGCACCCCGGCCGCCAGGCTGCTCGAGCAGTTCGGCCACACCGACCGGATGGTGGGCGCCCGGCCGCTCCACCCGGACGTCGAGTGCTACCTCATCCTGGACCGCGCCGCCCCACCCGACTTCGGCGAGCGCGAGCGCGCCTTCGTGACGGAACTCCTCCTCGTCTCGCGGGCCCCGTTCGAGCGGTGGGTGCGCGCTCACGGCCTCTTCCCCGACCAGTCGCCGCTCAGCCCGAGGGAGACCGAGGTCCTGGGGCTCCTGCTGCGCGGCCTGTCTGAGAAGGAGGCCGCCGACCGCCTCTCGCTGACGGTGGGGTCGACCCACCAGTACGTCGTCTCCGTGTACCGCAAGCTCGGCGTCTGCAGCCACCGCGAGCTCATGAGCCGCGGGCTGTGCGCCCCGGAGATCCCCCGGCCGTAGGCGCCCGGCGGCGGGTCAGCGGCACGTCCACAAGAAGCAGTCGTTTGAGGTGCACTGGTCGCTTGAGCCGCACGAGCTGCCGGAGCCCTTCTTCGCCTGGCAGCTGCCCGTCTCGCAGTACTGACTCGACGTGCAGCCGCCCCAGGCATTGCACTGCACGCACTTGAACAGGTCGCAGATCCCGGACTGGCACTGATTGGAGAAGGCGCAGTCGCTGCCGTTTGACCTCTCCGCGTAGCAGGTGCCGGCCTCGCAGTATTGGGTGGAGGTGCACCCGCTGGACGCGTTGCACTGCACGCACTTGAAGAGATCGCAGATACCCGACGAGCACTCCGAGGACGTCGAGCAGCTCGAGCCGTTCGACTTCCTCGCGTAGCACGCGCCGCCGTTGCAGAACTGCGTCGAAAAGTTGCACCCGCTCTGTGGGACGTTGGTGCACTGGACGCACTTGAAGAGGTCGCAGATACCCGAGGTGCACTCGGCGGAGGCCCCACAGGTCTGGCCGTTCGACTTCTTTGAGTAGCAGGCGCCGGCGCTGCAGTATTGCGTCGAGAAGTTGCACCCGTTCTGCGGGACGTTGGTGCACTGGACGCACTTGAAGAGGTCGCAGATTCCCGACGAGCACTCGGCGGAGGTCCCGCAGCTCTGGCCGTTCGACTTCTTCGGGTTGCAGGCGCCAGCGCTGCAGTACTGCGTGGAGAAGTTGCACCCGGTCTGCGGGACGTTGGTGCACTGGACGCACTTGAAGAGGTCGCAGATACCCGAGGTGCACTGGTTGGAGGTGGCGCAGCTCTGGCCGGTTGCCTTCTTGGCGTTGCACAGGCCGAACTCGCAGTACTGCGTCGAGAAGGTGCAGCCGGCCGCCGGGGCCGCGGTGCAATCCACGCAGGTCACGTCGCAACGGTTGCTGGTGCACTCGTAGGCGCTTGCGCAGAGGGTACCGAACGCCTTCTTCGCGACGCAGCTGCTCTGGCCCGGCACCGGGTCGAGGGTACAGAACGAGTCGGACTGGCAGTCGGCCTGGCTGGCGCACTCGACGCAGAAGCCGAGCCAGCACCGGTCGCTGCTGCAGATGCGGTTGCGCGTACAGGCGGCGCCTAGGTCGAGCCGGGGCACGCAGCCCCCGAGGACGCAGAAGTGCGTCGCGGGGCAGTGCGTGTCGAGCGAGCAGCTCGCGCGGCAGGTGCCGGAAGCGTGGCAGGTGAGGGGTGACGTGCACTCGGCGGAGCCAAGGCACGCACCGCCCTCGCCCTGCGCGGCCTCGCAGGTGCTGGCGAGGCCCGGCACCACGGGCAGCGTGCAGTATTCCAGGGCCGCGCAGTCGTCGTGGGAGTTGCACGGCTGGCAGGTACCGAGGTGGCACGCCCCGGAGCCGCATTCGAAGTCGTTCGCGCACAGCGCGCCGTCCGCCTTGCGCGCGAGGCAGGCGCTTGCCCCCGGCGCGGGGTCGAGCGAGCAGAAACGGCCCTCCACCGTGCAGTCGTCCTGGGAGTTGCACGCGGCGCAGAACCCGAGGTGGCAGGCGCCCGAGAGGCACTCCGCGTCCGAGAGGCAGCCGTAGGCGTTGGCGACCTTGACCTGGCAGCCGCCAAAGACGTCGCACCACTCGCCCTCGTCGCAGTCGGCGTGGGTGCTGCAGGAGTAGCAGAGCAACCCGCAGTTGCCGCTCGCACACATCGTGTCGCGGGAGCAGTAGTCCCCATCGGGGAGCCGCGTGAGGCAAGCACTCCACGCGTCGTGGCAGTACTGCCCGTCCGCACAGTCGCCGTCAGCGACACAGTCGACGCAGACCCCGAGCCAGTTGCAGGTGGCGCCCTGCGGGCAGGCGGCGTCGGAGCTGCAGGTGGCCACGTCCTCGGGGCACTGACTCAGCGGGCTCGCCACGTTGGACCCGCACCGCACGATGCGGGTCGACCTCGCCAGGTGGACCACCGGCTTGAGCGCGTCCGGATGGCTGTCGTAGTACGCCGTGAGGGCAACGGTCAGCGGCGCCACGCCCGGATGACGCTCAACGCAGGCGTCCGAGTGCTCGGCGAGCCGGCCGTTGAAGCAGGCGGTACTCACCCGGTCCGTCTCGACGGACGAATCGCGGCCCTCGAGCGTGTGCCGTACGGCGAACAGCCGCCCGGGCGGGTCCTGGTCGTAGGGCGGGTCGAAGGGCCCGAGGCCCGCACGCTCGCAGTCCCACGGCGGCTCGTTGTCGGCGTTCAACACGAAGATGCTCGACGGACCGCGGCTGGGGCCGGCTCCCGCCGCCACCGGGGGACCGTCGTTCGTGAGGAAGACGTGGCGGAGGCTGATGTACGGACCACCGATCACAACGAGCCGGCGATCATGGCGCGCCATGGTCGCGAGCCGTACGTCGAACCGCTCGTCGTACGTGGGCCGGTCGCGGTACAGCCAGCGCGCGAGCCCGGCCCGGTCGATGGCCGCCTTGAGATCGTCATCCGAGACGAACGCGCGCTCGAAGTAGAGCGTGACCACCGCCCCCGGGCGCGCCTCCAGGAACGCCCGTACCTCCGTGAGCCGCCCGTCAAGCGGGGTCGAGGCGGCGGGACAGGTGTCGTCGCCGCGGCAGAGGCAGATCGGGCCGCTCGAGACGCCGGGCTGGCAGTAATCGACGACAAGATGGAGCCAGCGGATGCCGTCCTGGAGCATCTGCGTGAACGACTGGGTCTGGAAGCGCGAGTGGAGCGGGAAGCCGTACGCCGCACTCTGGGCCGCCCGCCACGCGCCCCGCCAGGGGAAGGCGCGGTACGTCTTGGCGCAGCTCTCCAGGCAGTCGAACTCGCAGGGCGAGGAGCAGTCCGCCGTGCAGTTGAACTCCTGCTCGCCGCCGGTGCACCAGCCGTCGCCGCACCCACCGGTGAAGCACGCTCCGAGGCTCGCGGCGCAGTTGGTGCCCGTCTCGTCGCAGGCCGCGTCATCGCCGCTGTCGTAGACGCACGCATCACCGTCACACCCGCCCTGGCCGCAGGCGTTGTCGAGCCGGCCGCACTCGCTGGTCGCGAGCACGCACGCCCCGTCGGCCGCGCAGATCCCGGGGCCGCAGCCGTGGCTGCACGCCGCGCCCTGCCCGCGCCCGGGGTGGACACACGTGCCCAGCCCGTCGCACTCGTCACGGGTGCAGGGGTCGCCGTCATCAGGGCAGGCCTGGCCGGCGGCGTAGTAGGCGGCCGAGCAGGTCCCGCCGACATGGTCGATCACGCCCGCGACGCAGGGGGCGGGCTGCGGCGGCACGCACTCGGACGCCCCTCGGCAGCGGCCGCCGGTGCAGGCATCCCCGGTGGTGAAGAGATCACGATCGTCGCACGTGGTTCCGTCGGGTACCGATTCGCAGCCTGTCGCAGGATCGCACTCGCCGGTGTCGCAGGCGCCGTCGCAGCCCCGGGCCGTCCCCCGGCACCGGGCCTCGACGCAGTGGTCGTCGACCGTGCAGGCGTTGCCGTCGCTGCAGAGCGCCCCGAGCGGCCGCGGGGCGACCACGCAGGCCCTCCGACCCAGCGCCGCGTCGAGGTCGCAGCTCGCGACCGTGCAGGGGTTGCCGTCGTCGCAGTCCGCCGCGGTCGCGCACGAGAGCCCCAGCGTCTCGGGCGCTGGAGGTGCGGGGTCGGGCTCGCCCCCGTCGAGCGCAGGGGTTTGGCCCGCGTCGGGTTCGTTCGTATTGCCCGCGTCGGGTTCGCTCGTATTGCCCGCGTCGGGTCCGCTCGTATTGCCCGCGTCGGGTTCGTTCGTATTGCCCGCGTCGGGTCCGCTCGTATTGCCCGCGTCGGGTTCGCTCGTATTGCCCGCGTCGGGTTCGCTCGCATTGCCCGCGTCGGGTTCGCTCGTATTGCCCGCGTCGGGTTCGCTCGTATTGCCCGCGTCGGGTTCGCTCGTATTGCCCGCGTCGGGTTCGCTCGTAATGCCCGCGTCGGGTTCGCTCGTATTGCCCGCGTCGGGCTCGCTCGTGTTGCCAGCGTCGGGCTCGCTCGTATTGCCCGCGTCGGGTTCGCTCGTATTGCCCGCGTCGGGCTCGTTTGTATTGCCCGCGTCCGCTCCGACTCTTCCGGCGTCACGGACCTCCGAGGCGTCCGGATGGCTCTGGACCGCTGCATGGCCCCCGCACGCCGCCAGCCAGGGCAGCAGCGCCATGGCGACCAGGACCGCCTGGCCTCCCGTTGCACGAGGGTCACACGAGGACGCCGACGTTGAGCGATTTGTCATTGCCGCGTGATCGCACAATTCCAGTGGGACCAAAATCCTACGAAACCGTAGGCCCCCAGCCGGATGCCCACGACTCCTCACCGACGGGTCGCCGCAGAGCTCGAGTCAGGCGCGCGCCGGATCGGCGGGGGCGAAGAAGCGCCGTTCCTGCTGTGGGGCCCTTCGACTCAGCCGGCCTTCGACGCGGCGCACGATTGCACCGGCCCGAGGAGGCCGGCGCCTTTGATGGGGCGGGGCGGAACTGGCCACCATGATGACGCCTTTCGCGTGGCTCCCCATCTTTAGGAGTGCGCACAGGAGTCCTCCGCTCCGCGCGGTACAGCTCGACCGGCTTCGCCCCGGCTCGGACCCGAGGTCCGGCGTGGGACGCGCTCGGGGTTCAAGAGCCGATCGAAGAGAAGTAGGCAGATCACCTGCGGGGATCCAGCAAGCCGGGGGAAACAGGCCGCTGCCGTGGCCACACCGGGCAGGGCGGTGCACGCGCGCACCACGCGGCCGCCTGAGCTTGCCGCTACCTGGGCGCACAAGCAGCCTCCGCTACGGCGTGGACGGCTGGCCCGCACGCGGTAGCCCCTTGCCGAATTGGAATGTCGAGGGCAGGAGTGCCGCGCGTTTCACCCATTGGGCGGGCTACCCGGTCTTCGGCGGCTCGGGGCTGAGCGGCCAGGGAGTTGCGTGCGCTCCGGGGTGACTGAGGTAAGGAAGCCCGCGTCGCACCTCGCGGCCCGGTAGGATGTTCGCATGGCGCAGCTCCGCAGCATCCAACCAGATGGACACGGGCGTGGGGGCGCGGCGCCGTGGCTGGCCCGACCAAGCGCAGGATGCACCGGGCTTCCGACGGAACGACGACGAGGCGTGAGCCGGGTGCGGGTCACGTTCCCAGCGCCACCCGCATGACTTCCAGGTGGGTGCGGAGCGCCTGCAGCGTGCTGCTGTCTGGAGGTGCCTCCACGCGTGCAAGCGCGTCCCCCAGGCGTGCCGTTGCCGTCTCCACCATGGTGCCCAGGGTGTCCTGCAGCACGGCGGCACCGACGCCGGTCCCGGCCAGCGCGGAGAGCAGGCTTGCCCGCGTCACGCTGCCCCACGACCGGTCCGCAGCCCTGCCCATCTTCAACGCGAGTTCACTCCCGCGCACGTAGGACCGCGTGAAGACGAGGTCGTACGCCGGGGAGAGCCGCGCATGGATGCCATCCGGGTAGAAGATGCCCCAGTTCTTGGCGTGCGCATCACCGTTCCCGGAGAGCACCATGAAGACAAGCCGCCGCGCGAACTCCACGTGGTCGTCCGCGTCCATCAGCGTGCTGACGAAACGCGCGATGCCCGCGTAGGTCACACCCCGGTACGCGGCGTTGGGGTCTGCGCGAAGCCCCAATGCCTGTGCAAGGTCCTCGGCATGGACGGCACCACCTTCCTCATCGCGGTCAAAGCGGCGTGTTGCCAGCAACAGCATGTCGTCGGGGAGGGACACGGGCAGGTTCAGGACCCTGGAGGGCGGCAACAAGACCGGACTCCGGCACCGTGATGCCCAGCAGCCCTGCCCACGCTGTCACCAGGCGCTCGGTCCGGGCAAGGTCCGGCCAGCCCATGGCGGGCGCCTTGAGGATCCACTGGCCTCCGAGGCCCGCGGCGGGAAGCGCAAACCGCGGCTCCCAGGACGGCTTGTCCGCGCTGAACTTCAACTGCATCCCCCCAAGCGAAAAGCGCAGCGGTCCGGACGCCTGTGAACCTGCCGGCGCCGGAGTCTGTGCCTCGGCCGTGCGGGCCAGGAGCACGCGCACCGCCCCGGGGAGTGATTGCCCCAGGTGCTCGAGCAGGCGCGCGTCGCCAGGGTTCTCCAGCATGCGGTCCAGGAGCGCCCGCAGTTCGCTGCCGTTGGGAGGGAGCAGGTGAACGAAGAACGCCGGCAGTCCGGCGCCGGACTGGTAGGCCCTGTCCAGCCCCCGCTGTTCAAACTGCTGGGAAAGCACCGGGCGGTTGGGCATGTCCCGGTAGTTCCGCTCAAAACGGAAAGCCGAACTTCCGGACGCGAATCCCAGGGTCCCCACCTGCACGTCACGCAACCAGACAGTCGCCTCCGACATCCTCGTCCTCCAGGCGGATGGGCCCGCGGTCCTCCTGCTCCCACTCCGCGCGCGCGTCCACGTAGCGCTGGCACTCCCGCTCCAGGTGCACGCGCCGCGTACGGAGCGCTTCTTCGTCCCGGCCCGCCACCAGGAGTTGCCATGTCTCCGGCGTGACACCGTGGCTGACCAGGAATTCCGCGGGTGGTGTGGGGGTGTCCTGGTCCTGCGCCCAGTCCGCCCACGTGTCGTGTTCGCGAGGACCCCACAGCAGACGGTTGGCCACGGAGAGGCCGCCGGGCACGAGGCGCGGGAGGTTGGCCCATGCCTTCTTCCGAACGTCCGCGGCACGCGTGGGGTGGCCATCCAGCGCCCTGGGTTCAAGGGCAAGGAGCACCCTCAACGCCGCGCGCGCATCCGCCGCGCGTGGATCGTACTTCTGGTCCAGCACCAGCGGATGACGGTTTGCCCCTGTCCGTTCCAGCAGCGCCTGGACGGACGCGTCCTCGTCCGTCGTCACGCTGGCAAGGATGAACCGCTGGGGCGTCCGGTTGTCATCTGCAAACGCGCGCACATAGAGGTCACGCCACAACCAGCGGCGCAGGAGGATCAGGTTGCGCGGGTGCGGGCGGGGATGGAGGTGGAAGAAGCGGACCAACGCGATCCACGTGGAGAAGGCAGGCAGCAAAGCAAGTGACTGCATCCCCGCGTCCATGGCAAAGGCCGCGGCGGCGCGCGTGGCCGGCAGGACCCTCTCCATGGCACCGTCCCGCGCTGCATCCCGGGCGGCTTCGGCTGCGCCGCGCGTGGGGTCCCGTCCATCAGCGATGATGATGGCGTTCATCAGCTGCTCCACGGAGATGACCCCGTAGCCCTGCTGCTCCAGTTCCACCGCGAGCAACGGGAGCGATACCTGCGACGCCCCCGGTTGGGCCGCGGTGAACACCTCCACCGCCGTCAGCGCCTTGCCGGAATGATTCATCCGGTCAAACACCTCGCGCGCCGTGTCCTCGCTTTCGTCGCGGAGCACGTGCACCGCCAGGCGGTAGCCAAGCAGGCGCCCGAGAAGGTCCCGCGCGGCGCCCTGGTGGGAAAGGTCCGCCTGGTTCAATTGGAACCACGCCAGGAGGTCACCAAAGTCGCGCAGCACATGAAGCGGCAGCACGTGCGGTTCGTGTCCGCCGGCCGGGACGAACTCGCGCGAGCGCAAGTCGAACGCCACTCTGAAGACCGGGTCCGTAACGCCATCCTGCCCGGGGTCATGCAGCACGTTGGCCAGCACGGTGACGCGTTGCTGTCCGTCCAGCACCAGCCAGGCGTCCGCCCGTTCCGGGGCAGGTATGACGCGTGCCCCAAGACGCACATCCTCGGCGGGCCGGGGCCGTTCCCAGAACAGGAGGGTACCCACGGGATAACCACGGTAGATGGAATCCAGCAGGCGGATGACGTCGGCCTGGTCCCACTTGAAGTCGCGCTGGAACCTCGGAACCCGGATGTGTCCCGTGTCCACGTGACCCAGCAGGTCCTCCACGCTGATGGCTTCCAAGTGTGACCGGTTGGCGCGCGGCAGCGATGTCATGACCGGAGCGTCCCTCCATCACCCGATGGGTGCAAGGCGCAGCCGTGCACGAACCCCGTCAACCCTCCGCGCGCGCGCGCCACGCCAGCCACGCCCGCGGTGCGGGTGGATGCCCCCAACGCGGCAAGCACGGGCCCGGACATTTGGGACGCCACCAGCGGTTCCAGGTCCACCAACCCCGTGCCGCCAAATGCCGCGCCCGCCACCAGCCCGTTGTGCAGCGCCTGCATGAGCACGCCGGGCCACACGCTGCGTGACCGCGTCCGCAGGATGCCCATCAGCACGCCCAGGTCTCCGCAGGCACACTCCCCGTGCCGCGCTGCACGCAGGCCTGGTCACCAGCATGAGGTCCGGGAGCTCCGCGTCCAGGCACCACAGGAAGACCGACAGGGTTTTGCCGGTTCAGTATCGCCGTGGGTTCCACCACGCGCGCACCGACCGATACGCCGCGGGGACCCAGCAGCCCGCCCCGGTTCCATGGCTGCGGCACCCGGCACCGACGCGATGGGTACCTCCGGAACGCCGTTCTTGATGTGTCACGCTTCGGCTTCCGGCAGCGTGAGTCCCTTGAGTGAACTGCGGTTCTCCTCAGGTTCAGTGGCGCCAACGGGCGCTGATACCCCAGCATCCAGCGAGCCGGGTGACCGGCCGCAACCGTGACCCGCATCACGCGCGGCGACCCCCGGAGGCTGGTCCAACCGCAATGCAGACTGGTGGAGGGCACCCTGAAGGGTGGTCCAACCGCAATGCAGAGTGGTGGGAGGCACCCTGAAGGGTGGTCCAACCGCAATGGAGACTGGTGGAGGGCACCCTGAAGGGTGGTCCAACCGCAATGCAGACTGGTGGAGGGCACCCTGAAGGGTGGTCCAACCGCAATGCAGACTGGTGGGAGGCACCCTGAAGGGTGGTCCAACCGCAATGCAGAGTGGCGGGAGGCACCCTGGAGGGTGGTCCAACCGCAATGCAGAGCGGTGGAGGGCACCCTGGAGGGTGGTCCAACCGCAATGCAGAGCGGCGGAGGCACCCTGGAGGGTGGTCAGGGGTGCGCCGATGTCAGATAGGAGTTGCCGCCGGAGCGGGCGTGACTTCCGACTTCCACTCAATCAGCGGGCGCAGGAGCCGGTCAGCGCGTTCCCGGGTTGCCGGGTCCTTGGGCTTGATGCTGGCGACGACCTGCGTGGCATAGAACCGAATGGCGTACTGGCATTCCTGCATTGGGCCGCGCACATCCAAATCCGGCGCAACCCACGGCGCCGCCGCGGTGACATGCAGCGCGGCGCCGTACTCCGCGTGGGAATCCTTGAGCGCGCGCAGGAAGCCGTCTCCGCCCAGCTTGGTGAACAGCGGCGCCAGGCCCTCTTCAGCAATGACGAGCAGACGGCGGTCACACTCGGCCCACTGCTCCTTGAACGGCTGCGCGAGAAACCCGCTCCCATCACCAAACAGGCGCGTCTTGAGCGTGCGCACCGCTTGCGGATCAGGCTGGTAGGCCTCCGGCAACTCCTCAAAACCCTCCAACCAACTGCGGGTCCCGCCCCACGCGCAGTCGGAGAACTTGTCCGCGGCGCGGGCGCGGTTCGGGTCAATGGCGGCCTTGGCTTCGGCGCGGCCCTTGGAGGCCATGGCGGCAAGCAGCCGGGCGTCGGAGGCCTTCATCTCCGCCAGGGCGTCGGAGATGCCGCCCGGCAGGCCGGGCACCGCGGCCGCCTCCGCGGTCAGTTGCTGGACCGCGGTGTGGGTTTCATCGGCATTGAGCCGGGGGAGTTGGATGATGCTCTGCGCATCAAATGGACGGTCAGCCAAGTGGCCTCCTCGCGGGCCGCGTGACGCGTGCCCCGCATTGGTTGATGGCGGCGTGCTACCAGCCGGTGGCACGGGGGGGCAAACCCATCCAATAGGCGACCGACCGATGGAAGCCCTCCGCCGAAGCACGGCGTCAGAACCCGGGTGCCCGTGCGCGGCCCGGCCGGTCCGCCTCAGCGCTCAGGTACGTCCGAAGAACCAGTCGTCCGGTCCGTGCTGCCCCGCCGCGCCCCCGTCAAGCATCAAGGTGGCCCAGCAGCGCAACATGAACTCACGTTGGTGCTGGTCCCCCACCTCCTCCATCGCTTGCCAGAAGCGCGCCCCCCGCTGATCGAGCACCTCGGTGACTTTGGCAATCCCGCGTCGCAGCTGCGCAGAGACGCAGGCCGCCTCGTTGTCATCAACCGCGCGGCGGGGCTGGAGCCTCGCTGCCAAGTCCCGGCCCATCATGGCCCAACTCAACACTCCGGCGACCAGGCCGGGCGTCCTGAAGTGGCTGTGCCGGTGCGCCGCGCCGCGCGCAAATCCCAGGATATCCGTCACCGTTTTCTCCGGTCGCGCTGGGTGGAGTGCGTCCAGTGCGCCGTACGGCCGCCCGGCCACCAGGGCGGCCACGCAATTGTACAGGGGGTCGCCCAGGTCCTCGCGCGAGAAGCACACGAGGTCGGCCTCCTCGAGCAGGCGGTTGGCCGGCTCCATGAGCCACTGAACGTAGTCGTTCCACTCACCGACGAATGAACCCAAATAGCAGAACTGTGCCCGGAAGTAGGGACGCGCGAGCGCCCCCGCGCCTTCGGCCCGGCGGAAGATGTCCTTCCACAGGTCCCGGATGCCGGGACGGAGACCGTGGTCCACCAGCGTGACGGCCAGCACCGCCGCCATGGAATACGCGCGGACGCTGTCAACACGGGACAGCGGTTCCGGCAAGCCGCTCAGGTGGATCATCTCGGTCGCGGCGTCGTCGATCAGGCGCTTGATGGCCGGGCTGGGCGGCGCCCGCATATCAGGCGGAAAGCTGTCATAGCGCGAGTACACGGACGGACAGTACGCCTTGAGGAGCGCGAAGTCGTTGCTCAGCACGAGACGGTGGTAGCGCGGGTCCACCGTGGCGAGCGCCAGGCTGCCGGCGATAGCCGTCGTGACCGCGCGGCTGAGCTGGCCGTATGCCGCCTGGCGCGTTTCCCCCTTAGGTGCGCGCGGTCGCCCTTCGAAGTACCTCCGCAAGGCCAGCGCCTGCCCGGCATCGAACCGCCCGCAGGCCTCTACCAAGAGGTCCTGCGCGGGAGGCGTAAGATGGCGAAAGACTGTGATCATCCTTAGGAGGGTATTCCGCCGGGCCGGCACCGCGGTAGCGGCGCCCATACAGGGGGGGGGCATTGACATAAGAATGCCGCAGCCACCGTCGGTGCACCATGGGTGCCTACGCAGACACAAGGCTCTGGAGGGTCTCTCTGAGTTCCTTGTTGCCTCTGCCGGGGAGGTTCACCAATGACAAACAAGAACCGGGTGACCAGGGCGTGGGTGCTCTTCCTGATGGGCGGTTTGCTGGTGGCTGACTGCGCCTGTCCGATCCTTGATGATGATGACGACATCACAACAGTCTCCGGGAGGATCTCTGTGTCTCCCACCACCCTGGAGTTTGGCTGGGTGCCGCTGGGAGAGACCCAAGACCTTCCGATACAAGTTCTCAACCAAGGTGACGGGCCGTTGGCCGTCAGCGCGATATTTGTAGATGCGGACGCTGGCTCTCCCGACTTCGCCCTTCCTGCCCAGCCCTTGGCCTTTACACTCCCCCGCGCCGAATCGCACAACGTGAACGTGCGGTTCACGCCGCTGGGCCCCGGGGAGGACACGGGAACGCTGGTGCTCAGGAGCAATGACCCGGACCTGCCGGAAGTTCGCGTCACCTTGTTCGGACCGGCACTTCCGCGCATCATGGCGTCCCCGTCACCGCTGGATTTCTCTGCGGGACACCTGACAAACCCGCTCATGTTGACCTTGCAGGGCACGGTCAGCCTGGGCAACTTCGGGCGCGCTCCACTCACCATCCGAAGCGTGGGAGTCAGGTCAACCGACGCCAACAACGACTTCTCGCTCGCGGAGGTGTTCAACGGGCTAACGGTGGAGCCTGGCGGGTCCACCGCCATTGTTGTGGTCTATTCGCGCAGCGAGCGCGCGACCTCAGGGTATCTCGTGGTCCAATCCGACGACCCGGGCCACGGCACTCTGGAAGTGGAACTCAAGCCCTCTCCTGTAGGGGCCTGTGGAAATGGAAGCGATGACGACAGCGATGGGTTGGCGGACTACCCCGACGACCCCGGATGCCAGGATGTGGTGGACGATGATGAATCCAACTCCACCGTGTGCGCGCAGGGTGGAGAGCGCCACTGCGGCAGCGACGTTGGGCAGTGTCGGAGCGGCCTACAGACGTGTACCGATGGCGTCCACTGGAGTCCCTGCCAAGGTGCGACCGGACCCACGAACGAGTGGTGCGACGGCCAGGATAACGACTGCGATGACGTTGTTGACGAAGACACCGCCGTTTGTGGCACCAGTTCCTCGGGGCCGTCCTCGTCCGGCGCTTCGTCGTCCGCTCCTTCTTCGTATGGCGCCTCCTCTGGGTCGCCATCGGGGGGTTCCATCGAAATCGGGCCCTCGTCGGCCGCGGCCTCCCAGATCTCCTCCTCCAACACGTCCGGCTCGTCGGCCTCCGGGCCGCCCGACGGCGGAGCGCCGCGTGATGGGGGCCCTGCGGTTCAAGATGGTGGATTCGCGGACGGGGGAGATGGTGGACCGGCCTGCACCGACCCGTGTCTCCCAAGCGCGACGCGCTGTAGCGGCAACGGGAATGAAGAAACCTGCGCCCTGACCGGCTGCGGGTGGACGGAAACGTCGACCTGCCTCATCGGTTGTGCCGGCGGGGCGTGTGTGGTGGCGGCCTGCAATTCGCTGACAAGCCCGAGCAATGGCACTGTCAGTGCGCCAACAACCACATACGGCAGCATTGCCACGTACTCCTGCAACACCGGCTACACCATGAACGGCTCCAGCACCCGAACCTGCGAGGCCGGAGGCTCATGGAGCGGTTCGGCTCCTTCGTGCGTGCCGGTAGAATGCGGCTCGCTGACAAACCCGAGCGACGGCACGGTCAGCGCGCCAACGACCACACTGGGCGGCACCGCCACGTACTCGTGCAATACCGGCTACAGCATCAGCGGTTCGAGCACCCGGACCTGCGACACCGGAGGTGCATGGAGCGGTTCGGCCCCGTCGTGCGTGCCGGTGGACTGCGGTTCGCTGACCAATCCGAGCAATGGCACGGTCAGCGCGCCAACGACCACACTGGGCGGCACCGCCACGTACTCGTGCAATACCGGCTACAGCATCAGCGGTTCGAGCACCCGGACCTGCGATACCGGAGGTGCATGGAGCGGTACGGCCCCGTCGTGTGTGCCGGTGGACTGCGGCTCGCTGACCAATCCGAGCAATGGCATGGTCAGCGCGCCAATGACCACACTGGGCGGCACCGCCACGTACTCCTGCAGTCCCGGCTACAACATCAGCGGATCCAGCACCCGGACCTGCGATACCGGAGGTACATGGAGCGGTACGGCCCCGTCGTGCGTGCCGGTGGACTGCGGCTCGCTGACAAGTCCGACCAATGGCACGGTCAGCGTGCCAACGACCACGTTCGCCGCCACCGCCACGTACGCCTGTAATACCGGCTACAACATCAGCGGCTCGAGCACCCGGACCTGCGGCACCGGAGGCGTCTGGAGCGGTTCGGCCCCGTCGTGCGTGCCGGTGGACTGCGGCTCGCTGACAAGTCCGACCAATGGGACGGTCAGCGCGCCAACGACCACATATGGCAGCACCGCCACCTACTCCTGCAATGCCGGCTACCCCATCAGCGGCTCCAGCACCCGGACTTGCGGAACCGGAGGCTTCTGGAGCGGTACGGCCCCGTCGTGCGTGCAGGTGGACTGTGGCTCGCTGGCCAATCCGACCAATGGCACGGTCACTGCGCCAACGACCACATTCGGCGGGACCGCCACATACTCCTGCAATGCCGGCTACAACATCAGTGGCGCGAGCACCCGGACCTGCGGCACCGGAGGCGCCTGGAGTGGTTCGGCCCCGTCTTGCGTTCCGGTGGACTGCGGCTCGCTGACCAGCCCGAGCAATGGCACGGTCAGCGCGCCAACGACCACACTGGGCGGCACCGCCACGTACTCCTGCAATACCGGCTACAACATCAGTGGATCGAGCACCCGGACCTGCGGAACCGGAGGCTTCTGGAGCGGTTCGGCCCTGTCGTGCGTGCCCGTGGACTGCGGCTCGCTGACAAACCCGAGCAATGGCACGGTCAGCGCGCCAACGACCACCTTCGGCGCCACCGCCACGTACGCCTGTAATACCGGCTACAACATCAGCGGCTCGAGCACCCGGACCTGCGGCGCCGGAGGCACCTGGAGCGGGTCGGCACCAACCTGCCCACCCATAAACTGCGGCTCGCTCTCAAACCCGACAAATGGCAGCGTGAGCGCCCCGACCACGACATATGGCAGCACCGCGACCTACTCCTGTAATACGTACTACGTGATGTCTGGGGCCAGCTCGCGGACCTGCCAGTTGAGCGGCAGCTGGAGTGGATCCGCGCCAACATGTTCGCCGTGTCCAACAACGTATAGCTATTCAACCGCACCCTCCTGTGGAACGACCTACTGCCAGGAGATCATCTCGGTGACATCGAGTGCGACCACCGTTCGAATCACTAGGCAGGATGGCACCGCTTTCGGTGCCTGGCAGTTCATTCCCGAGTTCTACAAAGCGCCTTCGACCCATCTCACCAGCAACTCATCATGTGCTGCCCGCACTGGTTCGACGTCGTACACGTACACCAGCAATACATCGAATCTTGGACTTACTGTTGGGGGAACGGGCGGCTTCTTCTCGCGGGTCTGGACGGGACCAGCCGGAAACAACTGCAGCACAAGTTCATACGACACCGGCACGAGATCCATCAGTATGGTGTGCCAGTAACGCCGACTTTGCGGGTGTGCCCCACGCGGTCCTTGGTGTCCTGACCGTGCCGTCAGGTGCACATCCTCGTCGGGGATTGAGGGCGGGTGGGCACATTTGGGTGAACTCCCTGACAGGATAGTCGAACATCCAGAGCGCCGGGTCAGTCAGTGCCGCCGGAAATCGCGGATGGACAGGCGCGGTCCACGCCGCGGGACGCGGATGTCAGACGCCCACAGCAGCATCACCACACGCGCGCGGTGCGGGGCGTATGGGGCCAGCAGTTCCAGCATGCGCGCGTCCGTGCCCACGCGCTCGCCGGTGAATGCAAAGCTCACCAGGTGCGGGAGGTGGTAGTCCCCCAGCGGCACCGCGTCCGGGTGGCCCAGCGCCTCCAGCGCCACCTGCGCGCTGGTCCACGGGCCCACGCCGGGAAACGTCTCCAGGCGGCGCATCGCCTCGTCAGCGGGGAGGTCCGCCAGCGCCTCCAGCGTGCGCGCGTGCGCGGCCAGGTGCCGCAGGGTGTTGGCGCGCTTCATCTCCACGTTGAAGGGGTGGAACTCAAAGTACGCGCGGCGCGCCAGTTCCGCCGGCGCCGGCGGGACCCACAGCGGGACGGGCACGGGGCCCGGCGCCGGCTCGCCCCACGCGCGGCAGATGCCCAGCCACGCGCGGCCCGCGTCCTGGCCGGACACCTTCTGTTCCAGCACCGCGCGCAGCAGCGCGTCCAACACGCGCCGCGTGCGGCCCAGGCGGATGCGTCCGGTGCGGCGCAACAGCCGGCCCAGCTCGCCCGCGGGGGCAAAGCCAGTGTCGTCGTCGTCAAACCCCAGCTCCCCGGGCACGTGCGCCGCGGCCTGGGCGGCGCCCGGGCCCCACGCGCGCACCTCCAGCGCGTCCTGCACGCGGCGCACCTGGACGGACGCCGGCCCGGAGGCCCACCGCGCGGCGCGCCACATGCTCCCATCCGCCGCCGCGTGCGCTCCCGCGTTGCCGCCGGGACGCACCGGCAGTTGCAGCAGGCGCACCCTGTCCGCGGACGCCGGCGGCTGCAGCGTGACGACGACATCCGGCGCGCCGCTCACGGGGGCGGCTCGGCCAGCCGGTATTCCAGCGCGTTGCGCCCATCCCGGACCAGTTGTTCCACCTGCGCGCGCCACGCCGGGAAATCCTCCACGCTGATGCGTTCCGGCTCCACGTGGGTGACCCGCGTGATCGTCACGGCGCCCGGCTGAACCACCGCGTCCTGCTTCACCAGGAAGCCGCGGCCGCGCGCCTCCAGCGCCCGCGGCACCACCACGCCGGTGGCGCCAGCGGGAAGGTCCAGGTGCACCACCGTGCGCTCGCGGTAGGGCCGGCCCAGCACCAGCGGCGTCTTCCGGGCGGACACGCGCAGGTAGCTCTCCGGCGTGCTCCCACCCAGCGCGTCATCCAGCAGCGGCTGCTCCAGGAAGCGGTCCCAGGTCCACGCGCCCAGGGGCGAGCGCCGCACCGTGTCCGTGCTCTGGAAGCGCAGCTCCAGTTCCAGCGGCCCCGCGCGCGCCCCCGGGTCCGACGTCACGGTGGACACCAGCTGCACACCGGGGAAGTGCGCCTGCAGCAGCGACGACAACCACGCCTCCACCTGGGATGGCGTGGCCCGGCGGAGTTCCTCACGCAGCGAGCCGGCGGCCGGCTCCGCCACCTGCGCGCGCACCGTTCCGCTGAGCAGCCCCGCGGCGGTGACCGTGGCGTCCACCCGGACCTGGTGTTCCCACGCATCCGCGGGGACCGCGGGCGGGTCGTACCGCCGCCCCAAGCGCGCCATCTCGTCACAGTCCGCTTCCAGCGCGGACCCGGTCACCAGCCACGGCGGCGCCCCGTCCACCAGCCGCCCGCCCAGCTGCGTGAACACCCGGTCCCCCGACGGCAGCGGCACCACCAGCAGCAGCACGTCATGGTCACCCGGCACCGCCAGCCCCGCCTCCGCCGCCAGCGCACCGCGCGCCACCACCGCCCGCGCGGGAACGCCGTTGGCCCGCAGCAGCGCCCGCGCCAGCGGCAGGTGCATGCCCCGTCCCAGCGCCGCGGCGGACTCCGCCTCCCACGGCCCGGCCGCGGGCTCCACGCGCGCGCGCACTTCGTCCAGCACGCGCTCCAGGATCACATCCGGCCCCCCGCCCGCGCGCGCCACGTGCGCGTTCCAGTCCCCCAGGGTGCGGCCGGTCCGCGCGGTGCCCGCCAGGCGCCGGCACACGGTCCGCGCGTCAGGGCCGTCGTCCGGTCCCAGCGCCACCAGCACGCGCGGCTGGTACTCCGCGGCGTTGGGGGAGAACGGTTCAGGGACGCGCGCGGGGACCTGGTCCAGGGCCCACGCGTGGCGGACCACACCGTCCAGTGTCACCACCCGCGGCGCGGCCACCCCACGCTCCGCAATGCGCAACGACGACATCAAGGCCGCCGGCACATCCAGGACGTACTCCGCGTGCAGCACCGGGTAGCGGTCACCCAGCAGGAACCACTCCCAGAAGCGGCCGTCCACGGGCGGGGGGCGCCCCAGCGTCACCGACCGCATCTCCACCGTGTCACCCGGCTCCAGGCCGCTGAGGCTCACGTCCCCCTTGCCCTGGCCCACCTCCGGTTCCAGCACGCGGCCATCCGCCTTCAGGACGCGCAGCACGCGCCATTCCTCGTCGTTACCGGCGCGGATCTCCCCCATGGCGTCAGCGGCGTCCCGCGTGCCGATCCGCACCACGCGGTGCTTCGCGGAGTAGCCGCCGCCGTCACGCGCCAGCACCCGGCGTCCATGGTCCACCAGCACCACGGTCGCGGCGTCACCCAGCCACGGGGCACCCGCGCGGCGCGCCGCTTCCAGCTCTTCCACGAGCGACCGCACCTCCCGCACCGGGAGTGCCGGGTCGTCTCCCACCTCGCGGCCAGCGGTCTCCTCCCGCAGGCGGTACAGCAGGGATGACGAGGGCACCACGGCGTCCGCGCGCTCCAGGCAGGTCCGCAGGGCCCGCGCGTCGCCCAGTGACCGCGACAGCGTGCACCACTGCAGGATTCCGTCACCGTCAGCGGGGAAGCGCGCAACGTGCGCTTCCAGCGCCTTGTGGTACGTGCGCGCATCCCGTGACCGCCGCACCAGCGCAAGCCGGTCCACCTGGTCGGGATGGTCCGGAAACACGCGCAGCAACCGGTCCCATTCCTTGAGCGCGGCCTCGTCGTCCAGGCCGTCCGCCAGCCACTCCGCCAGCCGCGGGCTGAACGGCTCCCGGTCCACCAGGGCGGAACGCAGGCGCAGGGCGCGCGCCCGGGCGCCTTCGCCCAGGGACTGGAAGAACGCCGCGGCCGGGTCCACCACGCCGTCCACCGCCCCCAGCGCCAGCGCCCGGTCCGCCGCGGCGGCGGCTTCCGCGTTCCAGCCCAGCGCGCGGTAGACCTCCATGAGGGACCGCCAGGCGTGCGGATAGTCCGGACGGTCCGTCACCAGCGCCGTGAGCGCGCGCAGCGTGTCTTCCGGGCGGCGCGCCTGGTCCAGCACGGCCAGGCGGTAGCGGCAGATGAGCACGCGCGGATCCACGGCCAGCGCCTTCTCGCAGTGTGCGCGTGCCAGGGACTGCCGAACGGCCGCGGGCAACGCCTGGTCATCCTCCACCACGGTGGACAGCATTTGCAGCGCGCGCGCGCTGGCCGGGAACGCCTCCACCACGTCCTCCGCCAGGCGGCGCGCCCGCGCGGCATCCCCGTTGGCTGCGTGGGCGGCCACCGCCGCCAGCGCCGCCTCCACGTCGTCCGGTGAGGCGCGGAACAGCGCCTCGGCTTCCGTCTCCAGGTCCGCCAGCCCGGGCGCCGGCACCGCCGCGGGCGACGGGAAACTGCCCTCCGGCAGGGCGGCAAACTGCTGGTCCAGCGGCGCGCGCCCGTCGTCCGAGATGAGGCGCACGTCCACGCGGTCCACCCCGCGGGCGGAGACCTCCAGCCCCACGCGGTGCCATCCCGGCGCCATGACCACCGTGGCGGTGGCGCGCGGGCGCGGCGGGTCGGCCCACTCGTCATGGGTGAGCACCACCGCGCCGTCCAGGGCCACCCGGAAGGACACCGCGCTGCGCACCTCCACCAGCACGCGCGCGGGCCGTGGCAGGTGGACCCAGGATTCGGCGGCGTAGAGGCCGGGGGAGGCCAGGCGCGCGGGCTGCAGGGCGCCGTCAGACACCTGCCGGGCCACGCGGTGAAACGCGGCCGTGCGCACACCGGCGTGGACGGGTTCCGGAGGAATGCCCGCCAGCGCAAAGCCCGCCAGGCCGCGGAACGCGTCCACCTCCGCCGGGCCGTACGGGCCCGCCACCGTCCACGCCGTCACCACGCCGGCGCGCGCGGCCAGGGACTGCCACCACGCCACGTCCCGGCGGGCCGCCGCCACGCCCAGGGCCGCCCGCAGGCCGCGCGCCCCCAGTGCGGCACAACGGGCGCCGGTGCCGCGGGTACAGGAATCCAGCGCCTGCAGCGCCGCCGTGGCCACCCGCGCATCATGGTCCGGGTGCTGCCCGCGGGCCTGGTCCGCGTAGACCAGCGCGGCTTCCGCCACCCAGGACCCCCAGGCCACCTCCACCGTTGCCGCGCACTGTTCCACAAAGGCCGCGTAGCGCCGGTCCGCCGCCCCCAGGGCGCAGCGCAGCAGCAGTGCGCGGGCGTGGGCCGGCTGCGCGCGGAGCGCGCTCTCCACCAGGACCGCGGCGCGCGCGGCGTCATTGTCCACGTGCCACGCCTGCACCGCGCGCCAGTACAGCGCCTCCGCGTCCTGGCCGGTGGCCATGCCGGTCCGCTGCGAAAGCACCAGCACGCCGGCTCCCTGCGGCACCGCGCGCGCGGGAGGAATGGGCTGCCGCCCCACGGGCCGGGTGGGCGGCGCAGGGGTGCGCGCGGGCGGCGCGGTCCGGCAGGCCGCCGCCACCAGGACCAGGACCAGCAGGGCCGACCGTTTCACGGCGCCCTCCCCGCTTCGACGCGCGGCAGCGTCACGCGCACCTTCTGGGCCATGCGCCGGTCAGCCTCCACCGCCACCTGGCGGAACGGCGCGTAGGACCGCACCGGAATGCGCCGCGCCTTCAGGTGCAGGGTCTCTTCCACTGTCCAGCCATCCGGCAGCGGTGTGACCACCTGGGTGAACTCAACTTGGGTGTGCACGTCACGGCCGCCGGTGGCGGGGAGGCGCACCCGGGCGCCGGGCGGCAACACAAACCGCATCCGGTTGCGCGTCAACGACGGGAACGGCAGCACCACGTCGTGCGTCCGTTGCGCGGCGGCGGCGTAGGTGCGCTCCACCTGGTGGGGGTACAGGGTCACCGGCACCACCAGCTCACCGCCCTCCACGCTGCCAAACGACGGCAGCTCAGCGCGGAACCGGTACACCACCGGGGCGTCCAGGTCCGCCGAGTCCGAGAACGACGCTTCCACAATCCGCGCCCCCGGGTAGACCTGTGACAGGTCCTTCTCCAGCACCTGCTGCCGCGTCGCCGGGTCCTGCAGGCGGGCGCGCTCGTCGGGCGCGCGCGCTCCGGCAAACCGCTCCTCCCCCGTCAGCCGCGCGGAGCCGTCCGCGCCCAGCTCCACCACGTAGTCAGACGCATTGGTGTTGGCGGTGGAAGGCGCCGCCGCGGGCGAAAGCCGCTCCACGCGCCCGTCCGCCACGTCCACCGTCAGCACCATGGCGTCCTGGTCCTGGTAGGGCAGTTCGCCCCGGCCGCTGAACTCCGCGGTCCCGTCCAGGAACAGGCGGCGTGACGGCACGTACGCAATGGCGTGGTTGAACGACCACATGGACGGGAGGTCCACCATGGGACCGAGGTCATTGGTGCGCACCAGCGCCAGCCGCGCGTCCACGCCGGCGTGTTTCATCATCGCCACCATCAGGGACGCTTTGTCCTTGCAGTCCCCGTAGCCGCGCGCCAGCACCTGGCCCACGCGGTACGGCTTCCAACCGTGAATCCCCAGCTCAATGCCCACGTAGCGCGTGCGCGCCAACACGAACCGGTGGATGCGGCGGATCTTCTCGTCGTCATCCACCGCGCCGGGAAGCAGCTCGTCGGTGGCGCGCCGGACCGCGTCATCCGGCACCAGCGCGTCCTTCACCAGCCCCTGGTACCAGCGCCCCAGTTCCTCCCAGCTGCCGTACGTGGACATCACTGCGTAGGCGCCCACCTCCGTGTACGGCGGCATGTGGGGCTCCAGCACCAACGCCGGCAGGTTGTCCGCGTGCAGCCGCCAGGTGACCCGGTCACCTTCCACCGTTGACGTCATGGGCGGCAGGCGCTGCGTGCGCGCGTACAGCTTGCGCGTGGCGGGCGCTTCCACCACCAGCTCCCAGCTTGCCTTGGGCAGCGCCTCCTGCGCGTCCTCCATGAGCCCAAAGAAGTCACCAAACAGGTTGCGTTCCCCGCTGGCATCCAACCGGTAGCGCAGCCGGATGAGGTCACCCCGCTCCAGGTGGCCGTAGTCCACCGTCACGCGCCGCCGGTCCACGTACATCCCCTGCACCGGTCCGCCGGGGTCCTGCTCATCCACGTCAGCGGCGAACACCTGGCCCGCGGCGGTGACCCGCTCCGCGCGCAGCACCTCAAACGTCTCCCGCCCGGGCACGTAGGACGCGGACAGCTTCTGCAGCAGCGGGGCCCGGGCCGCGTCCACCAGCCGGTACGCCATGTCCACCACCTGCGTGGTCAGGCCGTTCTCATACAGCCGGTACGCCACCAGGTGTCCCAGCACGTACGCGCCCGCCGCCGCCGCACCCGGCGGTGGCGCGGCGGCCGCCAGCTTCTCCACCGGCAGCACATAGCGGTCTTCAAACCGCTCGGTGGAATCCAGCGCCTCCACGTGCCGGCGCAGCGGCGCCTCCTGCGGTTTGAGCAGCAGCAGCGCGCGCCACGCCTCCGCCGCGTCGCGCGCCTTGCCGCGCCGCAGCTGCAGGTCACCCAACCGTTCCCACACACCCGTCGCGTCCGGGTGCCGCGCCGTGAACGCCGCCAGGCCGTCCACCGCCTCGTCCGTGCGCCCCAGGTTCCACAACGCCGTGGCCACCTCCAGCGCCGGGCCCTCCCCGTGCGGTTCCAGGACGGCCGCCGCGCGCCATGCCTCCAGCACGCGCGGCCACTCACCGCGGCGGCGCGCGGTGTCCGCCAGGTAGGCGCGGGCACCGCGGTGCCCCGGCCACGCCGCGCGCAGCTTCTCCGCCGCCGCCGCCGCCGCGGGAAACCCGCCGCGGTTCTGCTCCAGCCGCATCAGACCTTCCAGCGCCATCAACGTGGGGCGGGCCCGCGCCACCGCTGCCAGCGCCTCCACCGCGCCGTCCACGTCCGTCCCCAGCGCCACGCGCTCTTCCGCCAGCGCCACGGCGGCCCGGGTCAGCGTCCGGTCCCGCGCGGCGCGCGCCAGGTGGGCGCGCGCTTCAGCGGGCAGAGCCTGCCGCGCGCGCAGGCGTCCCAGCGCCAGCCAGCCCGGCGCAAATCCCGGGTCGGCCGCCACCGCGGATTGCAGCAGTTCGCGCGCGTGGTTCACGTCGTCATCGGCCTGTTCTTCAGCCAGCGCGGCCAGCAGGAATGGATCGTTGGGCTGCCGGCGCTGCGCCTCCTCCAGCAGCGCCACCCGCGCCGCGGGGCGTTGGCGCTCGTCATCCGCGCGCAGGGCGCGGTGCAGCCGCCAGGCGTCCTCCAGCGCAGCCGCGTCGGCGTTGGGGTCCCGGGCCGCCGTGTCCACCGCGGCCAGCGCGTCCGCCACGGCGGTTCCGGACGGGGAGAAGCGGGCGCTGCGGGCCTCGGCTTCGTGGACGGGGTCTTGGCTGGTCTCCACGCCGGCCAGCGCGGACCCGTCCGGCGCGGTGAGACGCGCCGCCAGGTTCCAGCCGCCGCGCAGCTGGCCCACGCGGAACACCAGCCGGTTCCACCCCTGCTCCAGGTGCAGCGGCACGGCGTACTGGTCAAAGGCCACCGGATGCTGCGCGTCCGCCAGGAACACCGCCTCCCCGTTGAACACCACCGCCACCTGGTCGGATGCGCCCAGGCGCAGCGCCACGTCACGCGGCGCGTCCGAGCGGACCCACACCAGGACGGCGGCCAGCGTGTCGTCGTTGGGCCACACCTGGTCATGCAGCGCCAGCACGCCGCGCGGTCCCACGTCATCCACCGGGTGCCAGCGCACGGGTCGGGCCAGCCCGTCATGCGCGCGGTCCAGGCCGGGATCCTCCTCCACGCCCAGCGGGGCCAGGAACGCGCCGCCGCCGGCGTTCTCAAACGGCCCCAGCACCTGGAACGCGGTGATCACCCCCGCCGCGCGCTGGTGCTCCCGCGCCGTGGTGACGTCACCGGCGTCCAGGGCCAGGGTGGCCAATGCCAGGTGCGCGTGGTCACGCACCAGCGGGTGCGCGCGCGGTGAAACGGAGAGTTTCTGCAGCAGCTTCTGCAGGCGCTGCGGGCTGGTGTCTTCGTCACGCCACTCCAGGCGGTGGTGCAGCCAGCCCAGCGCCGCCACGGAGGCTGCGCCGGCCTCCACGCGTTTCTCCACCGCGCCCAGCCAGGCGTCCGTGCCCTTCCACGGGCGCGGCGCGGCGTGCGCGGTGGGCGCCGCGGCAAGCAGCAGGACGACAGCAAGCCGCTTCATGGGCGCTTGCCTCCCGCCCTGTGGGGGAGGTTGCCGAGGCGCACAGCGCCGAGGCGGGTGGAGGGTGGGCGACGGCGCGCAGCCAGGGCGAACGCACGCGGGGCCCGCTGCACGTCCCCCCCCCCCACCGCTTGCCGCCTGACAGCGGCAAGCCGCCTCCCCCCCGAGGGGGAGGCTACGCGGCCGCACGCCGGTGCGGCCGGACGCGGGGCGGGGGCTGAGCCGACGGAGGGTCTCCATCTTGTCCGGGAGCGGGTTCTGCTTTCCGCGCGTGACGCCGTCAGGGCAGCTGGAAGTCCACCAGGTCAGACGCCGCGCGCGCGCGCCAGTGCGCCTCGCCCAGGTTGCCGACCTGGTGGTCCTGGAAGTTGAACCCGTCAGACTCAAACAGCGCGTACGCACTCACCTGCCACAGCAGCGTGCCGGACTGCAGGTCCTCGGTGTCCCCCGCGCCGGACACCGTTGGCAGGGTGAGCTGCGTGGTGTCCCCGGGCATGAAGATGGTCCACCGCGGCGTGATGTTGCCGTTGCCGTCCACCTGCCCCACGTCCGCCACCACAAACGAACTCGCCTGCGTGAGCGCGCCCCAGCTGAACGCGCGGTTCTGCAGCGTCCCGCCGATGCCCGGGCTCATCCCCGTTGGAAATTCGTACCAGTTCTCCAGGTTCTCCTGGGCGCCGGTGACCGCGCGCTTCCACACCTCGCTGTACGGCAGCGTGTAACCCACGATCTGCCCCTGCTCCACGGCGGGCCGCGCGGCAATGCCGTGCAGGATGTACTTGAGATCCCCACCCGGCGCGGGCACCGCAGACGGGATGGCGTTCATGAAGTCCGCGCCCGAGTAGTACGACAACCCCGCAGCCGGCAGCGACTGGTTCATCTGCACCGTGGCGGTGTCCGCAATGGGATTGAAGAACGTGAACACGCCCGACGCGCCCACATCCAGCACCGCGTCCACGGTCCGCGCGGTCTGGCCCGCGCCGCCCAGCGCGGGTGCGCCCACCAGGTTCACCACCATCCCGTCCGTCACCGTCCGGTTGATGGGGACGTTGGCGCCGGGGTTGGTGCCGGAACGTACGGGGAAGTCCGTGAGCAGGCCCACCGCGCCCGCCGTCACCAGCAGGAAGCTCTCACCTTCCGGGTTGGCCTGCTGCTGGCCCGGCGGCGCCTCCGGGTTACACACGCCGTTCTTGGAGTCGTAGAAGTACACCACCGCCATCAGCGCCACCTGCCCGCCCGGCGCCGCGTCCAGCGTGAAGCTCGTGGGGAGCGCGGTGTTGGCGTTGTTGATGGTGACGTCGCAGTTGGGCTCCTCGGCAATGACGTTGAACGGACCGGGATTGGGCGACCCGAACCCCTGGTCCGGCTCCGCCAGCCACAGCACCGCCACCCGCTTCACCACGCCGGGCGCGTAGCCCAGCGGGTATCCCGCCGCCGCCCAGTTGCCCACGGTCCCCGTGATCGTCGCCGGAGTGCCCGGCGTCGGGTTCTGCCAATCGTATGGCAACAGCGCAAAGGTGACCTCGCCCGCGTTCAACCCCAGGCGCGTCTGGTTCTCGTACCCGGTGCGCGCCGCGGTGATGGTCACCGGTCCGCTGAGGTCACTGGCCGCCAGCACCAGCATGCCCTTGTCGTCGGTGGCGCCCTTGTACGTGGCGTTCTGCCAGCTGTCTCCCAGGAACACCGTGGCCCCGCTCACCGCGGCGCCATTGTCCTGCCGCACCACGCTGACGGAGATGTTGCGCTTGATGATGCCGCCGGTGACCCCGCCGCCGGGAATGGTCTTGTCCTGGTAGTCCAGGCTGATGGTGCCGGTGGACAGCTCCGCGTCCGTGCCCGCCGTGTCCCGCACACTGACCTGCACGGTGGCCACCGCGTTGCGGCGCGGCATCACAAACCGCATCCGGCTGTTGGACTGCACCGTGGGGTTGTCCACCACCACGCCGTCCACCTTCACCTCCATGCGCCCCGCCACGTACCCGCTGCCCTGCGCCTCCACGATGGTCCCGCCGGCGATGCTCGCCGTGGGCGGGTCCAGCGCGGTGATGCGCACCGCCTCGCGGTACTCAAACGCGCCCACCGCCACGTCGGACGCGTCAAACTCGCTGAACACCTGCACGTCCACAAAGCCGGCCGAATGCGGCGGCACGCGGCAGGTGAGGTGCAGTCCGTCCAGGCGCGTCACCTCGGTGGCCTCCGCCCCGTCAAACGTGACGCGCAGGTGCCGCGCGGTGAAGCCCTCGCCAAACATGGTGATGCGGTCCCCGCCGACGGTGGCGCCCTTGACCGGGCTGATGGTCCCCACGCCGGGCCGCACGTAGAAGGTGAACGCATTCTGCTTGGTGTCCGTACCGGACCCCGCCGTCAGATTGATGGCCACCTTCTCAGAAACGTCCAGCCCCGCCACCGCGTGGGACGGCAGTTGCACGCGCACGCGCTTGCCATCCACCACACCCAGCACCGTGGCTGCTGCCCCACCAATGGTCACCGTGGGCGTCTGCCCGCTCACGCCGGTGGCGGCAATCAGCGTCTCCTGCCCGCCCGTGCTGCGCCCGTTGCGCGGGTCCGCATACAGGATGCGGACGGTGGCATCCGTGGGGCTGTGCCAGGTGAACCCGTTGGTGACCTTGGTCTCATCTCCCACGGACCGGCGCACGGTCACGTCCACCGCCCCGGCAGTGCCCGGCGGAATCCTGCAGCTGATGTGCGTGTCATCCTCCACCAGCAGGTCCGTGCAGGGCGCCGTGCCGGCCAGCACGGCGGTCACCCCCGTGGACGCGGTGAACCCGGTGCCCTCAATGCGCACCAGCAGTTCCTCGTCGGCAAACCCGCTGTCCGGGTCAATCAGCGTCACGCGGATGGGCTCCGTCACCGTGAGCGGGATGGGGCTGGTCTGCAGCTGGTTTTCACCGTTGGTGGCCGTCAGCTGGTAGCTCCCCACGTCCAGCGCCGGAATGGTCACCGCCACCGCCTGGTCCGTGCCCGTGCCCACCACCGCATTGACGGACACGTCGTTGGGACCGGTGATCTTCACGGACATGGGCGGAATCAGGCCGCGCCCGCGGATGGTGACCTGGGACTCCTGGTTGGCCGGCACGTGGTCCGGCTCCAGCGCGGTGATGAACACCTGCGTGACGTAGGTGAACGCGTTCTGCACCGTGTCCGTGCCACCTGGCGTGGTCACGGAGACCGCCACCGTCCCGCGCGCGCCCGGCGGCGTCAGGCACGTCAGGGACAACCCATCCGCCGCCACCACCGGCACCGCCGCTGCCACAGCACCAAACTTCACTTCGGACGCGCCACCCAGGTTCTCGCCCTTGAGCGTCACCGTCTGACCACCCCCCAGGTCACCAATGGGAGGCGAAATGGTCTTGAGCTTGGGAGCAGGCGGCGGCTCCGGCTTGTTGTTGCCGCAGCTGGAACCACCAAGGATGAGGCAGACCGGGAGGACAAGGGCCAGCGGAAAGTTGGGCATGGCCGGCAAGTATAGAGGCAACGCCCGTGGCGGCCACAAGCGGCCCCGGCGGAAGGTTGTGCCCCGGTGACGCCATGCGTTCCGCGCCGTCCGGGCGGCTGGTAGCTTAGTGCACCCCATGCGTGCCGGCCGCCCCCTCCTCGTTGTCGTCGCGTGCGCGGTGGCGTTGGCCGCCACGTCCTGCGGCGGATGCGGGCCGGCGCTCTCCTTCAGCTGCGGAACCGACGCTGACTGCGAGTTGGGCAGCGTGTGCGCGGATGGTGCCTGCCGCGTGGCGCACTGCGCCGGAGACGGAAACTGCGCACCCGGCCAGGTCTGCACCCAGGGTGAATGCGTCCCTGCCGCGGTTTCGTCCTCCCGCCCGGGCACCACCTCCACCCTCTCCTCCGTCGGTGCAACTTCCTTTCCGTCGTCGTCCCACGCGGCGTCCATGCCGGCCACCAGTTCCGCCGCGTCCAGCACCTCCGCGTCCCATTCGGACTCCGGCTCCCTTCCGGCCACCAGCAGCGTCCCATCATCGTCATCCGCCGGGACAACGTCGTTGGCGGCTACCTCAGCCGCCGCGCCGTCCAGCGCGTCCTCCGCAGCCGGCTCGGCTTCCTCGTCGCAGGCCCCGCCGTCTTCGTCGGGCGGAACCAGCGCGGTCCGCCCGTCGTCCAGCGCCTCGCCGGGAACCTCCACCGCCAGGGTCTCTTCCAGCGCAGCCCCCTCCTCCAGCGGCCTGGCGGTGTGCCCCGCACCACCCAGCACCACGCCGTATGACGCCGCCGCTTTGACGTGCGAGGAGTTGCAGACGCTGTACGTGCAGAACGTTGCGGCCGCCAAGGCGTGCGGCTGCAACCAGGATTGCTCCGCGCTGGTGTGCACCTCGCTGTGCTGCAGCTGCTCCGACTACGTGAGCCCGTCCAATGACGCGTACCCGGCGCTGCGGGCCATCCAGGAAGAGTTCAACAACCGTCTCAACAGCGGCTGGTGTGAACACCTCGTGTGTCCCCGGGTGGCCTGCCTGGAGCCCACGCCGAACAACTGCGAAGCGCGCACCTGCATGAGCCGGTAGCCCACGGCTCCCGGCAGGCACGACCACCGCACCCCGCCTTGCGGCTGCATGTGGCCTGCGACACTCTCCAGTGGTGGCCCCACGCACCGCCCATTCAGCCGCACCGCTCCTTGTGTGGTGTGCGTTCCTGGCCGCGTGCCCGCTGGGCGCAGGCACTTTGCAGTACTTATGCGAAGCCGACGACGAGTGCGCCAACGGCCACGCGTGCGTGGAGGGCCGCTGTCAGGAGCCCTGTCACGGCGCGACCGACTGCGAAACCGGCCAGACCTGCTCTTCCGGCGCCTGCGTGATCACCGTCCCGGCGAGCTCTTCCGCCACGCCCGCCGGCACTTCGACGGGCGGCTCAGGCTTTTCCGCTTCCAGCGCACCCTCGTCAACCGCCACGTCCGTGGCCGGCGCCTCCTCGCACGCGTCGTCGCTGAACGCTTCTTCGGCGGCGGGCGTCACCTCCCAGAGCGCTCCCACATCGTCGCTGGCCTCGTCTCAGGGCGCGTCCGCCTCAGGCGCGGACGGCGGCATCACGGACGCGGGCGTGGGTCCGGACGCATCCCTGATCACGGACGCCGGGGCGGCCACCGACGGCGCGGTGCCGGACGCGGGCTGTTGCGTACCGGTGCTGAGTACACCGCCGGACGCCGTCTTCCGCGGCGGCGCACTCATGCACGACTTTGACATCTACTTTGCCGACGTGGACGACCTTGCGCGCGGGCCGCCGGGCGACGACCGGGACATGACCTACGCGTGCGCGTACGACCGCGTCATTGACCACGCGGTGAGCGCGGGCCGCCCCTGTGCCGAGCTTCCCGACGTGGTGTTTGACTCCGTGAGCGGCCTCTTCACCTGGGCGCCGGGCGCGCTGGTCCACGGGGCCTATGAGGTCTCCATCCTGGGTGCCAACGCGTTGGGAACGGACGAGGTGTCGTTCATCATTGACGTGCGCGCGCCGTACACGGTCTCCGACCTGGTGGCCGCGTACGACGCGCAGTTTGGCGCGCTGGCAGGACCGCCGACGCAGCTCACTTCAACGGTCATGGCGGACGTGCAGGGAACTGCGGACGGCACACTGCTGGGCGGTGCCGCGTACACCGGGACGGGTTCACCATCAGACCCCTGGCGCATCCAGTTGGGGAACACCGGCCAGGTCACATTCCCCGTCGTGGTCAACGGATCGGGCGGGGCCGTGGAACTGTGGCTTCGCGCCGCGGCACCGCCCATGGCGCCGTTCACCGTTGCCACGCTGGGAGACGTCACCCTGCGCACCGCGGCATGGGCGCCGGGGCTGCTGGAGCTGGCTTCCCCGGGGCCGCAGCCCGCTGACGGCGCGGCGGACACCTGGGCGGACCAGGGACCGCTGGCGCGGACGGCCGCGCTCGCCAACTTTGCCAGTTCCGGGTGGACGGGGAACGGCACAGTGGGCAATCCCTACGCGCTGCGTTTTGACGGCGTGGATGACTGGGTGACGGTGCCCGCCTCCGGGGCCCAATCGCCGACGACAACGCTGGAAGCGTGGGGCTACTTTGACGCTGCGGACCAGGGAGCCGATTACGACTATTTTGTCCACGCGGGTGATTACGCGAGCCAGGACACCATCGCGATCTCCCGCGCGTCGTCGGCCACGGGTAACGCCAGCAAGTTCTATTACGTGGCGGACGGCGTCATTCAGTACGGGCCGGTGCTCCCGGGGGTGCGCTGGATCCACGTCGTCGCCGTGTATGAAAGCGCGCCACCCGCCGTGCACCTGTTTCTCGATGGCGTGGAGCAGACGGTGGCGCAGCCCGCCGCGGCGCTGAACGTCACGGATGACACGCTGCACGTGGGCCGGTTCGGGCCGTTCAACCTGCACCACCTGGCCGGTAGCCTGGCGGTGGTGCGGCAGTGGGCGGCCGCGCTGTCCGCGGAGAACGTCCGGCACCTGTTCAACCGTGACGCTGCGCGCTTTGGGCTGGCGGCGGTTTCCGGTGCCGCGGTTGCGCCGGACACCGCGGCGCTGCGGGCGTCGCTGGATGCCGCGGATGCACGCGCGCGGTGCAGGTTGGCCGCACCGGCGCCGGGCGTGTTTCAGCATGTCGGGCTGCTGGCGGCGCCGGGGAACGCGTCAGTCACCGTGGCCGGCCGAACGGCCTGCACCGCGACCATCGCGGGGGATTGGCGGGTGGACGGGCCGCTTGTCGTCGGGGCGGCGGGATGGAGCGGGGACCTTGCGCAGGTGCGCGTGTATGCAACCGCCACAGCCGACGACCTGCGCGGGAACTTTGCATCCACCGCCAACGACCTGCGCCCCTTCCCGGTCCCCACGCTGGTGCGGGCCGGCGCCGCGCTGGTGCTGGACGCCGCCAACGCGAAGGCCGGCGTGGCGCCGCACGCCGCGGGCTGCGCGGCCGCCACGTGGTTTGATCTGTCCGCCAACGGACTTGACGGGCGCGCGGCGTTCCCCGGCGTGTGTACGGACGTAGGCTGGTCCGCCACCGTGCCGCCGTCGTTCCTGTTCAGCGCGGCGGGTGGCCGCGTCGTGGTGGCGGAGGACGCTTCACTGGATGCGTCGGCAATGAGCGTGGAGGCGTGGATGAAGGGGACCGCTTTCACGGGGTGGGATGCAATTGTCATGAAGTCAGACGCCGGCTGGGCGCGCGGCTGGGGGCTCTATTACTACTCGGGCTACGAAACGGAGCCGCCCCCGGCGCGGCGCCTGTGGTTCTTCCACGGGACCTATGGGACCGCCGTCAGTGGCGTGGTGACGGGTGGCGAGTGGGCGCACGTGGTGGGCACGTACGCCGGCGGAACGGAGAAGATGTACGTGAACGGCGTGCTGACGGGTCTGCGGGATGCGGACCCGCGGCCCAGCACGGACCCCCTCACCATCGGGCGGGACTCCGCGGACGGATATCCGTTTGAAGGCGAGATCGGGTTCGTGGCGGTGCACCCGCTGGAGTTGGACGCCGTGGGCGTCATGGCCCGCTGCCGGGCGCTGGCGCCGCGGTACGGCGTGACGTGCGTGGACCCGTCGTGAAGAATGAGGGGATTCCCCCGCTGGACATGGTGGCGCCCCAGCGCAAGGATGCCGGGTGAAGTGCACGCGCAGACCGGCTTGACCCCCCATGACCGACGACACTTCTCAGGCTCCTGCGCCACCTCCGGCCCATGCGTACCGGGCCTCCGGGGTCATTGCTGTCCTGTTTGTCCTCACGGCGGTGATGACGGCGTTGCTGCGCGTCCTGCGCGCGGTGGCCGCCGACGACGCGTGTGCCTCCCCCGCCAATCCGAAATACGCCGCCGCCATCATGGCCGCCCTGAGCGTCCTGGCGCTCTTGCCCAGCCTGGTTTCCGGGATCCTGCGCCTGGTGGTGCTGCGGCGGCTGCACATCAACCAGGTGGCTCTGGGGCGGACCGGTGCCGGGGATTCGCCGAAATGGGTCATCATTGGGTTCTTCATCCCGATCCTGTGTTGGTTCCACGCCCACGACGTGGTGACCCGCTTGTGGCGGTTCAGCGGTCCGTCGGTGGAGCGCGAGGCCCGTGTCCCCTGGGTACTCCGTATGTGGGCGCCAATCTGGGCCCTGTCGGGCATGGTTGCGGGAGTCGCCTCCGTTCTTGACGGCCGGGAGCGCGAGCCCGCGTTGTGCGGCGCCGTGGCGGATTGGCTGGCGTTCGGTGCGGGACTCGAGTCGCTGGACGTGCTCATCTTCGCGGGGTTCGTGTTCGCCATGCGCGCGCGCCAGCGGGCCATGCATCGGGTCCTGTGCGCACCGACGATGGGCGCGCTGTTTGGCCACGTGCCCGATGGGACCGGGGAACCGCCGCGCCGGTGACGCCAGCACCCGGGCGCGCGCCCGTCACGCCAACACGCGGAGCAGCGCATCCGGTGCACGGGGGTAGAACTTCTCCAGGAACACCGCGTTGCGTTCCGCGTGAAGGACCGCCGCGCAGCGGTCCGCCTCGTCAATGGCGCACTGCTCAAACCAGCAAAACAGCCCGGAGACCTCACCCACGCGCCCGGTCATGGCGTGGTTCACGCAGCCGCACCAGTGGGCGCAACGCGGCGCCAACGCGCATGCGCGGCAGTCCTCCGGCTCCGCGTTCTTCTCCTCCACCAGCGCATCACGCCGCGCCACGTCCACGCCGCGCCACACATCGCCAATCACCAGCTCATCCCGGTCGTCCATGCCCACCAGGCGGTCGCACGGGTAGAGCCGCCCGGACGGCGCCACGGCCAGCTCTTCGCAGCCGAAATCACAGCGCTCCTCCGGGGAGAATCCGCCCCGCAGGTGCGTGATGATCTTGCTGTCCAACAGCGCCAGCTTGAAGCGGATGCCGCGGCGGCACGCCGCCACGTAACGGTCGCCCAGTTCGCGCAGGCCGCGTGCGTAGGCGGCGCGCGCGTCGTCATCCCACGCGGCGGCGTGGTTCACGTTGATGCCCACATCCAGGCACCCCAGCTCCAGCGCGGCGTCCAGCACGCTTCCCAGGTGGCCCACGTTGGCCGGGTCCACCACGGACATCACCTTGAACCCGCCCGGCGCCACACGCTGCGCCAGGCCGCGCACGTGGGCGGCCACGTCGGCGTGGCTGGGGCGTCCGTTGGCATAGCGTCGGGTGGCGTTGTGAGCGGCGGCGCAGCCATCCAGGCTCACCGCCACCTGCACCTGCGCGGTCACCAACCGCTCCACCGTTTCCGGTCCCATCAGCGTGCCGTTGGTGACCAGGTGAAACACCACGCGGCGCCCCACGGCGGCGGCGCGCGCACGGGCGTAGGTCACGGCCTCGTCCACCAGGTCCATGGCCAGCAGCGGCTCACCGCCAAAGAACGACACCTGCGTGCGCAGCGCGGGATGCGCCGGCTGCGCCAGCACGAGGTTGATGGCCCGCCGCATGACGTCAGAGGACATGCGCCGGGAGAACTTCTCACCGTTGTAACAGTACGTGCAGCGGAGGTTGCACGCGTGGTCCAGGAACAGCGTGACACGCATGCGCAGCGTCCTCAGCGCGGCGGGGGCACGCCGCCGTCCCGTCGGCCGGGGACGCGTTTCATCTGCAACCGTGGGGTCATGTGGGCCGCGCAGCGCCGCTGATGAACAGACGCAGCGAAACGAAGTCGTCGGATGATGCGCCGGCGTCCGCGTGGAACCGGTCAAGCAGTGCCCGCCGCAACTCACCCTCAACCTGGGCCACGACCAACTCCGACGAGAAATCCGCCAGCGCGTGCGTGAGCATCACAGCGTCCATGGCGGGAAGGCGGCCGGGATCGTCCGACACAAGGGACGCGTACAACTGGTAGCTCTCTGTGGACGCCTCGACGCAGTAGTCCAGGGCGCCCTGCCCTTCGAAGCGGAGCGCGCGCAGTCCCTCGGCCGGCAGGCGCACGGGCCAGAGCGTCGGCCCAGTCATCATGGGCTCACCGGCCGTCATCATGCACCCGCCCAGCGTGAAACTCGCTGCCACGCCGCATCCGGCCCCCAGCGCCGCCATGAAACGTCGGCGGTCCACCAGCAGCGGGCTGATTGGATATCCGGTGATTTGGGCTTGCCTGGGAACGCGCTTCATGAACACCCCCGTTGGCACGCTGCGCAGTCTGCCCACGCCCCGCATGGGCTGCAATCATCCGCTTGGTGATCGGCCGGCGCCGAATTTGCGCGTCTTGGATACAGCTCTCATGCGCCCATCGGACACACGGCGGACGAGGTGAGTCCGCGTCAGCGCTGCCGAGGCAGCGCCAGGAAACACCCACAGTGCAGCAGCGGACTGCTGCGCGGGCGCCGGGCTCTTCGACTCCGTCAAAGATCGATGTCCACCCAGATCGCCGCGTGGTCCGACGCTGCGTCCTCCGCGCGCCGCATCTCGGGGAAATGCGGCCACAGCGTCCCGTTCTTCCCGCCCCACACGCCTTTCCGGAGCACCCCCGCAGCCTGCACCTTCTGCCACAGCGCCGACGACAACAGAATGTAGTCGAATCTTCCCGTCGCCGTGCCGTTGCCCCACGTCCCCGGGCGCCCATCGTGCTGGAAACGCGGATGCTCGCTCACGTCGCGCAGCTCGCGCCCGCGCAACAGCGGCGCCAACGCGTCGCTGTCCGGTGTGTCGTTGAAATCACCCACGACCGCCACGTCATTCGCACCCGACCGTTTCAACGTCTTGTAGATGCTCCTGACCCGCGCGGCTTGCCGGCGGCGCTTTGCGTCGGATTCCTTCGCCGAGCCGTATCCCCGGCTCTTGAGGTGGTTCACCAGCACCCAGAGCGTCTCACCCGACGGCAACTGCACCGCGTATTCCGGGCAGTCCCGGCTGAACACAGGCTCCCCGTCCGCCAGGTCATCCACGTGGCTGCGCATGGCCGTGATGGCGTAGCCGTCCTGGCACATGATCCCCACGTCGATGCCGCGCCGGTCGTTGCCATCGATCAGCATCACATGGCGGTAGGGCGTCCCACCCACACGCGGGATCAGCTCGTCGTTGAACCGCTTCAGGGCGACGCGGTCCTCGGCCTCCACGACCGCGACCACGTCCGCTTCCAGCTCCTTGAAGACGCGGGCCGTGTTCCGGGTTGCCGCTTCGCTGACCTCCTCCTCCTTCAGGTCCAACCAGCCCAGCCAATCCCCGCGCCCATTGGCCACAATCTCCAGGCGCCTCCCCTGCCGCCTGACCAGTTGTCCGCGATTGCGGCGCAGCACCACGTACGGTCCCTCGTCCGTCCCGTGCAGGCCAAGCACGCCGAGCAACTTCCCCATGGCGCGCTTGTCCGCGGCCGAATAGCGGGCTTTCTGGATGAGCCCCCTGAAGCGAGCGTACGCGTCCAGGACGCCGCGGCCGTCCCTCCACGTTGCCAGATTCATCACCTTTGCCCGTCCGAACAGGTTCTCCACGTTGAATGACGCGAGTCTCACGGCGCCTCCCATGCGCCCGGCTCACGGTTGACTGCCTGGCCGGCGCGAACGGCCCGTTCTGCATCCCGCGCACCACCACGACCTGACCGGAACTCCGCGCCGTCTCGTCGTCACCGCCGTCCGATTCCCGGTCACCTGTCCGAAATCCGGACAGCCGCATGCCCGGGGCGGCAGCGCATCTTCGCGTCACCACGCTGATCTTCCGCGGGTCTGCGCCCGCCCGTTCAACTGGCGCGCCGGTTGCTCTCCGCCTCCGCACAACCGCTGAAGAGGACGCCGCCATGGACATCCTGACCTGCACTGCTCATCACCCGCTCCGCGACGGCTCCGTCGACCTGCTCGGTGCCGTCTCCGCGGTGACCGGCGCGATGACGCGCGTGAACTGCGGCGGCGCGCGGTTCCTCGTTGATGCGGGGCGCCCGCAGGGCGCGGACGCGCGCCACTGGCGTTTCCCTGACCGAGCGATGGAGATCGACGCGCTCGTCCTCACGCATGGCCACAACGACCACGTCGGCAGCCTGCCCGAGATGCTTGCCCGCGGGTTCCGGAAGCCCATCTTCGGCACGCGGCCCACCCTGGACCTGGCGGCGCTGGTGGTCGCTGACGGCATGCGCCTTTCCGGCGCGGACCCGCGCGACATTGACGAAACGCTGCGGCAGCTGCGCGCTCTGTTCCACGCGGTGGACTACGACGCGCCCGCGCAGGGCATCCCCCAGTTCGCCGGGACGTTCGCGCTGCGCGAAGCAGGGCACATCCTCGGGTCCGCCAGCGTGGAGTTTCGATCGGCGGAGAGCCGGGTGATCTGCTCGGGCGACCTCGGCCGGCCCGGCACCCCGTTGCTGCGCGATCCCAACCGCGCGTGGGCTTCCGATGCGCCCGCCGACGTGGTGGTGCTGGAAAGCACGTACGGCGACTCCGACCATGGACACGTCACGGCAGAACTCGCGGACCGGCTGCAGGACGTCGTCCTGCGCGCGTTGAAGGACGGCGGGCACATCCTGGTGCCCGCCTTCGCCATCGGCCGCACGCAGACGTTGCTCTACCTGTTCAATGAGCTGGTGGAATCCGGCCGAATCCCCCGCATTCCCGTTGCCGTGGATTCTCCCATGGGACTCGAGGTCACTGAGCTGCACCAGGCGCACCGCGAGCTGTTCGACGCGCCCGCGCTCGCCAAGCTGGCCGCCCACGACAACCCGCTGGACTTCAAGAACCTCTACGCCGTGCGCCGCACCGCGGATTCGTTCCGCATCCACGAAGTCCGCGAATCCATGCTGGTGATCGCCGGCTCCGGGATGTGCACCGGCGGCCGCATCGTGAACCATCTCAAGGCGCTGCTGCCGCGGCCGGAAACGTGCGTGCTGTTCGTCGGCTACCAGGCGGACGGGACGCCGGGGCGGCGCATCCAGGACGCCGCGCGCACCCACGCCACCGTGCAACTGGACGGCGCGGACGTTCCCGTGCGCGCCGCCGTGGAGACCCTGCCGGGGATGTCCGCCCACGCGGACCGCTCTGAACTGCGCGCCTGGCTGTCCGCCATTCCGCGCGTCCAACGCGTTGCGCTGCATCACGGCGAGCCAGGCGCACAACGCGCGCTGGCGGAGTTTCTCCAACGCTGAAGCACTCGATTTCACCACCGTCCGCGGGATGTCCCCGCGGCCAACCGCCGCCGGCAACTCCCGCCCGCGGCATCACAAGGAGCAACACCATGTCCGAGCCCACTACCCTCCAGCAGCACAAGGACGTCGTGAAGACCCTGCAGTCCCTGCTGGACGCCCTCCCCGTGGACGCCGTGAAGTCGCCCGACATCCCCATCGACCACTTCCTTGACGAGGGCTTCACCGCCCAGGCCGCCTCCGAGCAGTATGCCGACGCGCTCAAGGCGGTGGGCATGCCGCCCGACCTCCCGGCAGCACTGGCCGCGCGGTTGGGCGTGCTGCGCTCCGCGCAGGCGCTGTGGAACGCGGAGCAGCGCAAGGGCCGCGCGCCGGGCACCGTGGTCCTCATTGAGCGCCTCGAGCGGAACCGCCACGAGACGCTGATCGCCGGCGACCTCGCCTGCCGCCACAGCACCGAGGCGCTGGCCCGGCTCTCGCGCATCCGCGAGGGCGACGGCCTCCCCGACCTGATCCAGGACGGCGTGGACTGCGCCGTGCTGCTCACCGATGCCCGCCCGCTGTTTGAGGCCATCAACTTCAACGTGGACGCCATGGCCGCGCAGCTCAGCGGCGACGCCAAGGCGCTGCAGGACGCGCTGGCCAAGGAGGACGCCGTCCGCACGCTCACCGGCAGCAAGGACATCCGTGACCGCGTCTACACGCTGGTCCTCGGGCCGCTGGGGGATCTGCGGATGTTCGCCGCGTACGCGTTCCGCAACGACCGCAACAACACGCGGCGCAACGCGTTCACCTCCGGGTACGTGCGGCGGAAGAACGGGAAGCGGAAGTCGGTGGCGGTGGTGACGGACGTGTCCGTGCCGGCGTGAAGCGCCACAGGGGTCCGGTGGTCAGGGTCCTCCTCAACCACGTGTGCACACGGGGCCACGCCCTGCGACCTCGCCGATGCTGAACCCCGGCGGTGGACCCACCACACGCGCATATCCAGCCCAATCCCTCCCCCAAGACACTCCGCTGACGCATCAGCCGGGATGCCTGGCCATGCAGCACTTGCCTGTCCGCCGTCCGCGCGCAAAGAGGAGGCGTCGACACCTCGCGCCCGACACCCGGCCCTCCTCGGCGCCCCCGGTCACCCCGCCGCACTGAGGCCAAGGGAGGGCTGGCCTTGGCCGGCGAGCGACCAGGCCTGCTTGGCGAAGTCGCAATCCACGCCCAGAAGGCGGACGATGAGGACGGCGACGAACTCGCGCAGCTGGCCGACTCGGCGGGAACCCTCTCCATCATCGGAGGTCAGGGTATGGCCGGACCAAAGCGCCTCGTGAGCGAGCGGATTCCGAAGAGCGATGATTGCGGTTCGATCGGCGGGCGAGTCCGGAATCCCGAGTTCGCTGCACAGGAACTCGAAGCGCTTGTTGTGGGGGATGTCTGCCTTTCCGTTCTTGGGAGGCTTGATGATCGCCAAGTCGTTGAAGAGGCGCCAGCATGCGTCAAGGCACATATACAGCGCCGAGAACTGCTCCCACCGCCACTCGTACGTGGAGGAGCGCGCGTAGACGCAAAGAATGTTCACCAGCGCCCTCAGCCGCTCAGGAGTAAGCGCCTGCCCAGTCAAGAAGGCGGTCTGCAGCAACCGCTGCAACTCCCCACTCCGACAGGAGAACGGCGGCGCGCGCGTCATCCTCACCCGCGTGTCAAACCACCAGTCTGAGAACTGGAGGCGGGTGCCGAGGGCGAACGCCAGCGTGTGTAGCACCAGGCTCGCCATCAGCCGCTCCGCGTCATCCGCGCCTTCTTCGCATTCCTGCAGATGGGTCGGCCACGGCGGGCGCCACAGGTGCGCTGGTTTCATCCGGAGCGGTGGACTGCTGATTCTTGCGTAATGCGCTGCAGGCACGTCCTGGACGGCGCCCCCGGAAGACGGAGTCGCCGGAGGGTAGAGCCAACCGTCGGCGTGACAGCGGGCGTCAACGTACGCACGTACTTCGGCCGTGTCGCAGCATGCCCGAATCGCGAAGCCGTCCGCCGAGATGTCCGTGGTGAAATCAGTGAGAAAGCCGAACTGACGCGCGATCAACATGCGGTACTCCTCGGACTCACGTCCACGCGGTTCCCCAACAGCGCGCCCAGACCTGCTCGCCCGGCCCGGATGCCCCGACACGCCGCGTCATCCGGTCCCGCGGTGTCATTACTCGTGCGCCGGCCCCCGCCGCGTCCACCTCCCCATGGGAATCAGTCCGCAGGTGTCCGCGCCGCGTTCCTTGTGCGCTCCGTCACATTGGCGCGAAGAGTATGCGTCCGGATAGGGGGGAAGGTGCTTCCGGATAGGGGGGGAACCCCTTCCGGATAGGGTTTGGCCGTTCCGGATAGGGGGGGAAGTGCTTCCGGATAGGGGTGGGACCCGTTCCGGATAGGGTGGGCGGGCGTTCCGGATGTATCCGGACGGCACGCCCCGGGTATCCGGAAGGGGCGACCGCGTGAGTGCCGTCACGCGGGCGGGACGGCGCCCCCCCAGCGGCGCCCGTGTCCCGCGAGCGAGGAACCAGGCACCGCGGGGCGTGGCTCGGCGGAAGCCTCGCCCTCCCAGGGAGCCCGTTGGGCCACCGCCGCGGCGGGCTGCGCGAACCGTCGCCACGTCGTGGGTACCCTCTGCCCCGCCCCGCGACGTATGAAGCGGGGCCGTTCCCTGCCGGCCCGGAGCCACCATGCCCGCCAAGCGCGACGTCCTCGCCCTCCTCACCCGCGACGAGCTCATCGCCATCGCGGAGCGGTTTGACGTCTCCGTCGCGGACCGCCGCGTGAAGGACCAGTTGGTGGACGCGCTGGGCGCATCCAAGAAGGCCACCCTCGCCGAGGTCCTCCCCGACCTGCCCCGCGACCGGCTCAAGGACCTCTGCAGGGACCTCGGCCTGGACGACTCCGGCCGCGAGAAGTCCCTCATGGTGGACCGCCTCACCGGGGCCCGCGCGGAACCGGCCGCCCCCGCCGCCGCCGCCCCGCCGGCGCGCGCCGCCCGCGCCACACCGCGCGCAGAGGAACCCGCCGCGCCCCCCGTGGACGGCAAGCTCACCACCGACCGGCTGGAGCGGTACCTCTGGTCCGCGGCAGATATCCTGCGCGGGTCCATCGATTCGTCCGATTACAAGGGATTCATCTTCGGGTTCCTGTTCCTCAAGCGCCTTTCTGACCGCTTTGACGAGGAGATGGAAGCCCTGGCCAAGGAAGGCCACCCCAACCCGGAGGACCCGGACGAAACACGACTTCTTCGTCCCCAAGCGTGCGCGCTGGTCGGAGCTGCAGAAGGTCGCGGTCGGGCTCGGCGAGGCGCTGAACAAGGCGTGCGCCGCCCTGGAGGAGAAGAACTCCAAGCTGGAGGGCGTGCTCGCGGGGATCGACTTCAACGACGAGCGCAAGCTCGGCGACGGCAAGCACCGCGACGTGGTGCTGGGGCGGCTGGTGCAGCACTTCGCGCCGCTGAACCTGCGCAATGCGAGCCTCTCCGAACCCGACATGCTCGGCCGCGCGTACGAGTACCTCATCGAGAAGTTCGCCGACGACGCCGGGAAGAAGGGCGGCGAGTTCTACACGCCGCGCATGGTGGTGAAGCTCATCGTGGAGGTGCTCCAGCCGAACGAAGGCATGCGCATCTGCGACCCCACGGTGGGCTCCGGCGGCATGCTCATTGAGTGCGCGCACCACCTGCAGCGGCAGGGGAAGAACCCGAAGAACCTGTCGCTGTACGGGCAGGAGAAGAACTTGGGGACGTGGGCCATATGCCGGATGAACACGCTGCTGCACGGCCTGGGCATCGCGGACATCCGCAAGGGCGACACCATCCGCGACCCCAAGCTGCGCGAGGGTGACGCGCTGATGCTGTTTGACCGCGTCATCGCCAACCCGCCGTTCTCGCTGGACGAGTGGGGGCGCGAGACCGCCGAGCACGATGCGTTCGGCCGCTTCCGGTTCGGGATTCCGCCGAAGACCAAGGGCGACCTCGCGTTCGTGCAGCACATGGTGGCCACGACGAACACCAAGGGCATGGTGGGCGTGGTCATGCCGCACGGCGTGCTGTTCCGCGGCAGCAGCGAGGGAGAGATTCGGCAGGGGATGCTCAAGGAGGATCTGGTGGAGGCGGTCATCGGGCTGCCCACGAACCTCTTCTACGGCACGGGCATCCCGGCCGCGGTGCTGGTGCTCAACCGAGCGAAGAAGCCGGAGCGGAAGGGCAAGGTGCTGTTCATCGAGGCGTCCCGCGAGTTCCGCGAAGGCAGCGCGCAGAACTACCTCCGCGAGGAGGACGTGAAGAAGATTGCCGCGGCGTTTCACGCGTTCGCCGACGTGGAGAAGTACGCGCGCGTGGTGCCGGTGGAGGAAATCGAGAAGAACGAGTGGAACCTGAACATCAGCCGCTACGTGGAGACCGCGGATGCCGCGGAGAAGGTGGACGTGCGGCACGCGCTCGCGAAGCTGAGGGAGGCGGAGAAGAAGCGCGATGAGGCGGCGGCGCGAATGAACGGGTTTCTGAAGGAGCTGGGCTACGAGGCGTGACAGCAGGGCGTCCAGTTACGTTCACAGGGGGGCGAGAATGGCAGCGAGGAAGATGCGAGGTGACGATGGCCGCCAATCACACATGTTCGGCGGAAGCTGGACGGAGCAGAAGCTGGACACAGTCTCCAGCTACCTCCAGGCCTATGTCACTGCGCTGAAGAAGACGCCGTTCGACACGATGTACATCGACGCGTTTGCCGGGTCCGGATACGTCGACCCGCCGTCGGAACCAGACGAGTCCGATGACCAGTTGTACTTCCCGGAGCTCGCGGCCCCGGAGCCCAGGCAGTTCCTTGAGGGGTCCGTGCGGCGCGCGCTGCGCACCCAACCACCGTTTGGCAAGTACCTGTTCATCGAGCGGAGCGCCAAGCGCGCAGCGGAACTGGAAAGCCTCAAGACCGAGTTCGCTGCGCTGGCCGACCGCATCGACGTCCGGACCGGCGACGCGAACGAAGTGGTCCAGCAGGTCTGCCGCAACGGCCAGTGGAAGGGCCGACGGGGTGTGCTGTTCCTCGACCCATACGGGATGCAGGTGGACTGGGCGACGCTGGAGGCCGCGGCCGCGACCCGCGCGCTGGACACGTGGATCCTGCTGCCGCACGCTATCGGCGTGGGACGCACGCTGCCGAAGTCAGGGAAAGTCCCAAAGTCGTGGCGCCGGACCTTGACACGCTTCCTCGGCACCGATGCCTGGGAGAATGACCTCTACACGGTCACGGAGACCACCAACCTCCTCGGCGCAGTGGAGCGCATCGAACGGGCGTCGGTGGACAGAATCGGCGAGTACATCCTCACCCGCCTCCGAACCATCTTCGCCGCGGTGGAGAGGCCGGCGATACTGCGCAACTCGAAAGGTACGCCGCTCTACATGCTGGTCTTCGCCGTGAACAGCGACAGCGCGAAAGGCCAGGAAATCGCCACGCGCATAGCCAGTCACCTGTTGAAGGAGCACTACTGATGGCCCAGGGAAGTGACATCGAGTGGACGGAGGCGACGTGGAACCCCGTCACCGGGTGCGACAAGATCAGCGCCGGCTGCAAGAACTGCTACGCCGAGCGGATGGCGCACCGCCTCCAAGCCATGGGGCAGCCCAACTACGTCAATGGTTTCGAGCTGACCCTGCAGCCGCAGATGCTGGAGTTGCCGCTGCATTGGCGGAAGCCGCAGACCATCTTCGTCAACTCGATGAGCGACCTGTTCCACAAGGACGTGCCGCTGACGTACATCCGCCGCGTGTTCGACGTGATGACGCGCGCCCATTGGCACCGTTTTCAGGTGCTGACCAAACGCGCGGAACGTCTCGCTGAGCTGTCACCGCGCCTTGCGTGGGCGCCGAACATCTGGATGGGCGTCAGCGTCGAGCGCGCAGACTTCCGGGTCCGCATCGACATGCTGAGAAGGAGCAAGGCGGCGGTGAAGTTCCTTTCGCTGGAGCCGCTGCTGGGGCCGCTGGGGCGGCTCAACCTGAAGGGAATCGATTGGGTCATCGTCGGCGGGGAGTCGGGCCCCGGTGCGCGGCCAATGAGCGAGGAGTGGGTGCTGGAAATCAAGGACCAGTGCAGCGCGGCGAACGTCGCGTTCTTCTTTAAGCAGTGGGGCGGGTTCCACAAGAAACGCGCTGGGCGACTCCTGGAGGGCCGCACTTGGGATGAGATGCCGTCCTCGGTTGGCCAAGGAGCGCCAGCATGACACCCAACGGCTGGCGCCAAGCCGGTCTCGCTGAGATCGCCGATCTGGCGATGGGAGAGACCATCATCGCCAAGGACCTTACCGGCGACGGCATTCCGGTGTTTTCGGCGGGCCGCGATTCCGCACCTTGGGGATGGACATCCAAGAGCCGACGGGTCTTTGGCAGGGGGACCATTGTGCTGGGTGCGCGTGGAACGATTGGCTTCCCGAGGTTGCCCACCTTCGAGAGGTTCGTATCGACACAAACGACAATCGCCGTCGCTCCGACTGACGCCGCGGTCTCCGAGTTCCTGAAGTACGCGCTCGAGCGTGCCAACTTCGACGACATCACCGCTAAACAGGCCGTGCCGATGCTAACCATCAGCGCGCTGCGGCCGCTGTCGCTCCTCCTCCCTCCCCTCGCCGAGCAGCGCAAGATCGCCGCCATCCTTTCCTCGGTGGATGACGCCATCGAATCCACCCAGGCGGTCATCGACCAACTCCACGTCGTGAAGAAGGCCATGATGGCCGAGTTGCTGACGCGGGGGCTGCCGGGGCGCCACACGCGGTTCAAGCAGACGGAGATCGGGGAGGTGCCGGAGGAGTGGGAGGTGGTGAGGCTGGGTTCGCTGGTTGCGGCCGGCAGCAGCGTCACTTACGGAGTTGTGCAACCGGGTCCTGAGGACCCGGCCGGCGTTCGCTTCGTTCGGTCAGGAGATGTGGCGGCAGGCCATCTGAGGGAAGAGACCCTTCGAACAATCACGCGCGCTGTATCCGACCAGTACTCGCGCACCGTTCTTAGGGGCGGGGAGTTGCTCGTAGCGCTGGTCGGGCAGCCCGGGGCCACCCTCGTCGCCCCGCAACGGCTGGCTGGCGCAAACATTGCCCGTCAGGTGGGGCTGATTCAACTGGGCACCAGAGTGTCGGCTGAGTTCGTCTGCCTGTTCCTCCAATCACCGTCAGGGCTTGGCGGGATGCTTCGAGAGACAATCGGGTCGGTACAACAAGTCATCAACCTCAGGGACCTTGAGAAGATCCTGGTGCCAGCGCCCGACGCGTGTGAACAACGAGACCTGGTAGCGGTAGTTGCGGCGATTGCTGACCGGCAAGCTGTGGAGCACGAGACTCTCGCGGGGCTGCTCCGCATCAAGTCCGCCCTCATGTCCGTCCTCCTCACCGGCGAGGTCCGCGTCACGGCGGACGAGCGCGCCGTGACGTCCCCTCCGGCGTCCGGTCCACCGCCTCCACCGGAGCAAGGCAACGCATGGAGCAAGAATGCCGCGCGACCATGACCGCATTCTGATTCCAAGGAACCTGCGCCAAGAGGATGAGTCACGGCGAGCGGTGGAGAGCCTGCTTGCACCTTGGCTTGTCGACTACGTTCGCCAAGGACACGACTTTGGTCGAGACGTTATCGTCCAAGTCGTTGAAGGCGCCGACGACGCGTCACACCACCTCAGCCCACTGTCCTTCTGGCTCCAACTGAAGTCGACGCGTGAGTCCTTCGCTTCGACTCACCGGGAAGAATTTGAGGTCGCCCACCTCAAGAACTGGACTGGCAGCGGGAGCCCCGCGGTCATTCTTTGCACTTGGAGCAAGCACGACAACCGTTGTCGGTTCCGCTCTGCTCGGGATGCGGTCCGGGAGCTGGGGGAGCGGAATCCGAACTGGGTGAACCAACGCGGTGCCACGGTTCACTTCCGGGAAGAACACGCTGCGCCCGAAGGCGCCATCGCGCGTGAAGCGATAAAGCGGATGCTGGCCGCAGAGCTTTCGACGCCAACGGGCGGGGAATCCTCCCTCGTAGTTAGCGACCTATTCCCCATTGGCACAACGCTGCCTGGGGACATCATCACGACGGTCTCCGAGGGCGGTGGGAATCCGCGCACGCATCTTGTCGGACCGGGTTGGCAGACAGGGGATCTGGACGCACGTGATGTAGAGGTTCAGCGAATCCTCGTCGCCTCCCTTATACTGGCTGACAAGGTCTGGATTCAGTTCCGCCACCTCGGCCTTGCCGTCCTTGCCTTCGGGAAGGCCCGCGTCGCCCACCTAGTAGAATCCGGACGGCTGCACGCTTTTGAGCCGACAGCCGACGTCCAGTTCCAGTGGGAACAGGGAGACCGACACGGTGAATTGGATGCTTGGCGCATTCGCGGCGACCATCGGGAGTACTTGCGCGAATGGGCGTCCAGACTTCACCCGTCAGTCTCGTCCGACGGCGGGTTGCGGGCGATGCTGGTCGACTCAACACTGCTGTTGCCCGCAGAACTCGCCGACAGGGCAAAGGAGAAGACGCACGTTGAACTGGGAAGCGACCAGATCCGGGCGGCCCTTGGCCTTCCTCGCCGACTGAATGATGGAAGGGAACGGGTGTGGGATGCGAACTTGGTGGCGCGCCTTGGGCACCAGAACATGTACCTGGGAGCAGCAACCCAACTCCGGGCGCGAGCGGTGGAGTTCGAACACGGCCTGGCTTCGTTGAACGGCATCCGCATGTTGGCGTTTGGTCGCACACCACCCGTCGCCGACGTCCAACGGATCATGGAAGGGCTTGAGCTGCCGGACCCCGGGCGCTTGCTGGCCGAAGTGGGTCCTGACCGCCTGTTTGAGATTGCCCAGTCACAATCTGCGTCCGATTTCCGTGCGCTGTTGTGGGGGTTGGCTGCTCCGTTTGACGATATCGGCGCCGTTGACCTGGCAAGACTGTTCCCGGTGTTGCTGCGGTCTCACCAGACTGCCTCGGAGGCCGTGCGCCAGTACCCGAATCAGCTCAGGCTCCTCGCCGGCGAGAACTCCACCATCCTCAGCCGCGGCGTGCATGGGCGCGATCGTTTGAACACACAGCGGCAGCTGCACCATCACCGTCGTCTTGAGAAAATCGCCGCCACAGTTGGACGACTCCCTGAGCCATACGACGCGTGCCCGTGCGGCTCAGGAGAGAAGTTCAAGTTCTGCTGCGGCCGACGCCCGTCCTGACACCAAGGAACCGCACCGATGCTCCCTGCTACCGCCGGAAACCAGCTCGACGCCCCTGCTGACGCGCTGGTCAACACGGTCAACTGCGAGGGTGTGATGGGCAACGGCATAGCCCTGTTCCTTCAGTGGGTGGTAACCCGTCCACCGTTGGCGGAGGCGCGCGAGCGCCGGGGATGGTGACATGCTCAGTCGCTTGGTCATCCGGAACTTCAAGCGGTTTTCCGACGTCTCCATTGAACTGGGGCAGACGGTCGTCTTCATCGGCCCCAACAACTCGGGGAAGACTTCTGCCCTCCAGGCGCTGCCGCTTTGGGAGCACGCGGTCCGGAAGTGGCATGAGCAGCGGGGAACGCGTCCGCCCACCAAGAAGAAGGTGGGTGTCGCGCTGAACAGGAAAGACCTGATGACGCTGCCCATCCCGGTCACGGAGTTGCTGTGGCGGGACCTGAAGGTGCGCGAAGTGGACCGGAGCAGCGGCAAGGCCAAGGTCAGCAACGTCTGCATCGAGATTGGCGTGGAGGGCGTCACCAACGGGAGCACGTGGCACTGCACCATGGAGTTGGAGCGTTCCAACAGTGAAGTGGTCTATGCGAGGCCGGTCATGGAAACCGACGCCACACCCGCAGTGCCTGAGGATGCGCTGGCGACCCGCGTTGCGTTCCTCCCGCCCATGTCCGGGCTGGTGGCCAACGAGACGCGGCTTGAGCCAGGTGCCATCCGCGTCCGCGTGGGCGAAGGACGCACGGCCGAGGTGCTGCGGAACATCTGCGCGGCGGTTCACGACGTCCCGGAGCGATGGGAGAAGCTCGCGGCACACACCCAGCGCCTCTTTGGCGTGGAGTTGCTTCCTCCCGTTCACAACCGGGATCGCGGTGAACTGTCCATGGCCTATCGCGAGGGCAAGATCGAACTGGACCTCTCCGCGGCCGGGCGCGGACTGCAGCAGACGCTGTTGCTCTTGTCGTACATGCTGTCCAACCCGGGCACCGTGGTCTTGCTGGATGAGCCGGATGCACACTTGGAGATCCTCAGGCAGCGCGAAATCTACCAGTTGCTGACCGATGTCGCGCGGGACACCGGTTCCCAGCTCATCGCCGCCAGCCACTCGGAGGTGCTGCTGAACGAAGCGGCGGACCGGGATGTCGTCGTCGCATTTGTGGGAACGCCCCATCGGATTGATGACCGCGGATCACAGGTTGCCAAGGCGCTCAAGGACATCGGGTTTGAGCACTATCTCCAGGCCGAGCTGAAGGGATGGGTCCTGTACCTTGAAGGTTCAACGGACCTGGCCATCCTCCGCGCCTTCGCCGCGACGCTAGGACACGCCGCGGCAACAGAGCTGGAACGGCCGTACGTACACTACGTGGGAAACACGGAAACCGCCGCGCGGCATCACTTCTTTGGCCTGCGCGCGGCGAGGCCGGATCTCCGCGGCCTGATCATCCTTGATACCGATCCGCGCGAGCCCGCTGAGGCCCGCCCGGAGGGCCGGCCCATGGGCCACTGCGGTCTCACCGGTGGTCAAAGCGGGAGATTGAGAACTACCTCTGCTTCCCAGAGGCCCTGCTGGCGTACGCGGGCTCGCTTGGAGAGCAGCGTGCGGATGGACCTTTGTTCGCTGGCACCGAACACGGCCGCTTCCGGGGCGCCATGAAGGACGCGGTGGAGGGGCGCGTGCCGCCGGCAGCGCTTCGGGACCGGGCGGATTCCTGGTGGACGAAGGTGAAGGCGAGCGACGAGTTCCTGGACCCGCTCATGGAGACGTTCTTCACCGCTCTTAGCCTGCCCAACCTGATGCGGAAGTCGGACTACCATGTGCTTGCGGCGTACGTGCCGCGGGAACTCATCGCGGATGGGGTGGTGGCGGTACTTGATCGTATTGTCGACGTGGCCAAGAGCGCGACGAGCGGGGTATCCACGCCGTGACGGAAATGCGGCGCCCGTAGGCGGTACGTGCGCGGACTGTGATCGGAGGTAAACGTGGCCAAGCTCTTGGGATTGCGGGTCCAGAACTATCGCTCTCTGGCGGACGTCTCGCTCGGGAAGGTGAAGTGGAACCAAGGCGACGAACTGCCGGGCCTTGCGTGCCTCATCGGCGCCAATGGGAGCGGCAAGTCTACGGTGCTGGATGCGCTCGGGTTCATTGCGGACACTCTGAAGGAGGGCGTGGAGGCCGCGTGCGACAAGCCGCAGCGAGGCGGCTTTCAGCGGCTGAGGACCCAGGGGAGCAACGGCTCGATCAAGTTCCACCTCAACTTCCGCGAGACTCCCAAGGCGCGCCCCATCACCTACAGTTTCTCCGTCACAGCGAAAGGCGGCATCCCCTACGTGGAGGAAGAGTCGCTCCTCCAGGGCAGAACGGAGGGTGCTCGGGGCAGGCCCATTCAGTTCGTCCACATCAAAGAGGGCAAGGGGGTGGCGTGGCCTGAGAACGCGGTACCGGGCGACAAGGGTGCGAAGCGCGCCGTGGTGAAGTCCGACCGGGCAACCCTCGGCGTGGCCAGCCTTGGCATCTTGAAGGACCATCCCCGCATTGCCGGCATGCGCGCGTACATCCAGGACTGGTACCTCTCGTACTTCGTACCTGATGCGGCGCGGGCGTTGCCGCCTGCCGGCGCCCAGAAGCACCTCAACCGGGATGGGAGCAACATCGGCAACGTGCTCCAGTATCTCGAGCGCAAGCACCCCGCTGCGGTGAAGAGCGCCCTGGGCCACATTGCGAAGGCGATACCCGGACTCAGCGGCATCAAGACAAAGGTCAGCCCCGACGGGCGCCTGCTCCTCGAGTTCAACGAGAAAGGCTTTCAGGATCCTTTCTTCCAGCAGAGCATGTCCGACGGGACGCTGAAGATGTTCGCGTACCTGCTGCTGCTCCTGGACCCGCAACCGCCAAGGTTCGTGGTCCTGGAGGAGCCCGAGAATGGGCTCTATCACCAGCTTTTCGGGCCGCTGGCGCTGGAGTTCCTCAGCCACACCATGCCGGAGGACGCCAAGACCCAGTTGCTTCTCACCACCCACGCGCCGCTGTTCGTGGACATGTTGAAGGCGGACCAGGTGTGGTTGCTGCAGAAGGACGCGAAAGGCTTCACAAGGGCGACCCGTGCATCCGACCTGCCGGAAGTGAGCGCGATGACGGACGAGGGCCTGCCGCTGGGGAGCCTGTGGTTCAGCGGGCATTTCGGGACACGGGTGTCGCTGTGAGGGTTCACGTACTGGTGGAGGGCGCGTCCGACGCGGCGCTGCTGGAACCCTGGTTGCGGCGGATGTTCCCCGCGCACACGTGGGTCGTCCATCCGCACCAGGGGAAGGGGCGTCTTCGAGAGAACTTCAGGGATGCGCCGGATCCCAGGCGCCAGGGACTGCTCGACCAGTTGCCCGCGAAGCTCCGCGCTTGGCAACGCACGCTACGCCCAGACGCCGAGCGGGTGGTGATCCTCGTCGATGCCGATGAGGAGGACTGCGCTTCCTTGAAGAGGCGTATCCGAGCCATGTGGCGGGCCTGTTGTCCTGCGCTTCCGGAGGCGATCTGCATTGCCGTGAAGGAGATTGAAGCGTTCTATCTCGGGGAACCGGCCGCCATTCAGCGGGCATTCCCAGGCGCGAATCTGCGCCTGCTGCGGGATCACGACGAAGAGGAAGCAGGAGGGACGTGGGAGTTGTTCCAGCGCGTCATTGGCGCGGACTACGAAGCCAAGGTCGCGTGGGCGGCGGAAATGGGCAGCGTCCTCGGCTTGGCCACGAGGAAGAGTGGGTCTCCGTCATTCCGCTACTTCTGTTCCAAGGTCCAGGCTATTGCCGGTGAAACGAGAGCGGCCCGATGACCCCCCGGTGAAGTCAAGCGAGGTACTCCGTTGGGGTCCGGGTTCGCCGACCGTGGATTGGCAGCGCGTGTCTTGGAAAACGTGCAGGAGGTTGGCGTACTGTTGGTCCAGCCGGGCAGCCAAGTTGTCTCGCGGGAGGCGCCGGCAACAAGGATGGCGGGTGGGGACCAGGTGGGGAGGTAGGGCGATGGCGAACGACCCGCGTGCATTGGAGGAGGAAGCCCGCGAGATCGCAGTGAGGCGAATCGAGCTGTTGCGGCGACTGAGTCTCAGCCCGAACGAGCAGGACACCGCTGAGTTCGTCGTCCTGACGCGACAACTGCGGGTCCTATCGCCACGCGTCACGCCGGAGGATGAGCCCGCCTTGCGGGAAGTTGAGCGCAAGGTCGCGGAGTTGGAGGCGTGGGTCGCGGCAAAGCGAGCCAAGCCTCCGCTTGGCACCCATGGAGGTGAACGATGACGGAGGCACTCATCAACCCGGCAGTCCTCCAGTGGGCTATCCGCCGCGGCGGGCTGGATGAGGACGCCATTGCAGAGAAGCTCGCAGCCGCCGGTGGGCCGGACCGGGTGCGTGCGTGGGAAGCCGGCGAGGAGAAGCCCACCTTCGTGCAGGCGCGGAAGCTCGCGCACATCCTTCACATCCCGTTCGCCTCCCTGTTCCTGGACAGGCCGCCATTGGAAACGCAGGCGCTCCCGGACCTGCGCACCGTTGGCGGACAGCGTCGTCAGCCGGATCCGGCCCTGTTGGACGTGTACAACGATGCCGTCCGGAAGCAGGGCTGGTACCGGGAGCATCGGCTGCAAGCGGGTGAGCCCGCGCTTTCCTTTGTGGGAGCCGTGCGGTTCTCCGCGGACGCGGCCGCCGTGGCACAGGACATTGCGCAGACGCTTGGACACACGGCCGCGCTCCGAGAGGGCGCGCGCAACAACGAGGACCTCCTGAAGGGCTTGGTCGAGCTGGCGGAAGAGGCGGGCATCCTCGTCCTCCGGTCGTCCACGGTCGGAGCCAACACGAGCAGGCCGCTGGACGTTGAGATGTTCCGCGGCTTCGCGCTGTCGGATGACCAGGCACCGCTGGTGTTCATCAACACGGCGGATGCCAAGGCAGCGCAGACCTTCACGCTCATCCACGAGCTCACGCACATCTGGCGCGCGGAGACCGGTGTCTCCCGTCCTGACCTGGAAGCGGAGCGGCCGCCGGAAGTGGCGGACGCGGAGGCCTTTTGTGATCGCGTGGCCGCTGAGTTCCTAGTGCCCCGCGCGGAGTTCATGGCAGCGTGGGTGGACGGTGGCGTCCTGGAGGACACGGCGCGGACGCTGGCCGCGAAGTTCCGCGTGAGCACGCTGGTCGTCGTCCGGCGGGCCTTCGAGCTGGGGCGCATCACGCGCGAGGCATACCGGGAGTTCTTCGCCGAGGTGATGCAGTTCCACCGGAGCCAGAAGGCAACGCAGAAGGAGCGGGACGGCGGGCCGGGCGCGCTGTTGATGGTCCGGCTGCGCAACGGCCGCCGGTTCACCGAAGAGGTCGTCCGGGCGACGGTCGCGGGGAACCTGCTCTACCGCGACGCCGGGCGGCTCCTGGGGGTGAAGCCCTCGGTCATCGACAAGCTCGCGAACGCGAGTCGTGCGGAACCCTGAAATGGCCTTCTGCGTTGACTCAAGTGCTTTCATTCAAGCGCACCAGCGCTACTACCCCGCCGACCTTGTGCCGGGTTTCTGGGACTCGCTGGCAGCGCACGCTGCAACGGGACAGGTCATCACCATCGACGAGGTAAGGCGAGAAATCGTCCACCCCGGCGCCCAGGACCAGCTCGCACAATGGATGCAGACCCACGCCGCCATGCTGGTGAAGCCCAACGATGATCCTGCGACCCAGCTCGCCATGAAGCGCGTCGATGCCGCCATGGCGGCGCGAGTCCCGCCGTACGTGTATGCGTCGATTGAGAGCTTCAGGAGCGGCGCGGACCCGTGGCTGATCGCGTACTGCCTTGCACATCAGCACATCCTGGTCACGCATGAGGAACCGGCCCCGCGCTCCACCACGAAAGTGAGGATTCCCGATGTCGCGCTCCTCGTCGGGGTCGGCACTGTGACGCTGTTCGAGATGATGAGGACGCTGGGAATCCGCCTCGTCAGTGCGCCGATTCGCGGCCCGGGAACTCCATGAAGCCCGGCACCCAGTGGAACGAAGCCAACCTCTCCGAGCACCCGGCGGTCCAACTGCTCGAAGAGCTGGGGTACCAGTACGCCCCACCAGAAGACCTCGAATCCGAACGCGACTCCTTCAAGGAGACGGTCCTTCCCGGACGCCTGATGGCCGCGCTCAAGCGCTTGAACCCATGGATCTCGGATGACACCGCGCAGCGCGCCGTCCGCGCGGTGACCGGCGTCCCCTCCACCAGCCTCATCGAAGCCAGCGAGCGTATCCACACGCTCTTCTACGGCTTCTCACTGGAGCAGGAGGGCAAGGACGGGAAGCGCAGCCGCGACGTCCGCTTCTTCGACTTCGAGAACGCGTCCAACAACGAGTTCATCGTGACGCGCCAGTTCAAGGTGCAGGGCGCGCGGAAGCACATCATCCCGGACGTCGTGGTGCTGGTGAACGGGATCCCGCTCGCCATCATCGAGTGCAAGAGCCCCACGCTGGGCGAGGGCTGGAAGCAGGAGGCGCTGGAGCAGTTCAGCCGCTACCAGGAGTTGGAGGACAAGTGGCACGAACTGGGGGCGCCGCGGTTGTTCGAGACGGTGCAGGTGATGGTGGCGTCCTGCGGGCAGGCCGCGGTGTACGGCACGGTGACGACGCCGCACCGCTTCTACGCGGAATGGAAGACCACGTGGCCGCGGTCTGACGCGGACCTCAAGAAGCTGCTCGGGCGCGACCCCACTGCGCAGGACACCACGCTGGCCGGCCTGCTGGCGCCGGAGAACCTGCTGGATCTGGTGCGCAACTTCGTGGTGTTCGAACGCGACGCGAACACCGGCAAGGTCATCCGCAAGCTGTGCCGGTATCAGCAGTTCATCGCCGTCAACAAGGCCATTGAGCGCGCGCGGAAGGCGAAGCGCCCGACGGACCGCGGCGGCGTGGTGTGGCACACGCAGGGCTCCGGCAAGAGCCTGACGATGCTGTGGTTGGCGCTGAAACTCCGCCGCGATGCGCAGCACGAGAACCCCACGCTGGTCATTGTGACGGATCGCAAGGACCTGGACGACCAGATCACGCGGACGTTCCAGAACTGCGGGTTCCCCAACCCGGACCGCGCGGAGAGCGTGCGGCACCTGCGCGAACTGCTGTCCGCGCCGTCCGGCAAGACGGTGCTGACCACGGTGCAGAAGTTCCAGGAGCTGGCCGGCCCGTCCGCGAACCCGCGCCGCCGGACCGGCCGCGCGGAGCACCCCACGCTGTCGGAGGCGTCCAACATCTTCGTGCTGACGGACGAGGCGCACCGCACGCAGTACGGCGGGCTCGCGGCCAACATGCGCAAGGCGCTCCCCAACGCGGCGTTCTTCGGGTTCACCGGGACGCCCATCGACAAGGAGGACCGCTCCACGCTCCAGACGTTCGGGCCGTACATCGACACATACACCATCGAGCAGGCGGTGAAGGACGGCGCCACCGTCCCCATCTTCTACGAAAGCCGCCTTCCCGAGTTGCGCATCCTCGGGAACACGCTGGACCAGGTGTTCGACCGGGTGTTCGCGGACCGCACGGACGAGGAGCGCGCCGCCATCAAGAAGAAGTACGCATCGGAAGGCGCGCTGGCGGGCGCGCCGCGCCGGGTGGAGGCCATCTGCCTGGACATCATTGAGCACTTCACCAAGGCCATCCGCCCCAACGGCTTCAAGGCGCAGGTGGTCGCCGTCAGCCGCGACGTGGCGGTCCAGTACAAAGACACGCTGGACCGGCTGAACGCGCCACAGTCCGCGCTCATCTACTCGTCCTCAAACAAGGACGAGGAGCGGTTGGTCAAGCACCACACGTCGGAAGAGCAGCGCAAGGAGCTGATCAAGCGGTTCCTGAAACAGGATGACCCGCTCTGCATCCTCGTCGTCTGCGACATGCTGCTGACCGGTTTTGACGCTCCGGTGGAGCAGGTCATGTACCTGGATTCCCCGCTCAAGGAGCACACGCTGCTGCAGGCCATTGCGCGGGTGAACCGCGTGGCGGATGGGAAGAGCTACGGGCTCATCGTGGATTACTGGGGCGTGTCGGACGCGCTGCAGGAGGCGCTGGCCATCTTCGCGCCGGTGGACATCAAGGGCGCCATGAACCCCAAGGGGGACGAACTCCCGCGCCTTCAGTCGCGCCACCACGTGGCCATGCAGTTCTTCGCGCGCGTGAAGGACAAGGACGACCTGGAGGCTTGCGTCGTCGTGCTGGAGCCGGAGGACCGGCGCGCGGAGTTCGATGCGGCGTTCAAGCGGTTCGCGCAGAGCCTGGACATGGTGCTGCCGGATGCCGCGGGCCTGCCGTACGTGGGGGATGCACGATGGCTGGGGAAGATCCGCGCCGCAGCAGCAGCGCGCTACCGCACCGGGCAGGTGGACGTCTCGGACTGCGGTGCGAAGGTGCGGAAGCTCATTGAAGAGGCGGTGGTCGCGGACGGGATTGAGATCCTGGTGAAGCAGATCTCGCTGTTCGCACCGGAGTTTGAAGAGAAGCTGAAAGCGCTGAAGACGGATGACGCGCGCGCCAGCGAGATGGAGCACGCCATCCGCAAGGAGATCCACGTCAAGCTGGAGGAGAACCCGGCGTTCTACCTGTCGCTGCGTGAGCGGCTTGAGCAGATCATCGCGGACCGCAAAGCGATGCGCATCGACGCGGCCCAGCAGTTGAAGCTGCTGGACGCGCTGCGCACCGAAAGTCGCGGGCAGGCGGAAATCGCCAAGGAGCACGGGCTCACGGAGACGGGGTTTGCCATCTACGGGCTGCTGCTGGATGAACCGGTGCCGCGCGTGGCGGAGCCGGGGAGACGGTACGGCGCGCTGAATGACTCCCGCAGGGAGCTGGCCGAACTGGTGGAGGAGCAACTGCTCCCGCAGACGGGCATTGTGGACTGGGTGCACAAGGATGATGTGCAGAAGGAGATGCGGCGCGTGGTGAAGCGCCAGCTCCGCGCGGCGGGCTTCCCGGCGGACAAGGTGGACGCGGTGGCGGAGAGCCTCGTGGACCTGATGAAGCGGAGGCACGGAAGATGAGGGCGGCGGAGCGCTCGGAGATCCGGTGGGGGAACACGGCCATTGCGTACGCCATCCGCCGCAGTGCACGCCGCGGCACGGTGTCCATCGCAGTGGACGCGGAGGACGGCGTGGTCCTCACCGCGCCCGCGGCCACCCCGGTGGCGCGACTGGACACCGTGGTCCACGCCAAGGCCGCGTGGATCGTGCAGGCGCTGCGGTCGGCGCGGCCGTTCACCGCGCCGCTGGCCGTGCGCGAGTTCGTCAACGGGGAAACGTGCACATACCTGGGCCGCCAGTTCCGGCTGCGGTTGCTGAACGGGGAGACGCGTCCGGCGGTGGCCTTGCGGGGACGCTTCCTGGAGGTGGGCGTGGCCAAGGATGCGGACGCGCGGGCTGTCCGGCGGGTGCTGGTGGAATGGTACCGCCGCCACGCGGAGGTCCGGCTGACCGAGAGGGCGGCACACTGGGCCCGGAAGGTGGGCGTCCACATCGGCGGCGTCGTCATCCGGGAGCAGCAGAAGCGCTGGGGAAGCTGCGACCTCAACGGCGTGCTGCGGTTCAACTGGAGAATCATCCAGGCGGCGCCATCACTGGTGGACTACGTGGTGGCGCACGAGGTGGTGCACCTGCAGCACGACACGCACGGGCCGGAGTTCTGGGCGGCGCTGGGGCGGGTGATGCCGGACTATGACCGGAGGCGGGACGCGTTGAAGGCGGTGGGGCGCACCCTGGAGTGGTAGCGCCCCGCCGTGTCATTGCGCCGGCGCGCCCGGCTCCGGCGGCGGCACAATCACAAACTCCACGCGCCGGTTCTGCTCCCGGCCTGCGGCCGTCTTGTTGTCACCCACGGGGCGGTCCGGGCCGTACCCCACGGCCTTGAGCGAACTTACCGGCACACCCTTGTCCACCAGATACTTGCGCACGCTCTCCGAGCGCTTCTGACTCAAGACCAGGTTGGATGCGCGGGTGCCCTGGCTGTCGGTGTGGCCCTCCACGACGATCTCCGTGATCTCCGGGTGCGCCAGGATGGTGAGCGCCACCTGGTTGAGGAGGTTGAAGGAGCGCTTCTGGATGGTGGACTTGGCGGTGACAAAGTACACCTTCTCCAGGATGACCAGCTTCTCCTTGGTCACGGTGACCAGTGACCTTGGGCCCTGGTCGGGGCAGCCGTCTTCGTCCTGGTAGCCGTTGATGGTCTCCGGCTGGTCGGGGCACTTGTCGGTGGGGTCCAGCACGCCGTCGTGGTCGTTGTCCGGCTCCGGGCAGCCGTCCTCATCCTGGAAGCCGTCCTTGTCCTCGGCGTCGGCCGGGCAGCCGTCCACGCTGTCCATCACGCCGTCGCCGTCCTGGTCGCGGTCCGGGCAGCCCTCGCCCAGCGCGGCGCGGTCGGGCGGCGCCGCCTCGTTGGGGCACTCGTCCTGGAAGTCCGGCACGGTGTCCTGGTCGTTGTCCGGGTCCGGGCAGCCGTCTTCGTCCTGGAAGGCGTCCTTGTCCTCGGCGTCAAACGGGCAACCGTCCGCCGCGTCCGGGATGCCGTCGCCGTCATCGTCCTCATCCGGGCAGCCGTCCGTATCCTGGAACCCGTCGTCGTCTTCGGGCTGCTGCGGGCAGCGGTCCAAGGCATCCGTGATGCCGTCCCCGTCAGTATCCGTCTCCGGGCAGCCCCGGTTGTCGGCCTCGCCGGCGTCGGTGGGGCACTGGTCACGCGGGTCGGGGACGCCGTCGCCGTCGTTGTCCACCTCGGGGCAGCCGTCATCATCCTGGAACCCGTCCAGGTCCTCCGCGTGGTCCGGGCACAGGTCGTTCGCGTCGGCAATGCGGTCGCCGTCGTTGTCCTCGTCGGGGCAGCCGTCGTGGTCGGACACGCCGTCGCGGTCCTCGGGGATGTCCGGGCAGCGGTCATCCGCGTCGGGGACGCGGTCCTCGTCGCGGTCGCGGTGGACGCGCTCGTAGCGCAGGCCGGTCCACACGCGGTAATCCGGCACGCCCGCGCCGCCCAGCGGTCCCACGGACATGCCGCCCAGCAGTTGCAGCCCGTCCACAATCTCCCAGCGCACGCCGCCCAGGACCTCCAGCCCGTTCTGCAGCGGCACGCTGCGGCCTTCCCAGGCGCGCCGGCCCGCGCCCACCCCAAAGGGGTAGACCGTTCCGGTGAACGCCTGCGCCTCCAGGAACGGCATCAGGCGCACCTTCTTGACGTGGTAGCCCACGTCGTACCCGGCCCCCGCGCGCAGGGTGATTTCGTCCGCCATGGTCTGCGTGCCAGCCAGCCGCTCACCGCGCAGCCGCAGCCCGGCGTTGCCCATCACGCGCAGCCCCCACGCCGTCCGTGACGCCACGAGCGTGGGGCTGAAGGTGGGCCAGCGTTCGCCGCGGTAGGCCAGGCCCAGGCTGGTGGGGAGGGTGACGTCACCGGAGAGGGCAACGCTGACAAAGTGCCGGTCCTGCCGCAGGAAGCGCGCCTTGGCGTGCAGGCGCAGGTCACCGGGTCCCACCGGCTCCAGGTGCGCCAGCGTGTCCGACGACGGCGCCAGCGACCCGTCCGTGCGCAACTGCAGCGCGCTGACTGGCATGGTGGCGCCCACCTGCACCACGTCAAACAGGCCCAGCCCCGCACCGGCCTCGGCGCCAAAGCGGTGCCCCAGCAGGCCTTCCAGTTTCCGGGGGGCGCTGGAGCGGATGCCCACCAGCGGGTTGTGCGCGTAGTCCGCAAACCCGCCCACGTGCCAGGACAGGTGCGCGGGCACATCGGCGGTCTCGGTGAGTATCAGCGCCTGGGGATCAGACAGCGGGCGGAAGCGTTGCGCGGTGAAGTCCTGGTCCTCGGCGGCGGCGGCGGAGGCGGCCAGCACCAGCAGACCGATCACCACGGGGGAGATCGCGGAGCGCAGCATGGGTAGGGCGCCACCCTAGACCGAACCACCCGGCGCGCTGAAGTTCCTGTCAGGGTGTGCAACCGGTGGGCGGCTGCTGGAACGGCGAGCAGAACCCGCCAATGCAGCCGTACCCGGTCTGCGGACACGGACAGGAGGCGGACGTGCACTGCTCGCGGCACACACCCAGCAGCGGCGAGCACGCGTACCCCACGCGGCAGTCCCCGTCCCCGTTGGGGCACGCCTCACCGTCACCGGCGCCACCCGCGCTGCCGCCGTCCGTCCCGGTGACCACCACGCATGCGTGCGCGTTGTTGCACTTCTCGCCCGCCGCGGCGTTGCAGTTGGCGTCGGAGCGGCAGCCGGTCTTGCACGTGAGCGTGGCGTTGTCGCAGTACTGCGTGGCGGGGCAATCCGTGTTGGTGGTGCACGTCTGCGCGCCGCCGGGTGAGCAGCGCCCGTCCGTGCCGCACGTCTCCGTGCCGCTGCAGGTGATGCCGCCGTTGGTGCAGGTGGGCTCCTGGCAGTGTCCGGCGGCCGTGTTGCACTTGGTGAACGGCGCCGCCGCGGTGCAGTCCGTCTCGCCCGAACAGGTGGGCGCGCGCAGACACAGGTGCGTGGTGCGGTTGCAGGACAACGCCGCGGCGTCACAGTCCGCCTGGCGCTGGCAGGTGGGTGAGGACGCGCAGCGGGACGGGTTCTGCGCGGTATCACAGTAGGAATTCACGCCGCACACGGTGGCTTCATCCGTCAGCGTGCAGGTGGGCGTGGCCACGCAGCGGCGGTCCTGGGTGCAGGTGCAGCCCTCCGTGCAGCCGGGCTTGCCGTTGCAGTCCGCGGCAACGGTGCAGTCACCCGCCGGGTCAAAGCACGCGTGCGTGAAGCCGTTGCACTGCCCGCTGCCCGGGCAGTCCTGCGGGCCGCTGCAGGTGGCCGGCGGGTTCACGCACTGCCCGTCGGTGCAGACCTTGGTGGCGTCACAGTCCGCCTTGGTGCCGCAGGTGCCCACCGTGGTGCGGTCCACGCACGCGCCGTCCACGCACAGCTTGGTGGTGTCGTCACAGGAGGGCGTGTCGCGGCAGCCCTGCTGGCAGTACCCGGAGCCGTTGCAGAACTCCGTCCATTCGCACACGTCATCGGTGCCGCACGGCCGCTGGCACACGCCGCCCACGCAGGATTCAAACTCGTTGCAGTCGGTGTCCTGGGTGCAAAAGTGCTGCGGGGCGCCGCTGCTGCTGCCGCCGTCATCGCCGCCACTGGTGGGGGTGCAGCTGGACGCCTGCAGGAGGAAGGACAGACCCGCCCAGAGCGGAACGGCGAGGGACAGGACGGACAGGCGCATGGACAGGCTCCTAGAGGGATGACGCGCGGGAAACCGGGAACGCCCCCGCGGCCGCGCAGACTAGCGTGTCCCGCGGCGACCTCAAGTTCGAATCACTGGCCACGCCCCGACGCGCCAGCGCATCATGGCCGCCATGGCCCCCCTGGACCGCCTGGCCGGACGCGATCTTCTGGAGCGCCTCCCCGCGCTGCTGGACGCTGAGCGCCGCGCGGAGGCCGACCAGCAGCAGGCCGCGCGCGCTGGCCGGTCCCTGGCGGCACAGGAGGCGGATGGGCTGCTGAACCGGCACCTGCACGTGTCCGCGGATGACCCTGGCCCCGCCGGGCTGTGGCGCCTGCGCCTGGCGCGCGCGGATGGTGCCGCCCTGCCGCCGCTGGACTGTGATCCCGGCGCACCCATCAGCGTGGCCCCCGCCGCGGCGCTGGCGGAGGCCACCCGCCCGGGCGCCGTCTCCGGCGTGCTGGAACGCCGCGAGGCGACCGCGCTGTCGCTCCTGGTGGACGCGGGTGACGCGGAGGATCTGGGCAGCGGGCCGCTGGCGGTGTGGCCCGCCTCATCCGGCGTGACCTTTGAGCGCGCGCGCGCCGCGGTCTCCGCCGCGCTGGAGGCGCGCGGGCGCACGCGGGAACTGGTGGAGGTGCTCACGGGCGCCCGGCCCCCACGCGCGCCCTCCGCCGCCCCGCTGCTGGAGGACGCCGCCGCGCTCCACGCCACGCAGCAGGCCGCGGTGGCGCACGCGCTGGGAGCGCCGGACGTGGCGCTCATCCACGGTCCGCCCGGGACGGGGAAGACCACCACGGCCGCCATGCTGGTCCTGCACGCCCTGCGCGCGGGCGAACGCGTGCTGTGCTGCGCCGCCTCCAACACCGGCGCGGATGAGCTGTGCCGCGCACTGACGCGCCTGGACGTGGACGCGCTGCGCGTGGGCCACCCGGCGCGCGTGGACGAATCCCTGCATCCCTGCCTGCTGCAGGAACGGGTGCACGCGCACCCGCGCTACCAACTGGCGGAGGAGCTGTTCCGGAACGCGCGCCGCCTGCGCGCCAGCGGGAACCCCAGCCGCCGCGCCTTCCGTGACGCGCGCGCCGAGCGCGCGGAGAAGCGTGCCGAGCTGCGCGCGATGATGGCGGACGCCCGCACATACATGGCGCAGGCGGAACAGGACGTGCTGGCGCGTGCGCGCGTGGTGTGCTGCACGCTGACGGTGTCCGGCGGGCCGCCGGTGAACGGGCTGTCCTTTGACCTGCTGGTGCTGGATGAAGCCTCCCAGGCCACCATCCCGCTGGCGCTGGTGCCGCTGGGCCGCGTGGAGCGTGCGGTCCTGGTGGGCGATCACCAGCAGCTGCCGCCCACGGTGGTGAGCCGGGAGGCGGAGCGCGGCGGGCTGGGGGTCACGCTGTTTGAACGTCTGGCGCAGTCCGGTGCCCCCGGCACGCTGCTCACCTGCCAGCACCGCATGCACCGGGACCTCATGGCCTTTCCCTCGGCGCGTCACTACGGCGGGCGGCTCACGGCGGCACCCGCGGTGGCGGACCGCACGCTGCAAGCCGTGCTGGGCGGGACGCTGGCGGATGGCGAACTGGCGGCGCCGTTCGGGTTCATTGACACGGCGGGTACGGGTTGGGTGGAGGACCGGCCGGAGGGCGGCAGCTCCGTGCGCAACCCGGGCGAGGCCGCGCTGTGTGCCGCGCTGGTGCGGCAGCTGGTGCGCGCGGGCCTGGCGCTCAACCAGATGGGCGTCATCGCGCCGTACCGGGCGCAGGTGGCGGAGCTGGCGGCGCGGCTGGCGGACGAAGTGCGCGGCGGGCTGGAGGTGGACACGGTGGACGCGTTCCAGGGGCGGGAGAAGGAGGCCATCCTGGTGAGCCTCACGCGCAGCAACACCGCGGGCGAGGTGGGCTTCGTGGAGGACGCGCGCCGCCTCAACGTCGCGCTGACGCGTGCGCGCGTGTGGCTGCGGGTACTGGGTGACGGCGCCACCGTCGGGGTGCGCGCGGAGGGCGCGGCGCTGCTGGCCCACGCGGAGGCGACGGGCGCGCACGTGAGTGCCTATGCGCTGGAGGGGTTCGCGGAGGTGGCCCCTTGACGCCCCGGCAGTGGGCCCCACAGCATGCGGACGCCATGACCAAACTGGACCGTGCGCGCTGGCTCCTTCCCGCGACGACGCTGAGTGCGGGCATCTTCCTGGCGACCTGCAACAAGAGCGAAGCTCCGCCCACCCCGGACGCGGTCGCCGCGGCGCCCCAGCCTGCGTCGGCCGCCGGCGCGGCGCCGGCGGACCCGGTGGCGCCGGCGCCGTCGGCGGACGCCGCTGAGGTCAAGGTGGAGAAGAGCGAGGAGCTCCGTTTCATTGAGGCCAACGCGGAGCTGGTGTGCTTTGAGCGCGCCAACAAGCGCGCGCCCAAGGACAAGGACCGCGTGGAGATCTTGAAGAACCACGGATTCCTGGGAAAGCGCGGCGAAGCGAGCTTCCTGGAGCTGTCCATCCGCGGGGAAAAGGACCGGGACTGGGGCCGCCGCACGGCGGAGCGCATTGCGGCGGAGACGCAGGGGCAGTGCCCGGCCCAGAAAAAGTAGGGCCGGCGTCCCCGCCGGCCGCCGACTCAACCCCCTTGTTGCCCACCCGCCGGCGCAGCCGGCCCTCCAGGCCCGGGTCAGTTGCTCGTGGCCATCACGCGCCAGACGCCCTGCCCGGCGGTTCCCACCAGGAACGCATCCGCGCTGGCACCGTCCGCCCGCACGCACAGGGCCGGCGGCACGCCCGCCTCCAGCGGGGCCCAACTCGCCGCGCCATCGCGTGACCACGCCAGGCTGGGCGCACCGGGGGTGCGCGGGATCCCGGCGGCCACCAGCGTTCCCGCCCTGCCGGGCAGTTCCACCACGGACATGACGCGCAGGCCGTTGATGAGGCCCAGGTCGGTCCACGCGCCGTCCACGCCGTCGCGGCGGGCCGCGCGCCCGTTGCCCGTCACCACCAGCAGCGAATCCTGCAGCAGCTGCGGCACCATGGCGGCCACCACCGCGTCGTTTCCCAGGCCATCCGGCCCCGCGGGGACCAGCGTCTGGAACCCGTCCGCCGTCTCAAACAGCCCGCGCTCCAGGTCCAGCGGCGTGGAACCGCGCCAGCTCAACTCCGGCAGCGCCACCACCCAGGCACGGTCGGCCTGCGTGGGGTGCCAGGCCACCTGCCACGGCATGATCCCCAGCGTGCTGCGGACCGGTGCTGAGCTGACCGCGTCGTCGTCGGACAGGTGGACCTGCGGCATGCCATCGGGCCGCAGCACGCCCAACAGCACGCGGCCAGCCACGGACGGGTGCGGCGCCACCGCAAACACCCCTTGCAGCGCGGTGGCCGTGAACGTGCCACCCGGCGCCGCGCGGTACAGCGTCCCCGTGGAAACCCAGCGCGTCCCGTCCGCGCCCAGCGCCACCCCCACCGGGCCGCCCGCGGTGGGCAGCGGGTCGGGCGGGTCCAGGCCGGCCACTTCGGAGAGCACGGCCAGGGACGGACCTTCAAACACGCGCGCCACCGGGCCACCCGGGGCGTCATCCACGCACCCCACCACCACGCGGTCCGCGGTGGACTCCAGGGCGGGACACCGCTGTGCGCGGGTGATTCCCGTGGCCGCGGGTTGCACCGCCAGGGCCGCAAACGGCGCGCCCGTCACCCGCACCACGCCGCCGCCCGCGCTGGCCACCACCAGCCCCGGGGACAGGCCGCCCACCGCCATGACGTCGTTGATCTGCACGCCGGGCGCCGGCTGGACCGCCGCCAGGAACGCGGTGACCGGCCGTCCCGCCCCGGCATCCGCCGGCACGCCCGCCGCCACGCCGCGGTACAGGGTGTCCCCGGCGGCGCACAGCACCTCGGTGCCGCGCACCAGCAGCCCGCCGGCGAGCACACCGTGGAGCTGCGCCAGCGTCGTGGTGGTGCCGCCCTCCAGGCGGGACACCGTGCCCAGCGCGTCCGCCACAATCCACGCGTCCGGCACGGACGGGTCCGGTACCGCCGCCGTGATGGGCAACCCGCTGATGCTCTGGATGCTGCCGCCCTCCGGCAGGCGCAGCAGGCCGCGCTCGGTGGCGGCCACGTACGCGCCGGTGACGTGCACCACGTCATTGACGTCCTCCAACGCGTACCCCAGCGGGGCAAACGCCTGCCCGTTGTCCGTGCTGCGCCACAGGCCGCCCGGCGCGGCGCCCGCGTCACCCACCGCCACCCCGCCTTTGACCACGGCCAGCACGTACGCCGGGTTGGCGGCGTCCTGGAGGAAGCGCTGCACGCTCACCGCCGCCAGCGTGTCCACCGCCGCCCAGTGCACGCCGCGGTCCACGGAGATCCACGCCCCGCGGGACTGCGCATCCGCGGCCAGCACCACGTCCGTGCTCCCCGCTGAGGCGCCCAGCACCGGCAGCGTCATGGGCGCCGGCAGCGCCAGATGCGTGAATGAAGCCCCCGTGTCCGACGACACAAACGCCGCCCCGTGGTCATCCCCCGCGGCGTAGAGGAACGCCGTGTCGGCGGCAGCGGCCAGCCGGCTGATGCGCCCGCCGCGGGGCCCGGCCGGCGTGCCCGCGTCGGCCGCGTACGTGAGCGGCCCGGAGTCGGGCACGGCGGCGTCCACCGCCTCGCCGCCGTCCGCGGTGGTCCCGCCGTCCCCGCCGCCCGCGTCCCCCGGCGTACCGGAGGAGCCCCCGTCCGCCGCCACGGGGCGGCCAAAACCCGGGATGGGGAAACACCCCGCCAGCACGGTGGAAACCATGACCAACCCAGCGCAGCGACGTCCGGCGCTCATGCGCACCTCCAGAAAGAACGCGCTTCCATGGCAGCCGCCCCACCCGCGGTGCAAGCACCCCTACCCGCAACAGAGGCCACCGGCGCCCGGTGCAACGGGCACCCTCACCCGGGCAGCGCCAGCACGCACCAACACCCTGTAATAGATATGTTTTCTGTCAGACCCCCGCGTTTCTCATGCAGGAACTTTCCCCACCTTCCCCAATCGGCCATGGTCCACCCGGAGGCATCCCGTGAGCGACCTGGGCCCGCCAAGAATCACAAGGCTGCGGTTTGACAACTTCAAGGGGCTGCAGGCCGTGACCGTCGACGTTCGGTCCCGGTTCCAGCTGCTCATTGGACGGAATGCCTGCGGCAAGTCCAGCGTGCTCGACGGTGCCTTTCTGGTCACGCGCGTGTTTGCACCCGTTGAGGGCAAGGACGATTGGGTCGCTGCTGACCGCGCGAGCTACCTCTTCACGGGGAGTTCTGACGAACGCCGGCTCACGACCAAGGGGGCCCCTCCCGAAAGCCTGAGCCTGGGATTCACCTCCGACGGACGCGCTTGGTGGATGCAGCAGTCCGCCCCCAGAACGGACGGGTGGCGCCTGTCCACCGCGAGCGAGATTGAACTGCAAAAGCCCGTCGCAAACCGAACCGCGAAAGACACGGTCACAAGAATCAACGCCACCAGCGTGAGGTCAATCGGCGGTGATGAGTCCCTTGGCCGGGTGTTGCGCCTTCGGCTGTCCGCAAGCCGCGCCTCGGAGACGTCCACCCCCTCGGCGCAGTCTGCGGAACTGGAGCCTGACGGTCACGGCCTCCCAACCATGCTGTCCATCCTGGCCGCCAACGAACCCGACGCCAGGGCCGCGATCGAAGAGGACCTGCGGGTTGTTGTCCCAGGAGCGAAGCGCGTACGCATGCCGAAGGCCGAGGTGGTTAGGGGTGTCTGGGGGGATTCACTTGAGGTTGAGATGGATGGCGCCGGTTGGCTCCCGGCGGACCTCCTGAGTGAGGGCACGCTGCTCACGCTTGCCCTCCTCGCCGTGCTGCACGCGCCCGACTGTCCGCAGTTGGTCCTCATGGACGACATTGACAAGGCACTGCACCCGTCCGCGCAGCGCGAGCTTGTGACCACCATCCGCAAGATCCTGGAGCGCAAGCCCGCGGTGCAGGTGATTGCCACGGCCCACTCGCCGTACCTGCTTGACCAGTTCGAAGGCGACCAGGTGTGCGTCCTTCATCGGGACAAGTCCGGCATCGCGCGGTGCAGACTGCTCAGCGAGCACCCCGACTTCAACACATGGAGGGACAAGCTCGGAACGGGCGAGTTCTGGTCCACCGTCGGGGAAGACTGGGTTGGCGGCGGCTGAACGAGGACCCTCATGCTCATCGCCATCGTTGCGGAGGATGACGCGCACACGCGGGTGGCGCGGAGGTTGACGGACCGGCGCCTGTGCGAGCGCGTGACCTGGCTGGCTGATCACGACGACCTGGCGCCGTTCCGCCAGTGGCTGCCGGCGGACCGGTGGTTCACGCGCAGTCAGCTGGCGGGAGGCGCCACACCGCGGCACCTGCACGGCGCCTTTCCGGGGGACCCCGCGGCACTCTTCGCGGCCAAGGTCTTCTTCGGCTTGGAGGGACTGCCCCAGAAGCCCGCGGCCGTCATCTTCTGCCATGACGGTGACCGCGCGGCGCGGGAGGACGGCTACCGCTCAGCGCGGCAGGGGATTCCCGGCAAGCGCGGCGTTCGGGCCTGGAGCTTCCGGATCGTGCTGATGGTGCCCAACCCGGAAGTGGAGGCTTGGTTCATCGTGCTGGCGGGCGCCGCCGGTGCGGTTCCCCAGGCGTGGCGCGATGACATGCGCGCGACCCTCGGGTTTGACCCATGCCGGGAGCCCACCCGGATGACCTCAACGAGCGGCGACCGGAATCGTGACGTGAAAGTCATCTGGTCGGCGCTTGAGCGGTCCGTGCCCAACGCGGAACAGATTGCACTGGAAGCGCCGTGGGCGGCCGTGGACGCGGTACCGGACGAATGCGGCCTGCGCGCGTTCATCGCGGACGTTGATGGAGAGCTGGTTCCGCTGGCGGGCGGCCCCCCCGGGTAAGCCGCCCACACAGCGGCTCAATCTGACCGCCGCAGGCCGCCAGCGGCCCGCCCAACGCGAGACGACCGCCCCAACCCCGTGGTACCGCGCGGTGCCATGAACACCCTCACGCGCGAACGTCGCTCCGGCATCCTGCTGCATCCCACCGCCCTGCCCGGGCCGTACGGCATTGGGGACCTGGGGAGCGGGGCGCGGCGGTTTGTGGACTGGCTGGCCGCCGCGCAGCAGCGGCTGTGGCAGGTGCTGCCGCTCAATCCCACCAGCCACGGCAACTCGCCGTATACCAGTCCGTCCGCGTTTGCGGGCAACACGCGCCTGCTGTCCCTGGAGGGGTTGCTGCAGGACGGCCTGCTGGGTCTGGGGGACATCAACGGCCTGCCGCCGTTCCCGCGTGACCACGTGGACTTTGCCATGGTGCATGACCACCGCACCGCGCTGTTTGCCCGCGTGCATGACGCGTTCCGCGCGGGCAAGGGCGCCGCGCTGCGCCCCGCGTTTGACGAATTCCGCCACGCGCAGCAGCACTGGCTGGAGGACCACGCGCTGTTTGCCGCCTTGCACCGCCACTTCAACCACCTCTCCTGGCCGCAGTGGGACCGCCCCATTGCCCGGCACGAGAAGAAGGCGCTGGAGACGTGGCGGGACACCCTGCACGCGGAAGTGGAGCGCGAGTCCCTGCTGCAGTTCCTGTTTTACCGCCAGTGGGACGCGCTGCGCGGCTACGCGCATGACCAGGGCATCCAGGTGGTGGGGGACGCGCCCATCTTTGTGGCCTTTGACAGCGCGGACTGCTGGGCCTCCCCGCACCAGTTCCGCCTGGATGAAAACGGCGAGCGCACCGTGGTGGCCGGGGTGCCGCCGGACTACTTCAGCAAGGACGGCCAGCTGTGGGGCAACCCGCACTATGACTGGGACGCCATGGCCCAGGACGGCTACGCGTGGTGGGTGGCCCGCACGCGCGCGGTGGCGCGGCAGGTGGACATCATCCGCATTGATCACTTCCGCGGGTTTGCGGCGGCGTGGGAGGTGAAGGCCACGGAGAAGACGGCGCGCAAGGGCCGCTGGGTGAAGGGACCCGGCCGCCAGGTGTTTGACGCCATCCGCGCCGCGCTGGGTGAGGTGCCCTTCATCGCCGAGGATCTGGGAGTGATCACGCCCGACGTGGAGGCCCTGCGTGACGGGCTGGGGCTGCCGGGGATGCGGGTGCTGCAGTTCGCCTTTGGTGATGAGGATGGCATCAACGCATTCCTCCCGCACAACCACGTCCCCGCCACGGTGGTCTACACGGGCACGCACGACAACGACACCACGCGCGGCTGGTGGGACGCCCTGGATGACCGCACGCGCATGCACGTGATGCGCTACCTGGGCGTGGACGGGCGGGACATCGCCTGGGACCTGGTGCGCGCAGCGTGGCGGTCGTGCGGCGCCATCGCCGTGGCGCCGGTGCAGGACGTGCTGGACCTGGGAACCCACGCGCGCTTCAACACGCCGGGCAAGGCAGAGGACAACTGGGGCTGGCGCCTGGCGGACGACGCGCTGGGTGACGCGCTGGCAGGCCGCCTGGCGGAGCTCACCACGCTGACCGCGCGCCACGCGCGCGCGGAGGAGAAGCGCCGCGCCCAGGCCGCCCTGGCTGAGCGTGACCTGGCCGTCGCCGGCTGAGGGCCACCCCGTGCACGTCTCCGACCACCCGCTCCCCACGCTGCTGCTCACGGTCGACGGCACCGTGCTGGAGGCCAACGCCGCGGCGTGCGCGCTCACCGGGCTGGAGGCGGAGCGGTTCCGCGGCGTGGCCATGGAGCGGGTGTTTGCCGCCGTGGAGGGCGGTGCCAGCCCGGAGCACTTCCTGGGCGAACTGATGCAGCGGCGGCAGGCGCGCTTTGACGGCCACGTGCTGGGGGCGGGGGGCGCCCGGCAGCGCGTGACGGCGTTCGGGTTCCAGCCGGGCCCGCCGGGTGCGTTCTGGGTGCACCTGGTGGTGGCGCCCGCACCAAGGGTGGCCGCGCCCGCCCCCGCCTGGGCGGCCGCGCCGGATCCGTACGCGCACCTGCCCCCCGCCTTCCGCGCCGTGCTGGCCCACCCCACGCGCGCGGAAGCGCTGTTCCGCGTGGGTGGCATCATGGGCGCGCACGCCCGCGAACTGCTGGGCACGCTGCTGCGCCTGGGCCAGGCGCTGCGTGGGCTGCCCGCCACCCAGCCGCTGCTGATGGGCCTGTCCCACGCCGCCACCGCGCTGGCGGAAAACGCGGAGAAGCTGGCGGAACTCACCGGCACCGCCGGCGAACTGGCCCCCGAGAAGGTGGACCTGCGGGCGCTGCTGGCGCAGACCACGGTGCTGCTGGAGGGCTCGCTGCCGCAGGGCATCCACGTGGGCGTGCAGCTGGACCCCGCCACGCCGCCGGCCTGGTGCCACGGGCTGGCGCTGCAGCAGGCGCTGCTGGCGTTGTGTGACCACGCGCGTGAAGCCATGCCCGTGGGCGGGCACCTCCTGCTGCAGGCCCTGCCGGGGCCGGACGCGGACACGGTGGTGATCCACGTGCGGGACAACGGCCGGCCGCCTGACTCTGACGACGACGACCGCGACCGCACCCTGGGCCACGGGCGGCGCGGCATGGGGCTGGCGCTGCCGCTGGTGCGGGAGCTGATGGACCGCATGGGCGGCGAAGTGGCGCACGACAGCGAGCTGAGCGTGGGCAGCGCGGTCACCCTGACGCTGCCCGCGCGCCCGGACACGCCGGGGGTGAGCACCGGCGGCCGCCCGCGCATCCTGCTGGTGGATGATGACGTGGAGCTGCGCCGCGTCACCGCGCGCCTGCTGGAGCAGAGCGGGATGCTCATCCGCACCGCGGGAGACGGCGCGGAGGCGCTGGCCCTGCTGAGCGGTGAAGAACACTTTGCCGGGATGCTGCTGGACATGCACATGCCCCGCGCCGACGGGGCGGACGTGCTGCGGTTTGTGCAGGTGATGGAGCATGCGCCGGCGGTGGTGGTGTTCACCGCCGGGGATGTGGCCAAGGTGCGGCAGGACCTGGCGGGGCTGGGGGCGTTTGACGTGCTGGCCAAGCCGTTCCACGGCCGCCAGCTGGTGGAAACCCTGCGCGCCGCCATCCGGGCCCGCGCGTCCTGACGGCGAAAAAAGCGAGCCAGCCGGAGCGTTCTGGCGTAATCAAGGACGGTCTTAGGACGGGGAGACGTCGCCATGGTGAACGGTCTGGGCTGGGTCTGCCGACGGGCGTTCGGGGGGCTGGTGCTGGCGGGCGTGCTGGGCGCTGCGGCGCCGGCCGCGGCCGAACCACCCCCAGCCAAACCGGCGGCCACCGCGGCCGCCGCGGACAAGGGCGCTCCCGCCCAACCTGACCCGGCGCCCGCGTTGGCGGTCCTCCGCAGCCACTGGGGATGGGCGGTGGCCGGCGCCGCCGGCACCATCCTGCCGCTGCTGCTGCTGGTGCTGCCGTTGTTCTGGATCCCCACGCTGGGCCCGTGGGGCTTGCCCTTTGTCCTGGTCACCATCGGGTGGGGGGCGCTGATGGTGGCGCTCGGCGGCGCCGTCACCTGGGGCCTGCTGGCCGCCTTCTCGGACACGCGCTCCGGGTTTGTGCTCCCACTGGTTGTCGCCGCGGCCACCGGCGCTGGCGGCGTGGTGATCACCTTCCTCGTCTCAGCGGGGCTGATGCTGCCGCTGTTGGCCGTGGCCGGGTACTACAACTGGACCACCGAACCCACGCGGCATTGGTACCGGATGTACCTGCTCCCCACGTCCTGGTACCTCAACCCCTTCAGCGCCATGGCCTCCGTCGGGCTGTCGGTCATCTGGGGACTGGGGCTGGTCACCACGGCGCTGGTGGGTCCCGTGCTCACGGGGTTTGTCTACCACCGGCTGGGAGAGCCGCGGGACACGGACGCCATCCACATTGACACCATGACCGGCCAGCAGCTGCTGGTGCTCAATGAGCAGGACGGCAAGCCCAGACCGTCCGCGCCCCCGCGCGCCAGGCCCGCGGATGACGCACATGATGATGATGCGGGCACGGGCGCGGCGGCCACGGACGCCACGGCACGCAAGGGCGGCGGCAAGGGGAAGGGAAAGGGGGCCAAGCCGGCCGTCGGCAAGGCCACCGCCGGCTCGCGCAGCAGCGTGGTGGGCGGGTCCTGCGTGAGTGACGAGGACTGCATTGGCCTGTGCTCCACCCAGAAGGACTTTGGCGGCGGCATGTGCACGCTGGCGTGCAACACCACGGCGGACTGCCCCGCGGCGGCCACGTGCGTGGACGTGGCGGGCGGCATGTGTGCGGTGACCTGCCAGGAGGACAAGGACTGCGCGGCGTTCAGCGCGCGGCACGTGTGCGGCACGTTCTACGAAAAAAACGGCGGCGCCGCGCGCGCCTGCCAGGTGCCCTGACGCCGGCCCGCCGTCATCAGTGGCAGACGGTCCCGGGTTCTCAGCCGGCCGCGGCAGCGTGCCGCTGGTAGGCGTGCGCCAGCGCGGAGACGGAGGCATCCGGGTCCGCGCTGAAGGACGCCCAGGCAGCCTGCGCTCCCTCCAGCCCTTCCCAGGCGGCCACCGCCGCCCGCCGCACGTCCGCCACGCGGTGCAGCGACAGGACGTGTCCCACCTGGAGCAGGCGCGCCGGGGCGCACGCGCGCAGGGCGGTGGTGGCGGCCACAGCCTCCATGGGCTCGCCCGAAACGACCGCCGCCAGTGCCAGCGCCTCCAGTTCCTCACCCAGCGGCCCCAGGCGCGCCGCCGCGGCCCACAGTGCCGCGCGCACCGCCGGCGCCGCCTCCGTGTGCAGGGCGCGCCCCACGGCCCGCCAGGCGGCGGTCCCGCCCACCATGCCCAGCGTCCAGGCCGCCTGTTCGCGCACCCACGCGTCCAGGTCCCGCCGGAGGATGGACGCCAGCAGCAGCGCCGAGCGCCCGCGCATCCGCGTCCCCAGCGCCACGCATGCCGCCGCGCGCCGTGATGCCGTTCCCAACTTGAGCTGCCGCCGCCACGTGACCGGCGCGCCGTCCGGCGCCAACAGCGCCACCACCTGCACCGCTGCGCGGTCCGCGCTCGTGCGCAGCAGCGGGAGGCTGTCCCGGTCGCATCGCTTGGATTGCCGAGGGCTGCGCTGTCGCATCACCACTCCGTGGGTTGGTGACCGTACAGACCTGCGCCCCCCCCGGTCAAAGGTCTTTTCGGGACAATGTCGTTTCTCCGCGTTGGAACGCGGTGATTTTGTCGTCGGGGTTGATCACACCGGAATCCGCGCAACCTTCAAGTGATCCTCTAGCAACGCGGTGCACGTACGCGTTGTGAGGGACACCCGCTGCGTTCTGCAGAAAGGCCGGCGGCGCGCGCACCCGGGGCCCGCCCGCGGTGGCGCGCGGGTTGCTCTCCGTCCCGTCGGAGGAAACGCCCATGCCCCTGGATGTCCCGCCGTCCCCGCCCGCCCCGCCCACCCTGGCGCCCGCCGCCCCGCCGCCGCCGCGCCCCCTGCCATCCCGCCGCGCGGCAACCCGCCGCACGCCGCCGGCAGACAGTTTCATCATTGACGGCGGCGTGCCGCTGGGCGGGACGGTGCGCGTGTCCGGATCCAAGAACGAAGCGCTGCCCGCGCTGTGCGCCACGCTGCTGACGGATCAGCCGGTGACGCTGGAGAACGTGCCGCGGATCCGTGACGTGGACGTGCTGTGCGCCATCCTGGCGGCGCTGGGCGCCGGCGTGGAATGGCTGGCCGAGGACAGCGTGCGGGTGACCGCCGCGCGGATCCGCACCACGGTGGTGCCGGAGGTGCTGGCGCGGCGGCTGCGGGCCTCCGTGCTGCTGCTGGGGCCGCTGCTGGCGCGGGCGGGCCGCGTGGAGCTGGGACCGCCGGGTGGGGACGTGATCGGCCGGCGGCGGTTGGACACGCACGTGCTGGCGCTGGGGGCGCTGGGCGCCTCCGTGGCGCTGGACGAAACGCTGCGCCTGTCCACCCCCGGTCTGTGCGGCGCGGACATCTTCCTGGACGAGCCTTCGGTCACCGCCACGGAGAACGCCGTGATGGCGGCGGTGCTGGCGCGCGGGCGCACGGTGCTGCGCAACGCCGCCTGCGAGCCGCACGTCGCCGGCCTGTGCCGGATGCTCACCCGCATGGGCGCGCGCATTGACGGCGTGGGCACCAACACGCTCACCGTTGAGGGCGTCAAGAGCCTGTGGGGCGGGACGCACCGCGTGGGCCCGGACGCGCTGGAGGCGGGCAGCTTCATGGGCCTGGCCGCGGCCACCGGCGGCGAACTCACGCTGGAGGGCACGCGCCCTGAGGATCTGCGTTCCACGCGCGTGGTTTACGAGCGGCTGGGCGTGAGCTTTGAGACGGAGGGGGACCGCGTGCACGTGCGCGGCAGGCAGGACCTGCGGATCCGGCCGGACCTGTTTGACGGGATGCCGCGTATTGACGACGGGCCCTGGCCCGCGTTCCCCACCGACATGATGAGCGTGGTCATCACGCTGGCCACGCAGTGCAAGGGATCCATTCTGTTCTTTGAGAAGATGTACGAGGGGCGGATGTTCTTCACGGACAGCCTGGTGGCCATGGGTGCGCGCATCACGCTGTGTGATCCGCACCGGGTGGTGGTCACGGGCCCCACCCCGCTGCACGGCGCGGTGTTGGAATCCCCGGACGTGCGTGCCGGGATGGCGCTGGTGGTGGCGGCGCTGTGCGCGCGGGGCCGCAGCGTGATCCACCACGTACACCACGTGGACCGCGGTTACCACCGCGTGGATGAGAAGCTGCGCCGCCTGGGCGCCCGTATCGAGCGCGTCTCCGGCTGAGCGTTGCCCGCCGCATCAGCGGGACGTAAGGCGCGCGCCCCGTGTCCGTGCGCGTCAAGGGAATCCTGCTGGTCCTGGCCGCGGCGTTGCTGTGGAGCAGTGGCGGGCTGGGCATCAAGCTGGTCCCCGCGGAAGCGCTGGCCATCTCCGGGTTCCGGGCGCTGTTCGCGCTGCCCGTGCTGCTCGGCTTCCTGCAGGTCCGCCACGGCGGTGCCCTCCCCGCCCTGCGCGAAGGCCTGCGCCGTCCCGTCCTGTGGGGCGCCGCCGCCAGCTACGCGGTCATCGTGGTGTGCTTTGTGATGGCCAACAAGCTCACCACGGCGGCCAACACCATCCTGCTGCAGTACACGGCACCCGTGTGGGTGGCGCTGCTGTCCGGCCCCCTGCTGGGGGAACACGTGCGCCTGCGCGACTGGCTGGCCACCGCGGGGTGCCTGGGCGGCATGGCGTGGTTCTTCGGCGAGCAGCTCACGCCCGGCGGGCTCACCGGGAACCTCATCGCCATTGTCGCCGGGGTGGGGTTTGCGGGGCTCACGCTGCTCATCCGCGTCAACCAGCGCGCCTGGCAGCTTGAGACGGGTTCCACCCTCGCCATGGACCGCCATCCCGTCGTGGCGGTGGTGCTGGGCAACGTGCTGGCGTTGTGCATCGGGCTGCCGTGGATGCTGCGCACGGCGGAGCTGTCCCCCACGGCGTGGGCGGTGCTCGTCGCGCTGGGCACGCTGCAGATCGCCTGCGCCTACCTGTGTTTCACCGCCGGCGTCGCTCGGCTCAACGCGGTGGAGAGCAACCTGGTGGCCATGATTGAGCCCATCCTCAATCCGCTGTGGGTTGCGCTGGGCACGGGCGAAACGCCGTCCACCAACGCCCTGGCCGGCGGCACCCTCATCCTCCTGTCGGTCACGCTGCGGTCCGCCTGGCCACGGCGGGAGCCCGCCTAGAACTCCACGCGCACTTCCTCAGTAAGCCGCCACATGGCCTTGTCCTCCATGGGCTTCACAAAGCCGCGTGTCTGCAGGGACGCCAGCAGCGCTTCAATCCCCGCCGCGTCAGGCGTCTGCAGCCCCCACGACGGAAAATGCCGCACGATGCCGGGGGACACCGCGTCCTTCTTCACCTTCTTGCCGCCTTCATTGGCGTGCATGGCCAGCAGCGCGCCGGCTTCCGCGTCCGTCATGGGCGCCTGGCCGGACTTGGTCACGCTGAGCAGCGCGTTGAACACCACGCGGAACGCCACCACGCGGTCCGGCGCGGACATGCGCTGGTTGGCGCTGCCCCACACGCGGAAGTTGGACAGGACGCGGAACGGATCCATCACCACGTCCCCCACCGTGTCCGGTTCCTTCTCCGGCGGCCGAAGCCCCCAGCCGTCTTCGCCCAGGCGGACCAGCTCCACCAGCACCAGCGGGCTGCGGAACATCCCGTAGAGCCGGCGCCGCAGCCGCGTGGCACTGCGGCTCAGATCAAAGCGCAGCGCCCGCATCAGGTCTGACGCGGCCTGCCCGGCGTCCGTCTCCGGCAGGCTGGCGGCCAGGAACGGCTCCAGCGCCGCCTTGAATGCCGCGTTGATTTCCTTGGACTTCTTAACCCAGAGCATCCTTGAAACCTCGCCGTCCCCTCCCGCGGCACGGGCCCGGGTGGGACCCGGAAGGGTGCTTTCATGACCCGGTGGGTCAAGGACGCGCAAGCGCCCGGGTCCCCCAGTTGACGTATGCCTCTCACGCACCGATCATCTTGCGCGCAAGGATAACCTTTCGTAACCCCAAATTTGCCGGCCCAACCTGGCTCGGTAGAGGAGTTGCCCCCGTGTCCGTGTCCTCCGTTGGCGGCGGTTCTCAGTTCGGTCCTTTTGCTTCCCTTGGGATGGACACCTCGCAGGTGCTCCAGCGCTTGGGGATTCCTGGCAGCGTGTCGGCGGCCATCGGCGCGCAGATTGACGCTGATACCGGTGATTTTGCGGGGATGTTCCACAACCTTTCGGACATGTTCCAGAAGGGGGTGGAGGACTTCTCCAAGATCATGGGCACGGCGCTGCCGCCGGCGTTCTTCTCGCCGCGGCCCGGGGACATGCTCAGCGCGGCCATGAGCACGCCGCTGGCCCAGGCTCTGGGTGCGCCCCCCGGCTTCAACCCCATGGGCGGCGTCCGGCGCGAAGCCCCGTTTGGCAAGGGCCTGGTGGGCCGCTCCATGGAGCAGGCCATCCGGCGGGATCCCCTCCTCAAGAACGCCATGGAGCGCGCGCTGGGCGGCGTGATCATCCCGGACGGCCGCAATGACGGGAAGCTCACCGTCTTCCGCCCGCCCACATCCATGATCGGTGACATCCTCAAGAACACGCTGCGGGACGGGTTGCTCGGCGGTGCGGGCATTGCGGGCGCGCTGGCAGGTCTGGCCGTGCCGTTTGGCGCAGGCGGTCCGCTGCAGAGCATGTTTGCGCGGCTGGCGGGCAACCTGGCGGACTTTGCCAAGAACGGTCCGGGCGGTGCGCAGTCCGCCGGCGGGGCGCAGGCGCAGCAGGCCGGCGGCGCGTCCGGTGCGGGCGGCGCCGGGGGCTGGGGTGACGTCGTGGGGCCTGAAGGCCAGGAGTTCGCCAAGGGCATGGGAATTGATCTGGCCCACGCCAGCTTTGAGGATGTCCTCTTCCTGCTGCTGATGAAGTACGCCAAGAAGAAGGAAGACGACATCATGAAGAAGGTGAAGGAGCTTGACCAGTCCATGCAGTCCAGCGGCGGCGCCGGCGGAGCGGGTGGCGCCAAGGGCCCGGGCGGCGCCAAGGGACCGGGTGGGGCCAAGGGGCCGGGCGGCGCCAAGGGCGCCAAGGGGCCAGGCGGGGCCAAGGGCGCCAAGGGTGCCGGCGGGGCCAAGGGCGCCAAGGGCAACATGGTCAGCGGCGCGCTCAGCCAGGTGATGGGCGGCGCGGGCGGCGGCGGGGCGCGTGGTGCCGGCGGTGGTGGCGGCGGCGGTGGTGGCGGGATGGAGGGCGGGGACCTGGGTCAGAAGATGGACCCGTCCAAGATGTCTGACACCATGAAGCAGCAGATGCTGCAGAAACTGATGGGCGACCTGCAGAAGCTGTACGAGATGCTGTCCAACATGATCAAGACCATGCACGACATGCAGATGACGCCGGTCCGCAACCTGCGGTCCTGACGTCGGACGGGCGGTTCAAATCGCAGTCCCCGCGCCCCGCGTCGGTCCCCGGTGGACCGGCCGGGGCGCGCGGTGTTTCCGGGGCCCTTCCCTCCGGGCCTCCGCGCGTGGAAGATGGGCCGGTGCACGACGTCACGCTCCGTTGGGAAGTTGACCGGATGGTCCTGGAGGTCCGCTCCGCCACCAAGCATCTGGTGGCGGAACACGCCAGCCAGCTGGCGCGCTGGTACAACCACCCGCACAACCGCGCGCTGATGGGCAACTCCTCCGACATGACGACGGAGGACGTGGAGGAGATGTACGCGGAGATGCGGCACGGCGGCGGGCGGCCGTACGTGCTGTTTGTGGACAACGTGCTGGCCGGGGACTGTGACCTGCGGCGGCTGGATGCCATCCGGGGAGAGTTTGCCATCCTGGTGGGCGACACGGCGCGGCAGGGCAAGGGCCTGGGCACGCGCTTCACCGTCATGACGCTGGTGCATGCCTTCCGGGATCTGGCGCTGGCGCGGGTCAGCCTGTCCGTGTTGCCGCACAACACCGCGGGCCGCCGCTGCTACCAGAAAGCCGGCTACCTGGAGGACCGCGCGCCGGAGACGCTGGCCTTCCTGGCCTCACCGGAGGACGTGCCCATGACCGCGTTCCCGCACACCGTGCGCCAACTCCACCCCTCCGCCTGGGACCAGGTGCGCCGGCTGCCGTGAGTTCAGGGCGCGGCGGCCAGCGCGTGCACGCCGGAGAACAGGCCCCGCACCACCTCGGCCATGCGCCGGTAGTCCAGCTTCTCCGGCGTGTCCGTGGCCTCGTGGTAGTGCGGGTAGCGGTTGAACGAGGTGTCCGTCACCATCACCGCCGGCCACCCGTGTTTCCAGAAGTTCAGGTGGTCGGAGAAGTCGATCCCCTGCACCACCCGCGGCGCATTGATGGACCGCACGGAGAGCGTGGTGGCGCTGGCCATGGCGCCTTTGAGCTTGCGCACCAGGCCCACCTGCCCGGTGTCCCCCACCACGGCCACAAAGTCCGCGGTGGTCCCATACAGGAGCCCCAGCACCGCAAACGGGAAGCGCTGGGTGCCCGGCTCGTCTGAGAACACTCCGATCATCTCCACGGACAGCGCTGCGCGCACCGCTGCGCCCTGCCCCGCCAGCCACGCCGCATGGTGCGCGCTGCCCATGCTGTCCTTCCGGAAGTGCGGCGGCTCCTCCAGGCTCCACGCCACCAGCTCCACGGGAGCTTGCGGCGGGTGCACCACCAGCAGCCGGGCGAGCTCCAACAGGCCCGCCACGCCGCTGGCGTTGTCGTCCGCGCCGGGGAGCGCTTCACAGGTGTCATAGTGCGCACCCACCACCACCAGCGGGCCCTTCCCCGTCCCCAGCCGCGCCCGCACGTTGCGGTAGGTGCGCGCCTCCACCACGTACGGCTGGTCCGCCGGGGCGAGCCCGGCGGCGCGCAGCTCATCCGTGATGAACGCGGCCGCGCGGTCCAGGCCGTCCACCTGCAGCTGCCCGCGGCCCGGCGGGATGGCCACCAGCGCGCGCACATCCCGCTCCAGGCGCGCGGGGTCCGGGTTGACCGGCGGCCCGGCCCGCTCCCCCGGCCAGACCGGCTGCACCAGGAACGCCGCCCCGCCGGCCAGCGCCGCGGCAAACCCTCCCGCCGCCAGCACCGGCCCCCGGAACCGCTTCACTGCTCAGCCAGCTTCAACTTGTTTTTGGCGGTCTTACCCATCTTGGTGCGGCCGGACTTCTCCACCACTTCGGTGAGCAGCTCCTCGCCCAGCGGCTCGCCTTTCTCAATGAAGTGGAAGCCCAGATAGAACTTGTGCTCCAGGCTGATGCTGCGGTCCTTCCTGAGCGCCGCGCCCACGTCGTAACGGCGCGCCAGCAGCTGCTGCACCAGGCCCAGCGCCTCGTCACGCGCGCGGGACAGCGGGTGCGTGTCCAGCTTGCTGCGCCCCAGTTCCAGTGAGGCCAACAGGTAGCGGTCGTCGTCGGTGGCGTGCTCGCTGCGGCACAGCACGCGGAAGGCGGCCAGCGCACGGTCCTCCTTCTTGGCCTTCTTGAGGCGCGCGGCCAGCTCGCGCAGTGCCTCCGCGGTGGTCTCCGGGTCCGCGTCCCGCGCCACCTCCAGCAGCGCCTCCCAGCCCGGCTCGCCCGCGGTGATGCGCTCAAACGCCGTCTCCAGCAGCTCGTCGCGCAGCCTCTTGTCCAGGCGGCCGCCGCCGCACTGCTTGACCGCCTTGCGGATGAGCCACGCGCGGTCCGCGTCGGTCGCCTTGAGCAGCGCGCGCGCCAGCATGCCGGCAGCGCCTTCGTGCCCCTGCAGCGCGGTGATGGCACCCTCCGCGCGCGCCCGCGGCGCCGTGGCCACCAGCTCCACCAGCGCCTTGGTGGCCTCCTTGCCGTCCTGCTGGCCCAGCTGCTCCATGGCCACCTTGGCCCGGTCTCCGTCCGCCGCACCGGCCAGCCGCGCCAGCCGCCCCGCCATGGCGGCGGGCAGTTTGAGTCCCAGCAGCGTGTCCGTGGCCGTGCGCGCCAACATTCTGTCGCCGCCTTCGGCAATCTCCAGCAGCGCGTCCAGCGTGCCGCGCGCTTTGTCCGGGTCCTTGAGCGCAAACCGCACGGCAATGATGGCCTCCTGCCTTATCTCCGCGGGCGCGCCGGCCTTCTTGAGCCAGGTGAGCAGCGTGGGGAGCGCCTTGTCGTCCTCAATGAAGCCCAGGATCTTCAGTGCCGCCGCCATGGCGGACGGGCTCTCCTGGGTCTTCTTCATCGCCAGGAAGCGCTCGGTCTCCGCCAGGTACGCGCGGCGGGAGCGCGCGTCCGCGGCGCGCACCTGTTCGCGCACGGCCAGCGCCGCCTGCCGGGCGGCCTCCGGGTTGTCCTCCACCAGCGAGCGCAGCAGCGCGCTGAACGCGTCCCCGCCGCCCATGCGCGCCAGCACGCCTTCCAGCGCGCGCTTCTCGTCCGGGGGGGCCGTGGCCAGCCGCTCCTTGATGAGCGCCACGGCGTCCTTGCCCGCGGCGGACAGCGCCGCCGCCGCCGCGCGCCGCACCTCCGCGTCCGCGTGGGTGACCCGGCGCAGCACCTCCGGCAGCAGCTTGCCGGGCCCCATGCGCGCCAGCGCGTCCAGCGCGTGCCGCTGCAGCACCGCGTTTTCCGCGCCCAGCAGCTTCCCCAGCCCGGTCAGCACCGCGGGCGTGCCCACCTCCAGCTCGCCCAGGATGATGGCCGCGGCCACCTGCTTCTCCATCGCGTCGCTGCCCAGCAGCGCGGCAATCCGGTCGATCTCCTTCATCGGGCTCCCCTTCGACGACGTGACGGGCGGCACCATGCCACAGCACCAAGGGGCCCCGGCAATGCCCCGCGGCGGGTCGGCGTTGCCGGCGCGGACCGCGCGTCGGTATGGGGCACCGGGGGCTGTGGAGTGGCACGGTGGTCTGGGACGTGGCGGTCATTGGCGGGAGCGTGACGGGCAGCGCCATGGCGCTGGAGCTTGCCGCGCGCGGGCTGCGGGTGGTGGTCCTGGAGGCGGATCACTTCCCGCGGGAAAAGCCCTGCGGCGAAGGCCTGGCCCCATCCGGCGCCGCCTGGCTGGAGAAGCACCGGCTGCTGGGGCGGCTGGCGGCCGAAGGCATCCACGCATTCCCGGCCATTGCGTTCCACCACCGCGGGAGGACCGCCACGGGTGCGTTTCCCGGGGGCGGGCGCGGCGTGGCGGTGCGGCGGTGGGTGCTGGACCGCGTGCTGGCGGAGGAGACGGTGCGCCGCGGCGTGGAGCGCGTGGAGGGTGCGGCGGTGACCGGCGTGTCCCGGCAGGACGGCGGCTGGGAGCTGGTGGCGGGAGAGCAGCGGTGGCAGGCGCGGTTTGTCGTGGGAGCGGACGGCACGCACGGCGCGTCACAGCGGCTGCTGGGCCTGCGGGGCTCCCGTTCCGGGCACCCGCGGTTTGGTGTGCGGCAGCACTTCCGCCTGGCGCGGCCGTCCGCGGACGGCCTGGTGCACGTGCACTTCATGGACGGCTGGGACCTGTACGTCACCCCGCTCCCGCACAACGAGCTCAACGTGGCCGCGCTGCTGCCGCGGTCCATGATGGCGCCGCTGGGCGGGCATCTGGGCCAGGGTTTCACGCGCCTGCTCACGGAGTGCGAACCGCTGCGCGGGCTGCTGGCCGGGGCCACGCCCGTCTCCACGCCGCTTGCGTGGGGGCCGCTGGAGACCGCGGCCACCGGGTGCACCACGGACGGAGCGGTGCTGGTGGGGGACGCCGCCGGCTCTGCGGATGCGCTGACCGGCCAGGGGATGAGCGTGGCGCTGTCCACGGCGGGCGCGGCGGCGGACTGCGTGGCGCGCTGCCTGGCGGACCCGGCGGGGGCGGAACACGCGCTGCGGGCCTACGCGGCCTTCCGCCGCCGCCGCGTGCGGGACCTGCGGCGGCTGTCACACCTGCTGCTGTGGAGCGTGGACCGGCCCTGGGTGCTGAGGCTGGTCATGCGGGCACTGGAGGCGCAGCCGGTGGTGTTCACGCGGCTGATGGCGGTGAATGACGGGATGGCGCCCCTGCGGACGACGGTGCTGCGCAGCGCGCCGCGGATGGTGTGGGGCGTGGCCGCACCGCGGTGAGCGGGCGGGTCAGGGCTTGCGGTACTCCACGCGGACGCCGCGGACGCCCCAGCGGGTCACGCTGGTATCCGAAGTGAACACCACGTGCGCCACGCGGCCAGGCACTTCCACCGTCGTGAACGCCGCCAGGGTCCCGCTGTAGCGGATCACCTCGTTCCACCCCTCGTCGTACAGCGTGACAAAGTCGTAGTCCGTCTCCGTCTCAAACCGGTCAAACACAAACCGGATGGCGCGCGTGTCCGCGTCCCCGGTGGCCGTCCAGCCCTTGCGCGCGTCGTTGGCATACGGGTGCGCCGTCTGGAAGGTCACCTCTTCGGGCACCCACCTCTCCACGGGCGCGTTGCACTCGTAGCGGCACGCATGGCTCTCGCAGAACCAGGTGGCGGGGCAGGACAGGCGGACGTTGGTGCCGCACTCAATGGGCGCGTCGCAGTAGGCGGAGGGGACGCACGTTCCACCAGCGTCCGGATAGGGGGCCACATACGTGGACTCCGCGTAGCGGCACTTGAACGCGTCCTGGCAGACCAGTCCGCGGATGGTGCCGCAGGTGTCGCCTTCGGTGCCGCAGGGCCCGTCGTGGAGCACCGGCGCGTTGTCACACGCCGCGTCACACGGGCTGTTGTAGGTGGTCCCATTCACCGCGCACACCGGGCTGTACATCATCCGGCACACGCACGCGGGCTGGTCCTGGCAGACGTTCTCCTGGCAGGTCAGCCCCACGGCGCACGTCCAGCCATTGTCCGGCGCGCACGGGTCTCCGGCGGCGCCGCACGGCCCGGTGCGCGCCACGGCCACGCCCTGGCAGCCCGCCTGGCAGGAGCTGGCGTACGTCCTCCCGTCGCTGCCGCACACCGGCGCGTAGATCTCCGGGCACGCACAGCCGGTCCCGTCCGCCGGCCGGCAGGTGCCGGGCTGCAGCGGGTAGCTGGGCTCGCGGGAGGGTTGGCCCTCGGGTCCGTAGAAGCAGGCAAACCCGTCCGCGCAGGACAGCTGTGCCGTGCCGCCGCAGGGCTCGCCGTCAATGCCGCACGCGCCCGTGTGGGCCACGGGCTCGCCGGCACAGGACGCGCCGCAGGCGTTGCCGTATGTCGTGTGGAACTCGCTGCACACGGGCGCATAGAGCATGGGGCAGATGCAGCTGGGGGCCTCCACGCATTCATTGTTCTGGCACGCGAAGCCGGATGCGCAGTGCGCCGCGTCGGCATCCGTGCCGCAGGTGGCCGCCTTGGTGAACGCGCTGACCGCGGGTTCCATCTCCGGCGGCTGCCCGCCGGAGGGCCAGGAGGCGTCCCCCTGCAGCGCGCCCTGCACCGCGGCAAACGTCACCGTCATGTTGGCGGCGTCATGCGGGTTCTGCCGGCGGAAGAAGTCCATGCCTTGCAGCGCTTCCGCCAGCTGCTTGGTACGGGCCAGTGACGCGAACCCCACCAGCGTCCGCTCCTCCTGGCTGCCTGCGGTCTGGCGGCGCACGCGCCACAGCTGACCGCGCCCGTCCAGCAACTGGCCGCTCCAACCGCCGCTGAACCCCCCACCGGCGCCAAACGTCGCCGTGAAGTCGGTGAGGGCCTCGCAACGCGGCGGCCGCGGGCAGGCGCACACCGGCGTGGGGTCACGCGCCATGGTGACCTGGTCTTCACCGCACATGCGCCAGGCGATCATGGGGCAGGGGATGGCGCCTTCCACCACCTGGACGGCGGAGACCTTGTAGCCGTACGCCGTGCCGGACCCGTTGGTCCGCAGCACCAGCCGCACCTGCGTGCCGGTCACGGCGTTGGTGACAAAGTTGGACCGCGTGCCGGTGATACGCTGCGCGCGCCGCCCGTCCGCGCCGTACAGTGAAAGGCTGTCACCGCTGCGCAGCTCAATGCGCTCAAACCGCAGCCGCGTGGCCTGGGCGCAACCGGGCGCGTCCACCACCGCGGCCTCGGACAGGTTGTTCCGGTAGGGGTGCCCGCTCTCCGGGAGCGCCGCGCCGGTCGCCGTGCGCCATTGGTCTTCCGTGTACACCGCGGATTCGGTGAAGCCGGGGGCCAGCTCGCCGTCTTCCTCGCTGGCAAGCACGTCCGCGGCGGGCCCTTCCTCCATGGGAGTGAGGCAACCCGACGCCACCAGCCCCCCACCCACCACCCAGGCGCCCAACCCGACCTTCGTACGCATCACGCACCTCCGGGGGCCCTCCCCCAAGCGGGTGCGCACCTATCCCACCATTCCCGACCCGTCAACGCACAGCGTCATGCGAGGATCGCGAAAATCGGTCGTTCTTATTTGATATCCGGTGGTTACAGGCCAGCCGCGCCCGCGGATGGACGGGGTTTCTGCCGCCAGACCAGGCCCAGCACGGTGGACAGTTGGTGCAGCACGTCCGCGTCCGCGGCTGACCAGTGTTTGATCTCGCCGCAGTGTTCGCAGCACAGGATGCCCACCGGCTCCTTCCCAGCCAGGACCACAAAGTCCAGCAGGCTCTTGATGTCCAGCGGGTCAAAGTACGCATCCCGGAAGCACGCCGTGGCGGGGTGCGTGCGCGCGTCCGGCGCAACCACCTTGAGGTCGTCCTTGATGGCCTTGAAGTACTGCGGGAAGTCGTCCTCGTTCAGGCGCGTGCCGCTGCTGTACTTGCCCTCCAGGTCGTCCAGCATGCAATCGCACACAATGGCGGTGCCGGCGGCATTGAAGCTCCACACGCTGGCGCGGGTGGATTTCACCTTCTCCACGACGTAACGGCAGACCTCCCGGAACATCTCTTCACGCTTGGAGGGGTCCGACCGGACCTCCCCCACCAGCTTCTTCACCTTCTCCATGTTCCCTCCTCCGAGCCCCCAGCGCGGGGCGGCCTCAGGTGTCCCCCGTTGAAACCCGCGCCAGCGCCACGCGCGGTGCATCCGCGGCCTGCGGCTTGTCCGCCATGCTCACCAGCTGGGCCGCTTCCAGCGTGAGCACCACCAGCGCGCCCATCAGCAGGTCCAGGCGGGTGGCCTCGTAGAACTGGCCCACGGTGCACTGGCCGTTGATGAGCGCCGCCACGTCCGCCCCTTTGACAAACCCGGCCAGCTTGGAGGCCGCCAGCGCCAGCGCCGTGCCGGGCACCAGGTAGCGGCCCTGCAGCTCGCGCCCCACGACGAGCAGGCGGTCCGGGCTCATGGAGCGCCGGAAGTGCTCCAGGATGATGCTGAAGGGATTGACGCGGGGCGCGTCATCCGCGGCGGCGGCGGCCTCCACAAACCGCCACGCGCCTTCCTTCTGGCCCACCAGCGGGCGCAGGCGGTCTTTGAGCTCGTCCTGCAGGTGCCGGCGCAGGGCGTCCCCCGTGAGCGCGCCGCCCTTCAAAAGCGCCTCGGCCAGGCCGCCGGCGCGGGCGGCGGGACGCGCGGTGCCCTCCTTGACGCGGTGGGTCCGGAGCAGGGCGGCCCACAGGGCGTCGTCGTCCTCGTCCAGGCCCACCGGTTCCCCCGCGGCAAACCGGTAGCGCCCGCGCGCCGGGCCAGCGTCTACCGCCAGCGTGCCGGTGGCCTCCTGGGCAAACAGGCCCATCAGGAGCGGTGCGCCGCCTTCATTGTCCAGCGTGCCCTCCATCAGCGGGGCCTCGCCGGGAGCGGCGCCGGCCAGGTCCGGCTCCGCAAACACGTCCTCGTCCTCGGGCGGGTGCTCCTGTTCCTCAGCCAGCGCGGCAGCCACGTCCACCTGCACCAGCGCGGTGTGCAGCGGGTCATATTCCATGGGCGCGGGCATCTTCTGCAGCGCCTCCACGCGGGACACCACCTCCGCCGCCGCGGCGTCCCCGTCCACGCCGTGCAGCGTCACGCCGGTGGCCTGCCGCACGGCCTCCAGGCTGCCGCCGGAGCGCTGCAGCACCAGGATGTGGATGGACGGATGCCGCTTGCGCGCCAGGCGGCACAGGCCGCGCATGGATGCCGGGCGCCCCTCCCCCACCAACAGCACTGAGAAATCCGCGCGCCCCAGCGCCGCAATCCCCTGGAACAGGGAGGGTGCTTCCGCCACGGAGACCCGGTGCACCGCGAACGCCTTGGCCAGGGCCGCGCGCCGGAACGAGTTGGTGTCCACGAGGAGCACGGCCTTGTTCATGGGATGTGCGCAGCATAGGCGAGCCGCCCTCCCGATGGCGAGGGACATGGGGCCCGCGCTATGAGCGCGCGCCGGTCTGGCGAGGGGCACAACGTCCCCAGGGAGATGACATGGTGCGCATGAGTCGGGTGGGGCTGGTGGCGGTGGTTGGCGTGGCGCTGGCCTGTTCGCCGGGAGGCGGCGGGGGCTCGTCCGGCGGCGGGACGTCCTCCGGGGGCGGCTCCAACGACGTGGGTGACTTCTACCTGTCTGAGCTGGTCCCACTGATATGCGCGTTTGAGGAGCGCTGCGCGGCCACGCGCGGGCGCAACTATGCCGACGCGGCCGCGTGCGAGGACTACTACGCGACGCTGGACGCCATGTACTCGGTGATGCTGGGCAAGTCCTTCAAGCAGATGCTCAACGAGGCACTCACGCTGGACGCGGCGCACGCGTCCGCCTGCAAGGCGTCGTTTGCCACCGCCGCGTGCACCAGCGACCCGTTCAACGACAACGCCGACTGCGAGCTGGCCGCGCATCCCACCCAGCCCATTGCGGCGGGCGGCGACTGCACCACCGCGGGCGGGGACTTCTCGCCCCGCGCGTGTGACACCGGGCTGCGCTGCAATTCGCGCACGGACAAGCCGGACTGCCGGACCTGCGTGGCGCCCAAGGCTGACGGCCAGCCGTGCACCTCCGGCAGTGACTGTCAGAGCTACGAATGCGGCCCCAGCAGCACGTGCGTTGCCGCGGACCCGCCGGCGGGGCTCAACGCGTCCTGCGAATCCAGTTTCTGTGCGGGGAACCTGGACTGCGCCGGGGCGTTTGGCAGCAGCACGTGCAAGGCGCCGGCGGCGGAGAACCAACCCTGTGGCGGCGACAACGCGGACTGCCGCGCGGATCTCCACTGCGACGGCGCCACCCACACCTGCAAGGCGCTGGCGGCGGACGGCGCGGCGTGTGACGTGATGACCACCGCCTGCAGGCATCTGTGCAAGCTGACCTCGGCAACGTCCACGGCGGGCACCTGCGCACCCTTCTCCGCCGCTCCGGGTGAGGGCCAGCCGTGCGCCGCCCTGGGCGCGACAGAGCCGTCACTGGCGTGCGCCGCGGGCCTGCGGGCGGAGTTCAACACGTCAGGGGGCTCGTTCTCCTGTACCTGCCGCGCCAGGCTGGCCAACGGGAGCGCCTGTCAGTCCCGGGCCGAATGCCAGAGCGACATCTGCCTGCGCAACGACGTGTGCGGCGCGGCCCAGGCGGACGGGCAGCCGTGTGACCGGGACAGCCAGTGCACGTCCGAGTGGTGCGACAGCAACACCAGCGGCGGCACCTGCGCCACGCCGATGTGCAGCTGACGCCTCAGGGCGTCCAGCTGGGGAACAGCGCACGCTGTTTGAGTGCGCCCTCCAGCTGCAGCAGGTGCTCCTTGCGCCACAACCCGCCGGCGTAGCCCACCAGCTTCCCGTCGGCTCCCACCACCCGGTGGCACGGGATGATGATGGCCACCGGGTTGCGGCCGTTGGCCCGGCCCACGGCCCGTTCGGCACCGGCGGCCCCCACGGCCACCGCCACGTCCCGGTAGGAGCGGGTCTCGCCGTAGGGGATGCGCACCAGTTCCGCCCACACGCGCCGCTCAAACTCCGTGCCTTCCGGCGCCAGTGCCAGGTCAAAGCTGCGCTGGCGCCCGTCAAAGTACGCGGCCAGCTGGCCGGCCAGGTTGGCCAGCGCGGCCTGGTCGTGCTGGAGGTCGTTTCCCGCTTGGCCCAGCGCCTCCAGCGCGCGGTCCGCCCCGTCACGCTCCACAAACAGCAGGGAACGGACGGCGCCTTCATCCGTGACCACGCCCAACAGCTCACCCAGGGGTGAGGCCAGGACGTGGTGGCGGAGCCGCATGCGGGAGGCGCTCCAACGTCAGGGCATGCACACGCGCGGTGACGGCGACGGCGTGCACTCCGTCCACGGGCTGGGGAGGACCCCGACGGAGTAGTCCGTCCCCGACTGGGCTGGGTCGTTATGCCAGCCGTTGTTGCCGGCGGTGACCAAGCCGGGGGCGCCCATCACCTGCAGCCCCATGGCGCCCGGCCCGTAGCAGTAGAACTCGTTGTTGCGTGCGCCGCAGGTGCCGCCGGTGGGGCTGGAGAGATCCACGGTGACGTTCTGTTGCACGCGCATCTGGTGCCCCGCGTTGTCATGCAGCTTGTTGCCGGCAAACGTCCCCAGTGAAATCTGGTTGTGGATTTCCAGTCCGCCCACGGGGGTAATGACCCCAGTGGTGCCGTTCTTGAAGATGTCATTGGTGGTCAGGGCCACCGCGGTGCCGCCGCCATTGGTGTTCTCCAGGTACACGCCGGTGGCGTCATTGTGGTGGATGCTCAGGCTGTTGAAGCTGGCCGCCACCGGGCCATTGGGGAGGCCGTAGCCCGCGGGGGGCGGGGCCACGCGCACGCCGTTGAGCGGGTTGTCATGGATGTCCGCGCCGGTAAGCAGCAGCGAGTTCTGCCCGCCGGCCAGCGCCGGGGCACGGGAGACCACGACACCATAACCGTTGTTCCGGCTGATCTCGCCGCCGGAGACGTTCATGGCCACGCCGGTTTCCGGCGTGACCGCCAGGCCGCCGCCAATGGGGAAGCCCGCAATGACCATCCCGTTCTCATGGACAGCCGCGGCCGTCATGGTGACCTGCGCTCCGGCGAGGTGGATGCCGAACAGGCCATTGCCGGCGACGTCCACCTTGTCACCCACGTTCCCGCCAAGGGTGACCGTGCCGCCCGCAAAGCGCAGGCCGCTGGCCGCGGTGCCGAGGCTGCCGGTGACCAGGCCGTTGTCCGTGACGGACACGATGCCGTGGAGGCCAACCACGGGGCTGAGGATGGAGGGCGCCTGCACGTCCATGCCCTGCAGGGTGTTGAGGCTGAGCGTGGGGTCGGTCAGGCGCACGTTGGTCAGCGCCATGCCGGGCGAGTTGCCCAGCAGCACGTGCACGCCCCGGCCGCGGTTGTTGGAGGACACCAGGCGGTCACCGCTGAAGGATCCGCCGACGATGGCCACACCGGCGACCTGGTTGCGGCCGGTGGTCAGGTCAGCCGCGGTGATGGTCCCGCCGGCCTGGGCCACGCCGTTCTGGTTGTTGCCGCCTGCCGTCGTCGGGCCGGTGATGGTGACCGTCCCGCCGATCACCTCCATGCCGCCGCTGACACCGGGGACGGAGCTGGACGGAGGACCGTTGGCGTCAAACGCACCACCGACCACAGTGACCGTGCCACCGCCGACCTGGAGACCCGCGCGGGAGTTGCCGGTGGCGGTGACGCCCGTGAGCGTGGCGGTGACCGCGCCGCTGATTTCCACTCCGGATGCGATGGGATTGCCGCGCCCGTTGCCCGTGAGGGTGCAGTTGTCCAGCGTGGCGGTCACCGTGGCCCCCGTGACGGGGATCAGGCCAATGCCCGCGGCGCTGCTGGTCTGCACGGTGAGACCGGTGGCGAAGAACGTGGCCGCGGTGCCGTTGCCCGGGTCCACCAGCACGCCGCGGCCCGTGCTGGCGGTGATGGTGGTGCCGGAGGCCACGGTCACCGTGCCCGCGGTCTGGTGGATACCGCGGGTATTGGAGACAAACGTGGAGCCGGTGATGGTGCTGGCGCCCGTGGAAACGTGGCGGACACCGCTGCCGGACAGGCCGGTGGGCGTGAAGGAGAGCACGGTGGCGGCGCACGTGCCGGACGCCTGCACGCCGTGGACGGTGATGGCGCCGGACATCATCCCGGTCATGGCCACGGTATCCACCAACACGCTGCCGGCGGTGCAGGTGGCCAGCGCCACGGGAGTGGTGACGCCGGCGCCCGCGGCGACCGTGAAGCCACTGAGTTCGGCTCCGTCCGCCAGGGTGACACCCAACCCGCCGCTGTTGACGACGATGGTGTACCGCGCAGGGTTGAGCGGCGCGTCGCTGGTGGTGAGCGCCACGTCAGCCGGGACGTTGAGCGGGAAGGTCTCACTGTTGGTCAGCGACGAGCCGCTGGTGAACGTCATGCCGCTGCCGCCGGCACCCGTGGCGATGACCTGGTGCCCCGTGGTCACCTGGGACAACGCGTAGGTGAGCGTCCCGAACCGGCAACCGGCGGGGTCCGCCACACCGGTGGGGCGCAGGCCCGCGGTGACCGCGTCGCTGCCGTTGACGGAGTCCACGTACAGATCACCGGTGGAGTTGGGGGCGCACAGGCAGGCGGGGGCGCCCGCCGCGGTGCTGCACACCAGCTGCTGAGCCACGCAGTCCGACGTCTGGACCCATGTGCTGCAACCGCCGGCCGCCTGGCAGGTGAGGATGTTGCCGGTGGCGGTGTCACACGCCGTACCGTTGCCCGTGCAACCGGAGCCCGCCACGGTGCCCGGTGCCGGGCAGCCGCTGGAGGAGGGCGCCGCAGCAGAAGACGAGGGCGCCGCGGCAGAAGATGAGGGCGCGGCCGCGGATGACGACGGTTGCGCCGCCGAGGACGACGGAGCCGCCGCGGACGACGACGCCGGTGGCGTACCGGAGGACGAGATCACGGTGCTGCCCGACGACGAACCGGGAGGCGCCGAGGTGGCGCCACCGGCGGAGGAGGAGGAGACAGGCAGGGAAGTGGCCGGGGTGGCGGACGAACTCCCCGCCGGCAGGGAGGTGGCGCTCCCCGTGGAAGATGCGGTCCCGAGCGACGACGCCACCGTCCCGGAGGAGGCGCTGGCCAGCGAACTGGCGGTGCCGGCGGAGGACGCGCCACCCGCCGACGAGGCGGCCGTCATGGACGACGCCTGGCTGCCGGACGAACCGCCGGCGAGGGAGGACGCCTGCCCACCCGATGACGAAGTGCCGAGCGAGGAGCCCTGGCCTGCGGACGACGCGCCGAGGTCGGAGGTGGCGGTGCCGCCCGACGACACGTCCTGCGACGTGCCGGAGGCGGGAGTGCCGGAGGAACCCGCGCCGGAGGACCCGGTGCCCGACGAACTGCCCGCGGTGTTGTTGCCGCCGTCACCGGTGGTTTGGTTGGGACCGGCGTCGTCCTCTCCCTCGCCCGGTGCGGAGGTGACCGAACACCCGCCGCACCCCGAGAACACGCCCAGGCACAACGATGCCGCAAGCAGACCCGTCCAGCGATTCCCCGTCGCCATGTGCTACCTCCATGCAGTGGTTGCCGGAACGATACGCTCCCGCTGGTGATCACGTCACGCACACACCATGCGACCTTGCCCCACTGCTCAGCGCGGGATGGGCAGGCGGCGCGGGCGTCCCAGCTCCAGGCCGGACGGTGCGCCGCTGGGACGACGACGGGCGGCGCGCGGCGCGGCGGGTCCCAGCGGTGCGGGACACAGGTCGCGCAGGCGGCACGCGCCGCATTCGGCGCCGTTCCACACGGCGTGGAACACCGCGTCCGCGTGGTCCAGCACCTCCGGGTCGTCCGTGCCCAACCCGATCTCAAAGTTGCGCCGGGCCTCGTCCTTGGCGCCCAGGCCCGCGCCGGTGAGGTTGGCGCTGCCCAGGTAGGCCCACCCCCCGTCCACCAGCACCAGCTTGAAGTGGACGCGCGGGCAGACGCGCATTTCCAGCCGCCCCGCCAGCGCGCGGCGGTGCCGCTGCAACGCGTCGCGGAACGGGCGGGATGGGCGGTCCGCGTGCAGGATGCGGGTCTCCACGCCGCGGCGGGCCAGCTCCGCCAGCGCCTCAATGATGGGGATCCAGCGCCCGCCGGATTCCACCAGCATGGCCTTCACGTTGGCCGTGGCAATGAGCACGGAGCGCCGCGCACCCAACAGGCGCGCGCGGATGACCTCGTCATGGAGCTGCCGGCCAGTCAGCAGGCGCGCGCGCAAGGGTCACGCCCTCCGGCGCAACACGGCGGCAAAGAAACCATCCATGCCGTGCAGGTCCGGCCAGGTGCGCATGAACCAGCCCTCGTCGTCGGTGATGCCGTCGGACAGGGCGCGTCCCAGCACTTCCCGCGCGCGCACGCGCTCCAGGCCCGCGTGGGCGGACAGCAGGCGCTCCACCACGGCCTCCCCCTCAGCGCGCGCAAAGCTGCACGTGGCGTAGACCAGGCGGCCGTGCGGCTTCACCAGCTCCAGCGCGCGCGTAGCAATGGCAGACTGCTCCTCCGGCAGCCGCTCCAGGTCCACCGGTTGCAGCCGCCAGCGTGCTTCCGGGTTGCGCCGCAGTGCCCCCAGCCCCGTGCACGGCGCGTCCACCAGCACGCGGTCCGCCCGCCCGGCCAGCGGTGGCTCCAGCGGCCCCTCCGGCGCCACGGTGCGCGCTTCCACGTTCTGCAGTCCCGCGCGGCTCACGCGGCGGCGCAGCTCGCGCAGCCGGCCCTCATGGACATCCAGGGCCAGGACGCGCCCCTTGTTGCGCAGCATGGCGGCCACGCCCAGCGTCTTGCCGCCCGCGCCGGCACACGCGTCCACCACCAGCCCGCCCGGCGGCGGCGCCACCAGCATGCAGACCAGTTGGGACGCCTCGTCCTGCGGCTCGGCGAGGCCTTCACGGTACGCCGGCAGCGCGAACACGTCCCCGCGCGACTCCAGCACAATGCCCCACGGCGACCGGGTGGTGGCGCGCGCGGGGATCCCCAGGCCCACCCACGGAGACAGCACGCCCTCCCGGTCTGCCTTCACCGTGTTGGTGCGCAGCGTCTGCGGCGGCGGTTCATTGAGCGCGCGCGCCACGGCCTCCGCGCGCGCTGCACCCAGCTCCGTCACCAGCAGGGCCGCAATCCAGTCCGGCAGTGACCCGGCCAGCGCCACGCGCTCCACGCCGTGGGGGAGCGCGTGGAGCGAATCCGCGAACGCCCGCAGCCGGCCGATGCGCTCCGACGACAACGCGCCGGGCTGCTCCGGGGCCAGGCGGCCAGTCCAGCGCAGCGTACCTTCCAGCAGCGCCGCACCGTCCTCATCACCCACGGAGAGCGCCGTCCCCACGGTGCGCCGCCAGCGCACCATGTCCAGCAGCGCCTCGGCAACGAGGCCGCGGTCGTCCGCCGTGGTCGGTTCGCGCCGGAACGCCGCGTCCAGCAGCGTGCTGAGGAACGGCCAGTCACGCCGCGCGCGCTCCCACAGGTCCAGCACCAGGCGCCGGGCAGGTGACGCAGCAAGCAGGATGGCGGCGTCCACGGCTCAGTTCCTCGTCGGAGTTTCGGCCGGCGGGCGGGGCGGCTCCAGCCACGTGCGGCGGAGCTCGTCATGTGAGGGCGGTCCGGGCGGCTGGGCGGGGACCACCGCGGCGGGAGACGCCACCTGTTCCCACACGGGCTCATCCGTGCGCTGGCCGGTCCACAACCGGGCCGCCGCCGCGTTGAGCAGCGCCGGAATGCCGTCCCGCGTGAGCGCGGAGACGGGGACGGCGCCCAACGCCGCGGCCTGCCTGGTCACGACGTCAGCCTCCAGCTGGTCCACCTTGTTCATCACCAGGATCCGTGGCCGCTCCTGCACACCCAGCTGCTCCAACACGCGCTCCACCGCCTTGATGTGCCGGTCATGGTCCGGGTCCGCACCGTCAAAGACGTGCAGCAGCAGATCCGCCTCAGACAGCTCCTCCAGCGTGGCCTTGAAAGCGTTGACCAGGTCGGCCGGGAGGTCGCGGATGAATCCCACCGTGTCGGTGATGATCACCTCGCGCTCGTGCGGGAAGCGCAGGCGGCGTGACACCGGGTCCAGCGTGGCAAACAGCTGGTTGGCAACAAACACGTCCGACTGGGTCAGCGCGTTGAGCAACGTGCTCTTGCCCGCGTTGGTGTACCCGACGATGGAAATGACGGGCAGCCCCTCCTTGCGGCGGGCGGACCGGCGCAGCGTGCGCTGGCTGGCCACCTTCTCCAGCTGTTTCTCCAGGCGGTTGACGCGGTCCTTGGCGCGCCGCCGGTCGATCTCCAGGCGCGTCTCGCCGGGACCGCGGCCGCCGATGCCGCCGGTGAGCCGGCTCATGCCGGTCTGGCGCTGGGCCAGGCGCGGCAGGCTGTACTTGAGCTGCGCCAGCTCCACCTGGAGTTTTCCGTCGGTGGTGCGCGCCCGCTGCGCAAAGATGTCCAGGATGAGCATGGTGCGGTCCAGCACCTTCAACTCCGTCTCCTGGGTGATGGCGTTGAGCTGGCTGGGCGACAGGTCACGATCAAACACGATGATGTCCGCGCCGTGCTGCAGCGCGCCCAGCACCACCTCCTCCAGCTTGCCGCGTCCCAGCACAGTGCGCGGGTCCACCAGCCGGCGGAACTGCATCACCACGTCCACCACGGTGACGCCGGCGGAGCGCGCCAGCTCGCGCAGCTCCATCATGGACGCCTCCGCCTCACCGCGGACGGTGTCATACACGCCCACCAGGACGGCGCGGTCCTGCCTGACCGCGCCGGACCGGGCCTCGCGCGCGTCAACGGTCTCGCGCGTCAGCTCATCTTCCAGCGCGCGGACAAACTCCTGGAAATCAAGCCGCAGCCCGTGGACGGAGGGTTCTTCGTGGAGGCGGTAGCGCTCACCGGACGGGTCCGAGCGTGGCAGCAGCTGCGCCCACGCCAGCGTGCCGGGCAGGCCCGCCGGGTCCACGCCCAGCGCCGCCACGGCGTCAAGCTGCAGCTTCTGCAGGTCCGTGAGCAGATCGCGCGGGAGCTGCGCAATGGGACCGCCGGGGAACGCGGCCACCAGGCGCACGCCGCGCAGGCGGGCCAGGCCGGCGCGCGCGCGGCCAATGTCCGGCAGGTAGATGCGGCGCTGTTCGGTGCCGAGGACAACCGCCTCCACGCGGCCACCGCGGTCAATCAGCAGGCCGAGCGGGCGGCGGAGTTCGTGGACCAGTTCGGTCACGGTGCGCGCGAGTTCCGGGCTCACCAGTTGCGCCGGGTCAACGCGGCGCGCGTACAGCTTCTCAAGCGCCCTGGTCTGTGACGGCTTCAGCCCGTGCGTGTTCCCGTGGACTGTGTGGATGACGGCCTCCGTGGCCCCGCGTTGGGGGCTGCGGGGAGTAGCGCGCGCGCAGCGGTGCCGCAATGTGCACGCGCGCCGCCTTGACCACCGGCGCGGCCTGCCGCAAGCAGCGCGGCATGGAACTGCAGGCGCTGGCCAACCGTCTGGTGCGCAACCGCGCGCGCCTGGAGGCGTTTGCGCGGCGTCATGACCTCACCGCCTGGCGCCTGTATGACCTGGACATCCCGGAATTCCGCTGCACGGTGGACGTCTACGGCGAGCACGTGGTGGTCACCGCGCTGCAGGGCCTGCAGGACGACGCGGCCTTCCACCGCGCGCTGGCGACGACGGTGGCCGAGACCCTGCGCCTGCCGGCCGACCGCGTGCACCTCAAGGTCCGGCGGCGCCACGCACCGGGCGAGACGCAGTACGAGAAGGCGGAGCAGGACGGCCCACGCCTGGAGGTGCGCGAACAGGGACAGCGCTTCCTGGTGGACCTGGACCAGTACGTGGACACCGGGCTGTTCATGGACCACCGCCGCACGCGCGCCCTGGTGCGTGACGAGGCGAAGGGCCGCCGCGTGCTGAACCTGTTCTGTTACACGGGCGCGTTCACCGTGTACGCCGCCCACGGCGGTGCAACGGAGACCACCAGCGTGGACGCGTCCCCGCGCTACCTGGAGTGGGCGCGCGCCAACCTGACGCTCAACGGGTTGGACGGCCCCGGCCACCGCTTCATCCGCGCGGATGTGTTGGAGTGGCTGCCCCACGCCACCGGCATGTTTGACCTCGCCATCGTTGACCCGCCGAGCTTTTCTTCCGGCGGGCGCGTGGGGACCACGTGGGACGTGCAGCGCGACCACGTGGACCTGCTGGCGCGCGTACGGGCGCGGCTGGCGCCGGGCGGCGTCCTCTACTTCTCCACCAACTTCCGCGGGTTCCGCCCGGATGAGCGCGCGTTCCACGGCACCACCTGCCGCGAGCTGACTCCCGCCTCCATCCCGGATGACTTCCGCCAGCGTGACATCCACCGCTGCTGGCGCATGGAGCAGCGTCCGAATACACCCGGCCCATGAATAACTTCGACGTCACCGCGTTCCGGCGCGGGTACTCCGCGTTCCTCAGACCCGGGCGGGTGCTGCTCACGGGCCACAGCCACCAGGCGTGGCCGGATGCCGCGCGCGCTGCCCAGGAGCGCTACTTTGACGACGCGGCGCGGTTTGTGGACGAGAAGTGGGAACTGGCGGTCTTCCCCGTGCTGGAGCGCGTGCGCCGCGGCATCCTGGCGCGCCTGGGCCTGCCACCCGACGACGCCGTGGCATTTGGCAAGAGCACGCATGAGCTGGTGTTCCGCCTGCTGAGCTGCTTCCCGCTGGGCCAGGGCACGCGCGTGGTGAGCACCACCAGTGAGTTCCACTCGCTGCACCGGCAGCTGGCGCGGCTGGCTGAGGCGGGCGCGGATGTCCACCTCGTCGACGCGCGGGCGCGGGAGGGACTGGCTGAGCGCCTGGCCCGCGCGCTCACGCCGCAGACGCACCTGCTGGCCCTGAGCGCGGTGTTGTTCGAGGACAGCCACGTCGTGGCCGGGCTGCCCGGGCTGCTGGCGCGCGCGCGGGAACTGGGCGTGCCCGTGCTGGTGGACGCGTACCATGCGTTCAACGTGGTGCCGCTGGACCTGGGTCCCGCGCTGGACCACGTGTACGTGACGGCGGGCGGGTACAAATACGCCCAATTCGGCGAAGGCCTGTGTTTCATGCGCCTGCCCCCCGCGGCGGCGGTGCGGCCGCTGTACACGGGCTGGTTTGCGGACTTTGACGCGCTGGGGCGCGAGCGCGTGGCCACCGTGGGGTACGGCGAGGGCGGTGCGCGCTTCCACGGCGCCACGTTTGACGGGTCCGCCGCCTACCGCGCGGAAGCCGCGCTGGCGAACTTTGACGCGTTCCACCTGGACGTCCCCGCGCTGCGCGCCCTGTCACTGCGGATGACGCAGCGCCTGTTGGACCGGCTGCGCGCACGCGGCGTGCTGGACCGTGCGCCGTTGCAGACACCGCAGGAAGCGCAACGGCGGGGCGGGTTCATCTCGCTGCGCACGCCCAGGGCGGGGGAGGTGGAGCTGCGCCTGCGGCAGCGCGGCGTGTGGGTGGACCACCGCGGGGACCTGCTGCGGTTGGGGCCCGCGCCGTACCTGCTGGATGACGAACTGGATGCGGGCGTGGACGCGCTGGCGGAAGAGCTGGACCGGGTCTGAGCCGGCGCGTGCGCGGCTCATTGCGCCTTGGGGGGATCCGTGGCGGCCTTGGCTGCGGCCGCTTCGCGCTGCTGCCGGAGGCGGTCAAAGCTGAACCGCGCGGTGGGGCGCGGGACGCCGGGGTTGGCGGCGGCCGGTTTCTCCACCACACCGGTGACCTCCACGCGGATCTCCTCCATGCGCTCAAACCCCATGGGGTCCGTGCTCATGATCAGCACCTGGTAGGGCCCCGGCTCAAAGAACCGCAGCCCGTGTTTACCCTTCTCCTTCATGGGCACCAATTGGTAACCCTTACGCGTGCCCCCCTTCACCGCAAACTCGGTGATGGTCACGTCATCCGGGTACTGCAGCACAATGGTCTCCTTCACCTTGCCCGCCAGCATCCGCTTGGATGAGGTGAAGCGGCACTTGAGGGTGGGGAGGAATTTGTCGTCGGCCAGCACCAGCTTCTCCCGCACCTCCAGCGGGTAGATGCTCCCAATGCCAATGTTGCGCGAGTAATCCGAGAACGCGCGCTTGCCGAACTCCGGCCCCAGCTTGAGGAACGTGCCGGCCACGTAGTCCAGCACGTCGGTCCGCGGCTGGCCGCGCTGGACCATGCGGTCCGCCAGCACCAGCAGGTGCTTGGCCACCCGGATGGGCGTGCCCAGCGTCTTCTTCATCTGCTCAGGGTCCATGAGCAAAAACGCGCCGTAGACCTGCCGCTCGGTATTGGGGTCAGCCAGCAGCCTGGCAATGGAGGAGAGGATCTGCTGGTGGTGCAGCGCGCCGTTGGGCTCCGCCAGCACGTCCACCCCGCCGGCCTCCGCGTCCTCGCCGGAGCCTTCCTTGTCCGGGTCGTGCTGTTGCTGCTGCAGCTTCTTCTTCTTCTTCTCCTCCTCCTTGAGCGCCGCCGGCGTCCCGTCCTTCACCACGGGCGCCTGCACCGCGTCGTAGTTGATGAAGTCGCTGGTGCCTTGCGCCTGCTGCTGCTGCTGCCGGCCGCCACCGCCGTCACCATCCGCCGCGCCCACGGCGTCCGGTCCCGTGGCGCTGGCGGTGCGCGGCGCGTTGGCCGCGCGCTCGCGGTTCTCCGCCTCAAAGTCCTGGTAGTCCACGCCGCGCGCGCCGCCGGCGGCCCCCTTCACCAGGTGTTTGGTCATGGCCCCGCGGAAGAAGTCCCGTTTGGCGTGGCCGTGGAGCCCGCCGGCACTGGGGCTGGGTGGGGGGCGCTTGATGTCCGTCACGGCCAGACCTCCTCGCCGCGCCGCGGGGATGCGCCGGCGGCCGGGAGCAACTAGCTTAAGGCAACCCTCCGGGTGCCGCCATGGCCGCGCAGAAGAAACCCCCACGTAAGCGTCCGCCGTCGGTGTGCCCGCGGTGCGAAGGCATTCAGGAGCGCAAGACCGCCATCCGCGAGCAGGTGGGCGCGCGCTACTGGGGTGACGTGGAGGCCAACCTGTCCCTGGGTGACGAGGAGATCTACCACTTCCTGTGCCGCGAATGCGGGAACGTCAGCGCCTACCAGCTGTTCTTTGACAAGCCCTGGTAGCCGCTCACACGTCCAGCACCTTGCCCGGATTGAGGATGTTCAGCGGGTCCAGCGCCATCTTCACCGCGCGCTGCAGCGCGAGCTCGTCGTGCGTGCGGGAATAATGCAGGTACGGCTTCTTGAGCAGCCCAATGCCGTGCTCAGCCGAAATGCTGCCCCGGTGCTTCTGCACCAGCGCGAACAGTTCGTGGTCCGCCTCGCGCGTACGCACCAGGAACGGGCCCTTGTCCAGGTCATCCGGCTTCATGATGTTGATGTGCAGGTTGCCGTCGCCAATGTGGCCAAACAGCGCAATCTCAAACCCCGGGTAGCGGTGCTGGAACACCTGCTCCAGTTCCACGCAGAACGCCTCCAGCCCGGCAATGGGCAGCGCCACGTCATTCTTGTGCGGCATGCCGGTGGCGGACAGGCTCTCCGAGATGGCCTCGCGCAGGGCCCACAGCGTGGAGGCCTGCTGGCTGCTCTGCGCCATGGTGCCGTCCGTGGCCAGCCCCTCCTCCATCACCTTCATCAGCCAGGCCGCCAGCGCGTCAGGATCAGCCGCTTCCACTTCCATGAGCACGTGGCACCCGGTGGCCGCGGAAAACGGAGACGCCAGGTTGCGGTGCCGCCGCACACGCGCCAGGCAGCGGTCCGTGAAGAACTCATACGCGTTGATGGTGAACGGCCCGGTGCGCGCCGCGCGGAACAGCCGCAACACCGCCGCCACATCCGGCACGGCGAACATGAGCACGTCCGCCTTCCCCGGCAGCCGGCACAGTTTGAGCGTGGCCTCGGCGATGACGCCCAGGGTGCCCTCGCTGCCAATGAACAACTGGCGCAGGTCCAGGCCGGTGTTGTTCTTCTCCAGCGCCCCGTTGAGCTCCAGCACGTCACCCGACGCCGTCACCACCTGCAGGCCCAGCACCCACTGCCGCGTGAGCCCGTAGCGGATGACCCGCACCCCGCCCGCGTTGGTGGCAATGTTCCCCCCCACGTGGCTGCTGCCCTTGCTGGCAAAGTCCACCGGCCAGGTGAGCCCGGCCTGCGCGCAGTGGTGGTGCACGGCCTCTGTCACCGCGCCGGCCTGCACGCGCACCGTCATGCCCAGCGTATCCACCGGCTCCATGCGGTTCATGCGCTGCGTGGACAGGACCACCTCGCCGTGGGCGGCCACCGCGCCGGCCGCCAGGCCTGTGCGCCCGCCGGAGGGGACCACCGGCACGCGCGCCTGGCTGCAGATCCGCAGCAGCCGGGAGACCTGCTCCGTGGTGCGCGGAAACGCCACCACCGACGGCGCCGGCAGGAACACGCGCGTCCAGTCCCTGCCGTACTCCGCAAGCTCGGACGGCTCGGTGGTGATGACGTCGCCGGGAAACTCCTCGCGCAGGCGCAGGATGAAATTGGCGGGGAGCCGGGTCTCCATGCAGCGGCGGTTAGACCACGCGCACCGGCCCTTCAAGCACGCCGGGAGCCTGATGCTCAGCGGGGCGGCGTCACGGGCACGGGCGGCGCCGCACCCGGAACCTGCGCAGCGTCAGCAATGCGCTTGTCCAGGTTGCGGTTGAAGATGTCCCGGGCCTCCGTGAAGCGCCGGTTGAGCCACCACAGTCCCGCCACCCCGCCCGCCAGCAGCGGGCCCACCGCCACCGCGCACACCAGCGCCCAGCCGGCGCCAGCGGCGAGCGACAGCACCGCCCCCACGACGGGCAGCGAGCTGTCATCCACCAGATTCCACGGCCCCGCGAACGTGGGCTTGCCGCCGATGAGGAACGCCAGCGCGCCCACGCCCGCCGCCGCCAGGCCCACCGGAACGGCAACCGCCGCGACCGCGCCGACGACGAGTGCGCTCCCGAACGGCGCGAGCATCCACGGCGCCGGCAGGTGCGCGGCCGCCTGCTTGTCCCCGGCGATGTACGTGCGGACCTCCGGGTGGACCGGTTCCCAGTCGGTGGGAAACGGACCGTCCGCGCGCCCGCGCGTGCGCACTGCGTCCCCAACGTGGACGCTGTCGCGGTCGGTCTTTACGGCGTAGCGGCGGCGCAATTCCTCCTGGCGCGGCGCGGACCCGTCATTCATCAGGTCATAGTAGCTGGGCGTGGACGGCATCTGGCCGCGGGGCACCGTGCAGGCACCGGCAAGCAGCACTGAGACAAGGGTGGGGAAACGGGCGTCCATGCCGGAAGATATGGGCCCGGCATGCCGGTGACGGCAAGCCGCGGCGTAACGGCGGAACGTCAGTGTTTGCGGCTGCCGTCGGGGTCAACCGGGATGTCCGGATGGTCATTGGCCGCCAGGACGGCCGCGCTCCCGGCCGTGCTGGCACCCGCGGACAGCGCGGCCGTGGCGTTGACGGTGACAGAGGCCACCGCGCCGGCCGCCTTGGCCGCGCCCGCCGCGGACATGAACCCGCCCGCTGCCAGCGCCACCGCGTCCACCACGCTGGAGGTGTCCCGCGCGTCCTGCGCGGCGCGGGAGGCTTCGCGGCCAGACTGGGTCTGGCTGGCGCCCTCAGGCTTCACCACCTGGCCGGGCGCCGCCGGGGCCACCTGCTGCGGCCGCACGTTGCCGGTGGGCATGGACTCGCCCACGTGCAGCGGGTTGGCCACCAGCGTCCGCGTCACGTCCGCCTGCAGGCCGCGCTCACGGGCGGCGGTGACGGCGGCGTCAAACGCGGCCACGTCATTGCGCCCGTGCAGCATCTTCTGGCCCTCCACGCCGCGCGTGGCCTGCGCGTGGGCCACGTCATACGCGGCCTCCTGCGCGGTGAACGGGTCCTGCGGCTTCTCCGGCGGGAGGAGGTGGTCCTCCTTGGGGAGCGCCTCGCCCTGCATGATCCCGCGCTGGACCGGGATGGGACGGTAATCGCGCTGGATTTCATAGTTGGGGTCATGCCAGAGCCGGCTTGCCCCCCACCCGTGCGACACGCCTCCAACTTGCATGGCTCGCTCCCGCCTTCTGCGGCGCAGCTTGCGCGCCGGCTCACTGTTACCGCGCTGACAGCCCCGGCGGATCCGCCCTTTGCCGGATGGCCGCCACGGCGTGGATTGAACCCCGCGCCGGAGGCGGTGGCAAGAGCCGGCCGTGATTGACCGGGCTGGGCGCGTCTGGCATCCGGCCTGCACGACGGCTGTCGGTGGAGGTTGCACACGTGGGCGTGACGGCGGGCATTGGCGTGTTTGATTCAGGGGTGGGCGGGTTGACGGTGCTGCGTGCCATCCACGCCGCGCTGCCGGAGGAATCCACCTACTACCTGGGGGACAGCGCGCGGATGCCGTACGGCGCCAAGAGCCAGGAGACGGTGACGCGCTACGCGCTGGCCGCGGCGGACTTCCTCTGCGAACTGCGGATCAAGGCACTGGTGGTGGCGTGCTCCACCGCCTCCAGCGTGGCGCTGCCGGCGCTGCGGGAACACGTGCAGGTGCCCGTGCTGGGCGTGGTGGAAGCGGGCGTGGCCCGCGCGCTGGCGTCCACGCGCGGGGGCGCGGTGGCCGTGGCGGCCACGGAGGGGACCGCGCGCTCCGGCGCGTACCAGCGGGCGTTGACCCGCGCGGTGCCCGGGCTGCGGGTGGTGGCGCGCGCGTGCCCGCTGTTCGCGCCGCTGGTTGAGGAGGGGACCGTGGAGGGGCCGCTGGCGGAGGCGGTGGTGCGGCACCACCTGGGCGGCCTGGCGGACGAAGGCGTGGACACGGTGGTCCTGGGTTGCACGCACTACCCGCTGCTGCGGCACGCGCTGGCCGCCGTGCTGGGACCGGGCGTGGAGATTGTGGACGGCGCGGAGAGCGTGGCGGCGGAGCTGGGACGGATCCTCGGCGAGCGCGGCCTGCGCGCGCCCGCCGGGACGCCCGCCGTGCGGCGCTATTTTGCCACCGACGCGCCGGACCGCCTGCAGGCACTGGGGTCACGCTTCCTGGGCGCACCGGTGCCGCAGGTGGAGCTGGCGGACCTGTTTGCGCCAGGGAAGTGACCGCGTTTCACCGCGCCTCCCGCGCCACCCCCGCGGTGGCCAGCGCCTCCTTGAGAGCGGCCAGGAACAGCTCCACGCGGCGCGGCTGACGGCGTGCGGAGGGCAGCAACGCATAGAGCGTGACGCGCTGCCAGACCCATTCCGGGCACAACTTCACCAGCGCGCCCCGCCGCAATTCGTCGTCCACCAGGTCATCCGGGAGGCAGGCCAGCCCCACGCCGGCGCGCAGCAACCCGCGCATGCCCTCGGAGCTGTTGGCGGTGGCGCGCACTGAGACGACCACCTCGTCCACCTCGCCGCGGGGCCCCTGGAAGCGGAAGGTCTCTCCGCTGGAAGCGACGGCGTGGCGCACCCACGGGGCACCCGCCAACTCCCGCGGCCGGTGCACGGCGGCGTACCGGTCCGCCACCGCAGGGGAGGCCACCACGTGCTCCACCATCACGCCCAGCCGGCGCATGACCAGGTCCGAGTCCGCCGCCATGCCCAGGCGGATGGCCACGTCAAAGCCCTCCGCAATCAGGTCATGGGGCGAGTCATCCGCGACGATGTCCAGGCGCAGCTGCGGGTGTTGCAGCGCCAGGCGCGCCGCCACCGGCGTCACAAAACGCGCGCCCAGATCATGGATGGTGGCGATGCGCAGCGTGCCCACCGGCGCGCGCCGGTGCTCCTCCAGCAGTGCGTCCAGGTCACGCGTCGCGTGCTCAATGGATGCGGCCACCCCCAGGACCTGCTCGCCCACCTGCGTGAGCCGCAGCCGGCGCGTGGAGCGTTCCATCAGGCGGGCGCCGCAGCGCTCCTCCAGGGCGCGCACCTGGTCACTGACCACGCTCTTCGCCAGGCCCAGGTCGCGTGCCGCGGCGGTGAATGTCCCGCGCCGCGCCACGGCGGCAAAGGACGCGAGGAGGGGGAGGTCACGCGGGGAGATCATTGTTCCATCCTGCCGGACAATCCGTCCGAATCAAGGCGTCTTATCCGGCACGCTCCCGGGGCGTATCCCTGCGGGCACAAACCCCGAACACCCGGGCCGGTCCACCGGACCCCGCCCGCCACAGGAGACACCATGACCACGACGACCCACGCACCGCTCACCCGCACCGACGCCCGCGCGCTGGTGGCACCGTTCTACGACGCCCTCAACCGCCCGACGACCAAGGACGTGGCGGCGCTGGTCAACCGCTGCGCATCGCCCGAGTGGCGGTCGTTCTCGGCGGAGGGCGTGAGCAAGGGACGCGAGGAGTTCATCAAGCAGCTGGGCGGTTTTGGAAAGGCGCTGCCGGACCTGACCTGGACGGTGCAGGAGGTCCTGGTGGACGGCGACCGGATTGTGGTGCGCAGCGACGTCACGGGGACACCCGCCGCGGACTTCATGGGTGTCCCGCACGGCGGCCGCAGCTTCCGGATGATGGCCATTGACATCCACACCGTGAAGGACGGTCTGCTCGTCACCGCGTTCCACGTGGAGGACTGGGCCGGCGCGCTGCGGCAGCTTGCCGGGAAGTGATCACGGGCGCGCGTTCTTCTCAATGCGGACGGCGAGGTTGGCGTTGAACGCATTGACGGCGGCGGTGCGGCCCCTGTCAGACACCGTGGACAGCAGCTGCCCCAGCAGCAGCAACCCGCAGCCCAGGACCGCCGAGGCGATGGCGCCCCCCAGCGCGATGAGCAGCACGGCGCTGGAGACGTTGTACACCGTGGGCCGGTTCCACCCGGCTGGCGTGGTGTCCACGGCAAGCTGGTCCAGGCCACGGCCGGACCACGTGGTGACCAGCGCGGCCGGAAGCAACGCCAGCGCAAAGGCGCCGAGCGGGAGCATGCTGGGGAGCGTCAGCGCCGGGACCATGGCTTCGCGCCAGGTGGGGAGGAGCGCGGAGCCCGCCTGCGGGTCCGATTGCAGGTAGCGGGCGAGTTCCGGGTGGGTGATCCCGACCAGCGCGTACGGCCGCCGGGCGTCCCCGACGGAGACGCTGCGGAAATTCGTGAGCATGTGGTCGTGGACGCGGACGCTGTACCGGCGCAGCAGCAGTTCCTTCTCGGCGGGTGTCCCGTTGGAGGCCAGATCACGGTCCGTGGGCGGGGTGGGCAGGGCCCCGGAAGAGGTGGCGCAGCCCAGCAGCGCGGCGGACAGGACGACAACGCAGGAGAGGGAACGGCGGTCAACCATGAGGCACCTGCGCTTGGACGCACCCAGCGCCCGCATGTTCACGCCTGCGACGCGCCGCGCATGGATGCCTTGGGGGCCAACGGGTGCATGTCCACCTCGGGCTGCGCGGCGGTGAGCACCGCGGAGACCTCCGCGGTGGTGGCGCACTGCAGGCATTCGGCCGCCACGCGCACAGCGTCCGCGCGCCGCCAGTGCCGGATGGTGTGCTTGATGCGCGGGATGGCCATGGCGGGCATGGACAGTTCATCCAGGCCCAGGCCCAGCAGCACGCCCACGTAGGCCGGCTCCGTCGCCATCTCACCGCACATGGAGACCTTGATGCCCGCATCATGCGCGGCCGTCACGGTGTGGTGGATGGAGCGCAGGATGGCCGGGTGCAGTGGCGCGTACAGGTGCGCCACCTCGCCGTCCTGGCGGTCCACGCCCAGCGTGTACTGGATGAGGTCATTGGTGCCGATGGAGAAGAACGCACACTCGCGTGCCAGCAGGTCCGCCATCCACACGGCGCTGGGCAGCTCAATCATCAGGCCCAGCGGAATGTCCGCGTCAAACGCCACGCCCTCACGGCGCAGCCGCTGCTTGACCAGCTCAAGCATGCCGCGCGCCTGGCGCAGCTCCTCCACGGAGCCCACCATGGGCAGCATGATGGAGAGTGGCCCCTCCGCGGTGGCGCGCAGGATGCCGTCCATCTGGTCCAGCATGAGCGCGGGCTCCCTGAAGGCCAGCCGGATGGCGCGCAGGCCCAGGGCGTTGCGGTCCGCGCCGGTGGCGGAGCCGGGGAGAATCTTGTCGCCGCCCAGGTCATAGGTGCGGATGACGGCGCGCCGGCCGGCCAGCTCACGGGCCACCTGCGAATAGCTCTCCGCGTGCTCGGCCACGGTGGGCGGGCGGCGGTGGTGCAGGAACAGGTACTCGGTGCGGTACAGGCCCACGCCCTCGGCACCGGACACCAGCGCCTGTTCCACCTCGTCATGCAGCTCAATGTTGGCGGTGAGGCGGACGGTGACGCCGTCCAGCGTGACCGCCGGCGCGTCACGCAGGGTGGCCAGCTCCTCGCGGGCCAGCTCAAACTGCTTGCGGATGCCGCGGTAGCGCGCCAGCACCATGCGGCTGGGCTGGACCAGGATCTCCCCGCGGGAACCGTCCACAATGAGCAGGTCCCCGGTGCCCACGGCCTCGGACACGTGCGGCACCGCCACCACGGCGGGGATGTTGAGCGCGCGGGCAACAATGGCGGTGTGGCTGGTGGGGCCGCCCACCTCGGTGGCAAAGCCCAGCAGCTTCATGCGCGCCAGCGTCATCATGTCCGCCGGGCTGAGCTCATGGGCCACCACCACCGCGTCCGCCGGCAGCGTCTCAGGCACGTCCGTCTGGTGCCCCATGAGGTTGCGCAGGACCCGCTTCTCCACAAAGTCGATGTCGTGCTGGCGCTCGCGGAAGTACTCGTCCGCCATGCCGTCAAACGCGGCCTTCACGCCGGTGCACGCGCGGCGCACGGCCCACTCGGCGTTGATCTTCTCCTCCCGGATGGCGCGGCGGGCGGCCTCCACCAGCGTGGGGTCACGCACCATCAGGACGTGCGCGCGCAGCATGAGCGCGTTGTCCTCCGCCAGCGGGCCGGACAGGCCGTCCGCAATCTCCTCCAGCTGTACGGCGGAGAGCTCCAGCGCCCTCTCCAGACGCACCAGCTCCGCGTCCAGCTCCGCGGGAGTCACGTGGCGTTTGGGGAAGTGAACTTCGCCGCGCTCCAGGATGTACGCGTGCCCAATGGCAACGCCGGGGCTCACGCCAATACCCGCGAGCTTCTGCCCCGGCTGGGGCCCCCCCGGGGGCGTACCGCCGTGTTCTGGAGGCGGGTCCCGGCGCGCCATGCTCAACGGCCCTCGCCAAACTTGTTGTTCACCAGTTCTTCCACCTGGTCCAGCATGTCCTTGAGACCCTGTTCCTCCGGGCCCACCACGCGCGCGGTCAGCGTGGTCCCCTTGGCGGCGGCCAGCATCAGCACGCCCATGATGGACTTGCCGTTGATCTCCATGTCCTCCTTGCGCAGCCAGAAATCCGGTTTGTGCCTGGCCACCAGCCCAACCAGCAGCGCCGCCGCGCGGGCGTGCAGCCCGAGCTCGTTTTGGATGACCAGGTCACGGGTCAACTCAGCCATGGGCCGTTCCACCTCCGGTGCGGCCCTGGCCGGGCAGCTCGCGGTGGCGCACACGTACCACGAATCCCGCGCCCGTCAGCCGCTTCTGCAACTCCTCCACGATGGCCACGCTGCGGTGCTGGCCGCCGGTGCAGCCCACGCCCACCGTCAGGTACCGCTTGCCCTCCGCGCTGTAGGCCGGGATGAGGAAGCGCAGCAGCTCCGTGTAGCGGTCCACAAACTCGCGGGCGACGGGGCGGTCCATGACGTACCGCGCCACGTCCACCTCGCGGCCATCCCGCGGGCGCAGTTCATCCACGAAGTACGGGTTGGGGAGGAACCGCACGTCCATGCACAGGTCCAGCTCCGCGGGCAGGCCGTTCTTGTACCCAAAGCTGAGCAGCGTGACGGTCAGCGCACGCGTGGCCAGCGTGCCGAACCGTTCGTTGACCAGGTGCTTGAGCTCGTGGACGTTGAAGGTGGAGGTGTCAATCACCTGGTCAGCCAGGTCCCGCACGCGCTGCAGCATGGCGCGTTCCCGGGTGATGCCGTCCAGCACGGCGCCGCCTTCGGGTGCCAGCGGGTGGCGGCGGCGGGTCTCCTGGAAGCGGCGCACCAGCACGTCATCACGCGCGTCCAGGAAGATGAGCATGACGTCCGGGACGGAGTCCTTGAGGCGGGCAAAGGTCTCCGGGAACGCCTCCAGGAAGCGGCCCTCGCGCGCATCCACAACGAGGGCAACGCGCTTGACCTCGCCCCCGGAGGACTCCGCCAGGTTGACCAGGGTGCCCATCAACGCGGCCGGGAGGTTGTCCACGCAGAAGAAGCCCATGTCCTCCAGCGCGCGGGCGGCCGTGCTCTTGCCGGCACCCGCCAGCCCGCTGACCACCACCACTTGCATCGTCACCCCGTCCTCCTCAGTTCCCGGGACCATTCTGCGGGGATCAGGCCCCCGGCGTCCACCCCCCCTGCGGGCTCACCACCACCCGCTGCGTGCGCCCCGGGGCGTGTGCATGCACAGCGGTCCCTCAAACAGGTCCCGCTCCGTGTAGCGCCCCGCGTCCGTCTCCCCGCCCGGGCGGACGCGCCAGTGCCGGAACAGCACTTCGCCCTCATGGGCCAGCGGCTCCAGCAGGCGGTGCGGCGCGCGCGCCGCGTAGTCCCGCGCCAGGCGTTCCACCACGTCGTCAAAACCGCTGCCGGCCCGCGCGTGCCGCCGGTGCTCGTCCAGCATCCCGTCACAGGCGGGGCCCACGTGGAACAGCTCGTGGCACAACGTGACCAGGCGCCCCAGGCCGTTGGCGGACTGGAAGAACAGGGGCCTGAGCGTGACCTCGTAGCGCCGCCGGACGCGGGCCACGGTGACGGTGGGGCCGCGGGGGAAGCCGCGGATGGTGGCCCGGCTGTGCTCCTGCGCGGCCCCGGCAACAACCAGTACGGCCGTGGGACGGATGTGCCGGAAGGCGTCCACGCGCTTGCACAGGTCAGCAAGCAGCGCGTCCAGCGCGGGTGAGAGACGGGGCCGGGCATCCATGCAGGCGGCGCACGCAAGCACGCGCCCGCGGGGCGGCTCAAGCCAGGGCGGTCGCATTCTGACAGGCCTTACATGATGAGGGCTCCAGTCATGAGGTGAATCAAGTACTTGCGGTCACCGCCCGCACGCTTGCGGGTGTTGGGGACGCCCAGGGTGCGGCTGGGATCGGTCTTGACAATGTTG
>JACRCW010000159.1 GCA_016218805.1 Deltaproteobacteria bacterium | reverse complement strand
GGATTTGGAAATGAACAACCCGATCATGTCGACAGACTTCGTAGCGGCGAGGCATGCACTCGCCGCAGGGAGTGACGATGTAGACCGCGCGGCTCTCCGCGGCGGCCACGGGTGCCGCCGCTACAAATATCGTCCGACTTGATATTTTCCGATTCCTTGCTGCCGCTGCGCTGAGCGCGTCGTCCTATCGCCGCCGCCGCGCCGTCAGCCACGCCCCAAGCAACACCAGCGCCGCCCACGGTTCCGGTGCGTTTTCGCTACTTACGCGGCAGCCGCAGGTGGGCTCAGGCGGCTCATCTCCGCCGCCGCCGCCACCGGCATCCGGCGTGCTCACCGTGCCGCCATCACCGGTGGCCGCCCCCGAATCCGGGGTGCCGCTGTCCGGCGTGACCACCGCTCCGTCGGTGCTGACGGCAGCATCGGTGTCGCCGCCGTCGTTCATCGTCGTCCCGCCGTCGGCGGTTCCCGCGTCCGGCGTGCCACCGTCGGGCGCGCCGGCGTCTCCGCTGCCGCCGTCCACCGCCCCCACCGCAATGGTGACCGTCGCCGCGGGTGAGGCCAGGACGCCGTCACTCACGGAGAAGGTGAACGAGTCCTCGCCCTGGTAGCCCGCGGCCGGCGTGTACCGCACCGACGGGGCCGTGCCGCCGAGCGCGCCGTGCGTGGGTTGCGTCTCCACGGTGAACGTCAGCGCGTCACCCTCCACGTCCAGGCCCGTGAGTAGAACATCCAAAGCCACGTCCGCCGGTGTGACCAACGACTGGACCAGCGCCATGGGCGGGTCATTCTCCGCGGTGACCGTGAGGTCCACCCTGGCCGGCGCGGAGGTGCGGACGCCGTCGGACGCGCTGAATGTGAAGGTGTCACTGCCGGCGTAGTTTGCGAACGGCGTGTAGATCACAAACGGAGGCGTCCCGGTCAGCGTGCCGTGTACCGGGGCGGTGACCACCGCGAACGTCACCGGGTCTCCCTCCGGGTCCGTTGCCGTGAGCGTGATGCTGACCGGAGTGTCCTCCGCCGTGCTGACGGCCTGGTTGTCCGCCGTGGGCGTGCCGGGCGCCGCCAACACGGTGAGGTTCACCACCGCGGCGGCGGAGGTCAGTGATCCGTCGCTGGCAAAGAACGTGAATTGATCCGGTCCCGCGTAGCCGGCCGCGGACTGGTAGACCACGGTGGGCGGGGTGCCGGTGAGCGTGCCGTGCGTGGGCCGCACGCCAACGCTGAACGCCAGCGTATCTCCCTCAACGTCCGAGGCAGCAAGCGTGATGGACACGGTGGCTCCGGAGATAACGCTGACGGACAGAGCGGCCGCCACGGGCGCGTCGTTCGCGGCCTGGATGATCAGCGTCACCATGGCAGCGGACGAGTTGTCCACGCCGTCAAACACGCGGAACGAGAAATCATCCAGCCCGCTGTAATCCGCTTCCGGCAGGTACTGCAGGTCTGGTGGCGTCCCGGTGAGCGTGCCGTGCCGCGGATTGACAACGACGGAATACACCAGCGTGTCCCCGTCCGGGTCACTGCCCGTCAACAGGATGGCGGCCGCCACGTCTTCCGTCACACCGGCCACCTGCGGTGTTGCCACCGGCCGCGTGTTGGTCGCCCGCACCGTGATGGACACGGCGGCGGTGCTGGTCAGGCCGCCGGAATCCGTCACGGAGAATTGGAGTGAATCCGCGCCCACAAAACCCGCGTTGGGCTGATAGGCCAGGTTGGGCGCGGCTCCGGACAGCGTGCCGTTCACCGGGGGGGTGGGAATGGAATACGTCAGCGGGTCCCCATCCACGTCGGTTGCCACCAGGGCCACCGCCACACCGGTGTCCCGCGTGGTGGCAACGGACTGCGCCTGCGCCACCGGCGGGTCATTCACCGCGTTGACCGTGAGCACAAACTCCTCGCTGGTGGACAACGTTCCGTCTGACACGGTGACCGTGATGGTGGTGGTCCCGTTGGCGTCCGCCAGCGTGGCCAGGGTGACCGTGCGCGCCGCGCCGGACCCGCCCAGCGTGATGCCCGCGGGCGCCACGACCGCCCCGTTTGACGAGGTCACCGTGACCACCAGGCTGCCTGCCGGCGTTTCAGCGTCACCCACGGCAAGGTCCACCTGAAGCGGTGCCGCATCCTCGTCGGTGGTCCGGTCTGCCAGCGCGCCCACGGTGGGTGCGTCCGCCAGCGCGTTGACGGTGAACGTGAACGTGGTCGCCGTCGTCTGGTTGCCGTCAGAAACAACCAGGGTCACCGTGCAGGTGCCGGAGCGGTTGGGGGCCGGGGCCAGCGTCACCGTGCGGTTGGACCCGCTGCCGCTGAGCGTGATGTTTCCGTCCGGCAGCAGCGCCTGGTCCGACGACGTGGCGGTCACCAGCAGGCTCCCCGCCGTGGTTTCAACGTCACCCACGGTGAAGGCAAGCGGCGCAGTGGGGCTGTCCTCGTTGGTCACGGTGGCCGGAATGGTGGACACGGTGGGCGCATCGTTCAGCGCGCTCACGGTGAGGATGAACGAGTCATTCCCCGTACCGCCGTCGTCGTCGCGCACCGTCAAGGTGATGGTCGCCGTGCCATTCGCGTTGGCCAGCGGAGCCAGGGTGACTGAGCGCGCGGAACCGCTGCCACCAAAGGTGATGTTTTCCACGGGAATCAGCGCCGGATCGGATGACACCGCTTCCATGGTGAGGCTGTCAACGGGCGTCTCCGCGTCACCCACCGTGAAAGACACCGTCAACGGCGCGGCGTCCTCCGTCGTGGACTGGTCAACCACGTCGGAGATTGTCGGCGGGACGTTGGCGCTGACCGACACGACGAACACCTCCGACGCGGTGAGCGCGCCGTCCGACACGGTGATGGTAACGGTGGCACTGCCGGTCTGACCGGCCGTCGGCGTGACGGTGACCGTGCGCGCGGAACCGCCGCCGCCGAACACCACGGCAGATACCGGAATCAGCGCTGTGTTGGAGGAACTCGCGGACAACTGCAGGCTCGCCGCCGGGGTCTCCACATCGCCCACCGTGAAGGACAGTGCGCCGGTGCTGGTATTCAACGCAATGCCCTGGTCACTGATGGCGGAGATCACCGGCGTGTCATCCACGGCGTTGACCGTGACCAGGAAGCTCTCCGACGACGAAGCGCCGGCGCCGTCCGTCACGGTCACGGTGACAGTGGACGTACCGGACGCGTTGGTCGCGGGGGTCACCTCCACCATGCGCGACCCCCCGGTGCCCGAGATCACCACACCGGCCACCGGCACCACCCCCAGGTCTGACGAAGCCACCGTCAGCACGAGGTTGGCCGCGGGGGTCTCCGCATCATTCAGTGTGAACGCGGTGGGAACGCTGGGCGTGTCCTCCTGGATTCCCACATCTCCAATGGCGCTGATCACAGGCGCGTCGTTCACGGCGTTCACCACCAGCGTGAAGGACTCCACTGCGGAGCCGCCGCTTCCGTCGGAAACGGTGAGGGTGACCACGGCAGTCCCGGACATGTTGGCCGCCGGGGTGACCGTGACCGTGCGCGCGCTCCCGCTCCCGCCTAGCACCATGCTCCCCGCCGGCAACAGCGTCGGGTTGTCCGATGCCGCGGCGAGGGTCAGGCCAGACACCGCGTTGTCAACGTCGGCCAGCGTGAACGCGATGGCACCGGTGCTGAGGTCTTCGTCAACGGAGGTGTCCGTGATGGCGCTGATGACGGGGGCGTCATTCACGGCGTTCACGGTGAGCACAAAGTTGTCCTGGACGGTCCCGCCCACACCGTCTGAGATGGTCACCGTGATGGTGGAGGTGCCGGATTGGTCCGCTGCGGGCGCCAGCGTGATGGTGCGGTTGCCGTCCGTACCGCCCAACGTGATGCGCGAATCCGGCAGCAGCGTGGGGTTGGAGGACGTGGCGGTGGGCACCAGCACGCCGGCCGCGTGGTCTGGATCCGCAATGGTGAAACCAATGGCCGCGGTGGGTACGTCCTCGTTGGTGGATTGATCCAGGATGTTGGAGATGGTGGGTGGGTCATTCACCGCGTTCACCGTCAATTGGAATGCGTCTGACGCAGTGCCGCCGGCGCCGTCCGCCAGTGTCACCGTGATGGTGACCGTTCCGGACTGTCCCGCCGCCGGGGTCACCGTCACCGTCCGCGCCGCGCCCGTGCCGCCGCCAAACACGATGCTGCCATTGGGCACCAGCGCCGGGTCTGACGAGCTGCCGGTGGCCGTGACGCTGGTGAGCGCGGTGTCAAGATCCGTCACATTGAACGCAAGGGCGGCCGTGGCCGTGTCCTCATTGGTGGACTGATCCGCAATGTCTGAAATGGTGGGCGCGTCATTCACCGCGTTCACGGTGAGGACAAACGTGTCACTGGCCGTGCCACCGGCGCCGTCCGCAAGGGTGATGGTGAGGGTGGTGGTGCCGGACTGGTTGGCCACCGGCGTGAGGGTCACCGTCCGCGCCGCGCCACTGCCGCCGCCGAACATGATGTTGCCGTTGGGCACCAGCGCCGTGTTGGAAGACGTCCCGGTCGCGGTGACGCTGGTGAGCGCGGTGTCCGCGTCACCCACGGTGAACGCGATGGCGCTGCTCGCGGTGTCCTCGTTGGTGGACTGGTCGGGAATGTCGGAGATCGTCGGTGCGTCATTCACCGCGTTCACGGTGAGGACAAACGTGTCACTCGCCGTGCCGCCGGCGCCGTCCGAAAGGGTCACGGTGAGGGTGGTGGAGCCCGCTTCACCGGGTGCGGGCGTGACGGTGACGTTGCGGTTGGCCCCGCTGCCGCCGCCGAACACGATGCTCCCGTTGGGCACCAGCGTGGTGTTGGAGGACGTACCCGTGGCGGTGACGCTGGCGAGCGCGGTGTCAAGATCCGTCACGGTGAACGCCAGGGCGCCGGTGGCCGTGTCCTCGTTGGTGGACTGGTCCGCAATGTCGGAAATGATGGGCGCGTCATTCACCGCGTTCACGGTGATGGTCACCGTGTCGCTGTCCTGTTTGGCGCCGCCGGTCCCGGTGTTCCCGAGATCATCCGTGACCAGTGAGACGCTGGCGCCACCAGAAAACTGCGCGGTGGGCTTGAACAGCATCCCGTCCAGCGCGGCGTTGAGTGCAAGGAGCGTCCCGCGCAGCGTCATGGCCGCGGTGTCATCCGCGCCGGACTGGAACGTGATTCCCGTCGTCGTGAACAGCTTGAGGACGCCGTTGGTTGCGGTCAGCGCGAGTTCCACGGTGGCGGACGCGGCATCCGGGTCACTGAGCGCAATGCGGTTTCCGCCGGCGGTGGAGAAAGCGAGGCTGGTGTCCTCGTTGGTGGACTGCGCCGCGGGAACCGTGTTCACCGGCGGGAGGTTGGGCGCCAACACGGTGATGCCCACGGTGTCCAGGTCCGTCCTGACGCCGCCGGAGCCCGTGCGGCCCAGGTCACTGGTGTCCACGGTGAGCGTGTCCGGCCCGGTGTAGCCGGTGTTGGGCGAATAGCGCATCCCGTTGAGCGCGGCGTTGAGGTTGTTGACCGTCCCGCTGATGGTCAGGTCCGCGGACCCGTCCACGCCGGTGTCAAAGTTGATGCCGGTGGTGGAGGCCAGCGTGAGGTAGCCGTAGAGGACGGTGAGGTGGACCTGTTCGGTCAGCCCGCCGTGGTCCACGTCCTGGACGTAGATGCGGTTGCCGTTGGCCGTATTGAACACCAGGTCCGTGTTCTGGGGCGTGCTTTGCCCCGCGGCGGGGACGTTGTTCACCGGCGCGTCATTCACGGCGTTGGTGGAGACGGGGATGGACGCGGTGCCCTGTTGCGCGGGCGCGGGCGTGTTCCCCTGGTCATCCACGGTGAGGTCCAGTTGTGCGGCGCCGTTGTAGTGGAGCGGTGTGCCCGTGAACGCCATGCCGTTGAGCGCGGTGTTCACGTCGGCCAGGGCGCCGGTGAACGTCATGGTGGCGTCATTGGTGCCGGTACCGGTAGAAAAGACAAGTCCAACAATGCCGGACAATGACGCCGTGCCGTTGGTGGCAATGAGCGTGACCTGCAGACTGCCGGATGCCACGTCCACGTCGGCAACGGACACCAGGCGTGCGCCGCTGAAGATGAGCGCGGTGTCCTCGTTCACTGTCTGGGCTCCCGCCGGCGTGGTGATCACGGGCGCGTCATTCAGCGCGGACACCGCCACGGTGAAGGACTGCGTGGGCGAAACATCCACGCCACCGTTGGCAACGCCGCCGTTGTCCTGGACGTACACGGTGAGGTTGGCCGTGCCGCTGGCGTTGGCCGCCGGCGTGAATGTGAGGGTACCCGCCGGGCTGACGGCGGGCTGCACGGAAAACAGCGCATTGTTGTCATTGGCCAGGATGAACGTCAGCGTCTGACCGCTTTCATTGGCGGGCCCGGCGGAGCGCGCAGTGGCCCAGTTGGCAACGGTGGTGGTGCCACTGTCCTCCGTCACCGCCTGGTTGGCGCCCTTGAGGAAGGACGGCGCGTCATTGACGGCGCTCACCGTGATGTTGAACGTCTGCGCTGCCGAGGTATCCACACCCCCGTTGGCCACGCCGCCGTTGTCGGACAGGGTGACGGTGACCACCGCGGTTCCGTTGGCGTTGGCCAGCGGCGTGTACAACAGCACGCCGGCAGAACTGATGACCGGCTGCACGGCAAACAGCCCGTTGTTGTCATTGGACACAGTGAATGTGAGGGTTTGCCCGCTCTCATTGGCAGGACCAGGGCTGAGGGCGGTGGCCCAACCGACGACGGTCAACGCGCCGGCGTCCTCGTTCACCACCTGGTCTGCGCCCCTGGTGAAGGAGGGCACGTCATTGACCTGATTCACCGTGATGGTGAACGTCTGGATGGGTGACTGGTTCTGGCCGCCATTGGCGGTGCCGCCGGTGTCCACTGCGCGCACGCTCACCGTGGCCATGCCATAGGCGTTGGCCACGGCGGTGTACGTGAGGGTCCCGGCGGCGCTCACCGCCGGCTGCACTGAGAACAGCGCGGTGTTGGTGTTGGTGACGGTGAAGGAGAGGGTCTGCGCTGACTCGTTGGCCGGGCCCACGCTGATCGCGGTGGCCCAATTCGCCACCGTCTGCGCGCCCGCGTCCTCGTTGATCACCTGGTCCGCGCCCTTGGTGAAGGACGGCGCGTCGTTGACGGAGTTGATGGTGAGGTTCACGGTGGTGGTCGGCGCGCTTTCAAACGCGTCGCTGCAGCGCACCGTGAACGTGTCAGTGCCAAAGTAGTTGGCGTTGCCCGTGTAGTTGAAGCCGGGCCCGGTCCACGTGAACACCGAAGCGTTGGTGGGATCCGTCAGCTTGGCCCACGTGAGTGGGTCGCTGTCGCCATCGGTGCACACCACGGTGAAGCTGCCGGCGGCGTCCTCGTTGACGGAGAATGCCTGCGGTGTTGCGGCGGCGGGTCGGTCGTTGGAGAGGAACGTCCGGGCCTGCGCCCGCAGCGCGCGCACGGCGGCGCTGCTGTCATACCGGGAATACACGACGAGCGACCGGCGCGTGTTGGTGTTGGTGGAACCGACGGCGGGGAAACCCTCGTCAATGCCCGCGCCAGCCGCAATGGACAGGGGTGTGCTGTCCTTGATGGAGCCGGTGGCGCGGACGCGTCCCGCAAGCACGTCACGTGAACTGGTAGTGGAAGCCGCGTATTCAAACAGGACCACGTGGTAGGTGCCATCAAATGAAACGTCCGGTGAGGTCGGGCTGACCACGCCGCTGTACCAGACGTCCCGTTGCACGCCGGAGAGCACGCCGGCCGCGGTGATGCGCGCCGCGTTGATGCGCAAGCTGGAGTTCTCCCACGCCACGATATAGGCGCCCCCGCCGAACGACACGGACGGACGCGTGTAGCTGCGAACCACTGTGTCCACCGTGAGGTCCGAAGCGGCGATCTTGGTGAGGCTGGCGTCAAAACGCGCCGCGTCGATCTTATCACCCCAATAATCCACCCATACCAGCAGCGAGTTGGGGCCTTCGTGCGCAATGCGGGGCAGGATCAGGGACACCGCCGCCGTGTCAACCAGGACCTTGCCGGTGAGGTCCACCACGGGCGAGGCCGCGGTCATGTCCACCCGGGTACCGTAGATGTCCGACCCGGTGCGTCCATCGCTCCAGACCACCAGCATCCGGCCGGTGGAGGGCGCCAGCACCAGGTCCGGCGTGATCTGGTTGTTGGCGGCGGGCACGCCGGCGCCGTTGCTGGAGACCAGGAACCCCGCGCTGGTGTCCACCAGCGTTGGAAGCGTGGGGCTGGCAGGCGACGTGAGGCGGCCCCCGTAGATGTCCCAGGCGCCGTTGCGGTTGTCCTCCCACACCACCAGGAACCGTCCGCTGGCGGCGTCAAACGCCAGGCGCGGCTTGTCCCGGGAACCGGCGCCCTGCGCAATGAGGAACGCCGCGGCGTCCAGCAACGCACCGCCGCTGTCAAAGCGTGCCCCGTACAGATTGGAGGCTCCCAGCCGCGTGTCCTGCCACACCGCCAGATACAACGCGTTGACCGAGTCATACGCCACATCCGGCACCACCTGCCGGTTGCCGGACGTCGTCATCAGCAGGGGCGCAGCGTCCCGCAGCGCCAGGGCCGCGCCGCCCGTGTTGTAGCGGGCCAGGTAGTTGTCCTGGTTGGTGGACAACGCCGGCGTGGCACGGAATCCCAGCGCGTGTCCGGTGCTGTCATAGACAGTCGCCGAAACCGAGTTATCCGCACCCGCGGCGCCCACCAGCAGCACGCCCGTCCCGTCCAGCAGCGCGCCATCGGATACGCGGCGGCGGTTGGCCCAGACCTCGTTCTTCCCGTCCGGCCGGAGGTGGTTCCACGCCACCAAGAAGTTGGCCGCGTCACCGGACACCACCGGCGTGACCTGTTCGCCGCCCGCGGCGTTGCCGAGCTGGACGTTGGCGCCCACGGTCCCGTCGGTGCCGTAGAACGCGCCGTAGATGTCAAACGGCCCGCTGGCACTGCCGGCGCGGTTGTCCTGCCACGCCACCAGGTACTTCCCTCCCCCGTACGCAATCCGGGGCACAGACGCCTGGGCCACCGTGGGCGTCACGGTGGAGATGTTGACTTCCGTACCCACCAGCGTGCCCGCGGTAGAGACACGCTGCCCAAGGACAATACCGCCGGACGCGTATTGCCGCTCAATGGCAATCCCGTAATTGGTGCCATCAAAGGCGACGTCGTGAGAATTGGTGCTGTTCAACACATAGATGGCGAACGCGCTGCCCAGCGGCGTGGCATTCAGATTGATGCGATGGCCCCAGGTTTCGTACCGGAAGTTGCCCGTGTTGAGCTTCCGGTAGACCACCAGGCACTGCGTTGCCGCCTGGCACGCCATGCGCGGGTATTGCATGTAAAGCGCGGTATTGAGGGTGTACACGCTGCCGTCGATGACGCCGGCCGGGGTGATCCGGTACCCGTACAGACCGGTATTGTAGTCCGCGTACGCAACCTGGAAGTTGGTCCCGTCAAACGCCAGTGTTTCCGCCAACCGCCCAATGACAAAACCGGTGGGATCCAACGCCGTGCCGGCGGCGTTGAAGCGCGCCCCCATCGTCGTGGTGTAGCCGAACCGGGAGTCGTTCCAGATGGCCAGGTAGGTGGAAGCGCCGTACGCGAGCAGGGGCCCGCTGACGGCCGTGCCGGACGCACTGACGACCACCGCACCCGCGTCCGCGGCCACCTCCGGGCCCACCACCGGGTCCAGCACCGCCGGATACGCGGATGCGGACAACACCGCCGCGGGAACCACCAGGGCAATGTGTCCGTGATCCCAGCGGGCCTCAATGCGGGTCCGGTTCCCGTCGGCGTCAATCCACGTCGCATGCGAGTAGCGCACGCCCACCGGCGACCCCGGGTCGCGGAAGTGAACCGCCTCGTCGGATGTGCCGGCATATGGCAACCCGCTGGCCGCCACCGTGACCTCCAGGTCACCGTCGCCGTCGGGCTCCGTGGTCCATTCCCAGCGCTGCCACAGCCCGTCCGCGGTGTTCTGCAGCACCTCCTCGGCGTCGTCGCGGGAGATCCGCAGGCTGCCTTCGCCGTCACCGCGCGCCGCGGGCACGTCCAGCAGGCGCTCGCGCGCTCCGCGACGCACGCCCCGGGTCTCCAGCTCCAGCGGCGGTCCCGCGGTGAAGGAACCTCCGCCCTCCGACACCCCGGGCGTGAACCGGATACCGCCCTGGTGGACGTCCACCTGGTAGTGCGTGCCTCCGCCTGACCAATCCGCCACGCCAACCGGATGGAAGGCGAAGTGCGCGCGGCGCATCACGTCGGGAAGTTCCGCCGGAGCGGCAGCGGGCGCGGGAGCCGGAGTCACGGTGGAGGACGTGGCCGCGTTGTGGCACGCCAGCGTGGATAGGCAAGCGCAGAACAGGGCGGAGGGGAACGCAAGAACAGGGCGGGGAATGACAAGCGCGCGCAGGAGGGCCATCAGCGTCTCCCAGTAGGACCGGGGGATCCGGGGGCGCAGACGCTATCACGAGCGTGGACGGGCCCGGCGTGATGCGGGTCATCCCGTGCGCGTTCTGAGGTGGCCCAGGGACAATCAGAGGTTGCGCACCACGGTGCTGCCCGCGTCCACCGCCACCTGCCGCACCACCAGCACTTCGGCGGGGTCTGCGTCCAGGCTCTTGTCCACTTGCACCACCTCACACGTGGCGCCGCTGCGAGCACGCCGTGACCCCAGCGTTCACTGTCCAGGCGAGCTCGGGGTCAATAGGCGGACGCCATGATGGTGGAACGCAGGTCACCGGTGAGCACCAGCAGGTTGCGGACGTTGCCCTGCCACAAGCGCGTGAGGATGTCCTGGCGTTCCGCGGCAAACCAGTCCCACGAGTCCAGCCTCAGCGCCACGCACGCACGAGGTCGCCGTTGGCGTCACGCACCAGGCCGGTGGGGCACACCTTGGGGACGATGAGCGGGGCCACCAGGACCTCGTTGCCCCACAGCTTCCACAGCGCGCCGGAGCCGGTGAACCGCTGCCACCATTGGATTGCCGGGGGCCGTATGGGTGATTTCCACGACGTGAGACTGGAGGCACTGCTGGAGGTGGGGCCCGGCGTGTTCTTCTCGCCACTGGTCATCGCGGTGGCGTTCATGCCGGTCTTCACGCTGGTTGACCAGGAGGGGCGGCTGTTCCGCACGTGGCTGACGGAGAACCCCGGCACGGGAGGAACTTGCTGCGCTGCGCCTTGGCGTTGAGGGCGCTGGCGCTCGCCTCACCGCGGTAGATGTCTGCCCGGAGGCCGGGGTCCTTGAGACGCGCTTCATCCGGCAGCGCCGCAATGGCGGTGGCGAGGTTGAACTTGACAGCCCGAACGGGTCGCCCTGGCGTCTCCTTGGGTGGTGGGTGTCAACGTCGTGCTACGGCCGCCACCACTGCCACGGCAAGCGCACCGGCTGGATAGAAGATGGAATGGCGAGATCCGTCGACAAGATGGTGCGCGGTGGCTTCTCACCCTGCGGCTGGATGGGTATGTCGACGGAAACACCTGGTAGCGGCCGCCGCATTGCCCCACTGCTACGACGTCCAACGTGCGCTCCGGATGGCTGAGCTGTGCAATCTGTGCGATTCCGGCCCCAAGGCCGGTACCTCGCTGAGATGACGGAACGCCTGGCCGCGCGCGGCATCAACGGGCGTTGACGCGGCCACGCCACGGCGTCACACCGCGCCCGCCAGAACCACGGCGGAGGCAGACAGCTCTGCTACCTGGGGCCAGGCTTCCACTTCAGGAAGCCCAGGACCGCACCCACTTCTGGCACACGCGCGCAAGCAGGAGACCGCCACCACTCCAGCAACGGTCTGCGCGAACGTTGCTTCACCGATTGCACGACGCGTGCGGCGTCTTCTTCCCCGAGCGCATTGTAGAGGTCGCGCCATCGCACCAGGTCTTCGTGCGTGGTGATCTTCACGCCCATGGCACGCTGTGCGGAGACGGAGGGTTCAAGGGAGGTCGCGGCCAGGGTCAGCCCGCGCGCGCTCCACGCTTCCTTGCGCCCGCTTCGCCAGCGAACCCGATTGGGCGCAATCTGCTCACCGGTTGATTCAACGACAATTCCCGGCATGGTGAGCGTGTCCGTTGTCGACGGAGAAGAGGCGAGATCTCCAGTGAGTCGCGCCCAGGGTTCCTCTCGAATGGAGCCAAGAGGTGAGCCGAATCGTGCCGTGACACGTTTCCTCGCGTCCGCAATCGGCCCACCGTCCGGTTCCTCCGCTTCCCCCACTGCCAGCGAGGCCATCTCCTCTGACACGGGTCCGGCGTCTCCGCGCGGGCGGGCCAGCGCGAGAAACCTGGTCCGGGCGAAACGGGAAACGGGGTGCCACCATGCGTCTTTGAACGGACCTTGCGCACTGGGGTCAAACCCGTGCTTCCGCGCAATGGCCAAGTACTCGTCGAGAAACGCTTCGGAAAGCGGGTCAAAGTCCGCGACAAGGAGCGCGGTTGTCAACTCAAGCACCCACGTGCGCCCTTCGGTGCGAGCCCACCGATAGAAGGGAGATGCATCACAAACGCGCCCGTACACCTCATCGAAAAGTACTTCATTCTCCCACACGCGGTCGTCGTACATGATTTCCGCAGCCTCCAAGGCTGCCGACAGGCGACGCGTCTGGGGAAAGGTCTCTGTCCACGAGTGTTCCCATGCAAACACCAACGCCCGCCGCTGGTACTTCCGTCGAACAGGATACGCACTCCCGTTCGCGAGTCGCGTGTGCGCCGGAATGTCTTCGGCGCGGGAGAAGCGCCCCCGGACGCCAAATAGATTCGTTTCCTGAAGAGGCTTCTGCGGGGACCGCCAACTCGCCTCAGCGTCCGCGGGAGTCGCATTGTTCCGAATCTGCTGCCAACCCGCGGACGCGGGGTCTACGGGAAACGCAACCCGCCGTTGCACCACCGAGCGCTCGATCGTCCCATCACCGTGTATCACCGTGTTGGTGACCCCTTCGTCGCCACAGTCCTCCCCCATGCAACACAGCGCAGCGGTGATGCACGTGACCAGGCGTGCTCGTTGGCGTGGCAGGCCGCCCACCCGGGTGCCCGGTTGACCACGCGCTCCTTCAGCACCGGAAAGTGGGCCCATCCGTCGTCCTGGAATCGCTGTCGTGTCCATGCAGGGCTATCCCCCCCCGCAATCCTGCGCCGCCGCACTCCCTCCGGCAAGGCGCACGTGGGTCGTCCGTCTCGTCGTCGCTGGGTGTCGTTGGGCCTTCGCGTGCTGCGCGTGTCGTCATGGAGGTGACCCGGAAGGTCCCCGCCCCAATTTGCCCAGCGGGTGGCGCGCGGCATCACCGGGCCTTGACGCGGCCACGCCACGGCGTCACACCGCGCCCGCCACAATGACGGCGGAGGCAGAAATGGAACGCGCAGCGGTGATGGGACTGGGAACCATGGGAAGCGGCATTGCGCAGGTGCTGCTGCAGGCGGGCTTCACCGTCAGCGGCATGGAAGAGGACGCAGGCCGGCTGGAGAGCGGCAAGCAGAAGGTGCTGGGCGGCCTGGCCAAGGCGGCGGAGAAGGGCAAGCTGTCCGCGGCAGACCTGGAAGCCGCGCGCGGCCGCTTCCGTACGACGACTGACGTGCGTGCCGCATGCGAAGGCGCGGACCTGGTGGTGGAGGCGATCGTCGAGGACATGGGCGCCAAGCAGCGGTTGTTCGCGGCGGCGGAGAAGGTGATCAGCGAGCGCGCAATCCTGGCGACGAACACCTCCAGTCTGTCCATCACGCAGGTGGGGAGCGCGTTGCAGAAGCCGGGCCGCTGCGTGGGCATGCACTTCTTCAACCCGGTGCCGGTGATGCAGCTGGTGGAAGTGGTTCGCGGCGAACGCACCGACGACGCCACGGTGGCGGCGGCGAAGGATTTGGTGAAGCGGTTGGGCAAGGAGGCCATTGTGGTGCGGGACAGCCCGGGGTTCGCCAGCTCGCGGCTGGGGATCATCCTGGGGTTGGAGGCCATGCGCATGGTGGAGGAGGGTGTGGCGTCGCCGGAGGACATAGACCGCGCGATGGAGCTTGGGTACCGGCACCCCATGGGGCCGCTGAAGCTGACGGACCTTGTGGGGCTGGACGTGCGGCTGGCCATTGCGGACCACCTGTGGCGCGAGGTGGGCGAGCAGTTCCGTCCGCCGCAGATCCTCCGCCGCCTGGTGCGTGCGGGGAAGCTGGGCCGGAAGACGGGCGCGGGCTTCTACGAGTACCCGCCCGAGAAGTAGTGGTGTGCCTGGGAGGGCGAGGCTCCTGCCGAGCCACGCCCCGCGGTCACCCTCGACGACAGCGGCTATCTCACGACGTAGTGTCCCGCCCGGTCCACGACGACGCGCGGCACGCGGTGCGTCCGTTCGAACGCATCATACCCGGGCCGCAGTTCCTCCCAGAACGCCCACAACGCGTCATCCGGGCCCAACGCGCGCAGCCACTTCATGCCCTCATCATCCATGCGGTGCGGGAAGATGTGCACGGGGATGGACTTCTGCCCGCCCAGCCGCGCGTCCAGCACCGCCACGTAGAGTTCCTCAATGGGCCCGTCCCGCAGCGGCAGGCACCCAATGGTCACGCAGTTGCCGTGCACAAAGATGTCCCCGCCCAGGCGGTTGCCCTTGTTGCGCACGCGGTCCGCCGCGTTGGGGTAGCTCACGCCGAGCGAGAGGTGGAAGTTGGAGTATGGGTTGAACCGGTCCACTTGGTAGAACCCCTCCGGTACCTGGCCGTCCCCCTCCTTGCGCTTGGGCCCCAGGCCGCCGCTGCGCGCGCACACCGCAAAAGACCGCACGCGCTTGAGTTCCTGGCCGTCGGGTCCGGCCCACAGTTCCACCACGCCTTCACCCTTGAACGCGCGCAGGTGCACGCGGCCGGGGTAGGCCACGCCGGCGGCCCGGTAGTGGCCCTGGATGACGTCGGTGGCGCGCTGCCGTGCGGCCTTCACGCGGGGGGCGCGCTCCTGGTCGTCGCGGAAGTCCGCGCGCGCCGTGACGGTGCAAAGCAGCAGCGGGAACAGTGACGCGGCGCGCATCCACACAAGATAGCCCGCGCGGCCCGCGCGCCAGAGCCCCGCCCGGCCTTGACCCCGACGAACGCGCCCCGCTACGGCGCCGCGCGGGAGGTCTCCGTGACTACGGAGGCACAGGCACCCGCGGCGCCCGCGGGCGGATACCGGGACGCCGTGCGGTGCCGCGCACCGGGCTGGTGCCACGACGGGCGGCGCACTACGATGGCGCCATGTCGCGCAAGACGAATTTCGCCGACCCCGCTTACGAGCCAACGGACGAGGAACTCGTGGAGTTGTCACACGAAGCCTTTGCCGACGTCACTGCGCGCCACCAGGCCGCCCTGCAACGGCTGTACGCGGAGGTCCGCCGCCTTGCCGACGCGAACGCGGTGGACGCGCCCTCCCCTCTGGGTGACCGCCGCGCATGAGCCCCGTCCTGCCGGTGGTGGCAGGGCCCAACGGCGCGGGCAAGACAACGGTCCCGTGACCGCTTCGGAGACTGGAACTCGCCGGAGGCGGTGATGCGCGCTGCGCAGTGGACCACCGCCCGGCGCGAAGAACTGCGCGCCGCGGGTGCGAGCCTGGCGTTTGAACCGTGTTCTCGACCCGCGACAAGGTCGCGTTCGTCGAGGCGTGCCGCGCTGCGGGCTACTTCGTCCGCGTGTTCTTCATCGGAACGTCCGACCCCACCATCAACGCCGCGCGCGTGACGGCACGCGTCATCGAGGGCGGGCACACGGTGCCCATCGACAAGATCGTCACCCGTTGGACCCGGTCACTCGCCAACTTGCCGGCGGCATGCCAACCGCGTCTACATCTACGACAACTCGGTGGATGGCACGGACGCGCGCTTGTGTGCGCGCACCCAGGACGGCCAGTTGCGCAAGGTCTACGGCGCACTTCCCACGTGGATCGCTCAAGCCACGACCGCGTTGGAGCATCACCCCGAGTACACCGACCTACGCGCGACCCCATAGCACTGGTCCTTCTCACCCACCCGGGCCGATGATCACGGTCGCCACGCCTTCACCCTTGAACGCGCGCAGGTGCACGCGGCCGGGGTAGGCCACGCCGGCGGCCCGGTAGTGGCCCTGGATGACGTCGGTGGCGCGCTGCCGTGCGGCCTTCACGCGAGGGGCGCGCTCCGGGTCGTCGCGGAAGTCCGCGCGCGCCGTGACGGTGCAAAGCAGCAGCGGGAACAGTGACGCAGTGCGCATCCGCACAAGATAGCCCGCGCGGCCCGCGCGCCAGAGCCCCGCCCGGCCTTGACCCCGACGAACGCGCCCCGCTACGGCGCCGCGCGGGAGGTCTCCGTGACTACGGACGCACAGGCACCCGCGGTGGCCGCGGGCGGATACCGTGACACGGTGCGGCTGCCGCGCACGGACTTCCCCATGAAGGCCAACCTCCCGCAATTGGAGCCGCGGCTGCTGGCGCACTGGGAGCGCACGGACCTGTACGCGCGCGTGCTGGAGAAGAACCGGGCGGGGAAGCTGTTTGTCCTCCACGACGGGCCGCCCTACGCCAACGGCAACATCCACCACGGCCACATCCTCAACAAGACGTTGAAGGACATTGTGGCCAAGTACCGGAACATGACCGGGTGGCTGTGCAACCTGGTCCCCGGCTGGGACTGCCACGGCCTTCCCATTGAGCTCAACGTGGACCGTGCGCTTTCGCCTGATGAGAAGGCCACGCTCCCGCGCCTGGAGGTGCGCGCACGGTGCCGCCAGGAGGCGGAGAAGTGGATGGGCGTGCAGCGCGAGCAGTTCCGCCGCCTGGGCGTGTTTGCGCAGTGGGACGCGCCGTACCGCACACTGGATCCCACCTACGAAGCCTCCGTGATCCGCGAACTGGCGCGGTTTGCCGACGGGCGCACGCTCTACAAGGGCACCAAGCCGGTGCACTGGTGCTGGAGCTGCCGCACGGCGCTGGCGGAGGCGGAGGTGGAGCACCAGGTGCTGCACTCGCCGTCCGCGTTTGTGGCCTTCCCCGTCACGGATGACGCCACGCGCGTGGCGCTCAACCCCGCGCTGGCCACCGAACGGGTGAGCGCGCTGGTCTGGACCACCACGCCCTGGACGCTGCCGGCCAACCGCGCCATTGCCGTCGGGGATGACACGTTCGGCTACCGCGCGTGGCGCGTGGACGGGCGGGCGGGCCGCTACATCGTGGCGGAGCGGATGCGCGCGGCGGTGGAGGCCGCCACGGGCGCGCAGCTTGTTGACGGGATTCCGGTGGAACTGGGGGCGGTGTGCTCGCCGGATGGGCGCAACACGCTGGGCGCGGATCACCCGTTCCTGCCCGGGCTGCGCGTCCCGTTCATCCGCTCAGAGGGCGTGAAAGCGGACCAGGGCACGGGGCTGGTGCACACGGCGCCGGGGCACGGGCCGGAGGATTTTGTGCTGGGGCGGCAGGTGGGCCTGGAGATTGCCACGCCGGTGGATGCGGATGGGTTGTTCACCGCTGCGGCGCGGGAGCCGGCGCTGACCGGTCTGCACGTGGTGCAGTCCCGTGGCGGCCGGCCATCCGGCAACGCCGCGGTGATGCGCCTGCTGGCGGAGCGCGGGATGCTGCTGGGCAGTCCGGATGCGCGCGTGGAGCACGACTACCCGCACTGCTGGCGCTGCAAGAACCCGGTCATCTTCCGCGCGACGGAGCAGTGGTTCATCTCCATGGAAGCGTCCGGATTGCGGCAGGCCGCGCTGGACGCGCTGCCCGGGGTGAGCTGGGTCCCGTCATGGGGCATCCAGCGCATCCGCGGGATGCTGCAGGCGCGGCCGGACTGGTGCATCAGCCGCCAGCGCGTGTGGGGCGTCCCCATCCCGGCGTTCCACTGCACGGGCTGCGGCCGCTCCACGGCCACGCGTGAGGTGATGGAACACGTGGCTGCGTTGTTTGAACGCGAAGGCGCCGACGCGTGGTGGACGCGCGCGCCCGCCGAGCTGCACCCGGCGGGGATGACCTGCAGCGGCTGCGGCGGCACCAGCTTCCGCCCGGAGCAGGACATCCTGGACGTGTGGTTTGAATCCGGCGCGTCCTACGCCGCTGTGTGCGGGTCCGGCCGTTGGCGGCACGTCTCGCTGCCCGCGGACCTGTACCTGGAGGGGAGCGACCAGCACCGCGGCTGGTTCCACTCCACGCTGCTCATTGCCGTGGGCGCGCGTCACCTGGTGCCGTACCGCACGGTGCTCACGCACGGGTTTGTGGTGGACGGGAAGGGACACAAGTATTCCAAGAGCTCCGCCAACTACATCCCGCCTGACGAGGTGATTGCGGAACACGGGGCGGAACTGTTGCGCCTGTGGGTGGCAGCCACGGACTACACGGGAGACATCCGCATCAGCCGCACCATCCTGGCGCGCCTGTCCGAGGGCTACCGCAAGTTCCGCAACACGCTGCGGTTCATGCTGGGGAACGTGCATCCATCGGACTTTGATCCGGCGCGGGACCTGGTGCCGCGGGAGGGACTGCCGCCGCTGGACCGCTACATCCTGGCGCGCTTCACGGACCTGGTGGTGCGCGTGCGCGCCGCGTACGAGGCCTACGAGTTCCACCAGGTCATCCACGCGGTGAACGAGTTCATCTCCGGGGACCTGTCGTCGTTCTATCTGGACGTGCAGAAGGACACGCTGTACTGCGACGCCACCACCAGCGCGCGCCGGCGTTCGGCGCAGACGGCGCTGTACCTCATCACGCGTGGGCTGTGTGCGCTGGCGGCGCCCATCCTGCCGTTCACCTGCGAAGAGGCCTGGGACGCGCTGCCGCCCGACCCCAAGCGCGCCGGCTCCGTGCATCTGGCGGAGCTGCCCGCGCCGGCCGACGGGTACGACCGCGCGGACCGCGCCACGGTGCTGTCGACGTTTGAGCGCGTGTTGCGCGTGCGGCAGGACGTGCAGAAGGCGCTGGAAGCGTTCCGCGCCCAAGGACACCACAGCGCGGAGGCCGCGGTGCTGTTGAGCTGCCCGTTTGAGCTGCGGGACTTCCTCAACGGCCTGAGTGACGAGCTGCCCGGCCTGCTGCTGGCCAGCCAGGTGGAGCTGCTGGAGCAGGTCCGGGATGACACGTTCCAGGACGCTGCCACCGTGCAGGGCCTTCGCATCCGCGTGGAGCCGGCCGCGGGCGCACGGTGCACGCGCTGTTGGCTGCACTCCCCGTCGGTGGGCACACACGCGCAGCACCCGCTGCTGTGCGCACGCTGCGTGGACGTGGTGGAGCATGTCTGACCCCGCACCCGTGCTCCGGCTGCGGAAGCTGGGGACCGTGCCGTACCGGGACGCCTTTGACCTGCAGAAGCAGCTGCGCGACCAGCGCCAGGACGACGTCATTCCCGACACGCTGTTGTTGCTGGAACACCCCGCCGTCATCACCATCACGCGCCGCTGGGGCCGCACCAACGTGCTGGCTACCGACGCGCTGCTGGCCGCACGCGGGATTGACCTGGTTGAAGTGGACCGCGGTGGCGACGTCACCGTGCACGCGCCGGGGCAGCTGGTGGCCTATCCCATTGTGAAGCTGGAGGGCGAGGAACGCGACCTCCCCCGTTACGTGCGCGCGCTGGAGCAGGCCGTCCTGGACGTCATGGCGGGGCTGGGCCTGGCGGGACAGCGCATCCCCGGTGAGAGCGGCGTGTTCCTGGACCCGCCCGCGCCCGGCGGCCGCATGGAGAAGATCTGCGCGGTGGGCGTGAAGGGGACGCGGTTTGTCACGAGCCATGGGCTGGCGTTCAACGTCACCACGGACCTGTCGGTGTTTTCGCTGGTGGTGCCGTGCGGGCTGCAGCACCGCGGCGTCACCAGCCTGCAGGCACGCCTGGGCGCGCGCACACCCCCCATGGACGCCGTGATGGACACGCTGGCACCCGCGCTGGCGCGCGCGCTGGGGCGCCGGCTGGAGGCGGCCGCGGGGCCGTGATACGCGCAGGATTGACGACGGGAGTGCTCATGGGCGCCGGGATCTGGAACCTCGTGTTCGGCATCGGATTCATTGTGGGGGGGCTCAGCGGGAAGCTGGTGCTCTTCGGGACGCAGAGCACCACCGCGCTCACCGTGGTGGGCGTGGTGATGGCCGGCTGGGGCGCCTCGCAGATATGGCGCTCGCGCAAACAGGGGTGAGGGTCAGGGGTGCTCGCACGCGGCGGCCACGGCCGAACCCACGGCGGCCGCCTCAGTTCACCGCGTTGGGCAGCGCCAGCCGGAACGGCGCAATGACGGCGTCAAACTCCGCGCCGTCCGTGCAGCGCATCTGGTAGGTCCCGTGCATGGTCCCAAACTCCGTGGGCAGCGGGCACCCGGAGGTGTACTCAAAGCTCCCGCCCGGACGCAGCACCGGCTGCTCCCCCACCACGCCGGGGCCGCGCACTTCCTCGGCGCGCCCGTGTGCATCCGTGATGATCCAGTGGCGGGCCACCAGCTGCACGGTGCGCTCGCTCTCGTTGAGGATGCGGACGGTGTAGGCGAAGAAATACTGCTTCCGCGCCGGGTGGGAACGCTCCGGCCGGTATTCGGACCTTACCCGCACGCGTATTCCCTGGGTCACCGCCTCGCTCATGACGTCCTGCATGTACCCGGCGCACGTGGAAAGGCAAGCGCGCGTGTGGGGTCGTGACGGTGCGCGGCCGCGGTGGCATGCTCCGGTGCATGACACGGCCCGCGGCCCCGCGCGCCGTCGGGGGAGCCCTGACGGTGATCACCTGCGTGGTGGCACTGGCCGCCTGCCCGCGGAGCCCCTGCGGTGCGGACCAGGTGGAGCGGGACGGACAGTGCCTGACAGCGTGCAACTCGTCCCAGGATTGCCCGGCCTCGCACGCCTGCGTGGACGGCGTGTGCGCCGCGCGGGCCTCGTCGTCATCCAGCGGCGGCGTGGTGAGCAGCAGCACCTCCGCCACCCCGGATTCCTCGTCGGCGGACACGGTCACCAGCGCCGCGTCCCCGTCCTCCGCGTCCTCCGCCGGCAGCACCGGCGCGGCCACCACGGGAGGCACGCCGTCCGCCTCCGCGGGCTCTTCCGTGGGAGGCAACTCGTCAGCGCCGGGGGCAACGTCCGTGGCCGCAGCCGGGTCCTCCACCGCCACCGCGGCGTCCTCATCCGCCCCGTCCTCCAGCACCGCCGGCCCGGACGCGTTGCGGCTGCTGGCACCGCCGGGAACTCCGCTGACGGTGGGGTGTGTGGGACCCATCGGGCTGGAGGTGCTCGGCCCCGGCGGGACTCCGCTCGCGCCGGCCGCGGACCTCGTCGTGGGCCTGGGTGCGTCCAGCCCGCAGGCCAAGTGGTACCTCGCCTCGGCGTGCGCGGGCGCGGACGTGTCCAGCGTGACGGTTCCCGCAAGGTCCACTGCACTGTCGCTCTACCTCTTCCAGCCCGTGGCGGGATCCGCCAGCCTGACGGCCACCGCACCACCGCTCGCCACCGGCACGCTCACGTTGGACTTCGTGGCCGGGCCGGTCACCGCCGTGGAGGTCACGCCGCTGTCCCCGACGACGACGGTGTGGGACTGCACGGAACTCGTCGTCACCCCGCGCGATGCGTTCGGCAACCTCGTCGGCAAGACCCGCACCCCGCCGGTTCAGGTCACCGGTTCGCTGGGCGTCCGGGTCTCCACCGCAGCGGGCTGCAGCAACCCCTCCGCCAGCGTCACCGTGACGCCCGCCGCCGCCTCCGGAACGGCATCCGTCCACGCGCTGTCCCGCCAGGCCGGCACGTGGCCGGTCATGGCCACCTCAGAGGGCACCACGTTGTCCGCCAGCGTGGTGGTGGTGCCACCCGTGCGTCACGGCGAGTGCGCCCTCACCAGCACCTCCGTGACCTGCCCGGTGGTGCCGCCGCTGGTCCGGGCGGACCGGACGGTGCTGGTCACCCAGGTCTCCAGCGACGGACTTGCGCCCAACGACGGGATGGTCCTGTGCCGCCTGGTGGACACCGGCGCCATCAGTTGCGAGCGCACCGTGTCAGGCCCAGCGCGGACGCTGACGTGGCACACGCTGGAGCTGGCCAGGATGTCCACCGTCCAGCGGGTGGACCTCCAGTGCTCCGGCAGCAGCGGCACCGTCACCGCGCCGTTGGCGCGCGCGGTGAACCCGTCCAACGCGTTCCTGCTGCTCTCCTCCACCGGCGCCGGCACCACCTACAACAGTGACAACTTTGCCACGGTCACCCTGCAGGACGGCGGCACCGTGCGCGTGGACGCGCCAGGCTGTGGCGGCCGCCGGCACCACGTCCAGGTGGTGGAGCTGACCGGCGCCACCGTGGACCGGGCGGAGTTGCTGCTGCCGGCCGGCGAAGTCCGGGCGGAGCTCTTCTTCTCCAACGTGGCGTCCTCGTCATTCCTGCTGGCGTCCTGGCGCTACACGTCCCAGGCCCCGACGGCGTCACCACCGTGCAGCGTCATGATCGAGCCCAACCTCCCCTCGGCCAGCCATGACCGCGCGCGCGTGGACCGGGGACGCGGAGACACCCTGGGGTGCGCTGACGTGGAGCTGATGACGTCCCTCCAGCGCGTGCGCCTGCCGTCGCCGCTGGTGATTGACACCACCTCCGTGGACTTCTCCATCACCCAGCTCCAACAGAACAAGGGCCTCGTCGGCAGCCTCGCGCCGGGGCTCGTGCTCCCCTTCGCGTCCGCCCAGGCGCTGGGGCACACCTCCGGTGGCCAGGTCCGGCAGGGCGGGAACACCGTGGCCTGCGCCAACGCGGAGATCCGCGTGGTGGCCGACGTGGAGTTGCGCCGGACCCAGGCCGGCCAACAGGCGGGCATCACGCTGGTCCAGGTGGGCCTCACCCCGCCGCCGTGACGCACTTGCGCGCCAGCAGGGTGCCGCGCCAAAGCACCCGCAACCCAGGAGACGCCCATGACCACATCCGTGGACCAACGGCTTGCAGAGATGTTCCCCCGCCGGGACAGCATCCCCGCCGAGCACGACTTTCCCGCCGGCGGCGGGACGTACGCGGGCGGGCGGCAGTACCTGGTGGACGGCGAAGTCCGCACGTGGAGCGGCGCGGTGGAGGACGTGAGTTCCCCCGTGTGCCTGCGGGCGGACGGCGGCGCCCCCGCCCGCCGCGTGCTGGGCCCCGCCGCGCAGCTCACGCGTGACGAGGCGCTGGCGGCGCTGGCCGCGGCGGACCGCGCCTGGGACAAGGGCCGCGGCAAGTGGCCGACGATGCGCGTGCAGGACCGCATCCATGCCGTGCAGGCATTCACCCGCGCCATGCAGGGCGTGCGCGAGGAGTGCGTGCGCCTGCTGATGTGGGAGATTGGCAAGACGCGCGCGGATTCCGAGAAGGAGTTCGACCGCACCGTCCAGTACGTCGACGACACCGTGGAGGCGCTCAAGGAAGTGGAGCGCACCGCGTCCCGTTTCTCCCGCCAGGGCGGTGTGCTGGCGCAGATCCGCCGCGCGCCGCTGGGCGTCACCCTGTGCATGGGACCGTTCAACTATCCGCTGAATGAAACCTTCACGACGTTGATCCCCGCGCTCATCATGGGCAACCCCGTGGTGGTGAAGCTGCCGCGGTTCGGGGCGCTGTGCCAGGCGCCGTTGCTGCCGCTGTTCGCGGCGCACTTCCCGCGCGGCGTGGTGAACATCATCAACGGACAGGGGCCCGTGGTGGCGGGCCCGCTGCTGGAGAGCGGCAAGGTGAACGTCCTGGCGTTCATTGGCAGTTCGCGCGTGGCCAACATCCTCAAGAAGCAGCACCCGCTGCCCAATCGCCTGCGGTGCGTGCTGGGGTTGGACGCCAAGAACCCCGCGCTGGTGCTGCCGGACGCGGACCTGGACCTGGCGGTGCGTGAGGTGGTCAACGGCGCGCTCACGTTCAACGGCCAGCGGTGCACGGGGCTGAAGCTCATCTACGTGCACCGCTCGCTGGCGGACCGGTTTGTGCGCGCGCTGTCAGACGCGGTGGACGCGCTGCCATTTGGGATGCCGTGGGAGAAGGGCGTGCGCCTCACGCCGCTGCCGGAGCTGGACAAGCCGGCGTGGATGGGGAAGCTCGTTGATGATGCCAGGAAGCACGGCGCATCCGTGGCCAACGCGCACGGCGGCAAGACGGTGGGGACGTTCTACTTCCCGTCGGTGGTGTACCCGGTGGTGCGGCCCGCGCAGCTGTACACGGTGGAGCAATTCGGACCGGTGGTCCCGGTGTGCGTTTACGACGACGTGGCGACGTTCACGGACGACGTGGCGGACAGCAACTATGGGCAGCAGGTGTCGCTGTTCGGGCGCGATCCACCGGTGCTGGGCCCACTGGTGGATTTCCTGGTGAACCAGGTGAGCCGCGTGAACCTCAACGCGCAGTGCCAGCGCGGCCCGGACGTCTACCCGTTCACCGGGCGCAAGGACTCCGCTGAGGCCACGCTCTCCGTCTCCGACGCGCTGCGCTGCTTCTCCATCCGCGCCATGGTGGCCATGCCGGACGGGGAGTCCAACCACGCGCTGGTGCGTGACCTGCTGCGCGACCGCAAGAGCAGCTTCATCAACACCGACTACATCTTCTGACGCGTCAGCCGGCGCGCGCCTTGCCGTGCGCCACGGCGCTGCGCGCGCGTTCAACCGCGCGCAACAGCGCTTCCGGGCTGGCCGGCAACGCCAGCTCCACCTCACGGCCCACCTGCCCAAAGGCGCCCACCGCGTGCCGCAGCGCGGTGACAACGGCAATGCCCAGCATGAACGGCGGCTCACCCACCGCCTTGCTCCCGTGGATGACACCGTCCTGCGGCGCGCGGTCCAGCAGCGCCACGTGGAAGTCCTCCGGCGCTTCGCCCACCGCGGGGATCTTGTACGTGGACGGTCCGTGCGTGAGCACGCGGCCCTTCGCGTCAAAGATGACCTCCTCGCACGTCAGCCACCCCACACCCTGCACAAACGCGCCCTCCACCTGCCCGCGGTCAATGGTGGGCGTGAGGCTGTCGCCCACGTCGTGGAGGATGTCCGCGCGCAACATGCGGTGCTCGCCGGTCAACCCATTGAGCTCCACCTCCACCACCGCGGCGCCATACGCAAAGTAATGGAACGGCTTCCCGCGTCCCTGCGCGCGGTCGTACTTGATGTCCGGCGTCCGGTAGTACCCCGTGGCTGACAGCGACACCTGCTCCACGTACGCGCGTTCGGTCACCTTCTCCCAGGGCACGCGCTCCGTCCCACCGGGCACGGACGCGTGGCCATCCAGGAACACCACGCGGTGCGCATCCTCCACGGAAAGGCCCAGCAGCCGCGCCGCCACCGGGCGCAACCGGTCCCGCAGGACCGCACACGCGTTCCGCACCGCCTGGCCGTTGAGATCCGCGCCGGAGGAGGCCGCCGTGGCGGACGTGTTGGGCACTTTGTCGGTGGCGGTGGTCATCACGCGGATGCGCTCGGGCGGCAGGCCCAGCTCATGCGCCGCCACCACCAGCATCTTGGTGTGCAGCCCCTGCCCCATCTCCGTGCCGCCGTGGTTCAGCTGCACGCTGCCGTCGGAATAGATGAGCACCAGCGCGCCGGCCTGGTTCAGCATGCTCATGGTGAACGAAATGCCGAACTTCACCGGCTGCATCCCGATGCCGCGTTTCACGTGCGGGGAACGTTCGTTGAACTTCTCAATGGCGGCGCGTCGGGCCACATAGTTTGACGACGCCATCAGCTCCTGGTGGATGCGCGCCAGGCGGTTGTCCTTCACCTCCTGGTGGTACTGCGTCACGTTGCGCGGGGCATCCCCGTAGTAGTTGCGCCGGCGCAGTTCCGCGGGGTCCAGGCCCAGCCGCTCCGCCGCGCGGTTGAAGATCTCCTCAATGAGCACCATCCCCTGCGGCCCGCCAAATCCGCGGAACGCCGTGTTGGACGGGAGGTTGGTGCGCACCGCGCGGCCTTCCAGGCGCACGTGCGGCAGGAAGTACGCGTTGTCCGCGTGGAACAGCGAGCGGTCCAGGATGGGAATGGTGAGGTCCGCCGCCCAGCCGCCATTGGCCAGCAGGCGCGCCTTCAGCGCCGTGATCATCCCGTCGGACGAGAACCCCGCCTCGTACGTCATGCGGAACGGGTGGCGCTTGCCCGTCTGGGTCATGTCCTCGTCACGGTCCAGCCAGACCTTCACGGCGCGCCGCGTCTTGAGCGCACCCAGCGCGGCCAGCGCCGCGTAGTGGTTGCCCTGCGTCTCCTTGCCACCAAACCCGCCGCCCATGCGCGGTGACAACACCACCACGCGGCTGCGCGGCATGTGCAGCACTTCGGCCACCTTGGCCTGCACTTCAGAGGGATGCTGCGTGGAGGAATGCACGGTGAACGTGCCGTCCTCACCGGGGATGGCCAGCGCGCAGTGCGTCTCCAGGTAGAAGTGGTCCTGGCCCGGCGTCTCCACCACACCGTTGAACCGCAGCGCCGCAATTGCCAGCGCCACGTCCGGGTCCCCGCGCTGCATGAAATGCGGCGTCCCAATGTAGCTGCCTGCCGCGTCGGCCTGTTCCACCGTCAACAACGCGGGGAGTTCCTCGTATTTCACCCGCACCTTGGCTGCGGCCGCCCTGCACGCGGCCAGGTCCTCCGCCACCACCAGGCCCACAATCTGGCCCACGCAGTGCACCTCACCCTCCGCCAACAGCGGCTCATCCGGAAACGAGGGACCCACCTGGTTGTGCCCGGGCACATCACGCGCAAACAGCACGGCGTACACGCCCGGGACCTGCGCAGCCTCCGCGGCGTCAATGGACACTATCCGCCCGCGCGCCACCGGGCTGGGGATGACCTGACCAACAAGCATCCCCTTGGGCGGCGGGATGTCGTCGACGTAGAGGGCCGCGCCGTTGGCGTGCAGGCGGCCGCTCTCATGGAGCGCCGGGTGGTGGAGGGGCGTGGGCTGGCTCATGACTGGCCTCCCGGGGAGGGCTGCAGGTGCAGCGTGGCGTTGGGCCGCTGCGGCAAGTGCGGGACATGCTGGTCGCGCGTCTCCAGGTGGAAACCGCGCAGCAGGTTCCCCGCCACGGTGGCGCGGTACCACGCGGACGCGCGCAGATCGCTGATGGGCGTGAAGTCCTTCGCCAGCGCTGCCACCGCTTTCTCAACGGAGGCCTCGTTCCACGGCTGGCCGCGCAGCGCCGCTTCGGCGCCGGCCGCGCGCCGCGGGATGGCCGCCATGCCCCCGTACGCCAGCCGCGCCTCCGTCACGCGTCCCGCATCATCCGTGACAACGAAGAACCCCGCCGCCACTGCGCTGATGTCCAACTCACGCCGGCGCGAGACCTTGTACGCCGCAGCACGCGCACCCGCCGGGATGGACGGGATGGTCACGCTCTCCAGGAACTCACCCGCCTGCAGCGCGGTCTTGCGGTAGTCCAGGAAGAACGCGTCCAGCGGGACGGTGCGCGTACCGGAGCTGCGGCGCAGCGTCACGGACGCGCCCAGCGCCAGGAGCACCGGCGGTGTGTCCCCAATGGGGGACGCGTTGCACACGTTCCCACCCAGCGTGCCGCGGTTCTTGATCTGCCGGGACGCGAAATACCGCAGCATCCGGTGCAGCGGCGGGCAGCTCTCGCGGGTGAACGCCTCCACGTCGGACAAACTGGCCGCCGCCCCCAGCACCAGCGCCTCCGGCCGCCGTTCCATGCGGCGCAGTTCGGGCACGCCCTCCACGGAGATCAGCAGCGGCAGCTCGCGCCGCTTCTTGGTCACCTCCAGGCACAGGTCCGTCCCGCCGGAAACAATGCGCGCCTCCGGGTGCGTGTCCAGCAGCTCGCACAGTTCCCCGACGGAGACCGGGTTGAAGTAGCGCTGCACCCCGGCCGCATAGGCCAGCTTCATCCCCTGTCCGGCGCGTACGGCCGCGCGCTCCAGGAACCGGTCGCGCGGGCGCGTCCCGGCCACGGCCTTTGCCGCGTCACGAATGGGCCGGTAGCCCGTGCAGCGGCACAGGTTCCCGCACATCTGGTCGTCCAGCTTCCACGCTTCGTCCAGGTCGGAGCGGTAGGTCGCCTCAAACAGGCTCATCACCACGCCGGGCGTGCAGTACCCGCACTGGCTGCCCAGGTTCTGCACCATGGCGGTCTGCGCGGGGTGTGCACGGTCGCCGTCGGCAATCCCCTCCACGGTGACCACTTCGCGCCCCTGCAGCATGGGCAGCAGCACCAGGCAGCTGTTGACGGCGCGCCAGCGGCCGGTGCCGTCCGGAGCCTCCTCCAGCAGGGCCACGGTGCACGCGCCACAGTCCCCTTCCGCGCACCCTTCCTTGGTGCCCGTCAGGCCACGGTGGCGCAGGTAGTTGAGCAACGTCGTGGTGGGCGCGATGCCGCGCTCCTCCACGGACTGACCATTGAGCGTGAACCGGATGACGTCCACGGGTGCCTCCAGCGGGCTGTGTTCATAGCACCGGCGGGGCGCGCGGGGTCGTCTGGCGCGCTGACCCGTCGTGGCGACACCCCGGGCGTGCGTGGTGTAAGAGCCGCGCCATGCTCATCCTCGTCACCGGCGGCGCAGGCTACATCGGCAGCCACACCTGCGTGGAGCTCCTGCTCGCGGGGCATGACGTCGTGGTGGTGGATGATTTCTCCAATTCCAGCCCGGAGGCCCTGCGCCGCGTGGAGCGCCTGGCGGGGCGGCCTGTGCACCTGCACCAGCTGGACATCCTGGACGCAGCGCGCCTGGAGACGGTGTTTGCTGGGCGCAGCTTTGACGCGGTCATCCACTTTGCAGGGCTGAAAGCCGTGGGTGAAAGCGTGGCCCAGCCGCTGCGCTACTTCCGCACCAACCTGGGCACCACGCTCAACCTGCTGGAAGCCATGGCCCGGCACGGCGTGCAGCGGCTGGTGTTCTCGTCATCATCCACGGTGTACGGCAACCCCACGCGCGTGCCGCTCACGGAGGACATGCCGCTGTCCGCGGTCAACCCCTACGGGCGCACCAAGCTGATGATTGAGGACATCCTGCGTGACTTCTGCGCGGCCAACGCGGACTGGCAGGTGGCGCTGCTGCGTTACTTCAACCCCGTGGGCGCGCACGCCAGCGGGCTGATGGGCGAAGACCCGCGCGGCATCCCCAACAACCTCATGCCCTTCATCACCAAGGTGGCCGTGGGACGGCTGGAGGCGCTGTCCGTGTTTGGCACGGACTACCCCACGCCCGACGGCACGGCGATCCGCGACTACATCCACGTGGTGGACGTGGCGCGGGGCCACGTGGCGGCGGTGCAGGGCCTGGCGTCACTGCGCGGTGCGCGCGCGGTGAACCTGGGCACCGGCCGCGGCCACTCCGTGCGCGAAGTGATCAGCGCCATGGAACGCGTGCTGGGCCGGCCACTCCCGACGAGGAACGCCCCGCGCCGCGCGGGCGACGCCACCGCAAGCTGGGCGGACCCCTCGCTGGCCCGGCAGCTGTGGGGCTGGACGGCAACGCACACGCTGGACGACATGTGCCGGGACGCGCTGCGCTGGCAGACCGCGCACCCGGACGGCTACGACACCCGCCCCGCGTGACGGCGATGGAGCACCCATGGCACCCATGACCTTCCGGAATCTGGGCGGCAGCCTGCAGGCCGTTGTGGATGACGCGGATCAGCTGGGCGTGATTGACCGCCTGGACGCCGCGCGCTGGGCCGCCACCAGCGCACCCCTGCGTGACCTGCACTGTGATCCCGCCTTCCTTGCGTTTGTAGACACCGACAGCAAGGGCCGCATCCGCGTGGCGCAGCTCATCCGCGCCCGGGACTGGTTGTTCCGCCGCCTGGCGCGGCACGCGCGGCTGGCGGACCGGACAGACGTGCTGGTGCTGGAGGACCTGGACCGCAGCAATGACGACGGAAAACGCCTGGCCGCGGCGGCGGAGCACCTGTTGCGCGAGATCAACGCACCGGACCGCACGCGGCTGGCGCTGGCGGACATCCGCGCCTTCCGCTCGTCCTACGCCAAGACGCTGGCCAACGGGGACGGCATTGTCCCGCCCGCATGCGTCACGGAGCCGCCGGTGGCGGCGTTCATGCAGGACGTGCTTGGTGTCGTCGGGGGATCGCGTGATGCCAGCGGCGAGGACGGCGTGGGGACGGCGGAACTGGACCGGTTCCTGGAGCGGGGGGCCGCGTATCTTTCATGGAAGGCGCGGGCGGCGGCGGAGCCTGCGCTGCTCCCCTGGGGCGAAGGCACGGCCGCGGCGGCCGCGGCCATCTGCGGGCTGGATGCCAGGGTGGAGGAGTACTTCCTGCACTGTGACCTGCTGGCCGCCGAGTCCGTGGACGGCGCGGCGTCCCGGCTGTCCGCCGACGAGCTCAAGGCGCTGCGCGCCGGGAGTGGAGCGGCGATTGAGAGGTACCTGGCGGAGAGCCCGCTGGCGCCGCCCCAGGCCGACGGGAGGCTGCCGCTGACGGGCCGGGTGAACCCGGCGTTCCGGGCGCGGCTGATGGAGCTGGCGGCGGTGCTGTCCCGCGCGCTGGGGGCGGACACCACCTCCATCACGCGTGATGACTGGCGCCGCGCACGCGCCGTGTTTGACGGATACCAGGCCTGGCAACGTGAGCGGCCGGCGGAGCCGTTTGAGAAGCTGTCCGAGAGCGCGCTGCGCGCGGCGCTGGACGGGCCGCTGCCGGGGCGGGTGCGCCACTTCATTGCCGTGGACCGGGCGGCCGCCCCCGAGGTGGAACAGCTGTCCGAGTTGGAACGACTGGTGCTGCACCAGCGCTGGCTGCTGGACCTCGTGAACAACTTTGTGAACTTCTCGGCCATCTTTGACCCGGAGCGGCACGCGCTGCTGGAGATGGGATCGCTGGTCATTGACGGCCGGCGCCTGGAGTTCTGCGTCCGGGTGGAGGACCGGAGCGCGCACAAGAAGGTGGCGGCGGAGAGCCTGCTGTTCCTGGTCTACGCGTCCATTTCGGACAAGGACGGCACCGCGCCGTCTTATGAGATCGCCGCGCCGGTGACGGCGGGTGAACGCGGCCGGATCCGGGTGGGGAAACGCGGCATCTTTGTGGACCTGGACGGGCGCGAGTGGGACGCCACCGTGGTGGACCTGGTGGAGAACCCCATCTCCATCCTGGAGGCAATGAAGGCGCCGTTCCGGCGCGCGTCGCAGTTGGTGTCCCGCAAGATTGATGAGCTGGCGGCCGCGCAGCTGGCCGCGGCGGAAAAGCGGGCGCTCAGCACGGGCGCCGCGCTCCCGGGTCTCCCGGCCCCGGCCCCGGCACCTCCCGCCACCCCGCCGCCCGACGTCAAGCCCGCCGCCCCGGGCGGGTTCAACGGGCGGGACCTGCTGCTGGGCGGCAGCATCGCGTTTGCCGCGCTGGGCTCCGCGTTCGCGTACGCGGTGAGCGCACTGTCATCCATCAATCCGCTCAGTGCCGTGGCCGCGGTGGCCAGCCTGGTGGCGGTGGTGGCGGGCTTTGCGGGATTCCTGGGCTGGCTCAAGCTGCGCCGGCGCGACATGAGCATCCTGCTGGAGGCCAACGGCTGGGCGGTGAACGTGCCGCTGGTGGTGACCCGGCGCATTGGCGCGCTGTTCACGCGCATTCCGCCGCTGCCTCCCGGGACCGTGGCTGCTGGCGCGGGCCGCGGGGCCGCGGGCACCCCGCCGGTGCCCTGGACGTCGTGGGCGCTGGCCCTCCTCTGCCTGGCGGGCGCCCTCGCCTTCGCCGCGTACACCTGGCACGTGGCCCATCCCCCAACGGAGCCTGACCAACCCGCGGCGGTGGACCGCCCGTGAGCCGCCCCACACCGCTTGGCCCCGTCGGAACGGGGGCGCTAGCGTCCGCACCTCAATGAGCGGCTGGCTGGAGCGGCTGGGACTTGGCAGCGTGGCGCCCCACACGGTGCGCGCGGCGGCGTTCCACGCGGCCTTCGTCGGGTCGGTCACGGCGCTCAAGTGCGCCACCAACGCGCTGTACCTGGCCCACCGCCCGCCGGAGGGCCTGGCGCAGCTGTACATCTCCGTCGCCGTGCTGATGGCACTCACCACGGTGATGCTTGCCGGCCCGCTGGCCCGCTACACGCCGGCCACGCTGCTGCGCGCGGGCGCGTGGGGCTTCGCCGTGCTGGTGTCCGCCGCGTGCGCGTTGTTCCTGGCGGACCTCCCGCAGGTGCTGGGACCGCTGTACGTCGTGGGCGAGCTGTACGCGACCACCCTGTCCATCCTGTTCTGGAGCGTGGTGTCCGGCTGGTTTGACGCGCGTTCGTCACGGCGTGCGTTTGGGCTCATCTCCGCCGGCGGCATGCTGGGCGCGTTGGTGGGCGGCCTGGCCACGCGCGTGCTGGCGCACCTGGTGGGCTCCGTTGTCATCGCGGTGGTCTCCGTGCTGGTGACGGTGGCTGCGCTGGGCCTGCTGGCGGACGCGGGGCGGACCGCGCCGGAGCGCAGCCGCAACCCGGGCATGTTTGCCGGCGCCCGCTATCTGGCCGGCCGCACCTACCCGCGCGCGGTGGCGCTGCTGGCCGCCACGTTCTCCGGCCTGGGCGCGTTTGTGGACTGGGTGTTCCGCCTGGGCGCGGCGGACCGGCTCACAGAACCGCAGCTGGCCGCGCTGTTTGGTGACCTCAACGCGGCCGTGGGGCTGGCCGCGGTGCTCTACCAGGTGTTCCTCACGCACCGCGTGCTGGACCGCGGCGGCCTGTTCCTGTTCCTGGCAGTGGTGCCCGTGCTGCTGCTGTTCACTTCCGGCGCGGCCGCGCTGACCGGCGCATTCTGGCTGCTCGTTGTCATGAAGGCGCTGGAGATGGCGGGCAGCTACTCCATCCTGCAGGCCGGCATGCAGCTGCTGTACAACCCGGTGCCGGCGGAGAACCGCCCCGCCGTGCGCGCGTTCATTGACGGGCTGGTGAAGAAGGGCGGGATGGCCGGCGCGGGCGCGTTCATCTCCGGGCTGGTGTCCGTGTTTCCGCGCCTGGCCTCGCCGTGGCTGGTGGCGTTCCCCGCGGTGGCCTGCCTGGTGCTCATCCGCCTGCTGCGCGGCGCGTACCTGGGCGCGCTGGAGGAGAAGCTGCGCGGGTCCCGCGCGCGCGTGGTGCTCACCGTGGACGTGGTGGACCGCGCCACGCGGGATGCGCTGCGGCACGCGCTGCGCTCACCGCAGCCCACGGACGTGCTGGCCGCGCTGGACATCCTCAAGCGGCACCGCGGCTTCCGCCCGGAGGACCACCTGGCGGACCTGCTGACCCACCCCGACGAGGCCGTGCGCCTGGCCGGGCTGGATCTGGTGCCCGCGCACCCCACGGCCGCCATTGAATCCACCCTGGGCGCCATCCTTGCCGCGGACCGCCGGCGCCCGCGGGCCGCGGCGGCACGCGCGTTGGCACGCGTCAACCCGGAGCGCGCGGTGGAGATCCTGCGGCCCTACCTGCATGACGCGGACCCCGGCGTGTCGTGCGCCGTCGTCGCCGCGCTCCACCGCCTGCCGGAGGCGCGCACTGAAGCGGAAGGGCGCCTGGAGGAACTGCTGTCCCGCCGGGGCCAGGCCCCCACCGCGGAACGCCGCGAGCTGGCGCGCCTGCTGGGTGAGCTGCCTCCGTCGTGGGCGGTGGATGAGCTTCCCACGCTGCTGCGTGACGCTGAGGCGTCCGTGCGCGCCATTGCGCTGCAATCCGCGGCGCACCTGGCGGAGGCTGCGGTGCGGCGCGGCCGTCCGGATGACGTCATGGACCTGGTGCCCGCGGTGCAGGCCCGCCTGGCCGCGCGGCAGGACCGCGCCGAGGCGCGCCAGGCCCTGGCCCGGCTGGGTGACGCCGTGGTCCCGCAGTTGCGCGCCAACCTGGATGACCGCTCACTGCCGCTGGCCGTGCGCATTGAGATCCCCCGGCTGCTGCGGCTGGTGGGAACGCCGCTGGCTGCGGACGCGCTGCTGTTCAGCAACATCCGGGACAACCCGTCGCTGCGGTGGCGCATTGCCAGTTCATTGTTCCAGCTGCATCACCGCCACCCGGAGATCCCGCTGGACCGGGACCGCACGGATGACGCGTGCCGCCGCCGCCTGGCCGCGTTTGAGCACTACCGGCCGCTGTGCCACGCGCTGGCCGCCGGTGACGTCTCCGCCCCGCGCGGCGGCCCCGCAGGACGCGCGTGGAACATGCTGCGGCACACCACCTTTGACCGGCTGCTGCAGAACCTGCAGATGTCCGTGCGCCTGCTGGGGCTGCACCGCGGCACGGAGCGGATGGACCGCGCGGCGCGGCGCCTGGCGGAGGCGGAGCGGCGCGCGCTGCTGGGCGCGTCGTTGGAGGAGGTGCAGATGCTCCGCGGTGACGCGCTGGAGGTCATGGACGTGGCGCTGCAGGGAGACCCGCTGCATGACGAGGTCATCCGCGTGCTGGAACCCGCGCCACCCATCCGCGGTGACCGCAACGTGCCGTGGGCCCAGGTGGCGGACACCGTCCGCGCGCTGCGCGTGAGCACGGACCCGCTGGTGGCCGTCTGGGCGCAGCGCGTGCTGCGCAGCGGTGTCATCCGGGATGATGAATCCTCGCGCCCGGCGGCCGCGCTGCTGATGCCCATGCCGCCCACGGACCCGGACATCCCACTGCCGCAGGTCAATGACCCCACGGACTCCGAGGAGGCAGTCCCCATGGACGAAAAGCTCCTATCCCGCATCCTGGCGCTGGAGAAGGTGGACCTGTTTGAGGGCCTGTCCGTGGACGACCTGGCCGCCATGGCGGCGGTGGCGGAAGAGCGCCACGCGGAGCCCGGCGAGGTGCTGTACCGCGAGGGCGAGCCCGGCGAGACGATGATGGTGCTGGTCAGCGGCCAGGTGGACCTCATCCGGCAGCAGCGCGCGTTCCTTCGGCTGGGTCCGGGCGAATCCCTGGGCCAGGTGAGCCTGCTGGACCGCGGCCCGCGCCCGACGACCGCCGTGGTGGCCAGCGGGCTGGGCGCGGAACTGCTCAGCATCCACTGTGACGCGTTCATGGACCTGGTCATGGACCGGCCGGAGCTCACGCGCGGGCTTTTCACCGTGCTGGCGCGCCGGTTGCGCGCCCTGATTGACCTGCAGGGCAAGGGCAAGGAGCAGGGTTGAATCCGCCGTTTGTCGACGTTGGCGGCGGTTGCAGGCCGCGGGCGCTCCGCTAGAGTCACCTGCGTTCCATGGGCCCCGTCCGCGGAATCTCCAGGGTTGCCAGCGCCACCACGGCGGCGCTCCGGGCGGCGTATGCCGTCGGCGCGGGGGACAACGTGTCCGCCGTGCGCGCACAGGAGGCCGCTCGCGCGCAGATGAACGCGTTGGGCAGCGCGGGGGGAGCCTCCCGGGCGCAGTTGGGCGTGACCTTTGCGCAGGTGTTGGGTGGCGTGGCCGGCACCACGCCGTCGTCGTTTGACCCGGCGCTGGTGACCGCGCGCCTGCAGATGGAGCGGCGCGCGCAGGAGAGCCACCTCATGCTGATGGAACGGCGCGGCGCGGACCTGGAGCGCCACGCAGACGACGTGCGGGACCGCGTGGAAGCAGCGCTGGAAAGCGACGGCAACCCCGTCCCGGTGCGCCCGTCCCTGGTGGCCGACCCCCGGTCGGAGCCGTCCCTGCTTTCCGCGGGCGAGCAACCGGTGGCACTGTTGCCTCCCCACGTGGAAGCCTGACCACACGTCCCGGGAGGCAACATGCGCGTGATGGCGTTGGTGGCGGCGGTCGCCTGCACGGCGCCCGCGGCAGCCACGGTGCTCCAGGCGTTCACCCTTGAGGAGCTGGCCGCCCGTTCCGCCGTGGTGGTGCGCGGGACGGTGGGCGCTTCGCGCGCGGAGTGGCGCGGGCGGGTGATCCACACGCTCACAGACGTCACCGTGGACGAAGTGCTGGCCGGGCCGCGCCCGGACAGCGTGCGGGTGGTGCAGTTGGGCGGCCGGGTGGGCCGCGACATCCAGCCCGTGGAGGGCGTGGCGGACCTGCAGCCGGGTGACCGCGTGGTGCTGTTCCTGCGCGCAGCGCCCGCGCCGGGGGAATTCCACCTTGCGGGCATGAGCCAGGGCCGCCTGCGCGTGGGTCCCGGCGGAATCCTGTCCTGGCAGGCCACCGCGCCCGTGTGGGACGGCACCGCCCTGCGCGTGTCCCCCGCCCGCACCCTCACACTGGACGCGCTGCGCCCGTTGCTGCGGGGCCGGCCATGAGGCGCCTCCTCGGCGTGGCGCTGGCCGCCGCCCTGCCCTTCCCTGCGCGGGCCTTCGCCGCGTTCACGGATCCCTCCCATCCCAACGCGCCGGTGCGCTGGCCGTCTTCCAGCGTGGGTGTGGTCCTGCAGTCAGACGGCTCGGATGACGTCACGGACGGGTCTGATCTTGCGGCCGTGCGCGCGGCGATCACCCAATGGAATACGGCGCTGGGCGGGCGGCTCACGGTGACGGAGGGCGCGCCCGTCTCATCACGCGCGTGGGGCGATGACGGCGTGAACGCGGTGATCTTTGTGGAGAGCGGCTGGCCCGGCGCCGCGGACGGCGCGCTGGGCACCACCATTCCCAACATCCAGGCGGGCAACCCCAGCACGTTCACGGACGCGGACGTGCTGCTCAACGGCACCGAGGCGCCGTGGGTCACGGACGGCAACCCGTTCGGCGTGGACGTGCAGTCCATTGCCGGCCACGAACTGGGCCACCTGCTGGGGCTGTGGCACGCGTGGGATTCGCGCGTGGCCATGTACACGGGGGCCCGCCGGGGGACCACGTTCCGCCACCAGTTGTCTGACGACGACATCCGCGGTGCGCGCTACCTGTCGCCCGGCGCGTTCACGTGCACCTCCAACGCGGACTGCCCGCTGCTCATCCGCCGGCTGGGCGGTGAAAACACGCGCCTGGTGTGCAACGGCGGCGCGTGCGTCCCGGGCGCCGCGGGCTACGGCGCGGAATGCGTGGATGACAACCAGTGCACCACGGGCCTGTGCCTGCGGGACGTGTGGAGCACCGACGGGTACGACCCGGGGGCGTGCTCCCGCGCGTGCACACCGGGTGGCACGGACTGCCAGGCGGGGGACGCCTGCGCGGCGGTGGGCGCCGCGCACGTCTGCGCACCGGGGCGGGGTTGCGTGGTGGACGCGGACTGCGGTGGCGGGTCCAACAACCGCTGCCTGCTGGACTTTGACGGTGCCTACCGCTGCCGCCACCTGTGCATGCGGGACGGGAACTGCACCGCACCGGCGCGGTGCATTGACCTGGGTTACGGCGCGGGGATCTGCGCGGAGCCCGGCACGCGCCCCACCGGCGACGCGTGCCTGAACCCGTACCAGTGCGTGGGCCTGGCGTGCCGCGGTGCTGCGGGTGACCTGCGCTGCGCGGTGGCCCCGCCCAAGGAGGACGGTGGTGTGGTGGTGGTGCCGGACGCGGGGCCGCGGACGGATGCCGGCACACCGCGCCCGGACGGGGGCACCGCGGACGCGGCAGGGCCGTATTACCCGCCCTACGAAGAAGTCCCCGAGGAACCTCCCCCCGACGACGGCTGTGCGTGCGCAGCGCCCGGCCGGGCGCCGGCGTGGTGGCGCGTGCTGCTGTCAGCGCTGTTCCTGGCGCGGCGCCGCGTGCGCTGAGTACCCTCCCCGGAGAACGGTGACCTTGTGAGCGGGCTTCTGCGCCGCTGCCGCCAAGGCGCCGTGGATCGGTGCGTTCCAGCCGCCGCTTGTGTCGGAGGGAGATGTTCCGCGTGTTTTCTCTGGTTTCCGCAGGTCTTTCCGCGGGTTTTCGCAAGTCTTTACGCTGGTTTCCGCGCGTTCCTCGTAGTCCCCCGCCCGATTGAGATGCAGAGCCGTTCAGACGCGAATGACCTACTCCGCCGTGTCGCAGAGAACGGATTCGGCTCGACCCTGCTCTCCGTGCGGTGATGGGGCGGCTCGCACACCATGCCGTCAGGGAAGCGCGAGCGCCCGCGTTTGAGTGAACCGGGCGGGGGACGAGCCCCCGCCCTACGCCGAGGGTCAATGCCCGCCCTCTGCCGTCGATGGCGGACCCCGCACGCAAGCGCGCCTCATAGGATCAGCTTTCTCTGGGGACGTGCACTGAGGGCCGCTTCCGGGCGGAAAGGCGTGCTTCAGGTCAGCGGGCTGTGGCCGCGTTCGGCGCCGTGGGGGCGGCCCAGCGCCAGGCGGAACACGTGCGGCGTTCCCGTGGCGCGGGGCACCGCCAGCGCGCGCGCGCGGACCGCCGCGGCCAGGCTGGCGGATGCCGGGGCCGCGTGCGCAGTGGCGTCCCAGGCGCGGCCATCCGCCTGGATGAGACGGATGGTGTCGCCCCGCTGCAGCAGGCTCACCAGCGGGTTGTCCGCGTGGAGCGCCACCACCGCTTCGTCCTGGTGCACGGCGCCGGTGACGGTACGGAAGATCCCGCCCTGTCCTTCAATCACAAACGTGGTGGGCCCGGCGGGGGCGTCCGTTCCCGTGGCGTGACCAAGCGTTTTTGTCGTCGTCATTGAAGCCTCCCAACCGCCGAACAAGGCCGCCCGTCCTACACCACTTCCGTGGAAAACGCCTGCGCGCCGTGCGCCCTCAGCGCCAACACCAGCCGGCGCGTGTGATCGAGGTCACCGTCGGTCAACATGACCACCGCACCGCCAATCCCTGCTCCAGTGAGCTTCGCGCCCAGCGCGCCGTGGTTGCGTCCCAGCCGGACCAGCTGGTCCAGGTCGTCGCTGGACACCCCCAGCGCGTGCAGCAGCCCGTGCGCCAGGTCCATGCGCTCGCCCAGGCCCGCCCAGTCCGCCTGCTCCAGCAGCGCCACGCCGTCCTGCGCCAGGGCGCCCAGCTCATGCAGCAGCGCTTCAAACGTGCGCTTGTGCCGCTCCCGCCGCGCGCGCAGCCCCTCCACGGCCTCCTTGGTCCCCACGTGCGGGCGCATCAGCGCCACCACCAGCGTCATGGGCTGGGGCGGCTTGAGAGCGCGGAGGTCCGGCGTTCCCCCGGGCGGGCGTTGAAAGCGCAGGATGCCGCCGTGCACCACGGTGGCCTGGTCCACGCCGCTGGGGTTGCCGTGGAAGACCTGCTCGGCCAGGTGGCAGACCTGTGTGAGCCGCTCCGCGGTCAGCGTGGTTCCCGCCGCGGCGGCAAACGCGCGCGCCGTGGCCACCGTCAGCGCCGCGGAGCTGCCCAGGCCCGCGCCCAGCGGCAGGCGGTCCTCCGCCACCGCCGCCACGCGCGTCAGGCCCGGCGCCACCGCCCGGCGGACGCGCTCCAGCGCCACGCCCAGCGGCGCCACGTCCGGCGCATCCGCCAGCACGGTGGCCACGCCCCACCGCGGCGCGCGGAAGGTGGGCCCCTCGTCATTGGATTCAATGGACACGCGCACCCCGCGGGACAGCGCCGCGGCAATGGCCGGGTGCCCGTACACCACGCTGTGCTCGCCCAGGAGGATGACCTTGCCGGGCGCTTCGCCGTGGCCCAGCACCTCACGCGCCGGGCGGTCTCCGGGGTGCGGCGTCAGCACCGGTCAGCCCGCCGCGGCTTCCGCTTCAACCGGCGCCGGGGGAAAGCTCCGCGCATGACGCGCACCCATCTCGGCCATGATCTCCTTGGCCGCGTCCAGTTTGACCTGCCGCATGGCCACCAGGCGGGCCGCGACCTCATCCACCAGAGCCCCGGTGGCTCCCGCCGCCAGCGCCACCTGGCGCGCGTGCAGCGCCATGTGGCCGCGCTGGATGCCCTCCGTGGCCAGCGCACGCAGCGCGCCCAGGTTCTGGCTGAGTCCCACCGCGGCCATCACTCCGGCCAGGTCCCCGGCGCTGTCCGCGTGCAGGATGCGCCGGCACGCCAACACGGCCGGGTGCAGGCTGGTGGTCCCGCCAATGACGCCCACCGCCATGGGCAACTCAATGCTGGCGTGGAGCGCCTGCCCGCGGATCTCGTAACGCGTCAGGCTGGTGTAGCGGCCGTCACGCGCGGCGTACGCGTGCGCCCCGGCCTCCACCGCGCGCCAGTCATTCCCCGTCGCCAGGGCCACCGCGTCAATGCCGTTGAGGATGCCCTTGTTGTGCGTGGCCGCGCGGTACGGGTCCCGCCGCGCAAACCGCCACGCGTCCACAATCCCACGCGCCACTTCTTCGCCGCTGTAGCCGTCACACTGCAGGCTCTTGAACGGGATGGTGCAGGAGGCGCGCGCCCGCCGGCGGTCCGCCAGGTTGGAGAGGATGCGCAGCACCACGCGGCCACCGGTCAGATCCTCCACCGTGCCGGCCACGCCCTCGGCCATTTCATTGACCGCGTTGGCACCCATGGCCTCGCGGCAATCAATGACCAGGTGCACGCACAGCATGTCCCCGCCACCGTCGGTGCGCCCGTCCGCGTCGGGCTCGTCCCGCAGGATGCGGACCTCCACGTCCTTGCAGCCGCCGCCACGCGCGGACATGCGCGGCGCGCATGCGTTGGCTGCCTCCATGATGCGGCGCTTGTGGCGCGTCACGGCGCGGGCCGCCGCCGCCACGTCCGCCAGCTCCACCACCTGCACCTGGCCAATCATCATGGGCGGGTCCACGTCCGTCTGGAAACCGCCGCCGTCCCGCGCCAGCCGCGCCACAAAGGACACCGCGGCTATGACGCTGGGCTCCTCCACCGCCATGGGCACCAGGCGGTCCTTGCCGTTGATGGTGAAGTTGAGCCCCAGCCCCACCGGCATGCCCAGCACGCCGATGACGTTCTCCACCATCTTGTCCGCCACCTCCAGCGTCAGCCCGTGCGCCGGCAGCAGCGCCTCCAGGTCAGCGCGGGTAGCACCGCCCGCGGCCAACAAGCGCGCGCGGCGCTCCTCAGGGGTGAGTTGGTAGAAACCGGAAATCCGCGAAGAGGGCCTTTGCGTCATGGTCATCCCAGTCAATGCAAGCGTGACGCCCGGTGTACCGGCTCCCTCGCGGCCGCGGAACCGCTCCGATTTCATGATTGGATGACATCCAATGCAGCTTGGATCTTCGCCGGCTGCCGCGTTCCGGTGCGCCAGATCAGCGCGGGTCAGGCCTTGCGGCCGCGCTGCAGGGCGCGTTTGCGCTCACCCTCAGCAACTTCCGTGCGCTTGCCCACGCCCATGAACGTCCCCTGCTCCTCGCCCATCTGGTCGGTCAGCGTGCGCAACGCGAATTTCAGGATTTCCGTGGCGCTCTTGAGCGTGGGCTCGTCGGAGACCAGGTTGTCGGTCTTGCGCACGGTGGGATCGCACGCGGCCCGGACCACGAACAGCAGCCGCGCCAGCGCCTCCGTGGCTTTCCAGTAATTCGCCTTGAGGTTGAATTGCAGGTCTTTCTTGGCGTGGTGGAACTCGCCTTCGGTCATGCCCAGGTCCCGCATGAGGTCGTTTTCCCCAATGAGACGCTTGAGATTCTTGCGCGCCAGCGCTCCCAGCAGGTTGGGCAGCTCCGCGTGCGCCAGCAGCTGCTCCGCGCGCGGCCGTGACAGCGACGTCAGCAGCGCGGCAATGAGGTCCAGCTCACCCGCCGCGCGGCCGCCCTGCCGGTTGGCCAGCAGCTTGTTGGAGGACTTGTCCTCTTCCCGGTACATCGCCTCAAAACCCTTCCACAGTTCCAGGTAACGGAAGTGCGGCTGCTTCACCTCGTCAGCGCGCTGCAGGTGCACGCGCGCCTGGACCGCCGCCGGGATTTCCTCCGGCTTGTATTGCAGGCTCTTGGGCGGGACCCACGCCATAGGCACCTCGGGGGTTTCGGACTGGGGGGCCCCGTATGGTACGCGTCCGGGCCCGACCCCGGCCACCTCCCACGAGGTGCGCGCCCCACGGAGAGCACACCCCGATGAGCACGCCGGCACCCAAGGTGGAGTCCATCATCATCCCGGCCGCGGGGCTGGGAACGCGCTTCATGCCCGCCGCCAAGGCCATCCCCAAGGAGATGCTGCCCATCGCGGACACGCCCACCATCCAGCTCATCGTCGAAGAAGCGGTGGCCGCTGGCATCCGCCAGGTCATCCTGGTCACGGGGCGCAACAAGGAGAGCATTGTTGACCACTTTGACTACGCGTACGAACTGGAGACGACGCTGCGTTCCCGCGGCAAGACCGCGGAGGCGGACCGGCTGAAGGCCATTGCCGACCAGGTGGAGGTCATTGCCATCCGCCAGAAGGAGCCGCGCGGCCTGGGGCACGCCGTCCTGGCCGCCCATCCCGTCGTCGGCAACCGGCCCGCAGCCGTGCTGCTGGGGGATGACCTCATCTTCCGCACGTCCCCGGCGCAGCGGCCCGCCATCAAGCAACTGATGGACGCGTCCGCCGCGGTGGGCGGGCGCGGCGTCATTGCGCTGATGGGTGTCCCGCGGGAGCAGATCCACATGTACGGCGCCGCGGAGGGCTCCTTTGGTGAAGGCGGTGACCCGCGGCTCATGCGCATCACCGCGCTCGTGGAGAAACCGCCCAAGGGCACGGAGAAGACGGACCAGGCGGTCATTGGCCGCTACGTGCTCCCCGCCACCATCTGGGATGCGCTCAAGCACACCCGCCCCGGCGCCGGCGGCGAGATCCAGCTGACGGACGCATTGGCCGCGCTTGCACGCGGTGAGGGGCTGTACGGCTACCAGTTTGAGGGGCGCCGCATTGACGCGGGTGACAAGGTTGGTTTCCTGGAGGCGTCCCTGTTCTACGCGCTGTCCCGTCCTGACCTGCAGGTGGCCACGCGCAGCATGATGGAGCGCCTGCTCCAGGAGGTGCCGCGGTGAAACGCGCGCTGGCAACAATGGCGGTGGTGCTGGCCGTGACGACGGTGGCGGAGGCGTACGCGCCACCCGCGCCGTACATCCTGGGCCTGGTGGCGCAGAAGCGGCAGAAGCAGAAGCTGGAAGCGCTGCGGGCGTGGTTCAAGCGCACGGAGCTGGTGAACGGGCAGCCCGCGGGTGAGCCCGTGGAGGAAGTGATCACCTTCCGCAGCGGCGGCCGGTGGCGCCGCGAGTGGACCGACGCAACGGGCAAGCACGCGTACGTGGCCGACCCCGCGCGGGCCCTCAGCGTGGAGGGAGACAAGCGCACCAAGGTGGAGCCGGAGGCGGACCTGTTGGCGTCGCTGTGGGCCATGGGTGCGGATGCGGATGAACGCGAAGCCGCGCAGGCACGCGCGGTGGCGCTGCTGGCGGCGTGGGGCGTGGGCGAGAACGTGGCGTATTCCCGGGCGGACGGACGCATTGCGTGGGTGTTGGGCGGCACCGCGGCAGGTACGGCGCAAATCTGGGTGGACAAGGATGACTACCTGCTGATGCGGGCGGTGTACCCCGTGGGCCCCCGCACCGACGCGGGTCCATCGGGTCCGTGGGTGGACGTGCGCTACCGTTCGTGGGGCTCAACCGCCGGCGGCGAGTTCTTCCCCGCGCGCATTGAGACCTGGCGTGACGGCGTGCTGGTGCGCGTGGAGGAACTGCAGAAGGTGGATGTGACCCCCAAGATTGACGAGAAGGACTTCAAGCTGGAGTAGCCCGCCTCAACCAATCACCGCGTGGCTTCCCGACGCCGTCAGCCGCGCGGGGATCACCAGCTGCGCGTGGCAGCCCTGGCCCGGTGCCGTCTTCATGTCCAACCGGCCGCCGTGGGACCGGGCAATCTTGACGACGAGCGGCAGGCCCAGGCCGGTCCCCTTCTCCTTGGTGGTGAAGAACGGCGTGAGCGCTTTCTCCAGGGCCGCTTCGTCCATGCCCGGGCCGTTGTCCTTCACGGACAGGTGGACCAGCGCGGTCTGCACCTCCGCGCGGACCTCCACCGTGCCGCCGGCCGGCGTGGCCTGCACCGCGTTCTGCACCAGGTTGAGCAGCGCCCCCTTCACCAGCCCTTCGTCCACGTGGATGACCAGCGCCGGGTCCGCCGGGTGCACCACCAGGTTCACCCCCTTGTTCCCCGCATCCCCCGCGCACAGGGACCCCACTTCACCCAGCAGCCGCGCGGCGTGCACCTCCTTGCGCTGCGGGGGCGTGTCCCGCGCAAACGTGAGGAAGTCATTCACCACGCCCGCCAGGTAGCGCAGCTCCTGCCGGATGCGCCCGGCCGCGTTCACAATCTCCTCCTTCAAGGCAGGCTTGTCGTCGGGCAGCTCGGCGGCGGCTTCGGCCAGCAGGCCCGCGTACAGCTCCATGCCGCCCAATGGATTGCGTACCTCGTGGGCAATTCCCGCCAGCATCATCTGCCGCTCCGCATCACGTGCATTGATGCGCTGGCGCATCTCGTCCAGCGCGGCGGCCACCTGGCCCACCTCGTCGTCGTCAGACACGGTGATGGGGCTCTTGAGGTCACCCTCGCCCACCGCGCGCACCTCCTGGGACAGGCGGAACAGCGGCCGGGCAATCTGCCGCCCCACCGCAAAGGCCACCGCGGTAAGGAGTGCAAAAGCCAGCAATGACAGCAGCGCGTACAGGCCGGCCAGCGTGGCCAGGTTGCTGAACAGGTCCGCCGCGCCCTCCACGGCAACAAACATCGCCATGTCGCCCGGAACGCGCGCGTAGCAGCTCTTGTGCAGCCGCCCGTCCGGCCCGTCAAACAGCACGCTGGCGGTGGGCGCACCGCCCGCCGCGCGCTCCAGTTCCACCTGGTCCAGGCGCAGCCGCGGCGCCTCCGCGCCAATGGGAAGATCGCGGCTGGTGTCCATCAGCACCTTGCGCTGCTGGTCCACCAGCACCACGCGCGATGCGCTGGCGCCCACACGCACGCTCTCCAGGCGCCGGCGCACGTTCTGGGCGGTGCGGGTGTCCTCGTCACTGGGCCCCAACGTGGCGGCCAGCTCCGGGTCCACCAGGCTGGCGCCCACTGTGGCCAACGAACACAACCGGCGACCGAGCTCCTCCTCCAGCAACGCGCGCGTTCCCAGGTACGCCGCGGCCCCGCAGGCAATCACCGCCACGGTGGCCGGCGCGGCAAACGCCAACGCAAGCCGGGGACCCAGTGACAAGCGGCGCGGCCGCCGGGCGGGCGCGCTGGTCACGGCGGGCCGCCGCGGCGCACGCGGGCCTCCACCTCATAGCGGTGCGCGGCGCGGAACGCGCTCACTTCCTCGTCGGTGACCTCCAGGTCCGCCAGGACGTCACGGTAGATGATGCAAAACGCCTCCGCCTCGTCGCCGACGCGGTGCTCAGCGCTCGCCTGGAGGACCGCGGCTCCCATCAGGCGTTCTTCGCGCGTACGCAGGCGTGGCATGCGGCTGGTGGCTCAGTGGGAAGGTTTGAGATCAATCTCGCACGTGACGGTGATGCTGCTGCTCCGGGTGGTGGACGTGCCCTGGAGCTTCCCGGGTGACCGCGTGAGTTCGTAGTCCGTGGGGATGATGGTCACCACGCCGAACAATTCCACGCGTGCCTCGGTGCTGAACGTCAACGTCGTGCCAATGTAGGTCGCGTCGAGGATATCGAACTCCACCCAGGTGTTGCCGACGTTGTTCCGCCGCCACGTGCCGCTGGGGGACAGCGTGACAGGGCCGTCCAGCATCAACTCTACCGTCGTGGAGCCGTTGCCGCTGTCGCAGCGGCTCTGGGCGCCCTCCCAGCGCTCGGTCAGCGGCGACCCGCACCCGGCCACCAGCGCCAGCAGACACCCCGTCACCCATCCACGTCCACACCGCATGTTGCCTCCACCAACCCGCCCGTCGCCGACGGCGGCGGAGCATGCCGCATGGGGAGCCGGCACGCCAAGCGCGCAGCAAGACCCGTCCCGCCCAGCTCCCCCACAAGCCCCGACCGGAAGCCCACCCCTGAATCCTGACAGGGATGTCGCGGTGAAGGGCGGGAAACCCGCTCGCGCGACGCAGTGGCTCACCTGGTCCGGCACGGGCCGTTCCGTCATCGGCCCGTAAGGCGGAAGCGACACCTGCCGGAAATACCGCGTTGCACGAAGCATTTCGGCACATTCCTCCGGGAGGTGGTGGAGGAGTCGCGATACAGAGGGCGTTCCTTGGCCGCGTGCAGGCCTGGCACACCGGGCATGCGAGAAGTACGGCGTTCCCGTCGGCGTGATGGTGCTGCACAGGTTCTTCTCGGCGTTGATGCTCATGCCGCGCTGCCGTTCCCTGCTCTAGATGGCGTGTACACGGCGGAACGACGTTCCACCCCTCCAGCCGCCAGGCTTACGCGCCAAAGTTCCGCCGTGCTTTTCGCGTGGACCGTGCGGCAGAATGCATGGTAGCGGATACGCGTGGACGTCGCCGAGAAACTGTCGATCATACACGAGCGCACGCGGTCGTCCGCGAATGGCGACGCCGCCGCGATTCTCTGGTCCATTCACGCTGTGAAGCGGATGGTGGACGAGAACCTGTTGCGCCGGGACGTGAGCGTGCACTCTCCGACGGGTCCGTGATTGAAGACTATCCGGCGGTGCATCGGCCGCTGCCTGATTGTCTTGTGCTGGGCTGGGCCGCGGCTGGTGCTCCGGTGCACGCGGTGGTTGCCGTCGACAAGGCTTCCAATCGAGTTGTGATTGTGACAGCGTATCGTCCTGATCCAATGAGGTGGTCCGATGGCTTCACTCGACGGCGATAAGGTGGCTGCTGGAACATGCGCTTTTTGTGGAGGCCGGCTCGGGCCCGGCATCGTCACAGCGCCGTTCGTCCGTGGGGAACGAGTTGTGACCGTTAAGGGAGTTCCTGCCAGCGTCTGCGGGGATTGCAGCGAGCCGTTCTTGGCTGGTGCAGTTGTGGACTCAATTCAGCGGATCATAGAGCGCGTGGCGGATGTGGATGCTGAGGTGGTTGTCGCGCGCTATCGGAGCGCGGCCTAACGTTGACATTGACCCGCGTTAAGCCGCGCAAAGCATCGGGGAACCTTGCGCAGCAGATCATTTCTTTCCAACGTGGATGACTTGTAGCGCAACCTTGACCCCTTCGGCGTCGACGCCACGTTGGGCTCGGTGACCTCCAGGCCACCAGGACGCCGCGGTCAATGATCTGAAATGCCTCCGGCTCGTCACCGGTGCGCTGTTCGGCGCTCGCTGCGGCGGCGGAGCATGCCGCATGGAGACCCGGCGCCCCCAGCGCGCAACAAGACCCGTCCCGCCCTGATGCGCTACAAGCCCCGGCCGGAGATTCCCCCATGCTGGTTCTTGCCGGTGACATCGGTGGCACCAACGCGCGGCTCGCGCTCGTCGACCACGGCGAGATTGTGCTGGAGCGGCAGTACCCGTCCGCGCAGGCCGCGGAGGTGGAAACCATCCTGGAGACGTTCCTGCGCGCGGCCGGGCGCCAGCCGGAACGCGCGTGCCTGGGTGTGGCCGGCCCCGTGGCCCAGGACGTATGCCGCGTGACCAACCTGCCGTGGGTGGTGGACGGGCGGGCCATTGAGCGGCGCCTGGGCGTCTCCCGCTGCCGCGTGGTGAATGATTTCTACGCGGCCGCCCTGGGCGTCACCGCGTTGCGGCCCGGCCAGGCGCTGCCGTTGGGCGGTGACGCGCTGCCCGTGGCCACGGCGCCCATTGCAGTGCTGGGCGCGGGCACCGGGCTGGGCGTGGCGTTCCTGCTGCACAACGGGATGCACTATGAGCCGGTTCCCACTGAAGGCGGCCACCGCGACTTTGGCCCGCTGGACGACGAGCAGGACCGCCTGGCCGCGTTCCTGCGCCGCAAGTACGGCCGCGCCAGCTACGAACGCGTGGTGTCCGGCCCCGGCATCCGCGACCTCTACGCGTTCCTTGCCGCCGAGCACCCCGACCAGGTGCTGCCCACCACGCGCGACGCGATGGCCGCCGAGGACGCCGCCGCCGTCGTCACACGGCTGGGCCTGCAGGAGAAGGACGCGTTGTGCACACGCGCGGTGGACATCTTTGTGCGCGTGCTGGGCAGTGAGGCGGGCAACCTCGCGCTGCAGATCGTCGCGCGCGGCGGCGTGTACGTGGCCGGGGGAATTGCCCCGCGCATGGCCAACCGCATGGCGGATGGGACGTTCCGCCGCGAATTCGACAACAAGGGGCGGCTGGCACACGTGGTGAAGTCCATCCCCGCGTGGCTGGTGCAGGCGCCGCAGCTGGGGCTGATGGGCGCGGCCGTTGCCGCGCAGCGCGACTGAACGCGCGGAGGACGGCGTGACGACGAGGACCGGGCGGGAGCAGGAGCGCATCAGGGAGAACCGCGTGGGCCGCAGCCGCTGGCGGCGCTGGGGTCCGTACCTGGCGGAGCGCGCGTGGGGCACCGTGCGTGAGGACTACAGCCGCACTGGCGACGCGTGGGGCCACCTCACCCATGAACAGGCGATGTCCAAGGCGTACCGCTGGGGCGAGGACGGAATTGCGGGCATTTGTGACCGCGACCAGCACCTGTGCCTCGCGCTGGCGCTGTGGAACGGCCGGGACCCGTTCCTCAAGGAGCGCCTGTTCGGGCTCACCGGGATGGAGGGCAACCACGCGGAGGACGTGAAGGAGGTCTACTATTACCTCGACGCCACGCCCACCAACAGCTACCTGCGCATGCTCTACAAGTACCCGCAGGCCGCTTTCCCCTACCAGCGCCTGCGCGCGGAGAACGCGCGCCGGCGTAGTGACCCCGGCGAATTCGAACTTATCGATACCGGTATATTCGACGATGGCCGCTATTTCGATGTGTTTGTGGAATACGCCAAGGCCACCGCGGACGACATCCACTGCCGCATCACCGTGCACAACCGCGGCCCGGAGCGCGCGCCGCTGCACGTGCTGCCCACGCTGTGGTTCCGCAACACCTGGTCCTGGAAGGCGGAGCTGCCGGCGGTGGTGCCCAACATCGGGCGGGACGGCAACCGCCTGGTGGCCATGCATGAGAAGCTGGGGACGTGGAACCTGTACTTTGGCGGCGCGCCGCAGGTGCTGTTCACGCACAATGAATCCAACCACCGCCGCCTGTGGGACAGCCCCAACCGCACGCCGTGGACCAAGGATGCCTTCCATGACGCCGTGGTGCACGGGCGCCTGGACGCGGTGAATCCCGACGCAATGGGGACCAAGGCCGCGCTGTGGTACCGCCTGGAGGTGGACGCCGGCGCGTCCGCCACCGTGGATGTGCGGCTGACCAACCAGGTCTCCACCGCCGCGGTGAATGACACGGACGCCGTGGTCCGCGAACGCGCGCGCGATTGCCGCGATTTCTACGACGCGCTGGAGGGACCGGCGATGCCGGAGGACGCGCGGCGCATCCACCGCCAGGCTTGCGCGGGGCTGCTGTGGTCCATGCAGTACTACCACTACGACGTGGACACCTGGCTGCGCGGGGACCGCAATGATGCACCGGCGGAGCGGCGCACGGGCCGCAACGCACACTGGCACCACCTGGACGTGGCGGACGTGATCTCCATGCCGGACAAGTGGGAATACCCGTGGTTTGCGGCGTGGGACCTGGCGTTCCACTGCGTGGCGCTGGCGCACATCGACGTGGAGCTGGCCAAGGCGCAACTCAAGCTGATGGTGAAGGAGTGGTACCAGCATCCCAGCGGACAGATCCCCGCGTATGAGTGGAACTTCTCCGACCTCAACCCGCCGGTGCACGCGTGGGCCGCTTTCCAGGTCTACAAGTTTGAGGCGCGCGCCACGGGGAAACGGGACCGCGTGTTCCTGGAGCGCATCTTCCACAAGCTGCTGATGAACTTTGCGTGGTGGGTGAACCGCAAGGACAGCGAGGGGAACAACGTGTTTGAGGGCGGTTTCCTTGGGCTGGACAATATCTCGCTGTTTGACCGGTCCGAGCGCCTGCCCGACGGCGCGCGCCTGCAGCAGGCGGACGCCACGGCGTGGATGGCGATGTATTGCCTGGACCTCATGCGCATGGCGCTGGAACTGGCGCAGGAGAACAGCGCGTATGAGGACCTGGCATCCAAGTTCTTTGAGCATTTCCTGTACATTGCGGATGCCATCAACCACGGCACTGCAGACACGCCCGCGCTGTGGGATGACAAGGAGGGCTGGTACTACGACCTGCTGACAACGAAGAACGGGGACGCGCGGTACTTGCGGGTGGCCAGCCAGGTGGGGCTCATCCCGATGTTCGCGGTGCACGTGCTGGAGCCGGAGGTGTTTGAGCGGCTCCCGAACTTCAGCCGGCGGTTCTTCTGGTTCCTGGAGCGCCGGCCGGAGCTGGCGCGCAGCCTCATCCGCGCGCCCAACGGGCGGACCACGCTGTCGTTGCTGAACCGGGAGCGCCTTGCGCGTGTGTTGCAGCGTCTGCTGGACGAGGACCGCATGCTGTCTCCGTTTGGGCCGCGGTCATTGTCCAAGGAGCACGCGCGGGAGCCGTACCGTTTTGCGGGGATGAGCGTGGGCTATGAGCCGGCCGAGGCGGTGAGCCGCATCAAGGGCGGCAACAGCAACTGGCGCGGGCCCATCTGGTTTCCTACGAGCTACCTGGTGATCCGCGCGCTGACGCGGCTGCAGCGCTGTTTTGGGGACGAGTTCACGGCGCGGTGTCCGGCGCGCACGGGTCCGGAGCTGACCTGCGGGGAGATCGCCATGGACCTGTCACGGCGCATGGTGCGCATCTTCCAGCTGGCGCCGGACGGGACGCGGCCGGTGTACGGCAGTCGTCGTCGGCTGCAGGATGACCCGCATTTCCGGGATCACCTGTGGTTCTTTGAGTACTTCCACGGTGACACGGGCGAGGGCCTGGGTGCGTCACACCAGACGGGCTGGACGGGGCTGGTGGCGGACCTGGTGTTGCGGACGCACGCGCGTGACGCGCGCACCACGCTGGACTGAGGGTTCCAACTGAAACCTCCCCCCAAGCGGGGGGAGGTCGACTCGGCGCGGAGCGCCGAGGCGGGTGGGGGGGTGGCGCCGGTGCGTGGGCCGGCGTGCGGGAAGACCGGCCCGCAGCGTGTGATACGGTCCCGCGTCCGCATGTTCCCCCACCCGCACCACGTCGTGCTTCTTGTTGCGCTGGCCGCGTCCGCCTGCAGCGGTCTTCCGTGGTCGGGGGTGGACGCGGGTTCTTCGGGGACCAGCACGGGCCGGTGCCAGTTGCCTTTTGCGGGTGACCCACGGCAGGCGGCGGAGCTGGAGGTCACCGTGCTGGACGAGCACTACCGCGCGTCCGCGCTCCTGGACGGTGGCGCGCTGCCCATGATGTTCCCGCCGCAGGGCGGGCGGGTGGCGTTTGTGGGTGTGCGGGCGCGCAACGTGGACCCGTGCCAGGCGCGGCTGACGGGCGTGTTGCGGGACACCATGACGCGGCAGGTGCGCCTGGATGCGCGCACGGTGAACCTGCGCGCCACGGACGGCGGCTGGGCGCAAAGCGCGGAGACCAACATCACCACGTTTGCCAACATCCCGCTGTGCCCCAACCAGTGGACGGAGCGGGACCTGCACGGCAACCCGTTTGATCTGGAAGTCACGTTGGAGGACCGGGACGGGCGGCACCTGCAGCAGACGCTGCGGGTCACGCCGTACTGCGCTGAGCCGGAGTCGCTGGCGGACTGTCTGTGCACGTGTCGTGGCGGTTACCGGTTGGGCCAGTCATGCAACGTGGACGGCGGCGCGCCCGACGGAGGCGGTGGATGAGGCGCGTGGTGCCGGGCGCCTCTTACTTGGTCGCGCGGTTCGGGCGCGGCAGCGTTCCGTCGGGGGTGCGGTGATTCCCGCTTCCCCGCCGTCCCAGGGGCGCCTATACCGTCGGGCATGAGCACACCCCGGCCCCTCGCCGCATCCGAGCTCCGCTGGACCTGTGACCCCCGCGCCGTCGCCTCGTCGCTGAAGCGCGTGACCAAGACCGCGCGCCCCGGCGCGCTGGGCCAGGAACGCGCCATGCGCGCGCTGGACGTGGGGCTGGGCATCCGGGAACGCGGGTTCAACATCTTTGTGGTGGGTGCGGCCGGGACGGGCCGCACGTCCACGGTGCGCTCCATCCTGCTGGAGCGCGCGCGCAAGGAGGAGGTCCCGGATGACTGGGCGCTGCTGTACAACTTTGATGACGCGGACCGCCCGCGCGCGGTGAAGCTGCCGCGCGGCACCGCGCACAAGCTCAAGCGCGAAGTGGACGAAATGCTCCAGCGCCTCCAGCAGGAGCTGATGCGCGCGTTTGAGGGCGACGCGTACCGCCAGCGGCGGCAGAAGATCATCGACCGGCACTCGGACCAGGAGGAGAAGCGGCTCCGCTCCGTGGAGAAGGAGGCCGCGCGGCGCGGCTTTGCGCTGCAGCGCAGCCCCACCGGCCTGGCGCTGGGACCCGCCACCGACGGGGAGCCCATGACGGAGGAACAGTTCCGCTCGCTGCCCCGCAAGGAGCGGCAGCGGCTGGAACAGCAGGGCTCCGCGGTGGAGGAGCTGCTGGACGACGTGGTGCGGCAGATCCGCGGGCTGCAGCGCGAGACCGACAAGGCGCTGCAGGATCTGGACAAGGAGGAAGTGCGCCGCGTGGTCACGCCCATGGTGATGGAGGTGGCCGAGGCGTACCGGGAACAGGACATGCTGCGCTGGCACTTTGAGCGCGTCATTGACGACCTGGTGGAGCACACCGCGGAACTGCGCCCGCCGGACGAGACCCAGGAAACCCCCGCCGAGGGACAGGCGCCGCCGGGCGACCAGATGCCCCAGCGCCCGCAGCTGTTGGTGCCCTCCGCGGACTCCGGCCAGGACGGCGAGAACCTGTTCACGCGCTACCGGATCAACGCGCTGGTGGACAACCGCTCGCAGAAGGGTGCGCCGGTCATTGAGGAGACGCACCCCACCATGTTCAACCTGATGGGCCGCATTGAGCACCGGCTGCGGGGCGGCGAGACCATCACGGACTTCACGCGCATCAAGGCCGGCGCGCTGCACCGCGCCAACGGCGGGTACCTGCTCATTGATGCCATGGAGCTGTTCCGTGAGCCCCCGGCGTATGAAGCCCTCAAGCGCGCGCTCAAGAACCGCGCGCTGGAGATTGAAGACGCCGGCGAGCCGGGGCGGATGATCAGCATCGCCGCGCTGCGTCCGGAGCCCATCCCGCTGCAGGTGAAGGTGATCATCGTCGGGACGCCGGACCTCTACTACCAGCTCAGCAAGGGTGACCCGGATTTCCAGAAGCTCTTCAAGATCAAAGCGGACTTTGACGTTGAGATGGACCGCACGCCGGAGCGCCTGCGGGGTTTCGCCACATTTATTGTTGCGCTGGCACGCGAAGAGGGACTGCGCCGGTTTGACGCCACGGGACTCGCGCGGATTCTTGAGGAGGCGGCGCGCCTGGCGTCGGACCGCAAGAAGCTCAGCACTCGGTTCGGTGAGATTGCCGACCTGGTGCGTGAAGCGAGCTTCTGGGCCACGCGGCGGCGCAGCCGCGTCATCAACCTGCGTGATGTGACCGCCGCGCTGGACGCCCGCCGCGACCGCGAACGCTACCTGGAGGACCGCCTGCGCGAGGCGGTCAAGGACGGCTCCATCCGCATTGATTCGGAGGGCGCGGTGGTGGGCCAGGTCAACGGGCTCACCGTGGTGGAGCTGGGCAGCTACAGCTTTGGCCACCCCAGCCGCATCACGGCGCGGGTGCACGTGGGCAAGGGCGGCGTCATTGACGTTGAGCGCGAAGTGGACCTGGGCGGGCCCATCCACAGCAAGGGCGTCATCATCCTGCAGGCCATCCTGGGAGACCGCTTTGGCAAGCACGCCCCGCTCACGCTGGGTGCCACGCTGTGCATGGAGCAGAACTACTCCGAGGTGGAGGGCGACAGCGCGTCACTGGCTGAGTGCCTGGCGCTGCTGTCCGCGCTCTCCGGCGTGCCGCTGCGGCAGGGCATGGCGGTCACCGGCTCCATTGACCAGTTGGGTCACGTGCAGACGGTGGGCGGCGTGAATGAAAAGATTGAGGGCTATTTTGACACCTGCCAGGCGCTGGGCGGAAAGCCCGGCATTGGCGTGGTGATGCCGGTGGGCAACGTCAGCGAGCTGATGCTGCGTGACGACGTGGTGGAAGCGGTGGCAAGGAAGCGCTTCACCATCCACGCGGTGCGCACGCTGGAAGAGGCGGTGGAAATCACCATGGGGGCGCCGCTGGGAGCAGCGGATGCGCACGGACATTTCCCGCCGGGGTGCGTGGGCGCCGCGTGCCGGGCGCGCCTGGACGGGCTGCATGAGGCGTGGCTGGCGTCGCGCGGGCGCAAACTGGACCCGCCTACGCCACGGCGTCGCTCGGCGGACTGACTGTACGCGCACGCGGCGGATTCCATCCGGCGCAACGGATGCCCGTTCCACGACGCGTGGCGGGCTTGCCGCAGGCAAGCCCATCTACGCCGCCCCCTTTGGGGGGCGGCCCTCGACGACGGAGCGCAGCGACGTCGGCGAGGGGGGTGGGGGGTCCGCTTCAGCCGTCTTCCCCGGGTGGGACCAAACCCGTTGGGGGGCCCCCACCCCCGGCGACTGACGTCGCCGGCCGCCCCCCAAAGGGGCACGCATGCACACAAAGCGTGCATGCAGTTCGGACGTGGCATTCGTGGAACAGATGCCGGCGCAGACTTGGACACGCCTCGGTCGCGCGTCAGTGATCGTGATCGTGCGTGTGGTCGTGCGCAGGGTCGTCGCATTCCCCGTGCTCAGCGCCGTGATCGTGTTCGTGATCGTGCTCGTGTTCATGGCCATGATCATGATCATGATCGTGCCCGTGGCCCTCGGGCCCGTGCGCGTGGCCGTGCTCCTTCTCCTCGTCAGACGCGTCACGGATGGAGATGACCTTCATGGCCACCTGCACGTCACGGCCGGCCAGCGGGTGGTTGAAGTCCAGCGTGACGGTGACCGGGGTCAGCGCCGTCACCACCGCGTCGCGCACGCCATCGCGTGACTCCAGCGTCAGCAGGTCCCCCACGCGCACCTTGGCCTTGGCGGGCAGGTGATGCCGGCCAATCTTCTCCACCTTGGCCTCGTCGCGCGTGCCAAACGCGTCCTTCGCCGCCAACGCCGCCTCCCGCGCCTCGCCCACGGCGGCCCCCTCCACCACCTTCTCAATGCCCGTGGGCAGGTTGTCGTGGCCATGCAGGTAGGTGAGCGGGTGCGTCGCGTCCGCCTCGTCCAGCAACTTGCCGTCCTTGTCCTTCAGCTGGAAGGACATCGTCACCACCTTGTTCGCCGCCACGTGGGTCATGGGATGCATCCGTTCTCGTCGGGGGTTGGTTCGCGGGGCGCCTGCCGTACCGCAGGGTTCCACCTCCCGCAAGCCGGTTTGCCGCACGGGGCCACGCGCCGGCGTTGATGCCGCGCCGCGCCGAAAACCCCGGCACCGTCGGGCTCCGCTTGCCCGCGGTCCTGCCCACGGCTTAATCCCACCCTTCCCAACCCGACAGCACAGGAGCACCGCCGATGGCCAGGATCGTGAAGGTGGGTCTCATCCAGGCGTCCACCCCCATGACGACGGGGAACATGGATGCCATCAAGAAGGCGATGATTGACAAGCACATCCCGCTCATTGAGGAGGCGGGCAAGAAGGGCGTGCAGGTGCTGGGCCTGCAGGAGATCTTCTCCACGCCGTACTTCTGCCCGGCGCAGACGCCGGAATGGTACGCCACGGCGGAAAGCGTGCCGGGCCCGTCCACGGAGCTGCTGAGCCAGTACGCGCGCAAGTACAACATGGCCATGGTGGTCCCCGTGTATGAACGCGAAATGGCCGGCGTGTACTACAACACCGCCGCGGTGCTGGACGCCGACGGGACGTACCTGGGGAAGTACCGGAAACAGCACATTCCGCAGACCGGCGGCTTCTGGGAAAAGTACTATTTCAAGCCCGGCAACCTGGGATATCCCGTGTTCAAGACCCGGCACGCCAACGTGGGCGTGTACATCTGCTATGATCGGCACTTCCCGGAGGGCGCGCGCCTGCTGTCCCTGCACGGCGCGGAAATCGTGTTCAATCCCTCCGCCACGGTGGCGGGCCTGTCGCAATACCTGTGGAAGCTGGAGCAGCCCGCGCATGCGGTGGCCAACGGCAACTTCTGGGCGTGCTCCAACCGCGTGGGCACGGAAGCGCCGTGGAATATCGGCCGGTTCTACGGGACCTCCTACGTGGTGGACCCCCGGGGCAACTTCCTGGCGCAGGCCAGTGAAGACAAGGACGAACTGGTGGTGGCGGACTGCGACCTTGACATGATTGAGGAGGTGCGGCGCACCTGGCAGTTCTTCCGTGACCGCCGCCCCGAGACGTACGACGACATGACCAAGCAGCTGCCCTGAGCGTTTCCGTTCACTACATCCCCCAGACAACCTGGAGAACCCGCGAATGCGCAAGCTCATCGCCAACGGCACCGTCGTGACCGCGTCGGAAACGTTCAAGGCCGACGTCTGGCTCAACGACGACAAAGTGGAAGCCATCACCGCCCCGGTGGGGACGCTCCCCAAGGACCGCGTCCCCCAATTTGACGAGACCATTGACGCCAAGGGCCAGTTCCTGTTCCCCGGCGGCATTGACGTGCACACGCACCTGGACATGCCATTTGGCGGCACCACCAGCAGTGATGACTTTGAAACCGGCACGCGCGCGGCGGCGTACGGCGGCACCACCACCATCATTGACTTTGCCATCCAGCAGAAGGGCGGCACGCTCACGGAGGCGCTGGACACCTGGCACAAGAAGGCGTCCGGCAAGGCGGTGGCGGACTATGCGTTCCACATGATCGCCACGGACCTGCCGCCCGCGCGGCTGGAGGAGATGAAGCGGATTGTTGATGAGGGCGTGACCAGCTTCAAACTCTTCATGGCCTATCCCAACGTGCTGCTGCTGGATGATCAGTCCATCTTCCGCGGCATGCTGCGCGCGGGTGAGCTGGGCGCGCTCATCTGCATGCACGCCGAGACGGGGCTGCCCATTGATGTGCTGATTGAACGCGCGCGTTCCCGCGGCGAACGCGCCCCCGTCTACCACGCCCTCACCCGCCCGGAGGCCGCCGAGGCCACGGGCACGGAGCGCGCCATTGCCCTGGCGGAGATGGCCAAGGTGCCCGTCTACATTGTGCACCTGTCCGCGGCGCGCGCGCTGGAGCGCGTGCGCGAAGCGCGGGACCGCGGCCTGCCCGCGTTTGCGGAGACCTGCCCGCAGTACCTGTTCCTGTCCCAGGATGACCTGGCGCGCCCCGGGTTTGACGGCGCCGCGTACATCTGCACGCCGCCGCTGCGGCCGCAGCACCACCATGAGCAACTGTGGCGCGGCATCCGCAACCATGACCTGCAGGTGGTGGCCACGGATCATTGCCCGTTCTGCATGAAGGACCAGAAGGAGCTGGGCCGGGATGACTTCTCCAAGGTCCCCAACGGCATGCCCGGCGTGGAGTCCCGCATGTACCTGCTGTGGGAGGCGGTGCAGCAGGGCAAGATCGACCTGAACCGTTTCGTGGACATTTCGTCCACCACGCCGTCAAAGATCTTTGGCATGTACGGGAAGAAGGGCACGCTGGCCGTGGGTGCGGACGCGGACATTGTGGTGTGGGACCCGCAGAAGGAAGTCACGCTTTCCGTCAAGACCATGCACATGAAGGTGGACTACAACCCGTATGAAGGGAAGAAAGTCCGCGGCGGTCCCTCCCACGTCCTGCAGCGCGGCCGCGTGATCGTGAAGAATGACCAGTTCCTGGCCCGTCCCGGCGACGGGCAGTTCATCCGCCGGCGCACGCACACGCTGTAGGAATGCAGCCCCCGGAGCGGCAGCTACTTCCACGCCGCATGGAACTGCGCTGACGTTGCCGCCGCGTCCCCCACGCGCACCTCCACCGCCGATGCGCCGGCCACCTCCAACGCTGCGCGGAAGGCGGTGGCGTAGCTGCGCAGCAACAACGGCGGCAGCAGGTGCTCGGGAAAGTGCATGATCAGGGAGGCTTCGTTGCGGGTGTCTCCCCAGGTCACGTCCATGGTGATGCCGCGGTGCAGCTGCCCCCACCGTGTACGCGCGCCCTTGAGCACCGTCCGCGCGCCCAGCAGCTTGAAGAGGAACCCGTACGCGGGGCCGGAGAGCAACGCGCGGTTGGATTCGTAGGAGTGCGTCACAAAAGCCGCGTCACTGCCCAGGACGTCCGCCATGGCCAGGAACAGACCACAACTGTGCGCCTCCGGAATCCAGGAGCTGACGGGCACGGGCTCTTCAACCAGGCGCCGCAGCGGCGGCGGCAGGGCGGCCGCGTGCGGCGCAAGGTCCACGCGCGCGAGGAATTCACGGTAAATGGACGCTTTCTGCTGGTAGTCCGGATACGCGTCCCAGCCGCCCGGAACGGATTGCTGGAATCTTGTCACGCGGGTGAAATCCATCCGCGCACCCTAACCACGCCCGGACCGGTGACGCCATTCCCCGAAACGGCCGCGTAGGGCCGCGCCGCCGCTCCATGCCTCCAACAGACGCGGCCCACGCGCAGGACCGGACAGCGCGGTGGCCGGTTCGTTGTTTGCCGACCGGCGCTGGCCTCGCGTAGTGTCGGCGTCCCATGCCCATGCTCGCCGTGCTGATGGCGGGTGCGCTGCACGTCGCGCTTCCGCCCCCGCTCCCCGACCCGCCCCACGGCGTGCCGGCCCCGGCGTCCACCTGGAGCGAGGACCCGCCGTCGTCACGCTTCAGCCGACTGCTGCGCAACAGCTCACGGCGCTTCCTGCTGCCCACGCTGGAGGTGGGCGTGTGCAACCTGCCCTACCTGTTTGTCAGCCTGGGATTCGCCACCTTTGACGCCACGGTGGGCAAACGGCACACGCCGCTGAATGAAGCGCGGGACGCCATCCTGGAGTTCAACAACTGGCATGAACCCAGCTTCCGCAACTGGGCGCTGAACATGACCAGCCTGCCGGTTTTTCCGGACCGTGACGCCATGGGGTACAACTACCTCATGCACCCGTGGCTGGGTGCCACCATCCACATGCTGTACCGCAACCACGGCGTGAGCTGGTGGCAGTCCATCGCCATCGTCGTCATGTGGGCCATCCTGTGGGAGTACCTGGTGGAGGCCGCTGCGGAACGGCCCGCGCTCAATGACGTGCTAGCCAACACCGGCGGCGCCATGCTGGGTGAGGCGCTGTTCCGCACCAAGATGCTCATCAAGGCCCAGATGGCGCCGGGGATACCCCGCAGCGTGCTGATGGCCATCATTGATCCGTTCGGCACGCTGGAGGACATCGTGCTGGACGTGGCGGCAGACCACCTGCACCTGGGCCCCGTGGTGAATTACCTGCGCTGACACACGCGTCCCATGGATCCCAGCGGTGTGGCGCAGTTGGCCACATGACCTATCGTGTTGTGACGAGGGGCTGCGCCAGCAAACGGTGAACGCTAAGTCCGTGGGGGGCTTGGCAACCACCGGTTCTCCGCGAGGTGCCCATGCAGACGGTCCAGCGGACCCATTCGGAATACAGCATGCGAACGGACCACCGGGCACGCGCCGTCCGCGAACGGCGGCGCTTCCGCGTCACCTACGGCGTGGACGAATTGCGCTATGTCGCTCTTACGCACGACATCTCATCCACCGGCCTGTTCCTGGTCACGCGCGACCTTGTTCCGCTGGCGACGCACATCCACATGCACGTGGACTCCCCCACCGGGACCATGGACCGGGACGGCGTGGTGGCGCGGCACCAGATTGTGCCGGGGGAACTGCGCTCCGTGCTGGCCAACGGGATGGGGGTGCGCTTCCTGGCCATCCACTCCCGGCCCGCCCTGGGCGTGGGTGCCGGCATCCCGTACGCGCACGGGCCGCTGTCCGTGGAGTGCGCCACCGCCGCGGACCTGGAGCGCTTCTGCGCAGACCTGGCCACGGGGTTTGTGATGATCCGCGCGGGCGGGGCGCCGCCACCCGTGCAGACGGAGGCAAAGTTCCAGGTCCACGTGGCGTCCGCCGCCCGCCCGCCCCTGGAGGGGACAGGACGCGTGGTGCAGATTCTGGACGTGGCGGGTGAGCCCCACGCCGTGCTGGAGGTGCCGCACGCCGCGGAGCTGCGCTCCCGCCTGCTGGGCCGGCCCGCCTGAGGCCCCCCGTCGTCGGTGCGGCGCCGGCCGCCCCTTGTGGGCAGCCCGGTGCTCGTCTACACGCCCGCACCCGTCACACCGACAACAGGGGATTCTCCATGAAGCTGGTCATTGCCGCGGACCACGCGGGACAGAAGCTCAAGGCAGAGATCACTGCGCACCTGCAGGGCGCCCACGACGTCACAGACACCGGCCCCACCGGGGCCGAGAAGGTGGACTACCCCGACGTGGTGGGCGCGGTTTGCGCGGCGGTGAACGGCGGGCGCGCGCACCTGGGCATCCTGGTGTGCGGCAGCGGCACGGGCATGGCCATTGCCGCCAACAAGTACAGCGGCATCCGCGCCGCCAACTGCGTGGATGAGTGGCAGGCGCGCTATGCGCGGCAGCACAACAACGCCAACGTGGTGTGCCTGGGCGAACGCGTGGTGGGCGCAGGCCTGGCCACCTCCGTGGTGGACGCGTTCCTGGCGGCGGAGTTTGAGGCCGGCCGCCACCAGGTCCGCGTGGACAAGATTGCCAAGCAGGAGCAGACCGCTGTCCCCCTCATGGGTGCGCTGCGCGCGGCGGACCCGGACATCTATGACCTCGTGGTCAAGGAGACGCGCCGGCAGGCGGAGGGGGTGGAGCTCATTGCGTCAGAGAACTTTGTGTCCGCCGCGGTCATGGAGGCGGTGGGCAGCCCGCTGACCAACAAGTACGCGGAGGGCTACCCCGGCAAGCGCTACTACGGCGGCTGCGAATTCCACGACGTGGTGGAGCAGCTGGCCATTGACCGCGCCAAGAAGCTGTTCGGCGCGGAGCACGCCAACGTGCAGCCGCACTCAGGCGCGCAGGCCAACATGGCCGTCTACATGAGCTTCCTGGAACCGGGGGACCGCATCCTGGCCATGAACCTGGAGCACGGGGGACACCTCACGCATGGCTCGCCGGTGAACTTCAGCGGGCGGCTGTACAAGATCGTCCCGTACGGCGTGCGCAAGGATGACGGGCGTGTTGATTATGACGAGGTGGAGAAGCTCGCCCAGGAGCACAAGCCCAAGTTCATTGTCGCCGGAGCCAGCGCGTACCCGCGGATCATTGATTTCCCGCGTTTTGCGGCCATTGCCAAGGCCAGCGGCGCGCGGCTGATGGTGGACATGGCGCACATTGCGGGGCTGGTGGCCGCCGGACAGCACCCCAGTCCGGTGCCGCACGCGGACTATGTCACCACCACCACGCACAAGACGCTGCGCGGCCCGCGCGGCGGGCTGATCCTGGCGCGCGGCGCGGACCAGAAGCAGGTGGACGGGCGGGTGTTCCCGGGCATCCAGGGCGGGCCGCTGATGCACGTCATTGCTGGGAAGGCGGTGTGCTTCCAGGAAGCGCTGCAGCCCGGGTTCCGCGGTTACCAGGAGCAGATTGTGAAGAACGCGGCCACGCTGGCGCGGACGCTGCTGGACCTGGGGGGCAAGCTGGCCAGCGGGGGCACGGACAACCACCTGATGCTGCTGGACGTCCGTCCGTTTGGCGCCACGGGCAAGGAGTGCGAAGGCGCCCTGGGCAAGGCGGGCATCACGGTGAACAAGAACATGATCCCGTATGACAGTGAAAAGCCGGCGGTGACCTCCGGCATCCGGCTGGGGACGCCGGCGGTGACCACGCGCGGCATGGGCGAGCCGGAAATGCGGGAAATCGGTGAGCTGGTGATTGCCGCCGTGAAGGCGCGGGCGGACGACAAGGCGCTGGCCGCGATCAAGGAGAAGGTCCACACGCTGGCGTTGCGTTTCCCGCTGTACCCGGAGCGCCTGGGCGGGTGAGCGCGGCCGTTGTCTTGCCTCCCCCCGCTTGCGGGGGGAGGTCGACTCGGCGCCTGGCGCCGAGTCGGGTGGGGGGGAATCAGACCAGCGGCCTGAGGTGGCGGGGAGCAAACAGCCCGGCCAGTGCACCCTGGCCCGCACCGGGAACCCCGGCCCCTTCCAGGACCACCACGCCGCACTTGCGGACATCAAACTTGCCGCCGCCCACGGTCCAGGCGGTGTAGCGCGAGATATGCGGCTCATGGCCCACCAGGGCAATGCACTCGGCCTTGGCGGACTTGAGGATGGCGGTGAGGGCCTGCGGCTCGGCCTCGGGGAGCAGCGCCTTGGTCTCCTCGGGCGCCTTGGGGAGCTTGAGGACTTCGCGGAGGATCTGTGCGGTCTGGACGGATCGCTGCAGCGGGCTGGTGAGGATCCGTTCAATCCCCAGGTCCATGCCGGCTACCGCGCGGCACACTTCCAGGGCTTTCTTGCGGCCCTCGGCGGTCAACTCCCGGGCCCCGTCCCCGTCCGGGTGTTTCTCCACGGCAATGGCGTGTCGGACAAATACGAGTTTCACGGCGACGCCCTCCGGCGCCCGTGTAGGCTTGCGGCGAGCGCTTGTCACCTGCCCCGCGGCAGCGCGGGGACCGACCCCATCACTTCTTCTTGGCGTGCTTCTTGGGGTCCGGCTTCTTGGCCTCAGGGGCCTTCTTGGCCTCAGGGGCCTTCTTGGCCTCAGGGGCCTTCTTGGGCTCCGGCTTCTTGGCCTCCGGCGCCTTCTTGTGTTCCGGCTTCTTGGCTTCCGGCGCCTTCTTGGGCTCCGGCTTCTTCGCCTCGGCCGGCTTCTTGTTCGCATGCGGCTCAGGCTTCTTGGCCTCGGGCACCTTCTTTGGCGGCTCGGGCTTCTTGGCCTCCGGCGCCTTCTTGTGCGGCTCCGGCTTGGCGGCGGGCATGGGCGGCTTGGACGCGTGCTTCTTGTCTGCCGGGGGCGCCTTGGCCGCAGCGGCCTTCCCATGCGGGGCAGCGGCGTCCGGTTTCACTTCCACCGGAGTGCCACTGGCCTTGGGCGGTGGGCGGGGCGGCGGCTTGTCCGCGGGGCCCGTGACCCTGGGCGCGTCCTGCTTCTTGTGCGGGGACTGGTATTCGCTTGTGATGTTGACCGACTCCGGCCTGCCCTTGCCGTGCTTCTTCTCCTCCTCCGCGGAGCGGTACAGGACGCACACGGCCTTGCCGGCCAGCACCTTGTCATTGTTCTGGTTCTGCACCCAGACGTCACACACAATGGTGGGCAGCCCGTCCTGATCCACCTTGGGGACCACCACGCCCTTGGCGGAGAGCACATCCCCCGGCCAGATGAACTTCTGGAACTTGCAGTGCAGGCGCGCCACGCGGCCGTTCTCCAGCCAGCGTTCCAGCATTTCGCCCACGTAGGACATGGCAATCATGCTGTGCGCAAAGACGCTGCCGTACCCGGAGGCGCGCGCCACTTCCTCGTCCACGTGGAGCGGCCCGTAGTCCCGGCTGGCCGCGGCAAACTTGGCAATCTGCGTGCGCGTGATGGGCGGCTTCTGGAGCGCCAGAATGGGATCGCCGACTTCAACGGTGTCCAGGTAGAGCTTGGCCATGGCTCGGGAATCTCCGGTAATCCTTCAGCGACGTGGGAACCCACCGCGGATGGCAAACACACGGCGCGCGTGGAAGACCTTCTTCCCCTTCTGGTTGGTCCCCACATCCTCCACGATAACGAACCCGGTGTTGGTGGAACCGCCCGTCTTCTCGTAGCTTTCCACCAGCGTGGTGGTGACATTGAGGACGTCACCGGAGCACACCGCTTCGTACTCCAGCAGTTCCTGCTCGCTGTGCAGGATGGTGCGGGGATTGAGTTCCATTTCGCCCAGGACCGCCGCGTGGTCACCCAGCGTGGCGGTGAACGTGGGCGGCGCCACCAGGCCCGGATACCCGGCCTTCTTGGCGGCGGCGAGGTCATGATGGATGGGCATGCCCGCGTAGATGGCATCCGCGTAACGCCGGATGTCGCCCTGCTCCACCTCCACCACGCGCTTGCTCACGATTTTATGTGTGTTCTTGGGTGTTTGCATGAAGGGTCGCCCGAGGGTGTCGTCGTGGACAGCGGCTTTGTGCCGCGCACCGTATACCTACAGGGGTGCCCGGGGCAAGAAACTTCCTCACCTGCTTGCAGAATTAGCCCTTTGTCACGCGTTCCAACCCGCCCATGTACGGCCGCAGGGCCGCCGGGATGACCACGGACCCGTCCTTTTCCTGGTAGTTCTCCAGGATGGCCACCAGCGTGCGGCCCACCGCCAGGCCGCTGCCATTGAGCGTGTGCACCAGCCGCGGTTTCTCCTTCACCGGCTTGCCCTTGGCGTCCAGCTTGGAACCGGCCGGGCGGTAGCGGATGTCCATCCGCCGCGCCTGGAAGTCACCAAAGTCACTGCAGGAGCTGATTTCCCGGTAGGTGTTCTGCGCGGGCAGCCAGACCTCCAGGTCGTACGTCTTGGTGGACCCAAACCCCATGTCCCCCGTGCACAGCACCACGCGGCGGTAGGGCAAACCCAGCGCTTCCAGGATCTCTTCCGCCTGGGTGGTCATGCGCTCCAGCTCCGCGGGGCTGTCCTCCGGGCGGGTGAACCGGACCATTTCCACCTTGTTGAACTGGTGTTGCCGGATGAGCCCGCGGGTGTCCTTCCCCGCCGCCCCCGCCTCCGAGCGGAAGCACGCGGAATACGCGCAATACCGGATGGGTAGCGCGGCTTCTTCAAGTATCTCATCACGGTGATAGTTGGTGACGGGGACCTCCGCGGTGGGGATGAGGCGCAGGGCGGAATCCCCAAAGCTCACCGCAAAGCTGTCCGCCGCAAACTTGGGCAACTGCCCGGTGCCCACCATGGAGCTTTCCAGCACCAGGTAGGGTGGAAACAGTTCAATATCGCCCTTTTTTGCGTGGTGATCCGTCATGAATGAGATGAGCGCCCGCTCCAGCCGGCACCCTGCCCCGCGCAAGAACGCAAACCGGCTCCCACTGACCTTGGCCGCGCGTTCAAAGTCGAGAATCCCCAGCGCTTCGCCCACTTCAAAGTGCGCCTTCACGGGGAAATCAAACGTTTTGGGCGTGCCCCATTTCTTCACTTCCTGGTTGTCCTCACCGCTGGCGCCGTCCGGGACGTCCGCGCGGGGGACGTTGGGGATGTTGAGGAGCAGTGCACCCATGCGCTCCTCCACCGCCTTCTGCCGCGCCTCCAGGTCAGGAAGGGCCGCTTTCAAACGGGCCTGTTCCGCCTGGAACGCGGGGTCGGCCAGCAGCTGCTTGCGTTCATCCGGCGCGGCCTTGGCAATGCGTTCACTCTGGGCGTTGCGCGCCTGCTGCGCGGACTGCGCCTCCTGGATGGCGGTCCGGCGTTCCGCGGCCAGCGCCTGGACCTGGGCCAGCTGGCGGGCCAGCTCGGACTGCTCACCCTCGGCGGGCACGCGGCGCAGCAGCCCCTTGCGGACCTCGTCAAAGTTGTCGCACACGTGGCGCAGGTCAAGCATGGCGGTCGGGCTCCTGGTTGGGCGGGGCCGGTCCTCTATCGGCCGTCGGCGCGGCGGCGCAAGGCGGGGACGCGGGCCCACCGGGGCGTGGCCGTGAACGCATCTTGACGCAACGGGCCATGGGGCCTACGCGTTGGCGGGTATTCCCAAAGAACGCGGAGGCGGCCATGGGCGAGAGGGAGACCGAGCAGGCGGCGGCCGATGAGGCGCGCCAACGGCCGCTGCGGGAGGCATGGCAGGCGGTGCTGGGGGCGCTCAACAACGCGGAGGAGGAGACGCAAGCGCTGATGGGGCGGCTGGTGGAGCTGGGGACGTTCAGCCGGGAGGAATCCACGCGGATGTTTGCCGAAGTGCGCGACCTGGTGGAGCAGCGCCGCAACGAACTGGCCGCGCGCGTGGACAGCGCCGTTGGCGACGCGATCAAGCGCCTGACCATCCCCAGCGAGGACGACATTGCCGCGGTGGCGCAGAAGCTGTCCGAGCTGGAACGGCGCGTGGAAGCGCTGGACGACATTGATCCGCCGCGGCGCTCCACGCAGATCCCGGTGTCCAAGCTGGCGCGTGGCATGTCCCGCGCGCAGCCGCGCAAGAAGAAGAAGCCGCACGTCTGATCCGCGCCCCGTACCCTGCCCTGCATGCTGGCCGACGCGCACTGCCACCTGGATGACCGCCGGTATGACGACGACCGCCGCGAGATGATCGCGCGGGCGCGGGCCGCGGGAGTCACCCACCTGGTGACGGTGGGCTGCGATCCGGAAGGGATCCGGCGGGCGCGCGCGCTGGCGGACGTGCACGCGGATACCTGGTGCACCGTGGGGATCCATCCGCACCACGCGGCGGAGGTCACGGACGATTTTGTTGACGGGCTGGCGGCGCACTTTGCCCATCCGCGCGTGGTGGCGGTGGGGGAATGCGGGTTGGATTACTATTACGACCACAGCCCGCGGGAGCGGCAGCGCGAGGTGTTCGCCCGCCAGGTGGCGCTGGCGCGGCGGGTGAAGAAGCCGCTGATGATCCATGTGCGCGACGCGTATGACGAGCTGATGGACATCCTGCTGGCGGAGAAGGGCCAGGAGGTGGGCGGCATCATGCACTGCTTCACCGGCACCTGGGCGTGGGGAAAGAAGGCGCTGGACCTGGGGTTCGACCTGTCCATCCCCGGCGTGCTCACGTTCCAGAAACCCGGTGAATTGCCCACCATTGTGCGTGAGGCGCCGCTGGACCGGCTGCTCACGGAGACGGACAGCCCGTACCTGGCGCCGGTGCCGCACCGCGGGAAGCGCAATGAGCCCGCATTTGTGGCGCACGTGGCGGATGCGATTGCCGCCGCCCGCGGGTTGGATCCGGAGGAGACGCGGGCCCGCACCGCGCAGAACGCAATCCGGCGGCTGGGCCTGCGGTGAGGGCCACCAACCACGCAACCTGCCGCGTTTCAGGATCCGGAGGACGCCGGCGGGCCGCCCTGGCTGCCCTGTGACTGCGGACGGAGCGTCCCCGTGTTGAACGCCGCCAGACCCACCGTGGCCGCCAGCCACGCGGCCATGACCACGCGGACCGCCCAGCTGCGGCGCCGTGACTCGCGCGGGAACGCGCGCTCCAGAATGGCGGCTGCCGAAGTCACCTGCATGACCCCATCCTAAGGCACCTTCACCACGCGGGCAGCCCCGCCGTGGGCTCTCTGCCACGCAGATTCCGTATCAATGGGATGCCATGCATGTCGGCCGGCACCGGAACTGTTTTCGCTGCATGGCGGGACTACGCAATCCGTTCGCACGTCAGGCGCATTTCTGCCCGCCAATTCACGTGGCGCAACGCTTGCAGTCCGGGCCAGCCCACTCGGGAGCGCGCACATGGCTGAAGCCAAGAAGATGCTGGTGGTGGACGGAAACGAAGCGGTGGCACGGGTGGCCTACCGGCTGTCGGAGGTGATTGCCATCTACCCCATCACCCCGTCTTCTTCGATGGCGGAGTTGTCCGAGGAGTGGGCGGCGGAGGGCACCACCAACCTGCTGGGGCAGATTCCCGACGTGGTGGAGATGCAGAGCGAGGGAGGCGCGGCGGGCGCGGTCCACGGCGCGTTGCAGGCGGGCGCCATGGCCACGACGTTCACCGCGTCACAGGGCCTGCTGCTGATGATTCCCAACCTCTACAAGATTGCCGGCGAGCTGACGCCGTTCACCATCCACGTGGCGGCGCGCACCATTGCCACGCACGCGCTGTCCATCTTTGGTGACCATTCGGACGTGATGGCCTGCCGGCAGACGGGCGTGGCCATGCTGTGCAGCGGCAGCGTGCAGGAGGCGCAGGACCTGGCGGCGGTGGCCCACGCGGCCACGCTGAAGACGCGCCTGCCGTTCATGCACTTCTTTGACGGGTTCCGCACGTCGTCGGAAGTCAACAAGATCACCGCGCTGCCGGATGACGCGCTGCGCGCCATGGTGTCAGACGCGGACATTGCCGCGTGCCGCGCGCGCGCGCTGGACCCGGACCGCCCCTCCATCCGGGGCACCGCGCAGAACCCGGACTGCTTCTTCCAGGCGCGTGAGGCCTGCAACCTGTTCTACGACGCGGCCCCCGCCAAGGTTGCCGAGATCATGGAGCAGTTCAGCAAGCTGACGGGGCGCCGTTACCGGCCGTTTGACTATGACGGCCACCCGGAGGCCGAACACGTGGTGGTCATCATGGGCTCCGGCGCGGAGACCGTGCGTGAGACCGTCCGCGAGCTGGTCAAGCGCGGCCGCAAGGTGGGCGTGGTGACGGTGCGGCTGTACCGGCCGTTTGACGTGGGCCTGATGGCGGGCGTGCTGCCCAAGAGCACGCAGCGGCTGGCGGTGATGGACCGCACGCGCGAGCCCGGCGCCGTGGGCGAGCCGCTGTACCAGGACGTGGTGGCGGCGCTGCACGAGGCGCGCGAGGCCGGGCTGCTCCCGCAGACCTGCGCGCGGTCCGTGGTGGGCGGGCGGTACGGCCTGTCCTCCAAGGAATTCACCCCGGCCATGGTGGACGCCATCTTCCGCAACCTGTCCCTGGGGACGCCGCGCAACCACTTCACCGTGGGCATCAATGATGACGTGACCCACCGCTCGCTGGACGTGGACCCGGGCTTCAACCTGCCCATGCCCGGCGTGGTCAGCGCGCTGTTCCACGGCCTGGGCGCGGACGGGACGGTGGGCACCAACAAGCAGTCCATCAAGATCATCGGCGAGGACGAGGGCCGGTATTCGCAGGGTTACTTTGTGTACGACTCCAAGAAGTCCGGGTCCGCCACGGTGAGCCACCTGCGGTTTGGCCCCAGCCCCATCCAGGCGCCCTACCTGGTGGAGCAGGCGGACTTTGTGGGCATCCACCAGCCGCAGTTCATTGAGCAGCGCGAGCTGCTGGACCGGGCCGGCAAGGGCGCCAAGGTGCTCATCAACGGCCCGTGGGAGCCGGACCGCGCGTGGGACGCCTTCCCCGTGGAGTTCCAGCAGGCCGTGGTGGACAAGGGGCTCAAGCTGTTTGTGATGGACGCGGACGCCCTCACCACCAAGCATGGCCTGGCCGGGCGCGTGGGCACGGTGCTGCAGGCCGCGTTCTTCCTCCTGTCCGAGGTCCTCCCGCGTGACGAGGCCATGAAGCGCCTGCGCCACAGCGTGGAAAAGGCGTACGAGAAGAAGGGTCCGGACGTGGTGAAGCGCAACATGGCGCTGCTGGACGCGGCCGCCACGGAGATGCGCCCGGTGACTGTGGGCAAGGTCAGTTCGCGCACCACGCGGCGCCCGCCGGTGCCGCCGGAAGCCCCGGATTTTGTCCAGCGCGTCACCGCGCGCATCATCGCCGGTGAAGGCGACAAGCTCCCCGTGAGCGCGTTCCCCGTTGACGGGACGTGGCCATCCGCCACCACGCAGTGGGAGAAGCGGGATATCGCCCGCGAGATCCCCGTCTGGGACAACGCGCTGTGCATCCAGTGCAACAAGTGCATGCTGGTGTGCCCGCACGCCGTCATCCGCGCCAAGGTGGTGGAACCCAAACTGCTGGAAAACGCGCCCCCCGGATTCCTGTCCATGAACTGGAAAGGGCACGATTTTGAAGGTCAGAAGTACGCCATCACGGTCAGCGGGCTGGACTGCACCGGCTGCCGCCTGTGCGTGGAGGTGTGCCCCGCCAAGGACAAGACGGAGCCGCGGCGCAAGGCGCTGCGCATGGAGCCCGCAGAGAAGGCCGGCGAACAGGCCGCACGCGATTCCGCGTTCTTCCGGAAGCTCCCCGAGGTGGACCGCACGCGCGTCAGCGCGGACCTCAAGGGCAGCCAGCTGCTGCAGCCGCTGATGGAATACAGCGGCGCCTGCGCCGGCTGCGGCGAGACGCCGTACATCAAGCTGCTCACCCAGCTGTACGGGGACCGGCTGCTCATTGCCAACGCCACCGGCTGCTCCTCCATCTACGGCGGCAACCTGCCCACCACGCCCTACGCGGTGAACCCGGAGGGCCGCGGCCCGGCGTGGGCCAACTCGCTGTTTGAGGACAACGCGGAGTTTGGCCTGGGCATGCGGCTGGCCGCAGATGCGCAGGAGCACGCGGCGCGGATGCTGCTCAAGGCGCTGGCGCCCAAGGTGGGGGATGCCCTGGCTGACGCGCTGCTCAACGCGGACCAGTCCACCGAGCAGGCGATTGGCGGACAGCGCGCCCGGATTGACGAGTTGCGCAAGAAGCTGGCCGGCATTCCCACCGACGAGGCCAAGCGCCTGGCCGCGCTGTGCCAGCACCTGGTCCGGCGCAGCGTGTGGATCGTGGGCGGTGACGGGTGGGCGTATGACATTGGCTACGGCGGCCTGGATCACGTGCTGGCCATGGGCCGCAAGGTCAACGTGCTGGTGGTGGACACGGAGGTCTATTCCAACACGGGTGGCCAGCAGTCCAAGTCCACGCCCCGCGGTGCGTCCGCGCGGTTTGCCGCGCGCGGCAAGGCCGGGCGCAAGAAGGACCTGGGCCTGATGGCCATGGCGTACGGCAACGTGTACGTGGCGCAGGTGGCGTTTGGCGCCAAGGACGTGCAGACGGTGAAGGCGTTCCAGGAGGCGGAGAGCTACCCCGGGGCGTCACTCATCATCGCGTACAGTCACTGCATTGCCCATGGTTATGACATGTCCATGGCGCTCACCCAGCAGAAGAACGCCGTGGCCAGCGGCATCTGGCCCCTGTACCGCTATGACCCGCGCCGCGCCGGCACGGGCGAGTCCGAGCTGCACCTGGATTCGGACGCGGGCAAGGTCCGCGCGGAGGAGTACATGCGCCAGGAAGGCCGCTTCCGCGTGGCGGAAAAGGCGGACCCGGCGCGCTACGCGCAGCTGGTGAAGGCCACTGAGGAGGACGTGAAGTTCCGCCGCGCACTGTACGAACGCCTGGCCGGCGTCCACCCCGTCACCCCCAAGGCCTGAGGAGAACGCACCGTGGACCTGTCAACCAAGTACATGGGCTTTGACCTCCCAAGCCCCTTCATGCCGGGGGCAAGCCCGCTCGCGGACAACCTGGACACCGTCAAGCGCCTGGAGGACGCGGGCGCCTCCGCCATTGTCATCCGGTCGCTGTTCCAGGAGGAACTGACCCAGGAGGAGCAGCACTGGCAGAGCAACGTGCGCGTCCATGAACTCAGCCACCCCGAAGCGCGCAGCTACCTGCCCCCCACGGACATGCTCAAGCAGGGGCCCGAGGAATACCTGGAGAAGGTGCAGCGCATCCGCAACGCGGTGAAGGTCCCGGTCATTGCATCCCTCAACGGCACCACGCTGGGCGATTGGATGGAATACGCCAAGCGGCTGCACCAGGCCGGCGCGCACGGGCTGGAGTTGAACGTGTACCGCGTGGTCACCGACGTGAAGGTGAGCTCCGACGCGGTGGAGCAGGAGATGATGAACATGCTGCGCGAGGTCCGGCGCACGGTTCCCATCCCGGTGGCGGTGAAGCTGTCCCCGTTCTTCACCGCACTGCCCCACCTGGCCAACCAGCTGGGACGCGCCGGCGCGCAGGGACTGGTGCTGTTCAACCGGTTCTTCCAGCCGGACATTGACGTGGAGAACCTGGAGATGGTCCGCAAGCTCCACCTGTCCACGTCCGCCGAACTGCCGCTGCGCCTGATGTGGCTGGGCATCCTGCACGGCCGCGCGGGCACGGACCTGTGCGTCAGCGGCGGCGTGCACCAGCCGCTGGACGCCGTGCGCGCGGTGATGTCCGGCGCCGCCGCCATCCAGGTGGTGTCCTGCCTGATGCGCAATGGCCCGGACTACCTCCGCGTCCTGCGCGAAGGCCTGGAGCGCTGGATGGGCGAGAACGGCTACGAGTCCTTCAAGCAGCTCCATGGATGCATGTCCCTGGAACGCTGCCCGGACCCCGCGGCGTTTGAGCGGGCAAACTACATCCACATGCTCAACGCGCCGGTGGTCCACGAGTAACGGCGCATTTCTGGGGACTCAACACGCGGAGGCGCATGGGCCGCAGGCGTGACGCCGTCCGCCACGGCCTGCGACGGATCAACGGAGTCGACCGCGCTTGAGAGGGGTGGTGAGCAGAGCCACGCAGATTGATGAACATGGGATCACGCTCTTTGAGGTGTTTCCGGGAAGCGTTTCCCGCCAACGGTGGGGGTAGCGGGAAACGGGAAACGGGAGCAGTGTCGTCAGTCAGACCGATTGACGACGACATG
>JACRCW010000156.1 GCA_016218805.1 Deltaproteobacteria bacterium | reverse complement strand
TGACCGTGGACTGCCGCTGCGCTCGCCGGGGCCGGCTTTGCCTGCGTCATGCGCCGGTCAACGTGGTGGGCCTCTGCATCAACTCCAACCGGTCCCAACAGACACCAACCGGCTGCGCACCACGCTCGCGTGGACTCCGTTGCACGGCTCACCCACGCGTCTCCCGTCAAGGTTCGATCTAGACGAACACTGGTCTCCTCATCGGCTGGCCGGGGCAGCTCGGATTCCCACCCCACGGGCGTACTTGAGACGCGGCCGCGCCCCCGCCCGGGTACTGACGTGGCCCGGCACGGCGAGCGCCGGAGCAACCCCCGCGCCAGCCCAAGCGCTGCGGCGCATCGCACCGAGTCCGCGCCATCCCAGTCGGGTGCCACCCGGTTTTCGGACAGCTGACCGGATCTCGGTCACCCGCAAAGGCGCCTCCGTCCGCGCCCTTGGCAAGGTCGGTTCACCGGCGGGCCGCACCCAGTACCGCGCCGCAGGTGTTCCCCATCAGTCCGTGACGTACCGCAGCACGGGATCCCGCTCGCGGGCCACCTCGTCCACGTTGGCAATGCGCAGGCGCCCGTACTGGTGGAGGTACTCCACGTGGGCTCCGGCCTCAGTCAGCGCGAGCAGCACGTTGTACCCCTCCTGCGCGCCGTACAGGGCGTCCGCCACCTCGGCCACCGTGCGCGGCACTGCGCAGCTGTCCGTCACCCGCGCCAGCCGCTCCTGGTGGTGCTCCAGGATGCGGTCAATCCGCGCGCCCAGTGACGGGATGGGCTCCGCATGCGCGGGCAGGACGTGGTCAATCCCCTCCAGCAGGCGCAGGCGGCGCAGGCCGCCCAGGTAGTTCTCCAGGCCGTTGAAGGGTGTGACCGACTGCGGGGAGAGGTTGGGCGTGATGGGTTCCAGCACCTGGTCGGCCACCAGCAGCGCGTTGTCCACGCGCAGGCAGATGTGGCCGGGACAGTGACCGGGCGTATGAATCACGCGCAGGCGCCCCAGCAGCATGTTGTCATGCCGCAACCGGCGGTCCACCTCCACGCTGCGGAAGAAGTCCTTGCCCGCCAGGTACATCCCCTCCAGTTGTTCGCGGCGGTCCCGCGGAATCCCGGCGCGCGCCAGGAACACGCCCAGGTCCTTGGCGGTCACCACCACCCGCTCCTCAAACCGTGTGAGCACGCGCGCATCCAGCTCGTGCACCATCAGCGGCGCGTGCAGCGCGTCACGGAAGAACGCCGCATCACCAAAGTGATCAATGTGCGCGTGCGACACCAGCACGCCGCGGAAGTCGGCCTCTGGAAGCGGGTCCAGGTGGACGCGGCGGATGACCTCCAGGCCACGCTGGATCACCGGCCGGCTCATGGGCCCGCTGCCCACGTCCCACAGCAGCGCGCCCGCCGGCGTCACCACCACGTACAGGTAGTTTTCGTGACCGGGAAAGGTGGGCGCCACAATGCGATAGATGCGGTCACCGGCGGACGTGGTCACCCGCGTGACCTCGTCCACGCCGTGGTCCCGGACGTAGCGGTCACGCACCGCGCCTTCCTGCAGCGCACCGTCCAGCTCCGTGCGCCGGGTTGCCAGGCCGGTGGCGTGGCGCAGCGGCTCGTCAAGCCGGGCCAGCGCCTCGTCCAGGTCGCGCAGCGCGGTGGGCACCTCCGCGCCGGGCTCCCCCAACTGCCAGACCGCCAGCTCCGCCCGGCGGAACGCGTGTTCCGCGCGGCGCCGCAGGCGGCGGGTCTCTCGGGTGGGGCGGGCGGGTTCTGCCATCCGGTGCGCTTGACGGGAGGACCCTACGCTCGGGACCGGAAATTTGCCCGTGCGGCGCCAGCGCGCTCTGGTGCTGGGGCCATGTGGGCTGTGCTTCCCGTTCTGCTGCTTGCCGCCGCCGCCCCCGCGCCGCCGGAAAGCGCGTCCGTGTTTGTGTGGACGCTGGAGGCGGCCCAGGCGCAGGACCGCGAGTTGGCGCAGGTGCTCTCCGACCGCGTGGTGGACGCCCTGCGGCGCGCGGAGCCGTCCGCGCGCGTGGTGCACGACCGCGAGTTGCAGGACGTGCTGGCGCGTGCCGGGCTGCTGCAGCTGGGCCAGTGCACGGACTGCCTGGTGGCGCTGGAGGAGGGACTGAGCGTGCGGCGCGTGCTCACAGGCCGGTTGGCGCGGCTGGGTGGGCTGCTCGCCGTCTCCCTGTCGCTGGTGGACACGGGTTCCGCGGACGTGGTGGCGTCCGTGCAGGAGCTGCTGGACCCGGCAGATCCCGTTGCGCTGCTGGCCGCCACAGACCGCCTGGTGGCGCACCTGCTCCAGGCGGAGGCTGCGCGCGGCATGGCCCGCTGCGTGGACCAGACGCTGGACGCGGCGCCACCGGAGGCGTCCGCCGAACCGCCGGCGCCCCCGCCCCTCACACCCCCCGCGGCACTGCGCGACGCCACCTCGGCGTCGGCCGCGGCGCTGCCCCTGGCGGTCATGCCCCGGGCGGTGCACCTGCCGGTGCCGACGAGAAACGCACTGGACGAACGCGCCCAAGCGGCGCCCGCGTCACGGTAGCAACGACGTGGCGGGGACGGACGGCTGGGGGCTGGCCGGCGCGGCCCCCAGGTAGCGGCGCGCAAGGTCCGTCCCGGGGTGCGGCCGGCTGAACAGGTAGCCCTGTCCAAACGGCACGCCGAGCTGGCGCACGATGTGGTGCTCCTCCTCGGTTTCAATGCCTTCGCAGATGACGGGGATCTTGAGGTCCCCCGCCATGCGGGCCACGTTGCGGATGAGCACCTGGCGGTAGGGGTCCCGCGCCACGCCCAGGCAGAAGTAGCCGGAGATCTTCAGGTAGTCGGGGCGGATTTCGCTGATGAGCCGCAGGTTGGCATAGCCCACGCCAAAATCATCCAGCGCGCACTGGAAGCCCCACTCCCGCAGCTTCTGCAGGTGGCTGGCAAACGCGGCCGGATTGACGATGGCGTGGTGCTCAGTCAGTTCCAGCACGATGTCCCGCGGGTCCCGCCCCGCAGCGACCACGACGTCCCGGATGGCGCGGGGTGCGTCCGGGCTGGTGAGCGAGCGCGGGTGGACGTTGATGAACAGCCGCGCCTGCCCCAGCGGCACAGCATCGCGCAGCGCCGCGCGGATGCACATCAGGTCGCACTCCACCAGGCGCTCCTTGCGCGCGGCGTACTCAAACAGGATCTCCGGGTTGCGCAGCGGCGTGCCGGCGGGCGCGCGGGCCAGGCTCTCGTAGCCGTGGATCTGCTCGCCGGCCATGTCCTCGCCGGGGCCCTCCACCAACGCCAGGTCGGCAATGGGCTGGAACACCGCGCGCACCAGGTTGCGCTGCATGAACTCGTCCAGCAGGTCCATGTGCTCCACGGGGCCTTCGCCGCCCACCTCCATGGGGACGCCCTGGCCGTGCACCCACTCCCACAGCCGCTTGAGGTCCAGCGGTTTCTGCAGCACGTCCGTGACGCCCACGGCGCGGCCAATGGCCAACACCTCCTCGTTCACAAACCCGCTCATGGCCAGCACCACGGTCTCCGGGAAGTGCGTGGCCACAAACCGGATGAGGCGCATGCCCTCCAGCCCGCCCAGTTCACTCACGCGCAGATCCGTGACCACAACGTCAAAGTGGCTGTGCTTGAGCACCGCCTCCGCCGCCTCAATCTCCTGGCAGGTGACAATTTCCAGGCGCGGGGAGCGCAGGTAGTTGGAGAGGACGTCAAGGACGCTGGCTTCATCATCCAGCAGCAGCACCCTGCGGACGCCGTTGGCGGCTCTGGAATGGCTGTCCGAATCACCCATGCAACGCCCAGCCTACCATACGGTGCGCGCCTGTCATGGGCCGCGGCGGCGGCGCAGCACCAGTCCGGCAAACACAATGCCCGCCACGGTGGACAGCCCCGTGCACCCGCAGTTGCCCGCGGGGCCGGGCTCCGCCGGAGGAACGCAGCGGCCGTTGCTGCACGGGCTGTCCTCGTTGCACGTCACCACCATGGCCTGGCCGGTGCTGGTGCAGATGCGCGCCGTCATGGTGTCCACGCACGTGTCCACGCACGCGCCACCGTCCGGCGGCGGGCCCACGCCCGCGTCCACGTCATGGCAGTCACCGTCCGCGCACGCCTGGAACGGCCCGCACGCCAAATCCACGGCCTCGCCGCCCACGCAGCGGCGGACGGTGGTGGATCCCGCGCACCCGGGGCGGCAGGTGGATCCCGCATCCGGCGGAGGCTGGTACACGCACGCGCCGGCCTGGCAGCGCTCATCCGCCGCGCACTGCCGGTCAAAGGTGCGCCCGTTGATGCAGAAGCGGAGCGTGCGGCCCGCGTTGCGGCAGCCGGGCACGCACGGCTCAGCGCTGCTGGGCGCGGCCACGGACGACGACGGCGCCGCGCGGCTGGACGAACCGCCTGAGGACGGCGTCCCGGCGGACGACGCGGGCGCGACCGCACTGGAGGACGGGGACGCCGCGCTGGACGCTGGGGACGCCGCGCTGGAGGGCGGCGCGGTGCTGGACGGCGGCGGGGCCGCGCTGGAGGACGGGACACTGGAGGACGCGGGGATGGCGCTGGAGGGCGCCGCACTGGACGGCGCCGCTGCGGAAGACGCGGCGCCCGCCGAAGACGCCGTGCTGCCCGCGTCCACACCCGCGTCCTGCGCCCACGCCGGCGCACCGGCCATCATGACGGCGGCCCCGACGGCCGCCCACATCCACGCTCGCATGGCACTCCGCCGCTGGGGCGTCCCCTGCCCCGCCGGCCGAGGACGATAGCAGGCCCCGGCCCCGGTGCGCGCCCCCGCGTGCTCCCCTAGGGTTTCACCCCATGGTTCCTCTCCACGTGCTCGTCGTGGGTGACCCGGCCTCTCCGCCGCTCCTGCTCCTGCGCACCGCGCCGCCCGGCGTCACCTTCACCCTCTCCACCGACCTTGCTGTGCTGGCGGAGGCCGCGCCCACCACCGACGCAGCGCTGCTGTGCATGGGCAACTCGGACGGGCTGCGGCCGCTGTGGGGCCGGTTCCGGCGGCTGCGTTGGGTCCACTCGCTGTCCGCGGGCGTGGACCTGGTCCTGTTTCCGGAACTGGTGGACAGCGCCGTCACGCTCACCAACGCACGCGGCGTCTTTGCGGTGGCGCTGGCGGAGTTCGCGGTGGCGGGCATGCTGTTCTTTGCCAAGGGCCTGCGCCGGCTGCTGCGCCAGCAGGCGGAGCGCACGTGGCGGCGTTTTGACATGGTGGAACTGCACGGGCAGCGGCTGGTCATCGTCGGGTACGGGGCCATTGGCCGGGCGGTGGCCACGCGCGCGCGGGCCCTGGGGATGGACGTGGTGGGTATCCGGCGCCGCCCCGGCGCCGCGGTGGACGAACTGGGCGTGGCGGTGTGCGGGACCGCGGCGCTGCACGGCGCGCTGGCGGAGGCGCACCACGTGGTGGTGGCGGTCCCGCTGGCGGCGGATACGCGCGGGCTCATCGGGCGGGCGGAACTGGCGGCGGTGCGGCCGGGCGCGGTGCTGGTGAACATCGGCCGCGGCCCGGTGGTGGACCAGGACGCCCTGGTGGAGGCACTGCGAACGGGACACCTGCGCGGGGCGGCGCTGGACGTGTTCACGCATGAGCCGCTGCCGCCGGACAGCCCGCTGTGGCGGATGGACAACGTGCTCATCTCGCCACACTGCGCGGACCAGACCGCCAGCTGGCTGCACCAATCCACCGCGCTGTTCCTGGACAACCTGCGCCGCTTCACCGCGGGCGAGCCGCTGCTGAACGTGGTGGACAAGCGCTTGGGTTACTGAAGGCTCACAGCGTCATCAGGAAGCGCATCACGCGGTCGGTGTCGCCGGTGGAGATCTCCGTGGGCGTGCCCCCGTCCGTGGGCGGCGGGCGCGTCTCCAGGTGGAAGGACGTGAACAGCACCTGTCCACCGTTGGGTCCCACCGGGTAGCGGATGGTCAGCGGGATCTGCTGCAGCGTCAATGACGACGAGCACGGCTCCCCGTCCGCGCACACGTTGGAATTCCCGCGCAGGAACACCTGCACGTCCGCATCCACGCCGATGATGGGCGTCCAACTCTGGTAGTTGAACTTGATGGTGACCAGATCCTGCCCCAGGTAGGTCCGCAGCGATTCATCCACGACGCTGGCGGTCACATCCCCGGGCAGCCCGTACTCCGCGTCCGAGGGGAGGTCATCATTGCGGAAGAAGTCCAGCTTGCCGGGGTAGAGGTTTTCCACCACGTCGTACGCCTCGTCTGACACGTACAGCGTCCCGCCGGCGCTGACCCAGTTGCGCAGGTTGGTGAGCACCACCGCGTTCTGGAACGGCCCGGCAAAGGCCGCCTCGTCAATACCGCAGTTGAAGAAGACCCCGCAGTAGCCCTCCAGCGCGGACGCCACGCCAAAGGTGCGGAACGCCCAGTCATCCGTCAGGTCCGCCGGGTTGCCGTCCACCAGGTCAATGCGGCTTTGCGGCACACCCACGCGCCCCAGCACGTTTTCAATCCGGTCAAAGATCCCCGTCACCACCAGGAACCGGCATTCGCCGGCGGATACGCACTGCGTGCCCTCCTGGATCACGGTGGTCTCCCCCTTGAGGCAGCTGACGTCCTGCCGGGACACAAACGTGCCCTTCTGCACCTGCACGCGCCACCGCCCCTCGGGCTGCAGGTACAACTCGTAGCGCCCCTCGGCGTCGGTGAACTCGGGCTCCGCTTCGGTGACGGCGGGGACCAGGGGGTTGCCAACGGCATCCAGCATCTGCGCGGTGACCCGCGCGTCCGGCAGCCAGCCGGGCGGCGTCTCAGAGGTGCACACGCGGCCCTGCACCACGCAGTAATCCTGCGGATCGTAAGCGTTACAAGACGGGTTGGCGACCACCTCGGTGGTGTTCCCGTCCGTCACCGTGGCGGGGTACGCCTTCTGGTAGCCCACGCCGCGGATAAGCACGGTGTGCGTGCCTTCCGGCACATCACAGATCTGGAAGACGCCCTGCGGATTGGTGGTGGTGGCCAGCTCGGCGTCACCCGCCTGCGCCTGGACGTTGGACAGCACCACCGTGACGCTGGCGCCGGACACGTACCCGCCGGTGTGCCGGTTGCAGACCTGCCCGGTGACGCACCCGTGACCCAGGTTGCGCGTCGGGTCGATGCACATGGGGTCCATCCACTCGGTGACGAGCCCGGTTTTAATCTCGGGATCGGGCGTCACGGCGAGATCATGCACGCCTTCGCCGCTGATGGTGACCCGGGCCGTCCCCGGCGGGACGTTGTCCAGCTGGAACTTCCCGGCGCCGTCACTGGTGGCGGTCAGCTCAATGTCACCGCCGGACTTCTTGGCCTTCACGGTGATGGTGGCGCCCACGGACGGACGGCCGGTGACCTGGTGGCAGACGGTGCCCTTGAATGTGCCGGGTGCGTCCTCAACGGTTTCCAGTTCACACCCGTCACAGGCAGGCAGCGCCAGGGCCAGCGCGGCCAGGCCGTACAACGTGATGGAGCGGTTCATGCGCGCGTTCCCTCTCACAGCTCAAACACCAGCATCTGGAGGATCTGGTCCATGTCCTGCGTGGTCTGCCGCTCCTGGTGGAAGCTGGTGAAGATGACCTTGCCCGCCGCGCTGGACGGGTGGAAACCCACGGTGAGGGGCACGTTGTTGAGGACGCTGGTCTGGTCACAGAAGAAGTCCATGCAGACCTCCGGGTTGCCGCGCAGGTACACGCGCGTGGCTGAACCCGCGCCGCTGGCGGGCACCCATTGGATGAGGTTGTAGTTGATGGACACCGTCTGCTGCCCCAGCGCGTTGCGCAGGCCCGGGTCCACCACGTTGCCCACCAGCGCGGCCACGTCCTTGGCCACCTTGGCGGAATCCAGCGCGCTGTCATCTCCGTAGAAATCCACAAAGTTGGGCCACGCGGTCTCCACCAGGTTGTACGCCCAGTCCGAGAAGTAGGTGCTCTTGCCGCTGTCCACGTACGCGCGCAGGTTCTGCACCGCCACCTGGTTGTTCCCCTCGGTGTGCAGGTAGGTGTCATCCAGGCCGCAGTTGAAGAAGATGACGTCGTAGGTCTGCATCAGCGCGTAGTCCCCCAGCAGCGTGCTGGCGAACGTCCCGTTGATGCCGTCATACAGGTCAATGTTGTTGAGCCCCAGGCGGTTGAGCACCACCTGCACCTCGTCAAACTGGCCGGTGACCACGGCGATCTTGTGCGTGTCCTCCAACGGCACGCACTGGTCCGGGGACGCGCCGATGGTGGTGATCTCGTTGGCCCGCACCTCCACGTTGGGATAGTCCGTGGTGAACGTGCCCGCGGCGACGTGCACGACATAGGTCCCCGGCGGGACGTTGAGCAGCGTGAAGCGGCCGTTGGAATCCGTCTGTGTTTCAATGGTGCCGTTGGACGTGTCCACCCAGACGCGCGCGTTGGCCAGCCAGGTGGTGCCATTGGGCGCGCAGATGCGGCCCTGGATCTCGCCCACCGGACCACCAATGGAGGTGCATTCGCCCTGCGGTTGCACGTGGGTGGTCTGCCCCGCCACCACGGTGACGGGGTAGGACTGGTTGAGACTCACGCTGTGGACCTGCACCTCGTAGTTGCCCGGTGGCACCCCGGCAAACTCAAACCGCCCCAGCGAATCCGTCACGTCCTCCAGCACGCTGGACCCGAGGTCCACGGTGACGGACGCGCCCACCAGCGGGCCCACCGAACCGGGGTTGCAGAACAGCCCGTCAATGCGGCCGGTGGTGTTCAGGTTGGGCGTCTCACAGATGGACGGGCCAATGACCGCGATGATCCCGACGGTGATGGTGATGGGATAGGTGCGGTTGTAGGCACCCTGTTCGACGTGGAGGTCATAGTTGCCCGCCGGGATGCCGGTGATGATGAAGTGACCGTCCGCGTCCGTGAGATCGCTCAGGCGCGTGGCGGGGTTGCCCACGTCCACGTAGGCCAGCGCGCCGGTCAGCGGCCCGGTGCCCGCGGGGCTGCAGAACACACCCTCCACGCCGCCGCTGTTGGGGTCCAGGCCCGTGCAGGTGGGCGAGGATTCCAAGGTGGTCTCGCGCCCCGCGACGACGGTGATGGCATACGCGCGCTGGAAGGTCTGGCTGCGCACGTACAGCACGTGATCGCCCGCGGGGACGCCCTCCAGCAGGAAGTTGCCCTCCAGGTCCGTCGCCGTGGCCATGATCTCGCCGGAGGACAGCTGGATGGTGACGTCCGCCGCGCCCACCCAGTCACCGGTGTGGCGGTTGCAGATCTTGCCGCGCACCCAGCCCGTCCCCGGCGGGTTGCGCCCGGCGATGCACGCGGGGTCCGTCACCTGCACCTCCAGGTTGCTCTTCACCTCCACCCTGGGCACGCTCCGGACGTCCGCGCGGCCCCCGGGAAGGCTCTGGCTGAACACCACGTCGTAGACGCCGGGCTCCACGTTCTCCATCTTGGCCATGCCGCCGCCCTGGCTCTCCACGCGCTTGGATGAACCGTTGAGCAACGTGATGGCCATCTCCACACCCGCGCTGCCGGCGCCCGTGCGCACGTCACACACCTGGCCCAGGATGGTCCCGGGCAGTTCGCCAATGGGCTCCAGCCCGTCACACGTGCACTGTGCCAGCACCAGCGGCAGAAGCAGCAGAGAGGTCCGGAAGAGACGCTGCATGGGGACACCTCCGTGCCGGACCCGGCGGACATCCGCGCAGTCCGACACGTGGGCGAGTGTGGGCGGGGCGCCCAGGGTGGTCAAGGCGCATTCAGACCGAGCAACCGCGGGAAACCCGAACCGATACTGCGGCTTTGTCGCGTCTCTCCACGGGGTCGGTCATGTGGAGGATGCCCGCTGCCGGGGGCCCGGTGCTCCATCCCCACGCGCCTGCCTGTTATGCTGCGCCCGTCGCTGGGGCCGTGCCATGACGCTGCGGGGACTGGGTAACAACAACAACAACCTGGCCGCGGCGGCGTCCGCCATGATCCAGTCCGGGCGCAACCCGGCGGACGTGCTGGCGCAGATGGGGCTCATCAAGCTGGAATGGGGCCTGTCACCCGACGACGTGATGAAGCAGTTGCTGGACTTCCTGGTGCTCAAGGGGTTCATGCCCAAGGCGGACGGCGCCAAGCGCGGCGACGCTCCCGCCGGTGACGCGGCCAAGCTGGCCGAAGCGCTCAAGCAACTGCAGGGCAAGGAGGGACTGCCGCAATCCGGCCGGCTGGATGACAAGACCTCCAAGGTGCTGGTTGAGAAGTACCGGCCCGAGCCCAGCGCCGCGCCCCCGCCACCGCCGGCGACACCCAAGGCACCGGTCAGCGCGCAGAAGCAGGACGCGTCGCGGTTCATCCGGACCGCGTCTGAGAACGCGGCCGCGCGCAACCTGTTCAGCAAGACCGCCGAGCCGTTCACGCCCCCGCAGCGCAGCATGTCCCGCCCGGAGTCCCCCGCGGCCGCCCAGGCGAGCGCCGCCGCCAAGGCGCCGCCCACGCCGGCCGCACCCGCCACGTCCACCGCCGCGGCGACGACGGCGTCCACGTCCACGTCCACGGCCGCACCGCCTCCCACGACCGCCCCGCCGACGACGCCGTCCACCCCGGCGCCCACCACCACCGCGGCGCACGCACCGTCGACGCCCGCCCCCGCATCGAACAGCTCGTCCGGGGCCCCCACGCAAGCGCCCGGCACTCCGTCCCAGGCGCCGCCGTCCAACAACTCCAGCAACACCGCCGCGCAGAGCGCCTCATCAGGACCAGGGAAACCCGGGGAGGGTTCCGCGCAAGCCCGCGAATCCCAGGCGCGGCCGGGTTCCGCGGGGACGGGGACGCAGGAGGCCCAAGAAGGAGGCCGCGCCCCGGATGCACCCGGGCTGGCCCGCGGGGATGCCACCCAGCAGCTGGGCCACCAGGACGGCGATGGGAACCAGGCGTCCGGCGACGAGAACCGCGAGGACAAGCGCCGCGGTGGCGCATTGGTGGATGACGGCAGCGGCGCGGACGAGGGCGCCTATGAGATCCCCTCCATGGAAGAGCAGCTGCGCAAAGCGCTCAAGGACATCCGCAAGGAGCTGGACCCGGACCCCAACAAGCCCACGACGTACCAGGCGGAGTTTGTCCTCTACAAACCGGGCTTCTACGTCAGCGGTACCCAGGCCCCCATGGTCCTCAACCTCAAGGTGGACCGCGCTACTCCGTATGATGAGGTCTGGATGGAGGCGCTGGAGGCCGTCAACCGGCGCATCAAGCTGTATGACCCGGAAAGCTGGCCGCTCACCGTGGATGACATCTACTCCGCGTTGCAGCGCGCGCGCGTGAAGGATGATTGATGGCGTGGTGAGGAATGAGTCGGCGGCCCCACCGGTCCCCACCGGTAGAAAGAGCAAAGAGTCATTGCGCGCGCGTGAAGGATGGTTGATGGCGTGGTGAAAAATGAGTCGGCGGCCGGCGGGGACGCCGGCCCCACCGGTAGAATGAGCAAAGAGCCATTGCGCGCGCGTGAACGGCTGGAAAACCCAACCCGACTCAGTTCAGTTCCACCGCGGTGGCGGCGAGCTGGAACTCCTGGACCGGCCCCTTCACCTCAGGCGCCTTCTGCCCCGCCTTGGCCGCGTCCTCCGCCAGGTGCTTCGCCTGCGCCTCCGTCAGCGTTGTCACCTTGAACGTCCCCTCAATGGTGGCCGTGCGCCCCGCGCAGTCCTTGGGCACAAAAATGCTGTAGTCCGCACTCTTGATGCGCACGCCCTTCTGCTTCTCCGCAGGGGCCACCTCAAACCAGCACCCCTTGGCCTGGCACACCTGGGTCACCAGCCCCGTGACCTTCACCGTCTTCCCCTCGTAGGAGGCCGCCTTCGCCAGGACGTCTCCAATCGGCATGGCGGCACCGTTCATGGTGAACGGCTTGCCAAAACTCTGCTTGCCCTTGCCCGCGCCGTCCGCCAGCGCCACCGAGGAAAGACCCAGGCCCGCCAGGGCCACCGCCGCAACAATCACCTTGTTCATCTTGGTCACGCTCCAGCCCACAACAGGGGGCGTGAGAACCTGCCAAAGCCGCGCGCGCGTTTCAACCACCACCGCCCGCTCAGCGGTGGAACTTCATCTCCCCGCTGGCCTCGGACGGGTAGGTCACATCGCCCACCTTGATGCTGCCCACCACCTTCCAGCTGACGGCAGAGCGCTTGAGCACCTGCTTGTAGTCCGGACCCCAGTTCTCCTGGTCAATCTTGAATGACTCGGAGTAGGCCACGCCGGCGTTGGGCAACACCGTCTCCGCCTGCCCCACGTCAACCTCCTTGAGGTCCTTGTCCGCGACGGTGATCTTCATGTTCCACACGTCCGCCTTCACCGGGAACGGGTTGGGGTTGAAGAGCACCAACTCCAAGGTCACCTCGCCCGCGGCGCCGTCATCCACCGACGACATCTGCGCTTCCTTCACCTGGCCCTGCAGCAGCTTGGGCGTGGGAAAGTCCGTCTCGTCGTTGATTGGCAGCGCGCCGGCGGAGCTCTGCACCGTGCCCACCACCTTGAGGCGCTGCACGCTGGGCTTGGTGAACGCCATGAACGCGCCCGGCTCGCTGGGATAGACCAGTTCCACTTCCACCGGGATCTCCGCGGTGCCACCCGGATCCACGGACGCGCGCCCGGACGGCTGCATGGCGCCCTTGAATGTCTGTCCATCGGAGGGCGCATCGCCTTCGCCGTCCGCGCCGCCGCCCGCAAAAGACGTCTCAATCTCCGCGCCCTGGATGGTGAGCGCCTTGTTGGTCTGATTGTCCACGACGAGGACCACGTGCACGGTGGCGCGGCTGAATCCGCCCTGCTCCATGTCCACGCGCGCCGCGCGCACCGCGGCGCTGCCCTTGGCGGCCCCGCGCTGCGCCCCCTTGCCACCACCACAGCCGGAAAGCGCCAGCACCAGGATTGTCCCCGCCACCGTCATCCCAGACATCCGCATGGAACACCTCCGTGCCGCCGCGGGCTCAGCGCACGCGGCCGCTGTTCACGTCCACAATCCGCTCCTGCATGGGGCGCATCACCACCACCGCCGTGTCCGGCGACGCCTTGGCCACGCGCTCTGCAAACGTGTTCTCATCCCAACCCGGCATGGGGCGCGGTTCCGCCTCCAGCCCCAGGAAAAAGACGTCCTGGTGGATGGGGACAATGACCTTGGCGCGGGTGGCCTTCAGCAGGCGCTCCAGCACGCCATCATCCTTCTTGCCCAGCGCCACGCTCACAAACACCACGTCTGTGGGCAGGTCCGCCGGGAAGTCCCGCGGCAGCGCGCCTGATGACAGGTGCCCCACGCGGATGCCGTCCACACTCACGCGCCAGATGCGCATGCCGCCGGTGCGGAACTCGCCGCCGCGCAGGGGGGCGGGGTCCGGGTCCTGCGCCACGCCGCGGCCGGGGACCTTTCCCAGCAACAGCGGGACGTGGGCACCGCGGGCCGCGCTCACGCCCAGCCCGCGGATGGAGACGTGTTCGCCCGGGCCCACCACGTGGAGCCGTTCACGCGGGGCACCGTAGGCGGACGCCACCTGCACGGCGGAGAGATTCCCGACGAGGTCCGCGCCGTCACGCTGCACCAGGTAGGGCGCGTCCACCACGTGGTCCGCGTGCGCGTGCCCGATGAGCACCAGGTCCACCTTGGGAATGTAGCGGTCCACGGCGGCGTGGTCCGGCCGGACGTTGCCCGCCACCAGCCGGCCCAGGTTCTGGGCGCCCTGCAGGTCCCGCAACAGCCCGTCCACAATGATGGCCGGCAGCGACGTTTCCACCATGCTGCGGGGCAGCACGCCGGAGGGGCGTGACACGTACGGGTCAAACGCAACGGTGCGGTCCCGGCCGCGCACCAGCGCGCCGGCAGCGCCCAGCCAGGTGAGCGCAATCTCGCCGGGGGCGAGCGTGGGGCGCTGCGCGGCAATGGGTTCAGGGGCGGGCGCGGCCGGGCGCAGCAGGCGCTGGATACCGCACCCACCGGTGGCCAGCGCGACGACGACGGACAGGGCCAGCGCACGCTTCACGGGCTCACCCCGCCCTGCACTTCGTAGCGGAGCGAGCCGCGGTCCAGGCGGATGAACCCGCGCTGCGGTGCAAAGTACAGCAAGCGGTCCTCGCTGCCTGACTGCCCGACGACGAACTTCCGCCACGCGACCGGGTAGGCGGAGAACGTTCCCGCGGGCGTGACGGTGTTGACCCGCGCGCTGACGGTGATCTCGTGCCGTTCGCGCGGGCCCTCGGCGGTGCCGCCGGAGGTGGTCACCTGCGTGGCGGTCTCCGTGGTGTAGGTGGTGTTCTCGACGAGTTCCAGCGTTTCCGGGTCATCCCCGGTCACCTTCAGCAGGATGGGCGGGTTTGCGTAGGTGGTGCAATTGGGCAGGCAGTCTCCCACGCGGGTGAGGCGCAGGTTCTCCGCCTCGGCGCCGTACAGCAGCACCTCCTGGATGATGTTGCCCGCGTTGCGCTCCGTTGCCGAAAACCCCAGGTAGTCCGCAAACGAGTCATTCCGCACCAGGTCAATGTGCGCGGTGGTGGGGATGGGCCCGCCGGTCACCGCGTAGACCAGTGACCGCCCCGGCTCCAGGCCGAAGAAGTGCGCGGCATCCTCCGGGGTGACGGCGGGTGGTGGCGGGCAGGCCGTCCCCAGCAGCGTGAGCGTCCACAGCGTTCCCCAGGTTGCCCGCATGCCGTTCTCCGTCGGGGAGCGGGCCCAGACGGCCGTCCCCATTGAGGCGTGGCGGTGTTTAGGCATGCCTGCCCGGGGAAGCAACTGCACGACGGGACGGCGCGCCGGGAAATCCTGAGCCCGGCTGCCCTGACACGGCCACCTTGCCGCCGCGCAACATCCTCGTCTCGGGCGGGCACGCCGCCCACCGCACGGTCTCCGTCAGACAACGGAACGCCGAGCCAACGATTCCCGAGTTCCCCCGTTGCGCATGGCCGTCCTCCCGCCTGCATTCTGGCGTTGTGAACCGCTGTGGTAGGTATCCCGTGCACGCACGCGCGCCGCAGCGGGCCTCTCCCGCGGCGCCTGACGACAGGACCCGAGAGGCCAAGCGAGTGAACGGAGGAACAGCGTGACGAACCACCGCCGGAACTGGATGAACGGGTTGTCGCTGACCACGGGTGTTGCAGGGTTGGTGTTTGGGCTGTCCGCCTTTGCACGGACGGTCACCACCGATGCCGCGGCCAGCGGCGCGACCATCCCGTACCAGGGGTTTCTTGAGAAGGACGGGGTCCCCATCAGCACCGCGGCGGAGTTCACCTTTGAGCTGTACGACGACCCGGCGGCAGGCAATCGGACCTGGGGACCGGAGACGCATACGGGCGTGCTGGTGGCGGGCGGGCTGTTCTCGGTGGCGCTGGGCAGCAGCGTGGACCTGCCGGACAACGCGCTGGGCGGCAACCGCTGGCTGCAGGTCACGGTTGACGGCACGCCGCTGGGCGGCCGGCAGTTGCTGGGAAGCGTCCCCTTTGCGCGGCGTGGCGCGCCGGGACAGGACTTCCTGGCCGACGGCAACATCCAGGCCGCCGGCAGCATGGGGGTGGCGCTGCCTCCCGGCGCGGCCCCCAGCCGGAAGCTGGACGTGGCGGGTGACGCCATCCTGCAGGGGCCGGTGGCGGTGGGGAGCGGGACGCCGGACGCCGCGGCGCTGCTTGACGTGATGGGCACGCTGCGCGGTCAGGAACTCACCGGTCCGTGGGACCACTCCAGCGCAGCGCCCATCAAGTACGCGTTCCTGGGTGACATCCTGTTGATGTGGGCGGACACCGGCGTCATCCCGGCGGGCGGGTCCGCGGTGGTGGACTTCCCCGTGCCGTTTGTTGGAGTTCCACAGGTGTCGGTGAGCAGCGTGTACCGGCAGGACTACCAATGCTCAGCGGGCCAAACCGGCACGGATTACCGGAGGACGGATGGCACCGGCATGACCATCCACGTCAACTCCGGCAACAACAACAAGTGCAGTTGGATCGCCATCGGCCGGTGGCGGTGACGCTCCGCGCGGTCACCGGGCGGGCACCTTCACCTGTTCACGTGAAGCGAGCCGGATTCACAGCTTCACGCCCAGGCGGGCGGCGGTCTCCTTGGCCATCTTCTGCGTACGGATCTCCTCGGCGGTGTCGTACGCACCGGGCGTGGCCGCCACGACCTCCTTGAGCATCTTCTGGGCCTCCTCGCGGTCCTTGCCCTCGTCACGGTCCCACAGGCTCTCTGCCAGATACAGCTTGCAGCGCAGGTTGGCCGGGTGCTTCTGCAGGCCCTTGCGCAGGTATTCCACGGACCCGTCCAGCGAGCGCTTGGGCCACGGCAGTTCGTACTTGTAGCGGCCCAGCGCGGCGTACAGCCCGCCGTTGTCCACGCCGTCATTCACCTTCTGCGCGGCCACCACCGGATCCCGGAACTTGCCCTCCAGGCCGCGGGTGAGCGCGGTGACAATTCCCACGCCCTGGCTGTACGCGCCCACGCAGATGCCCAGCCAGTACTGTCCCTCGGCGCGCTTGGGATCCGCGGCCACCGCCTTCTTGCCCGCGTCCCAGCACTCTTCGGCCAGCGTCTGGTGCTTGCCTTTGTCGGTGGTGCCCTCGGTGCGGAAGTACAGCGCGCGCGCCAGGCGCCATTGCACGTCGTAATTGCCGGCATTCTCCTTGCCCAGCTTGCGCAGCAGCGCCAACGCGTCGTCTTCGTTCTTCCCCTCGTGGCGCGTGTCATACAGCGTGTCCGCCTTGAGCAGGTCTGCCTTGAGCGGTTCCGGCGTGGCGTCCGCGGGCGGTGGTGCGGTCCACGCGCCAAGCAGCGGGACCAGGGCAACAAGAAGCACGGGCAATCTGCGGGACATCGGTTCCTCCGGGTGGGTCACTTGGGTGCCATGCGAAGCGCGCCGTCCAGGCGGATCACTTCGCCGTTGAGCATGCAATTCTCGACGATGTGCTGCGCCAGCGCGGCGAACTCGGCGGGCCGGCCCAGGCGCGAGGGGAACGGGACGGATTCGCCCAGCGCACGGCGGATGTCTTCCGGCACCTGCGCCAGCATGGGCGTGTCAAAGATACCCGGGGCGATGGTGACCACGCGGATGCCGTTCTTCATCAGGTCACGCGCCATGGGCAGCGCCATGGCGACAATCCCGCCCTTGCTGGCCGCGTAGGGAACCTGGCCCACCTGCCCGTCAAACGCGGCAATGGACGCGGTGTTGATGATGACGCCGCGCTCGCCGTCCGCGGTGGGCTGGTTGCGGGACATGGCGTCCGCGCACAAGCGCGCCACGTTGAACGTCCCCACCAGGTTCACGTTGATGACGGTGCGGAACACTTCCAGGTCCATGGGACCCGTCTTTCCCAGCGTGCGCGCCGCCGCGCCAACGCCGGCGCACGACACACCGACGTGCAGCCCACCGAAACGCGCCACCGCCCCATCCACCGCCTTCTTCACCAACTCCGGGCTGGTGACATCAGACGGTTCAAAGTGCGCCGCCTTCCCCAGCCCCGCGGCGACGGTGGCGCCCTCAGACTTCTCCCGGTCCAGGATGACCACATTCATCCCGGCGCCCACCAACCGCTCCACGACGGCCCGCCCCAACCCCGACGCGCCGCCCGTGACCAGTGCCGTCCTTCCTTTGAGCTCCATGACGTGCCTCCTCTACGTGAAACCCTGGCGCTTGCGCGCCTCTTCAACGGTGGACCACAGCATGTCTTCCATGGGGATGCGCGGCGCCCAGTGGAACGCCTCGCGGAACCGGCGGTCTGTGATCACGCACGGGTAGCGGAAGAAGTTCACCAGGTAATGCGGGAACCGGCTGAAGATGGACAGGTACAGTTCCACGGCGGCGGCGGGGATGGGGAAGGTGGACGCACGCACCAGGCGCAGCGCCGTCCGCCACGGCATGACGCCGTCACCCGCCACGTTGAAGATGCCCACCTGTTCGCCGTCGGCGGCGGCCAGGATGGCCGCGGCCATGTCATCTTCATGGATGAACTGGACCATGGGGTTGTAACCCATGAGGTGCGGGATGCGGGGCTGGCGCAGCAGGTTGGCGATGGCGTTCTGGATGGCCGGGCCAATGACGTTGGTGGGCCGCAGCACCACGGTGCGGATGCCGCGGTGCTGGTACACCCAGCGGCTGGCCATGTTGTCCAGCTGGATGGCGTCCGCAATCTGCGGGAAATCCGTGCCCGCGTGCAGCGGGTCTTCTTCAGAGATGGGGATGTGGTTGGCCGGGTGCGCGCCGTAGATGTGGAACGTGGAGAACACCACCAGGCGCTTCACCCCGCCCGCCAGGCACAGGTTGAGGATCTTCTGGCTGCCAACCACGTTGAGGTCAAACCGCTTGCCCATGGACTCCTTGAGGTTGCCCACCCGGCCCAGGTGCAGCACGCGGTCAAACGTGCAGTGGCGGAACACATCCTCAATGCGGGTCTTGTTGTAGTTGGCCTGAAAGAAGCGGATGCGCTTGTCCAGCGCCGCGGGCGGCGGCCGGTAGTCCACACCCACGACGGTGTCCCCGCGCTCCACCAGCCGGTCCGCCACGCGGCGTGCAAGGCTGCCGGAAATGCCCGTGACAAGAGTGGCGGCCATGGCGGTCCTCAGGTGAACCAACCGCGGCGCTGCGCGCGCCCCTTGCGCAGCAGCCCGGCCACCGCGTCCTTCACCACGGCCACCTTGCGGTCGATTTCGGTGTCCTCGTCATCAAACGGGCCGTCAAACACCAGCGGCTTGCCAAAGTGCACGTGGAAACGCGTGGGCAGCGGCAGGTACGCCAGCGGTCCCAGCAGCGGCAGCAGCGGGCTCACCGGCGCGTAAGGCATCCCAACCAGCCGCGCCAGCGGGCGCAGATTGGCCACGGAGATGATGGACTCCTCCGCGCCCACCACGCCCACGGGAACAATGGGCGTCCCGGTCTGCAAGGCCAGGCGCATGAACCCGCGGCCAAACTCCTCCAACTGATAGCGGTGCTGGAAGGTCTTGCCGCAACCGCGCGCGCCTTCAGGGAAGACGAGGATGGCGTTGTCCGCCTCCAGCAGGTTCTTGCAGTTGATGGGATCCCCCACCACCACGCCGGAGCGGCTGAAGGCAATGTTCACCCACGGCAGCGTGGGAAACCACCGCTCCGCCATGGCCCGCACCAGCCGCGGCGGCTGCGCGTGCAGCAGGCAGGCGACGGCGATGACCAGCCCATCCAACGGGAGCTGCCCGGAGTGGTTGGGCACGATCAGCACGCGCCCCGGCGGCAGGTTCTCAATGCCGACGATCTCCGGGCGGAAATACGCGTAGATGTGCCGGGCAATGGAGAAGTACAGCTTGGCGGCCTGCGGGTTGAAGCCCCACGGGTCATAACCGAGCCCGTTGACGCGGTTGGGCACCGCGTCCACCGCCCGGTCCACCTCCGGGTCCACCGCCCACTGCATGAGCCCGCGCCCGCCCGACATGGTGCACCCCGCCGTCGCGTCGGCGCGCGTACCACGGTGAAGGCCGCGCTGGCCAGAGCGGCGCGCTTGAACGCCGGGCCGCGGTGCCGCACATACCGGCCGGGAGGTGCACCATGACGGAGCGCGTGGCGTGGCTGGGAACGGGGCTGTTGGGGAGCGGATTTGTGGCGGGACTGCGCACGCGCGGGATTCCCGTGGACGCGTGGAACCGCACGGCGTCCAAGCTGGTCCCGCTGGCGGAGCTGGGCGCGGTGCCCCACCCACGCGCATCCGCCGCGGTGGCCAACGCGGCCCGCGTGCACCTGTGCCTGGCGGACGATGCCGCGGTGGACGCCGTGCTGGATGAGATCATTCCGCACCTTCCGGCGGGCGCGATCATGGTGGACCACAGCACCGTCACGCCGGAGGGAACCGTGCGCCGTTGCGAACGCATGCAGGCGGCGGGTGTCGCGTTTGTCCATGCGCCGGTGTTCATGTCACCGGACAACGCACGCACGGCGACGGGGATCATGCTGTGCAGTGCACCGCGCGCGCTGTTTGAACGCGTGGAGGCCGCACTGCGCCCCATGACGGGCAAGCTCATGTACCTGGGCGAGCGGCCGGACAAGGGCGCCGCATTCAAGCTGTTTGGGAACGCGATGATCATGGCGCTGGCGGCGGGCGTGGCGGATGTGCTGGTGCTGGCGCGCGCGACGGGGATTGAACCCGCGGAGGCCATGGCGCTGTTCAAGGACTTCCCCGTCGGGCGGCAGATTGACATCCGCGGCGCACGCATGGCGCAGGGGGATTTCAATGCAACCTTTGAGCTGTCCATGGCGCGCAAGGATGTGCGCCTGATGCTGCAGACCGCGCGCGCGTCGCCGTTGCCGCTCGCCGTGCTGCCCGCCATCGCTGAGCGCATGGATGCGCTGATTGCGTCCGGACACGGCAGGGAAGACCTGGGTGTCCTAGCGCTGGAGGTGTTCGGGCAGGTTGCGGCTCGCGGGCGGATGCGGCCACCGTGAGGGCGCGTGGGATGGACCCGTTGGTCCCGCCCCCCCACCGCTTGCCGACTGACGTCGGCAAGCTGCCTCCCCCCGAAGGGGGAGGCAACGCAAGCCAGCGAAACGCAGCGCCGAATAACCGGTCTATCCACCGAAGGTTTGGTCTGGTAACGCTCCGCCGCGTCCCACGACGGAGGATGTTTCATGCACCGCGCCTGCGTGTCTCTTGGTTTCCTCCTGTTTGCAGCGTGCCGGCCGTCGCCCCCTGACGGCGGGGGCTCCTCCTCCGGTGCGGTGAGCGCTTCTTCCTCTGCGGCAGACTGGTCAATCGGCCCCACCACAAGCCGCCGGACGTCCGCCTCGTCCTCGCGCGCGGGTGTTTCCTCCGCATCCCGTCCGTCATCGCAGACCGGCGTTTCCCAGCCGGCCACCTCTCAGCCCGCGGCCGCGTCCTCCTCAACGGCGAACAACAGCTCCACCGCAGCGGCCACCTCGTCCGCACCGCTTCCCGCGGCGCGCCCCATGGGCGTCAACCTGCCCAACATCCTGCACGGCTACCTGGGGATTGCGCCGGAGGGGCCCGCGGGTGCGCGCACCAACATGGACTCCGCGCGCGCCGCGGGTTTCACGCACGCGCGCTTCATCGCCAGCGGCTACTGGCCCACGGACATGACGACGGGCGCGGGCTGGGTCGCCGACAAGGCCGCCTATTTCGCCGCGTTTGACGCACTGGTGACAGACGCCCGCGCGCGGGGACTGCGCCTCATCCCGAGCCTGCTGTGGCACCTGTTCCTCTTTCCGGACCTCAACAACCAACCACTGTCCGCGCTGTTCACGCCGGGCTCCGCCACCCGCCAGATGGCGGAGGAGTACATCCGTGACGTCGTCACCCGGTACGCGGGGCAGGACGTCATCCTGTTCTGGGAGATCGGCAACGAACTCAACCTGGCCGCGGACCTGGATTTCTCAACATGCAGCGTGTGCTCGGGTGCCACCAACGCGTGCGGGAGCCTGGTCCCCGCGCTGGGCACGCCGTGCCAGCGCACCAGCGCGGACAACTTCTTCTCCTGCCACGCCTGCCGGGGTGTGACGTCCACGGCGGAAGATCTCGGTCAATTCGCCGGCGCCATCACTGCGTTGATTCACGGACTTGATCCCGGCAAACCCGTCTCCACCGGCCACGCCTACCCGCGCGCGTCCGCCTGGCACCTGGCGCGCAGCCCCTGCCCGGCCTGTGATTGGACCGCGGATGACGCGGCCCAATACGAATCCACGTTGCTGCAACTCCACCCCTCCGGCGTGGACATCATCTCCGTGCACCACTACCCGGGCGACGACGCGCGCCGGTTTGGTTCCCTGGATGACTTTGGTGCCGCACTGGTGGCCACCACGGCGGAGATTGCCCGCCGCGCCGGGCGCACGTTGTACGTGGGTGAGTACGGTGAGCCGCGCGCGGGCACCATCACCTGCGGAAGCATCACGGATTGCGCGGGTGACGCGCGCGAAGGGGCGACCCGCCGCCTCACCGCTGCAATGCTGGAGGCCCGTGTGGATTACAGCGCATTGTGGGCCTGGCAATTCCACCAGTTCTGCGCGGCCGCCCCCACCTGCTACACGGTGGAGCCTTCCGACGACGTGGCCGCGTGGCTCATCACCCATGAACAGGCCGCGGGCGCATGCACGTCTTCCGCGGACGGCGCCGCCTGCAGCGCCGGCTGGTGCCAGGCCGGGCGCTGCACACCCCGCGTCCTGCTGCAGGATGACTTTGAGACCGGGACCGGCGGCTGGACGTCGTGGACCAACTGCTCCGGGTGCACCGCCGGAACACTCTCCGCCGGCACGCGCGCCGGCGGCGCCACGGCGGAACTGGTATCCCATGACCTGCCGTGCACGGGCGGGTGCCAGTACCCGGGAGCGTACGCGCTTTCGCCGTTCTACCCGGCCGCGCCGGGTGTTGTGTTCCTGCACGTCGTCGCACAGGCTTCCGGTGAGACGTACGTGCGGGTGCAGTTCTTTGACGCGGCAGACGCCCAGCTGGGTGACGGCGCACTGAACGCGCCGGTTGCCGGTACACACCACGCCGCGGGAATGGCCTTCTATGCACCCGTTGGAACGGAGCGCATGCGCGTGCGGCTGGAAGTGCTGGCGCCCAACGCCACCCTGTCCCTGGACGAAATGCGCGCCGACTGGCGCCCGTGATTCACCGGAAATAGACCCGCGTGCGGCGCACGGTGGGATGCCCCGCCAGCATCAGCGTAAAGCCACCGCCCGCAATGGTCCCGTTCCCATCCACAATGACGGCGCCGTCCGCCTCCCGCGTCAGCCCCGTGACATCCGTGCCCGTGCCGGTCAATGCGTACGATGCACCGCTTTCCTCCATGAACGCTCCGGGCGCCCCAAGTCCGACGTGCAGCACCCGGTCGCCCTCCGTGGTCTCCAATCCGGGAATGGAGGAATCCCCCGGAAACAACGTCTGCGCGGCCGCCGCGGTCATGGGAACCAGGCCACCCGCCGCGATGAATACCGGTATTTCCACCAGGGGCGCCGGCACGTTCACCGTGCGTCCTCCGTCCAGCGCGGCGCCGCCGTCCAGCCAGGGCACCCAGCGTCCCGCGGGGAGGTACACGTCGCGGTTGGTGGCACCCCGGGTCACCACCGGCGCCACCAGCAGCGCTTCCCCCAGGCAATACTGGTCTTTCACGGCCCACGCGGTCGGGTCGGACGGGTGCTTGAACCCCATGGGAATCCACATGGGACGCCCCTGCTCCACCGCCGCGTGCGCCAGCGCGCGCAGGTACGGATACAGGCGCACGTGCAGCTCCGCGTAGCGCTTGTAGTGCGCCGTGGTCTCTTCGTCGGAGCGAAGGTTCCATTGCAGCCGCGGGTGCGTGCCGTGGTGCGTGCGCATCACGGGCGTGAGCGCGCCCAGTTCCGTCCACCGGAAATACAGTTCTTTGTCCGCGGGCGGGTTGGTGGAGGACTGGTACCCGCCAATGTCATGCGCAAAGAACGGGAAACCGGTGGCCGCAAGCCCCAGCCCAATGGGCAGCACCGTCGGCAGTCCGTCATCCGCCTGGAAGTCCGTGCGCTGGTCCCCGGCCCACATCACCTGCGCCAGCCCCTGGGACCGCAGGTGTCCGCTGCGGTAATACACCACCGCGTCGTCCAACCGGCCCGCCAGGCGCAACGCTTCGTTGTTCACCTCCTGCCACAACACCGGGTAGCGGTTGTGCACCAGCGCGGGATCGCTGCCATCAGCGGTCACCGCGTCATCCACCGGCATCCATTCCGCAAAGTCCGCCATCCAGCCCAGCGCGCCGGTATCCAGGCATTCCAGCAACTTTCCCAGGACCCAGGTGCGGGCCGCCGGTGACGTGAGGTCCAGGAACGCCGTGTCCGTGAACGTGGCGCCGTTGGTCTTCCACGGGTCTCCCGCGGTGTCCATGACAACAAGATCCTTGGCCTCCCGCCACGCGTCCGCGTCCAGGTACAGGAACGGGTTGCGGTACAGTTGCTGCGAAAAACCCATGGATTTCAATTCGACAATCATCGCGCTGAAACGCGGATAAAGCACGGGGTCCAGGTCCCAGTTCTCGCTGAGCGTGTAGTGGTCACCGTTCCATTCCGCGCCTTTCCAGTCCTCGCTCCAGATGGCGGAGCTGGGAATGCGCTGCTCCCGCAGCCAGTGCGCAAACGCCAGCACGTTGTCCGTCCCAAACAGCGCGTCGTTCCACGGCGCCAGCGCCCACGGCGGGGGCAGCCGCGGCCGGCCCAGGTCCGCGGTGAGGCGCGCCAGCGCATCCAGCGGCGTTGGCCCCGCGTACACGTCCAGGCGCAGTGTCCCCTCCCACGTCTCAATGATGACGCGGTCCTCACGCTCCCGGCACAGGTCAAACACGCTGTACGCGTACGTGTCCGCCACCACGGCCACGCCGCGGCTGGAGACATACGCGGGGATGGGCACCTGGCTGGTGTGCCGCCGCCCGGTCACCTGCCACACAGTGGGCAGCTCGTCGTGGTCAACCTTGCCAATGCCCTGCTCACTCACCCACAGGGGCACGCGCTGCCCGCGGTGGTCCACGTCATGCGTCTGCGCACCAAAACCCGCAAAATGCTCCGTGGCCGCGCAGTCCAGCGCGATGCGCGCGCGGTTCATTCGCGCATCATCCGCCACGAATTCCAGGCGCACGTGTCCATCACCGCGCAGGAGGACGCGCAGCTCCCCCAGGTCCGCGCCGCTCCCATCCACCAGCACAAACGGCCGGTGCCGTGACGTGCGCAGCCGCGCCGTGGTGCGCCAGTCCTCCGGAAACTCGCGGATATCAAACATGCCGTATTGCATGTCAAACACCGCCTCCGACGCGCGGAAGGCCACGAGCGACAGGTCCACTGCCGCGACCACCTGCCCTGCCTGCGTGATCACCACCGTGCCGTCACGCGTGCTGGCGTGCAGGTGGAGCGGGCCGTCATCCACGTCCACGTCGTGCTCGGGCGCCGGGGGCGTGCAGGCGGCCACGGCGGCAAGCGCGGGGAGCCACCACTCAGCGAATCGGGTCATGCGGCAGGCTCCCCCGCGGCGAGCGCAGGTACACAAACGGCGTCTGGAACAGGAAGTTGCTGACCCGCGACATGTAGATGTCCGCGTAGCGTTCCACCTGGCGTGCCAGGTGACTCTTGTCGTTCCCGGCGCGCATCAACGGGCCCCACCGCCGGTTGAACAGCTCGCCGCTGGTGCGCGCCAGCGGGCTGATGGCGCTGTCCAGTTCCAGCATTTCCTGGCGCAGCTCGCCCATGCGCCGCTCCAGTTCGTGCGCGCTGGTCGTCGTGTCGGAGGCGTGGGGCGCACGTCCGCGCTGCAGTTGCACGCGCAGCTGGCTGAAAGCGAACTCCAGCCTCTCCTTCTTGGCCATCAGCCCATCCAGCCGCGCCTGGTCGGGCGCGAAGCGCACCGTGGCCTCAATCTCCGCCTCCAGTTCGCGGACGATCAGCGCCGTGCGCCAGCGCAGGATGCTCTTGCTGATGTGCACGTCCGTGAACATGTGGTCACCCACGTAGAGGATGTCATCCCCGCCCACGCCCAGGTGCCGCTCCACCTGGTGCGCGTTGCCGCCGTGGTACACGCCGCCGGGCGCAAACCCCGTGGGGAAAGGCCGCAACAGCCCGGTGTCGGTCTGGACCTCGTACACCGGCGTGCGCGTGCTGAAGAAGTCCGGCTTGCGCGCGCTGACCATCACCAGGTGGAACAGGTCACGCCACGTCGTCCCCGTCGGCAAGAACCGGTCAAACGCGTACTTCATCATCGCCGCGGTGTAGTCCCACTCGCTGTTCGTGATGAGCAGCAGCTTCTTGCCCGCGGTCTTCTGGTCCAGCAGCGCCAGCGGGACGTCCGGGTCCAACTCCACAAACCGGTCCGGGTCGGACACGATCTCCCGCTTGAGCTCGCCCTCCATGTGCGCTTCATCCAGCGTGCGGCGCACCACGGCGTACAACTCCGGGTAGCCCATCACCTCCGGTATGCGGCGCGCATCCAGCAACTCCACAAGGTGCATGTACATGCAGGCCTCTGAGATGCTGAACAGCGTGTTGAGGAACACCCAGCGCGGCTCGCCCAGGTCCACCTGCGTGCGTGCGTACACGCCGCGCCATTCGTCGTATTGCAGCGCCCGCGTGCCGTGAAATGCGCGCTTTACAAACCCGAACCGGTTGGCCTTCACCACGTTCCCCAGCTCGGTGTCGATAACCAGCCCGCGCGTCACCGCATCCGGGTCAAAGGTCACGTCGTCCACGGGCCAGCCGCGCGCGGACAGGCGCTGGCGGATGTGCTCAAACGCGCGCCGTTCCCACTGGTCCACGCGGTAGTGGATCAGCGTGTAGTCCATGTCGTAGCCGACGGCGTGGATGGACCGCAGGTTCAAGGTCCGGTTGCAGAAGATGCCGCGGCCCGGCGGCGGCGTGTGCGCGTCAGCGGTGGTCATGGTGCGCAACTTCCACGAATGGAGTCCGCGCCGCAACACACTGCGGTCTCGACGACAAATCGCGCACCCCGGCGGGACGGTGACGCCAACGCAGGATCTTCGCGTTTCTACCCGGTCGCGGCGATCGTCAACCTTGTAGCCGTTGTGGCAGGGCTGTAGCTTCGCGGCCGCGTTGGCCGGAACGCCTTCCCCTGAAGCGCACGGAGGTTCCGCGTGAGTGAACAGCATGGCAAGCCAACTCCGTCACCACGGATTGGCCTGTTCTTCTGCGAGTGCGGTCCCAACATGGGAAACGCCATCCGGCTGGATGACCTGGCGGCACAGGAGGCGTGGCCGGAGGCGGCGGTGGTGCAGCGGCACGCGTTTCTGTGCGCGCCCGACGGGAAAGCCAAGCTTGCTGAGCAGGTGCGGACGCAGGGACTGGACCGCGTGGTGATTGGCGGGTGCTCACCGCATGAGCACGAAGCGACCTTCCGGCAGGTGCTGGCCGACGCGGGACTCAACCCGTTCCTGTTGCAGATGACCAATCTGCGGGAGCAGTGCGAATGGCAGGGCGACGACGACGGCCAGGCGACCGTGCGGGCGCGCGGCCTGGTGCGGGGCGCACTGTGGCGGGCCGCGCAACAGGAAGCGGTGGAAACGCGCACGGTGGAGGCCAGCGCGGATGTCGTCGTAATTGGTGGGGGAATGGCGGGGCTGTCCGCCGCGCTGACGCTGGCGCAGAAGAACCGGCGCGTGGCGCTGGTGGAACGCAGCGCCGCGCTGGGCGGACTGCTTGCGCGGTTGGATGAGGTCTTCCCGTCCATGAAGTGTGCGTCCTGTTTCCTGGAGCCGGCCATCAACCAGGTGCTGGACCACCCGCAGATTGACGTCCTGCGCGAATCCCGCGTGGTCTCCGTGAAGGGCTTCCACGGGCAGTTCACCGTTGAGGTGGAATCCGCCGCGCCGGCGGTGGACCCGTCGCGGTGCATGGGTGCGGGGGAATGCGCCGCGGCCTGCCCCGTGTCCTTCCCCGATCCGCTCGACGAGGGCGTGGGCCAGCGCAAGGCGATCGGCATGGCGTACTCAGGGTCGCTGCCGCACGTGTCACACGTGGACCCGGTGCACTGCGGCCGGTGCAACGGCGCGGGGTGTGACGGACCGTGCGTCCAGGCCTGCCCCATGAATGCCATTGATTTCCAGCGGGCGCCGGTGAACCGCACGTTGACGTGCGGTGCGGTGGTCGTCGCCACGGGGATGGAGACGCTGCCGGTCCCGGCGGTGCCCGGGGTCATCTCGTGCGTGCAACTGGAGCGCATGCTGCATCCGCAGGGACCCACGTCGGGCAAGGTCACGGTGCCCGGCGGCGGTGTACCGCGGCGCGTGGTGCTCGCGCCGTCGTCAGAGATGCCGGCGCGGGACACGGACCTTGCCCGCCGCGAGCTGACCAAGCTGGCCGTCCGCCTGTTGGACGTTTGTGAGGGCGTGGAGCTGCAACTTGCGGGGGATTGCCACCAAGCCACACTTGCCGCGCCCATGATTGAGCAGCTGCGCGCGGCGGGCGTTGCGTTCTCCAGCGGGGCGCTGGACCCCGCAACGCTGGTTCCCACGGACAACGGGGTGTCCTACCGGCGCGCGGGCAAGCTGGCGTCCACGGGGACCGCGGACCTGGTGGTGTTGTGGACCGGCACGCGTCCGTCTTCCACCGTGGGCGAGCTGGCGCGCGATCTCCACGTGCGCACCACGGCGGAGGGATTCTTGGAAGCGGACGTTGACCTGCTGGTGCCAACGGGAACGCGCGTGCCGGGGATCTACGTGGTGGGCGCGGCGCTGGGCCCGCGCCCGCTGGGTGACGTGGTGCGGGATGGCACCGCGGCGGCCGGGCGCATCCTCTCCACCCGCCTCCCCGGCGAACGGCTGGAGCTGGAACCGCTGGCCGCGCGCGTCATCCCGGAGCGGTGCGGAGCGTGCGGCGTGTGCGTGACGGCGTGCCCGTACGGAGCCATCCGCACGCTCGCGGATGGCAAGTGCCGCGTGGAGCCCGCGCATTGCCGCGGGTGCGGGACGTGCGCCGCAGCGTGCCCGTCGCTCGCCATTGCGTGTCCGCAGTTTGAGTACCGCCAGGTCTCCGCGGAAATCAGCGGATTGTTGGCCATGGAGGGTACCACCCGGAGTCACTGAGGAGGAAAGCAAAGGAAATGGAGATCCAGAAGATTGACGCTGTAGGTTTGCGCTGTCCGCACCCCACGCTGGCCCTGTCCAATGCCACACAAAAGACGGCTCCGGGCACGCTGGTGGAAATATCGGGAGATTGTCCGTCGTTTGAGAAGGATATCCGTGAGTTCTGCCAGAAGAAGAAGAAGATGGTGCTGACGGTGAACGGCAAGGCGCCGTTGCTGACCATCCAGATCCAGTTCTGACGGAGGCCGCTCCCATGACGTTCACCCCGCGCATTGTGGCGTTCCTGTGCGATCACTGCGCCTACGCAGCGGCCGACGCTGCCGGGCGCGAGCGCCTGGTCTACCCGCAGGCGCTGCTGACCATCCGCGTGATGTGCACCGGCCGCATTGAGCCCACGCACGTGGTCCAGGCGCTGCGCGAGGGCGCGGACGGCGTCCTGGTTGCCGGATGCCACCCGGGGGATTGCCATTACCTGCGCGGAAACATTGAGGCGCTGGCGCGTTTCACGCTGTTGCAGCGCACGCTGGCGGACCTGGGCTTTGAACCCGCGCGTGTCCGCATGACGTGGGCGTCCGCCACGGAAAGCGAGCATTTTGCCTCCACGGTGCGGGAGATGACGGCCGCGCTGCAGCAGTTGGGCCCCCTGAGCTACGCCCGGTCCACGCTGGAAGAAGCGCCCTCCGCGGTCCCGGCCCACGTGCAACCGGGACCGGCCGCCGCCGCCCCGCCCGCCGGACGGCGGCCGCGCCTGGCGTTCTACTGGAACGCCTCCTGCGGCGGATGCGAGGAGGCCATTGTGGACCTTGCGGAGGGTCTGCACGCGGTGCTGGAGGTGGCGGACGTGGTGCTGTGGCCTGTGGCGCTGGACTTCCGCCGCAAGGACATTGAGGCGCTGCCCGACGGCGACATTGACGTCAGCTTCATCAACGGCGCGGTGCGCACGCAGGAACAGGTGGAAATGGCGGAGTTGTTGCGGCGCAAGTCCCGCGTGGTGGTGGCCTTTGGAGCGTGTGCGCACCTCGGGGGCATCGTGGGGCTGGGCAACCTCGTCGGGTCGGCCGCCATCCGTGCCGTCTCACACGGGGACCATCCCGGGACGCAACACGACGCGTTGCACCTGCCGGACCTGTGCGCGCGCGTGCGGCCGCTGGCGGAAGTGGTGGCGGTGGACTGCACCGTGCCCGGCTGTCCACCGACGACGGAAGTCATCCTCCCCGCGGTACAGGCGCTGCTGGCCGGGAAACTGCCTCCGTTCGGCGCCGTCCTCTCTCCCGGCCGCGCGCTGTGCGAGACGTGCACGCGCCGCGAGTCACGCCCGGAGAAGGTGGACCTGTCCCGCATGCGGCGCATTGCCACCTACCAACCCAACCCGGACAAATGCTTTCTGGCTGACGGGCTGGTGTGCCTGGGCCCCGCCACGCGCCAGGGCTGCGGAGAGAGCTGCATGAACGCCAACATGCCGTGCCGCGGCTGCTTTGGCCCGCCCGACGGGGTGACGGACCAGGGCGCGGCATTCCTCGGCGCGGTGGGTTCGCTGCTGGCCGGTGAAAGCGCGGAGGGTGCCGCCGCTGCAGCCGGTGCGTTTGTGGACCCCACCGGGACGTTCTACCGCTACTCCATGGCGTCCGCGCTCATCCCCGCGCGCCGCTTCCCGGTGCTCCCATGAGCCAGCGCATCACCATTGACCCCATGACGCGCCTGGAGGGCCACGGGAAGATTGAGATCTTCCTGAATGACGCCGGCGAGGTGGAGCACGCGTACCTGCAGATTCCGGAATTGCGTGGATTTGAGCGTTTCTGTGTGGGTCGTCCCGCCGAGGAAATGCCGCAAATCACCGCGCACATCTGCGGTGTGTGCCCTGCCGCGCACCACCTGGCCTCCGCGCGCGCGCTGGATGACCTGTGGAAGGTGGACCCGCCACCGGCCGCCCACAAACTGCGGGAACTCTATTACAACCTGTTCATTCTCGAGGACCACGCGCTCCACTTCTACTACCTGGGCGGCCCGGACCTGCTGCTGGGCGCGGACACGCCGCCAGCACAGCGCAACGTGCTCGGCGTCATCGCCAAGCTGGGTGCGGACGTGGGCGCGCGCGTCGTCAGCACGCGCAAGGCGGTGCGCGCCATCATGGGGGAAATGTCCGGCCGCACGGCACATCCGGTGTTTGCCCTGCCCGGCGGGCTGTCCCGCCCCATGCCCCCTCCCACGCTGGAAAAGCTCCGCGCGCTGGCTCCTTCGCTGGTGGATTTCGCGGCATTCTCGCTGGACACCTTCTACAAGCTCGTCGTGGCGGGGGACGCGTGGAACCGGGCCATGGAGGCCGAACCGTTCAACCTGCGTACCCACTCCATGGGCCTGGTGGATGACCAGGGCCGCGTGACCTTCTACCGCGGCCGGGTGCGCGTGGTGGACACCGCGGGTGCCGAACTGCTCACGTTTGCCGCGCGCGACTACGCACAGCACATTGACGAGCACGCGGAGAGTTGGACGTACGTGAAGTTCCCGTTCCTCCGCGCGCGTGGCTGGAAGGGGTTTGAAGAGGGACCGGACAGCAGCCTGTACCGCGTGGGCCCGCTGGGACGCCTCAACGCCGCCACCGGCATGGCCACGCCGCGCGCGGAAGAGCACCGGCAGAAGATGTTCACCGCCCTGGGCGGGCGTCCAGTGCACCGCACGCTGGCGTTCCACTGGGCCCGGCTGGTGGAGGTGATGCAGGCCGCGGAGGCCGTTGCGGCGCTGGCGGAGGATGAGGAACTGCGTAGTCCGGACGTGCGCCGCATCCCTGAGGCCACACCCGCTGAGGGCATTGGCATTGTGGAGGCGCCGCGCGGCACGCTCATCCACCACTACCAGACCGACGCACAGGGCATCCTTACGCACGTGAACCTCATCGTCGCCTCCCAGCACAACGCCGCGCCGGTGCAGATTTCCGTGCGGAAAGCGGCGCGCGGGTTCATCCACGGCGGCAAGGTGGATGACGCCATCCTCAACCAGCTTGAGATGGCGTACCGCGCGTACGACCCGTGCAACGCGTGCGCGTCGCATTCGCTGCCGGGGGAGATGCCCTTGGACGTGCAGGTGCGCGCGCGTGACGGCACGCTGGTGCGCCGCCTGTCACGCGGGGTGGTTGCTGGCGACGCATGACGGCGGTCCTGGTGCTGTGCCTGGGCAACCCGCTGCGTCGTGATGACGGCGTGGGATGGCGCGTGGCGGACGAACTGGAGCGGGACCCGCCACCCGGCGCGGTCATCCGCCGCAGTGAGTTGTCCGGCCTGCACCTGCTGGACGACATGGACGGTTTTGATTCCGTGGTGTTGCTGGATGCCGTGCAATCCGGGCGGCGGCCTGCCGGGTCCATTGTGGAGTTTCCCATGGATGCGCTCCCCGCCACGGCGGGACCCACCACGCACGGCATCGGCCTGCCCACCGCGCTGCGGCTGGCGCGCGCATTCGGCGCCCCGGTGCCGCGGCACATCCACGTCGTGGCCGTTGAAGTGGAGGACCAGGCGTCCATGGGCCAGGGACTCAATGACTCAGTGGCGCGCGCGGTTCCCGCCGCCGTGTCCGCCGTCCGCGCCGCCGTGGCCAACGTCACCCGTTGTAGATGACGCCCTTGTTCTGCCGGTACAGTTCCAGGACCGCGTTGGCCTCTTCGCGCAGGAACCCCGCCACAATCTCAATGCCGCGCTTGCGTAGATACTGCAATGACTCGGGGAAGACCGGCCCCTCCTCAAAGTGCAACCGGAACGCATCTTCACGGTCAGCGCCGCACACGGCGCGCGTGACGCCGCTCCACAAGGTGGCGCCCAGGCACATGGCGCACGGGTCACACGACGTGAACAGCTCATGCTCCGGCCCGTCCTTGGCGCGCAGCGTAAAACTTCCCAACCGCGCCTGCGCCATCATGAACGCCATCATCTCGCCGTGCAGCGTGCTGTTGTTGTAGCGGACCACGCTGTTCATCCCCACGCTGACCAGCTTCCCGGACGCGCGCTCAAAGATGGCCGCGCCAAACGGGCCGCCCGTCCCCGTCACCACGTTCTGCCGTGACATCTCAATCGCGAGGCGCATCCGGTCCTCGTCGGTACGGTAGGGGCGGTCCCAGTCAACGTGCGAGGCGACCCACGCGGGGTACTCGATATGGAGCACCGGCAGTTGCATGCTTCCTCCAAGAAGTGGCGACGGTAACACGGCGCTCATTCGTCCTCGAGCAGCGTGAGGCCCAGGCGCACGGCGGCCATCAGGTTGAGACCGGCCACCACCATCAGCAGCACGGGCACCAGGAAGATGGCCTGGTAGGAGTCCCACTGGAACCCGAGCCCCACCATCACGACGACGCTGTTGAACCCCGTGACGCCGAGCAGGCCCAGCTCGGGTCGTTGCTCGCGCCACGCCACGCGCGCCAGCACGGCGGCGTTTCCCAGCGCCATGGCACCAAGCATCACCAGCAGGGCAATGTCGACGGTTCCCATGCATGCCTCACGGCTCAGGCAGCTCGGTGCGCCGCCCGCGCCGCATGGAGTACACGCCCTTGGCCACCGCCACCGGGTGCGCGCGGTCCCCCTCCTGAAACACCACGACGTTGGCCACGGCCACGCGGTTGCCCATGCGGATGATCTCCGCCTCAGCCTGCAGCGGCGTGTTCACCTTGCCCGGCCGCAGGTAGTCCACACGCAGGTCAATGGTGGACGCGCGGTCCTCCACGTCCGCCAGCGAGAAGCACGCGAGTCCGCCCACCGTGTCTGCCAGCGTGGAGATGACGCCGCCGTGGAGCGCGGGGCGGAACGGGTCCCCGGTGAACTCCGGACGCGCGGGAAGCTCCAGGACGGCGCGCCCGCGCTGCAGCGTCACCACCTTCATCCCCAGGTACTGATTGAACGGGATCTGCTCCTCCATGAAGGACATGACCGCATCGCGCAGGGCGTCGGGCAGGGGCTCTCCCCGCAGGGTCTCCAGGTCCATCTCGCGCGCTTTGGTCACACCGCCTCCGTCGTCCCCGGCGCGGGGATATCCATGCACGCTCCGCCGGGCAAGGTTCACCCGCCCAGCGCTTCCACCAGCGGCCGCAGCGCAAGCACCAGCCCGTCCAGCGCGGCGCGCGCCGTGGCCTCGTCCTCCAGGCGAGAGCCCAGCGCATCCAGCAGCGTTGCCTCATTGGGACGGATGAACGGGAAGCGCCCCGCTGACGGCACCTCACGCGTGTACGCGTCATCTCCGGCAAACGAGAACCCGCCAAAACGCCGCGGGTCCGGGTCCGCCCACGGCCACGCGTCAAACAGCGCCAGCACCCGCGCCGCCGCCGCCCGAACGCGCGCGTTCGCAAGCTCGTCCGCGTGCACTTCGCCGCCGCGCCGGTTGGCCACGTGACGCAGCACCGCTTTCACAAAGCCCGTCTCACCCACGGCCATGCTGTACGCGCGCCACCCCGGTGCCGCCGCCAGCAGCGCGCGGTCCGCCGCGGTCATCCACGTATGCGGCGCGCACAGGTGCCCCGCGCAGATGGTCCGGTCCCCGTACGCGCCCAGGTCCCGCAGGTCCGCGCCGGCGGGGTGCCGCCGCGGATGGATGAGGCAGCCCACGCGGGTGCGTTCCTCGTTGAGAAAACCCGCCAGCGGGCAGGTGCGCACCGCCCGGAACAGCAGCTGCGGGGATTCCTGGAGGGACAGCGCGCGCGCCACCGCGGTCAGCGCCTGCAGGTCCCATCCCGCCGCGGTCACGCGCGCGGTGCGCTGCTCCAGCCGCGCGTGCAGCGCGTGCGGGGAGCGGTCCGCAAAGTTGAACACCCCGCAGCACGCGGCGCAGCTGGCGGCGGGGCCCTGGCACAGCGGGCTGTCGTCGTTCACAACGGGCAGCGGCATGGGTTCCCGGGGCGGGGGTGGTGCCTTGGGCACGCGGCTCTGCTAGCACGCCACGCGTGACCTCGCAGCCGCAGACCCGTCGGCGCCCGCGCCTGGAGACGTCCGCCGGGGTCGTTCTCCTCGTCGTGTTGGGCTTCTCGCTGGCGCTGGGGGCGCTGGACGCCTTCCGCCGGCGGGATGAACTGAGCCCGCTGTTGCCCGGTGACGTGGCGCCCGCCTTCACGCTGCCGCGGTACGCCGCCGCGGAGAAGCTGTCCCTGGAGAGCCAACGCGGCCGCGTGGTGCTGCTGGACTTCTGGGCCACCTGGTGCCCCCCCTGCCTGCGCGAACTCCCCGAACTCGGCCGCCTCCACGACGACCTGCAGGCGCGCGGCTTCACCGTGCTGGCCATCAACCGTGAGCCCGAGGACCGCCCCAAGGTGGAGGCCTACCTGCGCGGCCGGCCCTTTGCGTTTCCCGTGCTGTTTGACACGGAGAACACCGGGGAGCGCTACCGCGTTGTCAGCCTTCCCATGACGGTACTGGTGGACCGGAACGGGCGCGTGGTGCGGCAATTCATGGGCTACACCGAGCCGGACGTGATGCGCGCCGCGGTCACGCAGGCACTTGACGCTCCGTGACGGCGTGGCACTCGCGGCCCGCGTTGGCGTGTGGCATGGTCCCGGGCGCGTGGGGTCAAAAAGGAGGATTTCAATGCAACGAGTTCTGGCCGGTCTGTTCGCCCTGTCCCTGGGTTCCGCCTGCACCACGGAGGTCTCCGACGATATCGCCACCCGCGACATGGACGCGAAGATCGTGGTGACGCACAAGGGTGGGGCCACGGCGGATGTGAGCGTCACGCTCCGCAAGGCGGATACCGCGGCCACGTTCATTGACCTGGCCAACTCGGACAAGCTGGAGGCCACCCATTCGGCGGAGACGCACGAACTCACGCGCACCAGCCTGCTGGGCTTCATCACGTACGCCACCACGTTCTCGGCGCAGCCGGCGGACGCCGCGGCGTTTGTGGTCTCCTTCACGCGCACGGGCAGCTTCCCCAGCGCGCCCTCGTCGTCGGCGGAGCTGCCGGTCCCGTTCACGCTGGGCGCCATCAATGACCACGGCGCGCAGGGCCTGTCCCGCGCGGCGGAGGACCTGGTGCTGACGTGGACCAGTGACATCAGCGCGGACACGCTGGAGTTGCTGGTGGCCGGCACGTGCTTTGACAACTACACGCGGACGCTGGACCCGCAGACGCTGGGCACCACGGTCACGCGCGGGACGTTGCGCAAGGCCTCCGGGGACCAGACCGAAACGTGTGACGCCACGGTGACGCTCACGCGGTCACGGCCGGGCACGCTGGACCCCGCGTTTGGCGGCGGTTCCGTCCGGGCGGAGCAGGTGCGCGCGGCCACGTTCAAGAGCGCGCCCTGAGGCGCCCTGAGGCATCCCCTCATAACGACGCTGGCATCCCCGGGAGGACTCCGCTAGCTCTCATCCTGGCGTGGACCGGCAATGAGGGGATCCCTCAAGAGCGCGCCCTGACTTCTGCCTGCGTTCAGCGCTCGGCCAGCATGTCACCCGGTTGCAGCCGCGCGCCGCGGGCCCAATCCGCCGCGTGCATGCGCCGCTTGCCGGCCGCCTGCACTTCGGTGACGACGAGCGAGCCCGTCCCGCACGCCACGCGGATCCCGTCCCCCACCGCCAGCACGGTTGCGGGCGCACCACCTCCGCCCACCTCCGCGCGGGCGGCGTGGACCTTGAGGACCTCGCCGCGGAACGGCAGCCAGGTGCCCGGCCACGGCGTCATGGCGCGGATGCGCCGGGCCTCGCGCGCGGCGTCTCCCGTCAGGTCCAACCGTCCCATCTGCCTGGTGAGCAACGGCGCGTAGGTCATCCCCTCGGCCGCCTGCGGCTCCGCCACCAGCGCGCCGCTCACCACCTCATCCAGGCGCGCGGTGCACAGCGTCGCGGCCAGCCCCGCCAACCGCTCGGAGAGGGTCTCCGCGGTGTCGTCGTCCCGGATGGGCGTGCGGGCGCGGGCAAACACACCGCCCGCATCCAGTTCCAGCACCATCCGCATCAGGCACACGCCGGTCTCCGCGTCCCCCTCCAGGATGGCGTGCTGGATGGGCGAAGCCCCGCGGAAGCGCGGCAGCAGGGACGCGTGCAGGTTCACGCAGCCCGCGCGCGGCGCATCCAGCAGCTCCTGCGGCAGGATCTTCCCGTACGCCGCCACCACGCCAATGTCCGCGCCCAGAGTCTTCACCTCGTCCAGGAACGCCTGCCCGCGCGGGCCCTTCACCCGCTCCGGCTGGCGCACGGGGATGCCCAGTTCCAGCGCGGCTTCCTTCACCGGCGGCGGCTGCAACCGGTGGCCGCGGTCCTTGGGCGCATCCGGCTGGCACACGGCGCACAGCACGGTGTGCCCCGCCGCGTGCAGCGCCCGCAAGGACGGCACCGCAAAGGCGGGCGAGCCCATGAAGAGGACGCGGAGGCCCATGGTGTCGTCGTCAGAGCGCGGCGGCCTGGACCGGGCGGTTGCGTTCGCGTTCCGCTTTCAGCTTGAGCATGCGCCGGCGGATCACGTTGCGCTTGATGGGGCTGAGGTAGTCCACAAACAGCTTGCCCTCCAGGTGGTCGCATTCGTGCTGCAACGCCACGCTGGCCAGGCCCTCACCCGTCACGCGCTGCGGCTTCCCATCCAGGTCCGTGTAGTCCACCACGCAGCGCGCGTAGCGCGTGACCTGGCCCACCTCATTGGGAACGGACAGGCAGCCCTCCTCCCACGTCAGCTCGCCCTGCATGTCGTTGAACACCGGGTTGATGAGCACCAGCGGTGGCTCGCCGGACGGCGCGCCGTCCCGGCCCTGCAGGTCAATGACCACCATGCGCTTGAGCACGCCCACCTGCGGCGCGGCCAGGCCCACGCCATTGGCCTGGTACATGGACTCCAGCATGTCCCTGGCCAGGGCCCGGATGTCGTCGTTCACGTCGGCCACCGCCACGCACTTCTGCGCCAGGCGCTTGTCCGGCCAGATGAGGATTTCCCGTGTTGCCATTGCCGCTCCTGTCGCCGGGCAACATACGGGCGGCGCCCGTCCCCGACAACCCGGGCACCGCTGCTTGCGCGTGGCGCGGGGAACGCGGATGACTCCGCGGCCACGGTGACACCGGTGAACCCCACGCCGTCCCCCCACGGGTCCGCCCCCGGCCGCACCGGCTGGGGCGGTGCACTGTTCTCCCCCGCCCCCGCGCAGGGGCGTCCCGCACCGCCGGGGCGCGCGCATCCCGGGCTGCTCCACCTGGTGCTGTTCCTGTGCACCGTTGTCACCACGGTGCTGGCCGGCGTGGGGCTGGCGCACCGGCCGGCGCCCACCTCCATGTGGGTGGCGTGGGCGCTGCTGCGGCGTGACCCCGCGCGCGTGCTGGACGGGATTGCGTTTGCGGCGCCGCTGCTCGCGTCGCTGTTCACGCATGAAATGGGTCACTACCTGGTGGCGCGCGCCTGGAAGGTGCCAGCGTCCTGGCCGTTCTTCATGCCCATCCCGGCGGGGCTGGGGACCATGGGCGCGCTCATCGCCATGGACGCGGACACGCCGCGGCCGCGGCGCGCCATGCTGGAGATCGCGGCCGCCGGACCGCTGACCGGTTTTCTGGTCGCGTTCCTGTTCCTGCTGGTGGGCGTGGGCTCCTCTGAGGTGAAGACCGCCGAGGAGATGACCGTGTTCCTGCGCCTGGGCGGCCTGTCCATGCCGGAATCCCCCGCGCTGGCCCTGGCGCGGTGGTTGGTGCACGGGGGCCTGCCGCCGGACCGCTACCTGGTGCTGCACCCCATGGCGCTGGCCGGCTGGTACGGGCTGTACCTGACGTGGTTCAACCTGCTGCCGTTCGGCCAACTGGACGGCGGGCACATCGCCGCTGCTGTTACTCCGCGGCGCGCGCTGCCGCTGTCCGTCCTCACGTTTGCCGCGCTGCCGCTGGCCGCCGTGGCCAGCCGCCACTGGGCGTGGCTGGCGGTTGCCGCGGGGATGGTGCTGCTGGGCCTGTTGGCCGGGCTGCGCCATCCGCCGCCCCCGGAGGGCAGCCCGCCGCTGGGCGCGCGCCAATGGGCGGTGCTTGTCCTGTGCGTGCTGGCCTTTGCGCTGTGCCTGGTGCCAGACCCGCTGCCGCGGTCCGGGCTGTGAACGGATCCGCGGCCGCGGACTGGAGGCCCCCTCCGCGCCGTGCCAACATGCCCGCCCGTCAGGCACCGCGATGATCGTCCAGTGTCCGCTCTGCAAGTCGCTGTTCGACCTCCGCACCTTCCGCGCCGAGGATGGCGTGCTGTCCTTCACCTGCGCTGCCTGCGGTGCCACCGCCGCACTGCGGCCGGATGGCGTGGCCGTCAGCGACCCGCCTGCCGCGGACCCGCTGCCAACACCCCCGCTTGTCCCGGCGCCGTCTGAAGGTGCACCTCCTCCGGCCGACGCGGTCCCCACCCCGGGTCCGGGCCTGGCCGACGCCATGGCCCTGCCCGTCGCTGTCCCGGCAACAGCGCTGACCCTGAAGCCCCGCCCGGTAGAGCCGTCCCTCCCCGTCCCGCTGACGGAAGGCATGGTGGCCCCCGCAGCCATGCCGGAGGCCGGTCTTGAGGGCCACCTCAACGCGGCGTGGAACCGGGCCGCGCGTGACTGGGGCAACCCCCGCGCGCACGAGGTGTTCGTTGCCTACTGCGCCTCCGTGCAGGCGCTGCCGTTTGCCGGCATGCGCTACCGGGACCACCTCAAGGCGTACCCGCGTGACAAGGCGGCGCAAAAGGGGCGTGACCGCGTGCTGGCCCAGGCGGTGGCCATGGCCGCCAACACGCGTGACACGGAGTCCGTCTACCGCAGCGAAGCGCGCACGCAGCTGCTGCGCGCCGCCGCGTTTGTGGGGAGCGCCGCGGCCATGGGCCTGGTGGTCTGGCAGCTGGTGCGGATGACGACGATGATGGCCGGCAACGGCGAATGACTCGCGAGCGCGGCCGTACATGAGTCCGCCTCCGGCGCCACGGAATGGTCACGAATCGATCGCCAGGATACGCGGGTCCCGTCGGCGGAGTGATTCGGGGCATTCCGACGAGTTCCGCGACGGAGGGAGAGCCGTTGTGAAGCGGTGCCACGTGTGGTGGGTGTTGTTGGCGCCGGCCGTTTCTGCGTGTTGGTGTGGCTCAAATTACCCTGGTGGAAGCAAGGGATGGAGCATTAACGACATTCCCGTGACCCTTCCCACAGACGGTGGCCCGCCCACCATGCGGAGGTTCATCTTCCGAGTAGAAAGTCCCGAGCCTCTGGCTGCGGGCGGCGGAGCAACGCTCGCCATCTCGTTCGTTGAGGATCCCGACACCAGGCCTGACCGAGTTTCCCCGCCATGGATGCATTTCGAAGCCTTGGTGCATCCGTACCTGGTGCCGGACGGCGGCGTTGTTGTTGACACGGGGGCGAACGACGCAGGCTTCTTTGCGCTGGTGGACGACTGGACCACCGCAGTGGAACCCACCAACTACCAACCGCTCTTCATGCGCAAATGCGAAGGGATGAGAGTCTGTGAGCGCGTGGTGGACTTCGTATGGACCCTGGGTGCAATACCGGCTTTGAGGGACTACCGCATTCAGGTGGACACTGCCTTTCTGTATGGCTTCCCCGGCGATGAAGAGAAGAGGCGAGCGGGCGTGTCGGTGGAACTGGTCGAGCCGCCGGACGGTGGGTGGTGAGACGCGGTCACGCGGCATCTGCGCCGGTCGCGGTTACGGATTCCCAGGGATTCACCTACGTCTTTGTGGAAGGCGGTGACCGGGCCGGTTGGTTCAGCAGCAACCGTCCAGGACCGGGCTTCACTGCACGGCAGTCGCTCGGCGGGGCGATCCGCGGCTTCTCGACGAGTTCCGCGACGGAGGGGGAGCCGTTGTGAAGCGGTGCAACGTGTGGTGGGCGCTGTTCGCACCGGTCGTTTCTGCGTGCTGGTGTGGCCCAAACTACCCCGGTGGAAGCAAGGGAGCGAGCATCCGTGACATTCCTGTAACCCTTCCTACGGACGGTGGCGCACCGACGAAGCGGAGGTTCCTATACCGCGTGGAAAGTCCGGAGCCGCTGGCCAAGGGAGGCGGCGCAACACTATACGCTTCATTCGTCGAAAGTCCCGACGCCCGCCCCGACGAGGTCTCGCCCCCTTGGGTGCACTTTGAGGCACTGATGCATCCGTATTGGGTGGCGGACGGCGGTCTTGTGGTGCAGGTCAATGCAAACGATGCCGGGATGGTCGCCCTGGTGGACGACTGGACGACAATGGTGGACCCCACCAACTACCAGCCGGGCTTCATGCGCGCGTGTGACGGGATGACGGTGTGTGAACGCGTGGTGGACTTCGTTTGGACCCTGGGGGCAATCCCGGCTTTGAGGGACTACCGTATCCTGGTGAACACCACAGTTCTGTATGATTTTCCAGGCGACAAGGAGAAGAGGCGGGCGGGCGTGTCGGTGGAACTGCTGGAGCCACCGGACGGTGGGTGGTGAGCGGCGATTCACGCGGCTTCCGGCGAGTCAAACACCCCGTCCCGGCCAGCCGCTGATCCAGCCGCTCACGCGCCGCGCGGGTAACCCCGCGCCTGCATCACCGCGCGCAGCACGTCCGGCCGGTCGGTCAGGATGCTGTCCACGCCCAGGTCCCACAGCGCGTGCATGTCACCCGGGTCATCCACGGTCCACACGTGCACCGCCTTGCCGGCGCGGTGCGCGGCCTCCACCAGGCGCGCATCCACCACGCGCAGGCCCAGGTACTCCAGCGGCAGACTCAGCACGTCCCAGGGCTCGTCGGGCAGCGGCTCACCGTCGGCCCGGGTGGCGGAGAAGAAGCGCAGCAGCGGATCCTGCGGAAAGAAGGTTGCGCACTCCGGCAGGCGCGCCCGCAGCGCGTGGGCGCGCTCCTCGTCCACGTGGCCCACACACACGCGGTCCACGGCGCCCGCGCCCTCCACCACCACCGCAAACGCCTCCAGGAACGCGTCCGCACCCTCTTTCAGCTCAATGTTGACGTGCTTGCCGGGGAACGCCTCCAACACCTCCTGCAGCGTGGGCACCACCGCGCCGCGGCCGCGCCAGCCCGCAAGGTGGTGGCCCGCGTCCAGCGCCTGCAGCTGCGCCAGGCTGTGCTCGCACACGGGGCCCGTGCCGTTGGTGGTGCGCTCCAGCGTCTCGTCATGGAACACCACCACGGCGCCGTCACGGGTGGGGCGCACGTCCAGTTCCAGCACGTCCGTGTCCCAGCGCTCCACCGCCTGGCGGAACGCGGCCAGCGTGTTCTCCGGCGCCAGCAGGCTGCCGCCGCGGTGGGAGGTGTGGGCGTGGCGCGGCAGCGAGGCGAGGTAGGGCTTCATGCGCCGGCGGAGCCTACTCGCGCCGGCGGGGGCCCGGAAAACCGGCGGGGGCGCCCCCGGTGTTCCGTGGGCGCCCCCGTGGTGATTCCTAGGTTGGAGCAGAAGGGGATCGAACCCTCGACCTTCGCATTGCGAACGCGACGCTCTCCCAGCTGAGCTACTGCCCCAGACGTTGGGAGCGCGGCTTGTAAGCGCCCCCGTGGGGCCTGTCAAGAGCCTTCCCCGCGTCGCCACCGCCGCCGCACACCCTGCGCCACCGACGTCCGGGCGCGCCGCAAATCCGCGCGATTTGTTGCGCTGCCGCCGCCGGCGGCGGAAAGATGGCGGGGCATGACGGAGCCCGCCCCCACGACGGTCAAGCACGAACCCTGGACGGGACTGGTCCTGTCCGGCGGCGGGGCGCGGGGCGCCTATGAGGCGGGGATCATCCGCTACATCCGCGAAGAGCTCCCCGAGCGCGTCCGCCAGCGCGCGCGGTTCGAGATCGTCTCGGGCACCAGCGTGGGCGCGCTCAACGCGTGCTTCCTGGCGGCGCACGCGCACGTCCCGGACATGCAGGGCGCGCAGCTGTGTGAGCTGTGGGAGAGCCTCCGCATTGAACGCGTGTACTCGGTGGGCTGGCGCGAGCTGCTCAACCTGCCGCGCTTTGTGCTGGGCTCCGGCGGCTTTGGCGAGCTGGATGACCGCATTGGCCCCGGCCGGCGCGGCGGTCTGTTCCACACCGGCCCGCTGGAGGCGCTGGTCCGGCACGGCAACCGCTGGGGCATGATCAGCCGCAACATCAACGCCGGGCGGCTGGAGGCGCTCACCGTCACGGCCACGGACATTGGCACGGGCAAGACGGTGGTGTTTGTGGAGCGGCGCGGCGGCGGCGTGCCGCCGTGGAGCCGGGACCCGTGGGTGACCGCGCGCCCCACGCGCATCACCCACCAGCACGCGCTGGCCTCCGCCGCCATCCCGTGGCTGTTCCCCGCCGTGGAGGTGGAGGGCCGCACGTACTGTGACGGCGGGCTGCGCCACAACACGCCGCTGTCCCCGCCGCTGCGCCTGGGCGCGGACCGCGTGCTGGTCATCGGCCTGCGCCATGAAGAGAGCGTGGATGAGATCAAGCGCATGGAGAGCGAGCGCGTGGATTCGTTCCCGTCCGCCGCCTACCTGCTGGGCAAGATCCTCAACGCGCTGCTGCTGGACCACACCGAGTACGACATCGAGCGGCTGGAGCGCACCAACGCGCTCGTCGAGGGCGGGCGCAAGGTGTACGGGCCGGAGTTTGCCGAGAAGATCAGCAAGGTGATGGGACCGCGCCACGCGGGCGCCTACCGCGTCATCAAGCCCATGGTGATCAAGCCCACCACCAACATTGGCGTCATTGCCGCCAAGCACGCGCGCCTGGGGAGCGCGGCCGCGCGCGTGGGCGGCATTGTGGGCCGGCTCATCCGCCGCATTGGCGAGGACGAGAGCCTGACGGAGAACGACCTGCTGTCCTACCTGCTGTTTGACGGCGAGTACGCGCACGACCTGGTGGAGCTGGGCATGCACGACGCCGACGCCGCGCGCAGCCGGCTCATTGAGTTCTTCACGTCCTGACCAACCCGGGGAGGCCGCCCATGTTCATGCCCACCGCGTACCGCATCAAGCCCACCGGCGCGGAGCAGCGCCTGGAGGACCTCATCCAGGAACGCATGCGGGCCGGCACGGACAAGACCGCGCTGGACCAGCGCATCTGGGACCTGTTTGGCGAGGAGTGGGCGGTGATGTTCACCGATCTGTCCGGGTTCTCCCGCCAGGTGGTGAGCTTTGGGATCATCCACTTCCTGCAGATCATCTACGAGTCCCTGCGGGAGCTGACGCCCTGCATCAACCGCCACGACGGGTTCCTCCTCAAGGTGGAGGCGGACAGCATGATGGTGGTGTTCCGGCGGCCCAACTCCGCGCTGGCGTGCGCGCTGGAGATGCAGCGGCACCTGGAGCGCTTCAACCAGGGCCGCGCCGACGAGGAACTCATCCTGCTGTGCGTGGGGCTGGGCTTCGGGCGCATGCTGCGCATTGGTGACCACGAGGTGTTTGGCGCGGAAGTGAACGCGGCCTCCAAGCTGGGGGAGGACATTGCGCACGCGCGCGAGATCCTGGTGACCGACCAGTTCCGCGAAGCGGTGACGCTGGGGGACGGGATCTCCTTCCAGCCGCTGACCGAAGTGCCGCCGGGAGCGCGCCAGGCGTGGCGGGTGCTGTACCGCTGACGCGTCCGGCTTGCCGCAGGCAAGCCAATAACGCCGCCCCCCTTTGGGGGGCGGCCCCGCGCCGACATCCGCTCCGCCGACGAGGCGGGGAGGCGCGGGGGGTGGGGGGCGGGTGACGCCCGGCTTCCCCATGCCACGGGGCACGCGCTCAGGTGTGTCCACCCGTCCGCGCGCCGCTGCCCTGCAGGAACGCGGGGGACAGGTCCGCCGGCAGCTGCGCGCTCCCCGCGGCCACGTTGGGGCTGAGCAGGAATCCCGCCGGGTCCAGCGCTTCGCCTATGCCGCGCAGCGCCGGGTACGCCGTCATCACCTCCACAATGGCCTTGTGGTTCAGCACCGCGGTGGTGACGTCCCCACGGGCCAGCGCGCCCAGTTCGGTGGCGGCGCCCTTGGGCTGGGCCAGGCTGGCCACAAAGTGCCCTGGTGGCAGCATCTGCCGTGTCTCAAACTCCCCGTCCGCGCGCTCCGTGCCCACGCCCACCACGCCCTCCAGCACCACCCACAGCCCGCTGGTCTCCGTGCCCGCGTAGAACAACTCGTCACCCTCCTGGTAGCGCTTGATGCGGAAGCGCGCCGCCACGTCCTGCCGCGCCGCCACGTCCAGGTCCCGCACCAGCGGCAGCATGGCCAGCACCGCGCCAATGACGCGTTCGCGGAAGAAACCCTGCAGCGCCTCCTGCAGCGCCTTGTTGTCCCGCGCCAGCTTCTCCACCACGCTGCGGTGCAGTTCAAAATACGCAATGTCCGTCACCGCCTGCATGCTGGCCTGGCGCCGGCGGTCCGCCACCAGCGCAAACACCCCCGCCACGTCACCCGGGGCCAGCCGGTGCATCTCCACGCGGTGCGCGCCCTCACCGCGGTAGATGACCGCCTCGCCGGCGGCCAGCACCACCAGGAAGAACGCGTCATCACCGTCCTTCCACACGTACTCACCCGCGGCCACCGTCTTGTGCACCAGCGCGCGCGTAAGCGTTACAAACCCGTCCTGGTCCAAAGAGGAGAACAGCGGGATGGACGGCAGCGGGATGGGGTGGTCCGGCACATCCGGCAGCGGCGGCATGGGCGATGCGTCCCCGCTGTCGTCCTGCACCTCGGCAATCTCATCCGCGGACACGGTCTCCACGCCCTCCGGGTCCGTGTCCTGCGGGGGCGGCGCGGGCCCGGCGGCGGGCGCGGGGCGCAGCGGGCTGGTGGGGGATTCGTCCTCCAGCGGCGGCGCCGGCACGCCGGGGCCCGCCACGCGCTCCTCCAGGACGTCCGCGTCATCCAGGCTGATGGGGCGGTCCACGGCGGGCATGGGCATGGGCGGCGTATCCCGCGCCTGTTCCCCCAGCAGCGCGGCAAACGCCGGGCCCGGCCGGGTCCCCGGCGCCAGGCTCACGGACTTGAGCACCGAGTCCGCCTCCTGCAGCGCGCGCCACAGCCCGGTGTGGGACTGCGGCCAGTGCCGCAGCAGGCCCGCCGCCGCCGCGTCCGTGCCCTGCTCCGGGATGGGGACGGCAATGCGGCCGGGCTCGGCGGGGGCGCGCGTGCGGGCGTACAGGCGCGCCAGCATCAGCAGGGACTCCTGATGGTCCGGCGCCACCTGCAACAGCTCCTTGACCACCGCAATGGCCAGCACCGGGTGGCCCGCGTTGGCGAGATAGCGCGCCACGCTGCGGTAGTGCTCCACCGCGTCGGCCGGCTTGTCCAACAGCCGGTAGGTGCGCGCAATGCGCAGGCGCGCGTCCAGGTCCAGCGGGTTTTTCAGGACCACCTTGCGCAGGACGGAGAGGTTCTTCCGGAGCTCCCGGGGCGTGGGCGGACGCGGGGCGGGGGCGGTGGGCTCGGTCACGACGCGGGTTCCAGGGTTCCCAAGTGGGCGCAACCTTGGCGCGGGCCGGGCCCCCGCTGCAACCCCATCCTGCGGCGCGTCACAAACGGCCGTGCGGACCCAAGGCGTGGCCACCCCCGCTGCGCTACACACGCGCGCCACCTGGCCCCCGGGGAGACCCATGACACACCGAGAACTGGAAGCCGGCATCACCACCGACCTCAAGGACAAGCTGACCTACACGGACTACCTGCGCCTGGACGCGCTGCTGGACCAGCAGCGCCCGCGCAGCGATCCCCCGCACCACGACGAGATGCTGTTCATCATCCAGCACCAGACCAGCGAGCTGTGGATGAAGCTGGTCATCCACGAACTGGACGCGGCGCTGGCGCACATCCGCCGCGACGAGCTGCCCCCGGTGCTGAAGATCCTGTCCCGCGTGAAACACATCCAGGCGCAGCTGTTCAACCAGTGGGCCGTGCTGGAGACGCTCACTCCGTCGGAGTACCTGCAATTCCGCCACGTGCTGGGACCGGCCAGCGGGTTCCAGTCCCACAACTTCCGCACCATTGAGTTCATCCTCAACAACAAGAACGTGGAGATGGCTGAAGTGTTCCGCCATGACGAGCCGCGCTACCGCGCGCTGCTGGCGGTGGCCGCCCGTCCGTCCATCTACGAGGAGTACCTGGCCTACCTGGCCCGCCACGGTCACGCGGTCCCCCGCGCGGTGCTGGAGCGGGACTTCACGCGCCCCTACGTGGCGCACGAGGGCGTGGTGGAGGTGTTCAAGGGCATCTACCGCGCGCCGGAGCGGGCCTGGGACGCCTACGAGATGGCCGAGAAGCTCGTGGACGTGGAGGAGCAGTTCTCGCTGTGGCGCTTCCGGCACCTCAAGACCGTGCACCGCATCATTGGCTACAAGCGCGGCACCGGCGGGAGCTCCGGCGTCCCGTTCCTGCGCAAGGCGGTGGACTGGCTGCTGTTCCCCGAGCTGTGGGACGTCCGCACGCACCTGTGACGCGGCACCACCCCGCGTGACGCCTCAGGCACCCGCGTGGCAGTTTCCGACGCACCCATGCACCCGCCGGGCACCGCGACATCCTCCTCCGCCACCCTCGCCCTGGAGCGCTTCCTCCGGCAGGCGGGCGCGGACTGCCGCACCCAGGGTGACTGCGTCAGCTTCCACCTGCCGCTGCACGGCGCGGAACTCCGCAGCCTGCTGACACAGCAGCCACTGCTGGCAGCTTCCGGCTACTCCGTCATGGGCACGCTGCTGAAGTTCCATGACCCGCCGGAGCTGGCGTACCTGGCGCTGCTGGACCCCGTGGGCTGCACCACCCATGACGACCTGGTGGCGCGGTTGCGCGGCCAGCTGGAGGGACTGCGCGTCCGCCTCGCCACGCACCATGACCTGCTGACCCATGCGGGGCTGCGGCCGGCCCCCCTGGACGGGCGCCCCGTGCTGGCCGGACGCGGCACCCTCCCCGGCTGCGCGTTTGACGTCCTCGTCGAGCCCGGCCCGCGCCTGGTGCTCGCCGCCCTGGGGCCTCCCGGCGGTGTGCGCACGCTGGCGCCCTCGCAACGCGTTGCGTTCAACTTCCCGCCGGACCCCGCCGAGCACCCCGCCGCCCTGTTGGACCAGGTCCGCGCCCTGCTCGCCGCGCGGCCGGGCCTCCTGTTGCCACCGCCCGCGGCCGCGCCCACCCCGCCGCCACCGCCGCCACCGCCCCCAACGCCACCGCAGCGCACCCGCACTCCCGCGCCCGGGGCCACTTTCACCTCGCTGATGGGCCCGCTCCCCGTCACTCTGCCGCCCCCGTCCACCCCGCCCCCCGCGGAGCAGACCGCCTCGGACCTGGACGAGCCCACGCCCATCACAGACATGCCGCCGGAGCCCACGCCGCCACCCGAGGACCACCGCACCCCTGTGGCCCGCGTGGGACTGCCCGCCTCAGACCTGGCTGGCCCCACCGACCCCGGCGCCGACCCCACCGCGCCGTCCCCGCGGCGGCCCCGCAAGGAGAAGGTGGCCGAACCGGGTGCCATGACCGTGCTGGTGCTGGGCAATGACGTGCGCGGCCTGCGCCGCGCATTCCGCGCGCTGGATGACCCGGGCATTGCGTGGGCGGTGGTGGCCCTGGACGGGGACACGCCGGCGCTGGTGCGCATGGCCCGCCCGCAGGTGCTGGTGCTGGAGGACGCCGCGCGGGACCTGGATGAGGTGCGCATTGGCGAGCTGGCGGCGGAGACGCACGCCCACGGCGGCGTGGTGCTGTCCTACGTGGACAAGGGTGACCGGCCGCGCCTGCCGGTGCTGCACCACGTGATGGCCCCGCTGACCACCGCACGCCTGCGCCGCGTGGTGAAGTCCGCGCGCCGCAGCGGCGGCGAAGCCACGCACAGCTGATCAGGGAACTGCTGAAGTGACCCGAAGGCGCGGGCCCGGCATCATGGCGTGGAGGGCCGTCACTGCCCGCCGAACCGGCGTCACGGGGATGCAACGCCCCGCAGAAACGTCACAGGGGGCAACAGCGCCGGACTGCCCAGGTCCAGCTTTCGTGCGCGCGCACCCGGGCCCAGCCGCGGATCGTCATCGTTGAGCAGCGACAGGAGCGCTTGGAGGCGGGCCTTGTCTGGGCTTTGTGCGGCCACCCCGGCAGCCTGCATGCAGCCTTCGAAAGCCTGGATGCAGCTCAACCGCGCGGCGTTGGCGGGGTCCGCACACCAGCCCCGCCACACCAGCGTCTCCAGCTCGCCGGGCGCATCATGCGGAACCACCATGAGCCCCACCCGCGGGTTCACGCCTCCCCAGGTGCCCGGCTGTCGGATCTCGACCTTTGTCAGCCGCGCGAGGAGTGCTGCGAAACCGGCAAACGTCCCGCCTGAGTCGGTGTCGGCATCCACGATGACGCCAATGCTGGCCTTTTCGCCAAGGAGTTGCGGCGTGAGAAACGGTCCAATTGGGTCTTCATGGCCTGCTTGCCAGGAAACTCCTTGATAAAGACGCCCTTCACGCCCTCCTCTTCCAACACCTCGGCGATGAACAGCAGGTCAGAGTAATCCTCGACGCAAACCACGTGGGGAGAATCCTCGAGACGGGGCTTGCTCATGACCGGAGATCCACGTCTCCTGCAGCGGCCGCTCGCACCTGGTCCCGCCCGAGCAAACGCCCTTGAACGTTGCCTTCCAATCGGAACATCTGGATGACGGAAAGGTCATAGCTGCTACGGGCTTCGAAGGCGCTGTCGGCCGCCTCCAGGCACTCGCGGCTGTGGGTGGTGGCAATGATCTGAAGGTCGAGCTGCGCCGCGGCTTCGCCCAGCGCCGTCCACACCGCGGGAAGAACCGAATGGTGCAGGCCGTTTTCTATCTCGTCGATCAGGCAGAATGCCGGCGTCTCGCCCACGAGATCGGAGAGCATGGAGACAAGGCGGTACATGCCGTCGCCCACCTGGGTAAGGGGCAGCATCTCGGCCAGTCCCATGTCCACCATCAGGTGGTTGCCATCCGCCGCTGGATCAACGCGAACCTTCCGCACCCGGCTGTCCACCGCTCGCAGGAGACGCTCAATCTGCTCCTCCCCACCTTTCCGCCGGACGGCCTTCGCGTACTTGGAGACAACCTGGTTTGGACCTTGCGGCTGTGCGGTGGTGACCTGCACGCTACCGCCCCTGTCCTTGGCAAGCAGCTGAAGGCCGCCCGGCAGGGCGCGTACCGTCCAACCCGCCGGTTGCTCAGTCGCAACCCTGTTCAGCACCACGGAACAAGCATGGGCGCCGTTCCGGATTTCCAACGATGCCGACGGAGACGATTGGCGTACCAACCATCGGTAGTACCGCTCCTCCGTTGAGCCAGCGCTCTGACGGAAGAGCGAAGGAAGCACGCTGTCCGCGACGGTCGGGTCCCAGGCGAGCGCAGCCGCCTCGAGCAGCGATGTCTTACCGCAGTTGTTGCGGCCGACGACGAGATTGACCCGGTTCAGCCCATCCAGCGTGAGGCGTTCAATGCCACGGAAGTTCTGGACCTCGAGCAACGAGTACATGGCTCAATCCGCCGTGGCAGCTTGCGGCTCCGCAAGGGTCGTTGGCGTCGTAATGTGGCCTCCAGGGGTACGGTTTGTCCAGACGGACGCACTTGAAGGTCCTCCAGACCGTGTTGCGGCCGAAGGTGTGTCCTCGTCCGTGTCTCGGTGTTGCGCCGGTCCGCCATTTGCCCAAAGAGCCCGTCGCAGAGAATGCCTGCATCCAGTCATCGTCGCGCTCTGGCCACCGCTTCACGATGCAACCGTCCGCCCCGCGGCGCGCAGCGAATGCCCGTTTGCCACCCCGCGCCGACGCTGCCACCATCCGCCCCCAACCCGCAGGCGAGGTGCACGTCATGTCGCAGTCATGGAGAGAGGGAATGAGGGCCCGCGTCACCCTGGTGCTCGCCGTCGCCGTGACGCTGACCACCGCGGGCGGCGTGGCGCGCGCGGACATCAGCAACGCGGCCGGCTGGGGCACGCTGCCGTATGAAGGGATGCTTGAACGCAACGGCCTTCCGCTCGCCGCCACGGCGGACCTGCGGTTCACGCTGTTCAATGACCCCGTGCAGGGAAACGTGACGGCCTGCCCGTCCACCTGGTGCCTGTGGCAGGAAGAGCAGACCGGCGTCCCGGTCACCGCCGGCGCGTTCTCCGTGCGCCTCGGCGAGCGCACGGCGCTGACGGACGCCGTGGCCGCATCGGTGGACCTGTTCCTCGCCGTGGAGGTCCGCTCGTCGGGCGAGCCCGCGTACACCGCCCTGACCGGGCGGCAGCGCCTGGGGAGCGCCGCGTTTGCGCTGGCGGCACGGCGCGCGGTGCCGGAGCAGGACTTCGCCGCGGACCGGAATGTCCTGGTGGGTGGCAGCGTGGGCATCGGCGCGGGAGCCGCGGTGCCGGCGGCGCCGTTGCACGTGGCGGGTGTCGCCCGGGCGGACCAGATTGTCACCAGCCCGTCCGGCAGCAACCAGCTGCTGCTGCAGGGGTCCGCCATGGATGCGCTGGGCGGGCCCATTCTGCTGGGCGCGGGCGGCGCGGGCGGCGCGCAGGGGCCGGTGGCCATCCCGCAGTACGCGGACATTGGCCCGGCGTGGAGCGCCGGTGCCCCCGGCACCACCAATCCGCAGCGCTGGCGCTACGGGGACTGCGAACTCAAGATCAACATGCTGCAGCGCCCGGCCACGTTTGAAGCCACTTATTCCGCGTACGGCACCATTGGGTCGGTGGCGTTTGCGCCGTCCCAGGCGGACCTGGCCGCGCTGTACCAGTGGGGCTGGGTGTGCTGGAACCGCAGTGACTCCAACGAAGACGACGACCTGTTGCACCCCTTCCTTGGCAGCCTGCGCGCGGACGCCTCAGGTCCCTACGCGTTCCCCACCGCGTCGGGGACCCAACGCTACGCCGTGCGCGGCCGCATCAGCCTCAACCAGGACTACGTGAACTGGGCGGCCAGCCAGAAGGTGTGCGGACGCGTCGGGTGGATCGCCCCCGTGGACAGCAATGGGAACCTCGTCAACGGCGGCAACGAGTTCCGCATTCTCGCGTGGTACGGCAACACCTACTACTACGGCTTCTACGACCTCACCGACGCCAATCCCAACCACGGCCTGTGGCACGACACGGCCGCCGAGCGGGCCGGTGCCAGCGGCAGCTACGACCGCTGGAGCCTCTGGGTGTGTCGCTGAGTCTGGCCGGCCTCTCCCCGCAATTGCGTGGCCATCCCCGGCATGGGAGCGCGCGCACGGGCGGGCGGTGATACCCGCGCCGTCCGGCGGCTGCTAATTCAGACCATGGCACACTGAGAGGCGTTGGAGGCCCGGATGCTTGTGCGCTTTGGTGACCGCCCAGTTGATCGCTTCTTCAACGCCGTCCATGGCGACGATGCGTTTCTCAAGCGCACGCGCGCTGCCATCTGGCTCAACACGCCCCAGCGTATTGCGGACGATGCCGCCCCCGACGCCGTCGTGGTCGCTGTGGGTTGGCCGGCAGTGCCCCCAGGCAGTGAACCCCAGGTGACGTACGGGCGACTCAAACGCCTCCCCGCGGAGTTGGTGGACGCCGTGAGGCGTGGCGAAGGGGAGGTGATGTTCGCGCATCACGACCTTCCCGAGGAGATGCGCCGGCAGTTCGAGGATGAGCTCGGCTGGCAGTTGGAACTGCCCGGACAACTCAATGGGTGGACGTATGCCGAGGAAGACGAGATTCCGCGGTCCATCCCGGCCTGGCGTCCGGCCATGGCCCTCCACGCTCAGCTGGGCCTCAAGCCGGGCGAACCCGGGGAGTACCTGGTTCTCGTCCCCGTTGACGACCGTTGGTACGTGCTGTCTGAGCGCGGGCTGCGGACGTACAGCTTTGGTGCATGGCTCGCAGACGGGGAGGTTGTGCGTTTTCAGCGGTTCGATGGTGGCACTCCGCGCGTTCTCCGGTTGCGACACGTGGAGTCAATCCCCCACGCACAAGTCGCCCCACAGTTCGGGGCCGCCGCGGCCGAGCGGGCGCGTGATGAGCCGGATGCGCCATCCATCGTTGTGAAGGTGGAGCCGGAGCACGACGCATGAAGCAGGGTCGGGTAGGCGACCCTGTAGCCATGCTTGCCCGGTCTTGGATGGGCGCCGCTGGACGCGAGACAGGAACCGCCGCGCGCCTTGATGGGCTCATCAGGGCACGTGTGCAGCGACTCAGGCACCAGGACGCCGCCCCATGGCCGTTCACCGTGGAGGGGTGTGATGCGAGATGGTTGTAGACGCTGGGATCGACAACGCCGCTGCGGCCAGGTAGCACGCCAGCGCGGTGTGGCCCGGCCGCCCCCGGCCGGGACGCCAGCGGGACACCCGTGACGTCGCCATGCACCGGCACAGC
>JACRCW010000154.1 GCA_016218805.1 Deltaproteobacteria bacterium | reverse complement strand
CGGAGCTGCGCAAGGGCGGACCCGGCGCGCGCCGCTGACCTTCAGTACGTCAACCCGGGGTGAACCCATGGACCGCATGCTGGCTCGCCTGGAGCGCCGCTGGGGCCGCTACGCGATCTCCGGGCTGACCTATTACCTCGTCGCGGCACAGGGCCTGGTGCTGGTGCTGGAGCTGGGGAAGCCCGGGTTTTCGCAGCTGCTGGTGATGGACCGGGAGCGCATTCTGGCCGGCGAACTGTGGCGATTGTTCACCTACGTGTTGATTCCAGCGTCGGTCAGCCCGCTGTGGGGGCTGTTTGCAGTGTACTGGCTGTACATCATGGGCACCAACCTGGAGGCCCAATGGGGGCATTTCAAGTACCAGGTGTTCTGGCTGCTGGGCATGGTGTTCACGACGACGTTTGCCCTGCTGCTGGGCATCCCGGCAACCGGCACGTATCTGGTGATGGCGCTGTTCCTCGCGTTTGCGACGCTGTGGCCCGAGTACACGATCCTGGTGTTTTTCATCCTGCCCATCAAGGTGAAATGGCTGGCGCTGCTGGACGTGCTGGCCCTGGCGGCCGAGGTGGGGCGGCTGCCGGGAGAAGCCAAGCTGATGCCGGTGCTGGCAGTGGCCAATTATCTGGTGTTCTTTGCGCCGGAGTTGGTGGACATGGTCCGCCGCTACGTGCGGCAGGCCCGCCGCTCCAAGGAGTTCACGCGCTTCAAGGTGGAGGCCAGTGACACCCGCCCCGGGGTGCGGCAGTGCAAAGCGTGCGGGCTCTCCAGCGCGCAGGACCCGCGCGCGGAGTTCCGCATCTGCATCTGCGAGAAGTGCGGCGGCAAGCCCACCGAGTTCTGCATGCAGCACATTGGAAATCATTGAGCTGAATGCCTGCGCGGGCACACCCGTCCCACTGCGCGGTGACCCTGATGAGACGCAACCTTGCCTGGTGGCTGTGCGCGGTGGGCCTGCTGGGCTGCCAGTGCCGCCGGCCCGCCACGCCCCCTGCGCCGCCGCCTGACGCGCTGGAGCGCGTGCCCGCTGATGTGCACGCCGCGCTGTGGGGCGAGCGCGCCTCGGCTGCCACGGGTGCCGCCGCCGCGCTGCTGGCGCGCCTGGACGGCACGCGGCCCGGCGCCGCACGCGCGCAGCTGGCTGAACAGCTGGGCTTTGACGCCACCACGCCCGAAGGCCTGGCGGCCGCCGGCATCCGCCCGGAGGGGCCGTGGGCGGCGGCGGTGCTGGCCAGCGGGTTTGGCCTGTGGCTCCCGGTGCAGGACGCCGGGGCGCTGACCACGGCGTTGCACCACCTGGGCAAGGACCTGCAGGGCGCGGACCGCGTGGAGGAATTCGGCGCGGGTGAGTGGAAGGCGCGGCAGTACGCGCGGCCGTTTGGGAGCCGGCAGGTCCCGGTGTTCTGTGTGGGCCTGGGCGCGGAGGTGGCGGTTCTCACGACGGGCAAGGACTGCCGGGCGCAGCTGGAGGCGCTGGCGCGCGTGGTGCCCGCAGCCTCTCTGGGGCGCAGCGCCGCCGCCGCGGAGGCCAGGCCGCGCGCCGGGACCGCGCCGGTGCGCTTCCTGGTGCAGACGGCGTACGCCGCCAAGCTGGGCGAGAAGAGCGCCAACGCCGGCAAGCTGGTGCGCCTGGCGGCGGGCGGCGTGACGGCCACTTCCGCGGGCGCGGCGTGGGACGCGTGGCTGGCGCTCACGGAAGAGCGGCGCGCGGGCGTGCGGGCAGGGCTGTTCCCGCCGGGAGGCGCCGTGCCGCTGACCGCGGTGGTGGACGCGGACGCGGTGGCGCTGGGGCGCGGGGCGCTGGCGTGGGACACGGCGCGGTCCGTGGCCGACGGCGTGGACCCCACCGCGCTGGCCGGCGTGCGCAAGCAGGCGGGGCGCGCGGGGGTGGACCTGGAAGAGGGCATCCTGGGCCTCACGGACGGGAACTACGCGGGTGCGCTGTACACCTTGGAGCCCACGGCGTGGGCCGAGGTCCTGCGCGGCGGGTGGGACGTGCGTTCGCAGCTGATGCGCGTGGCGCCGTTTGTGGTGGTGATGCGGCCCGGTCCAGGCGTGACGCCGCAGACGCTGGTGGACCGCATCCGGGAGCGCATGCGCGCGCGCGGCGTGACGCTGACCGCTCACCCGTCGGATGGGGCGGTGGAGGTGGCCAACTTCCCCGGTGGGCCCGCGTGGAAGCGGTGGTTCCTGGCGACGGAGCGGGGGGTGGTGCTTGTGGGCGGCGGCAGCGACGCACGCTTTCTGCGCGCGGTGGCGCGGCTGCGCGGCACGCAGCCCGCGGCGGCGTTGGACGCGGCCACCACGGCGGCGTTCGCGCAAGAAGGCGCCAGCACGCTGTTGCTGCGGACCCACCAGGCGGCGGAGGTGCTGGACGGCGTGCTTCGGCAGGACCTGGGCACGGACGCGGAGGCGCTGTCCATCCAGAGCATCCTGCGCAAGGTCCGCGCACAGCTGGGGGCGCTGGCGGGCGTGCGGCTGGTGCTGGCGCCGGACGGGGACGGGCTGCGCCTGACGTTGGCGGTGGACTGGTCCACCGCGGCGGGGCCGAAATGACCACCCCGGTGCTGACCCTGTCCGGCGTGACCAAGCGCGTGGGCAGGCCACCGCGCGTGCTGTTCGACGGCCTGTCGTTCACCGTGGCGGCCGGGGAGACGGTGGCGGTGCGCGGGCGGAGCGGTTGCGGGAAGACCACGCTGCTGAACCTGGCGGGCGGATTGGACCTGGCGTTTGACGGGAGCGTGCTGGTGGACGGGCGTGACGTGCGCGCGTTGGGGGACACCGAGCGCTCCGCGATGCGACGCACGGTGGTGGGCATGGTGTTCCAGGCGTTCCACCTGGTGGAGCACCTCACGCTGCTGGGCAACGTGCTGCTGCCGGCGCGGTTCTGCAGCGCCGCGGAGCGGGCGGGGACGCCAGCGCGCGCGCGCGCGCTGCTGACTGAGGTGGGCCTGGGCGACCGCGCCGACGCCACGCCGGCGGGGCTGTCCGGCGGGGAGCGGCAACGCGTGGCCAGTGCGCGGGCGCTGCTGATGCAACCGCGGCTGGTGCTGGCGGACGAGCCCACCGGGAACCTGGACCGGGCCACGGCGGACGGCGTGCTGGACGTGCTGGCGCGGCTGGTGCTGGAGGCGGGGAGCGCGGTCATGGTGGTGACGCATGATCCGGCGGTGGCCGCGCGGGCCACCCGGCGGCTGCTGCTGGCGGACGGCGGCGTCACCGAGGAGGCGGCATGACCCCCGGCGCGCTGGCCCGCGCGGTGGCGGAGGACGCCCGGCGCGCTCCCGGGGCTCTGGTGGGTGGCGCGCTGGGGATTGCGCTGGGCATTGGCGCGCTGGTGTTCTTCTCCGCGCTGGGCGTGGGCATCCGCGAAGGCTTCCTGGGCCGCGCGCTGGCGCGCCTGCCCATTGGCACGGTGGAGATCCGCCCGCGGGGCGGCGTGCCGGTGGGGTTCCTCAAGTTTGACGGGAGCGAGCTGGTCATCCGCCCGCTGGACGACGCGGCTTTGCAGAACCTACGCGATCTGCCCGGCGTGGAGCGCGTGTTTCCGCGCACCGCCGCGCTGTTCCCCATGCGCGCGCTGGGCGGGCGGTCGCTGTTGGGGCGGGACGTGCACACGGACGTGTTTGCCTCCGGCGTGGATGCGGAGTTTCTCAAGGATGACCTGCCGCCGGGGACGGTGTTTGCGGACAACCCCGCCGGGCCCATCCCCGCCGTGGTCAGCCGGCAGCTGCTGGAGCTGTTCAACCGCGCGGTGGCTCCCTCGCTGGGGATCCCGGGTCTCACGGAAGAAGCCACGCTGGGGTTTGCCTTCACGCTGGTGCTGGGCGAGTCCTTCAGCAGCGGCCGCAACACCGGTGGCGAGCGGCTCACCGTGCAGGTGGTGGCCGTGAGCGAGCGCGCGATGATGCTGGGCATCACGGTGCCGCGGGCGACGGTGGAGCGGTGGAACCGGCGCTGGGCGGAGCAGGACCAGAAGGGCTACTCCAGCGCGTACATTGTCACGCGTGACGGCGCGGCGCTCACGGATGTGGTCAAGGCCGCCGAGTCCATGGGTTACACGGTGGAGCAGAACGCCAAGCTGGCGTCCAACATGGTGCTGGCGCTCATGATGACGTGGGTGGCGGTGGCCGTGCTCATCCTGGTGGTGGCGGGCTTCAACGTGGCGCAGACGCTGGCCGCGCGCGTGCAATCCCGCCGCCGCGAACTGGGCCTCATGCGCGCGGTGGGTGCGACCCGGGCCGACATCCGGCACCTGATCCTGGCGGAGGCGCTGGGGATGGGCCTGGTGGCGGCGCTGGCGGGCGTGGCGTTGGGGACGGGCGCCGCGCTGGCGGCGGACCACCTGTCGGCGCGGCTGCTGCCCAAGATCCCGTTCCAACCGGAGAGTTGGTTCGCGTTCCCGGCGTGGCTTGTTGGGGGGGCAGTGCTGCTGGCGCTGGGGTGCGCGGCACTTGGCGCCTGGCCGCCCGCCCGCGCCGCCGCCAACGTGGACCCGGCGCGCGCGCTGGAGGGCTGACCGCCTGCCCGGCATGTGGCCGCGGCGGGCCCGGCTGAACTACCCTCGGCGGCCCATGTCCTCCCTCCTCGTGGCGTTGTTGGCCGTCGTGGCGCAGACGGGCGAGACGCTCCCGCCGCGCGTGGGCTGCGTGGTGGTGATTCCCGGGGGCGTGCTGCCGGAGGGGGACGGCCACCGCGTGGAAGCCTCCGGCGCCGCCGGCCTGCGCGCGGGCGGGCAGCTGGAGCGCGTGGTGGAAGGCGCGGAGCTGGAGTTGCTGGTGCCGGCGGACCTCATTGACGGGCTGCGCCGCTGCAGCACGGACGCCTGCCGCGCTGGGCTGCTGCGGCCGCTGGGCGTGGACGTGGCGGTACTGGTGGACGTGCACCCCATGCCGGGGCGGGTGGGCGCCGCGGTGCGGTGGTTTGACGTGCGGCTGGGCACCACGGCGCGGTCCCGCGAAACTGAGGCCGTTGACGTTGCCACGGCCGCCGTGGCGGTGGAGCGCATGGTGACGGAGACCGCCGTGGAGGTGCTGGGCCCGGGACGCGGCGGCAGCGCACCGCCGGCCGCGCCGCCGCCCGCACCGGCGGTGACCACAGGCAGACCGCCGCCCCCCGCAGCGCCGATGGCCGCACGCGTGGTGCGGGTGGTGGGCGGCGTGTGGCTGGGACTCGCCGTCAGCGGCGCTGCGGTGGCGGCGGCCGGGTTGGGTGCCGCCAGCACCACGTACGCCGTGTTTGCCACGGTGCCGGGGCTGGACCGCTACCGGCGTCCGCTGCAGGGCGTGGTGTGGGCCGGCGTGGCCGCGGGCATCACGGGCGTGGTGGTGGCCCTGGCGTCCGCCACCGCGGCCACGGGAACAGCGTGGGTGACGGCATGGCTGTGAGCCGCGCGTGGGCGGTGGCCGCCCTGCCCGTCGGGTGGCTGGCCACCGCGTGCCTGCCGGACGCGCCCTGCCGCGCCGACGCGGATTGTGACCCGGCCAACCGCTGCGTGGCCGAGCGGTGCCGCCCCGCCGGGGCAACGGGCGGTTCCTCGTCGTCGGGCTCCCCATCCACCGCCGGCACGTCGGCCGGATGGTCATCAGGCAGCGGCGCCACCTCCGAGCCGGGTTTGTCCGCAAGCAGTGCGTCCGCCGCCGGTTCCTCCCTGAGTGCGGGCGTTTCCTCCTCCGCCGCGCCGCAGTCCTCCTCTGCCGGAGCGGGGCCCCTCAGCGGCCCGCGCGCAGGCCTGGAGATGCTGCTGCCCCTGGACGGGCCACCCGCCGCAGCGCCAGAGGGGACGGGTGGGCGGTGGACGTTTGATGACGAAGGCGCAGGCCTGTTCGCCAACGTGTGGACCACCGCGGGCGCGCTGCCCGGCGCCGTGGGCGCGGGCACGGCGCGCGCGCAGCATCCCGGGCTGGACGGGGCGGCGCTGCGCCTGGTGGATCCGTCCGGCCGCGCCGTGGCCGCGGGCTCCGCAGCGCTGGAGGGCAACGGGTTTGCGGCGGAAGCGTGGGTGCGCGCCGCACCCGGGTCCGCCATGGCACCCTCGCTGGTGGTGGAGCGCGGGCTGCCCCCGGACGCGCCCGGCCCCGCCGCCGCGCTGGACACGGCCGCGGCGCCGGTGTCCTCCGGTGGCGCGTTCTTCGCGCCCGGCTTTGACGGCCGCTACCTCTACTTTCCGCCGTGGGGTCACACGCGTGTGCTGCGCGTGGACACCAAGGTGCCCTGGGGCGCCACCGGTTCCACCACCGTGTTTGACCTTGGCACGCTCCCCGGCGGGCCGTTCACCCACTTTGCGGGAACCATCACCGTGGGGCGGTACGTGTACTTCCAGCAGCATCATGACGGTACGCAGTACGTGCGGCGGTTCTTGCGCCTGGACGCGCGCGGAGACTTCACCGCGGCCTCATCATGGGTGACCGGGGACTGGTCCACGCCCACCAACGCAGACGTCTACCTGGGCGCGTGCACGGACGGGCGCGACGTTTACGCCGCACCGGAGCTCACCGTCCCCGCCGGGTCACCCAGCGCCACCGGCGGCAGTGCCGTCGTGGTGCGGCAGTCCACGGCCAATCCCGCGTTGTTCGCTGACCCGTCCTCGCGCACCGTTGTGGACGTGGCCGCGCTGTACCCGGGGACGGCGGCCAGCGGGTTTGTGGGCTGCGTCTCTGACGGGCGGTACGTGTACTTCATGCCGTGGTGGTCCCCGCTGCTGGGGTTCCACGGGCGCGTGCTGCGGCTGGACACGGAGGTGGACCTGCAGACCGCGGCCGCGTGGTCCGTCCTGGACCTGACCCCGTGGACCGGCGGGTCCATGGGCAGCCACGGCGGCATCTTTGACGGGCGTTACGTGTACATCCTGCCGTACGGCAGGCCGCTGTTCCTGCGGCTGGACACCACGGTGCCGTTTGGTTCCAGGGGCGGCGTGACGACGATGGACCTGGCCGCGCTGGCACCGGGACGGAGCTTCCGCGGCGCGGTGCATGACGGGCGCTTCATCCGGTTTGTGGCCGAAGGCTCCCAGACGGTGGCCGGCCTCATGCTGCGCTACGACACGACGCGGAGCTTCACCTCCACGCTTGCCTGGGCGGTGGAGGACAGCCCCACCAGCGCCGTGGACGCGCAGTACACCGGCGGCGTCTTTGACGGGCGCAACGTGTGGTGGGCGCCGTCCGCGTGGGGGGCGGCCACCGCCGGGCGCCTGGTGCGGCTGGACACGCGCCCGGAGGGCAGCGCGTGGGGCCTGTGGTGGAACCTGGCGCAACAGGGCTGGGGCGGTGGCGCGCCCATGATCACGGGCTACCTGGGGACGGCCGCCGCGCGCTTCACCGTGACCGCGCCCACGCCCACGGACGGGGACTGGCACCACGTGGCGCTGACCTATGACGGCGCGGCGCTGGGCCTGTACGTGGACGGCACCGCCCGCGCCAGCACCCCCGCCACCGGCGTCCCCCTACCCGCCGGTCAGGCGCTGGCGTGGGGCGCGTCGCTGCGCGGTTCCCTGGATGACGCGCGGGCGTCCATGCGCGCGGTCCCGGCTGCCACCGTCACCGCTGACGCGCAGTTGCCGGACCGCCGTGACAGCTCCGGTCACGGGCATGACGCGCGGCTGGCTGGCGCCACCACGGGGACCGGGCCCTCCGCCGCGTACGCCGGAAGCGCGGCGCTCCCCTCACCTGCCGCCGCGCTGTCCGTCCCCTCCGGCCCCGCGTTGCCCGGCGCGTTCACCGCGGAGGCCTGGGTCAACGTGGAAGGGCCGGTGGGGCCGGTGGCCACCGTACTGAGTTCCCTGGGGGTCCCCGGCCCGCTGCCCGCGGGCCCGGTGACGGCGGTGGAAGTCCCCACGGTGCTGCCGCAGGCGCAGGGCTATTGGGGTGGCGCATTTGACGGGCAATACTTCTACCTGTCGCCGCACGCCTGGCAGGGCGCATCGGCCGGGCAGGACCCCTGGTCCGGTCGCTTCGTCCGCCATGACACGCGCCGCGCTCTTGCCGACCCTGCGGCGTGGGAGCTGTTTGACCTGGGCGCCACCGTTCCCGCGGCGCGCGGGTTTGGCCAGCCGGTATTGCTGGGACGCCACGTGTACTTTCCCCCGGTCTACAACGGGCTCGTGGCGGGCGCGCACACGTCCCACGGCAACGTGGTCCGCTACAACACCGCCCAGCCGTTCACGGACCCCGCGGCGTGGGAGGTGTTTGACGTGAAGGCGCGGGTGGACCCGCGCGCGGAGGGCTATCTCACCGCGGTGACGGACGGGACCTACGTGTATTTCCCGCCGTACGTGCGCGCGGGCGTCGGGTTCGGCGGCGTGTTCCTGCGGCTGGACCCGTCCCGGGGCTTCTCCTCACCGTCGGCGTGGACGGTGATGGACCCCGTTTCCCTGGGCGTGCCCTCGTCGGTGGCGTTCGCCGGCGGGACCACGGTGGGGCGGTTCACGTACTTTGCGCCGCACTATGACGGCGTGAACGTCCAGGCGCGTCACTACCTGCGCGTGGACAACGCCCTGCCCTTTGGCTCCACGCTGGCCTGGGCGGTGACCTCACGCGGCAGCATCTCCGGGCTGGACGCGGGCAATGACGTGGGCGCCGTCACCGACGGGCGCTACGTCTACTACCTGCCGTCCTCCGCCACCGCGTCCGGCGTGGACCCGTACCATGGCGTCGTCGCGCGGTATGACACGGCGCGCCCCTTCACAGACTCCAGCGCGTGGAGCGCGCTGGATACGCGCACGCTGGACAACGGCACGCTGAGCATGGGCCCGTATCATTTTGGCGTGTTTGACGGCCGCTACATCTACCTGGCCCCGCCGGTCAGCGGCGCGCGCTGCAACCTGGTGCGCCTGGACACGCGCGGTGACTTCCGGGACCTGGCCAGCTGGTCCGTGCTGCACCTGGCGGATGATTGCGGGCACGCCAGCATCATCTTTGACGGGCGCGCGCTGTACCTGGGCCCGTCCGCCTCCGCGGGCGGCAAGCTGTGGGTCCGGCGCGTTCCCATCCTGCCTGACGGCCCCGGTCTGGCGCTGGGCCTGTCCCGGGAGTCCGCGGGGATTGCGCCGGGCGTTCCGGTCCTGCAGGCCTCCGTGGCCGGGACGGCGGGCCGCGTGGACCTGCGGGCGCCCACGCCGCTGCCGTCCGGGTGGCACCACGTGGCGCTCACGTGGAGCTCGCCGGATGCCACGCTGTGGCTGGACGCTTCCCCCGTTGTCACCAAGCGCGTCACGCTGGGCTCCACCGCCATCCCCGCGGGCGAATGGACGCTGGGCGGCGGGTTCACCGGCGCCCTGGACCAGGTGGCCGTCTGGAGCGTGGCGCTGGACAACGCGGAGCTGTCCACGCGCCTGCCGTAAGTCCGTAATGCAGACCTTAAGGCGGGGATGGAGCCAGCGCGGCGGCCGGGAGGCACGCCTGCAACTGCCGGAGGTGATGGCAATAACCATCAGCCATTTCAACATGATGCCGGACAGCCGGGAGGCGGCCGGATCCGGCTTGACAGCGCGCGGGCAGGTCCTTATCTGACCGCCCGCGTTAGCACTCATAGGCCGCGAGTGCTACCAGCCAACACCTTCCAAGCCACCCCCCGCGGCCGCTGTCGGAGAGAGACACCCATGAAGTTCCGTCCCCTGCAGGATCGCATCCTGGTCAAGCGCGTCACTGAGGAACAGAAGACCAAGGGCGGCATCATCATCCCGGACACCGCCAAGGAGAAGCCCGTGGAGGGCAACGTGGTGGCGGCTGGCAACGGCAAGGTGCTGGAGGATGGCAAGGTGCGTCCCCTGGACATCAAGGCCGGTGACCGGATCCTGTTCGGCAAGTACAGCGGCACTGAGATCAAGATTGACGGCGAGGAACACCTCATCCTCCGCGAGGACGAGGTCCTGGGCATCGTCGAGAGCTGAGCCCGCGTCTGCGGCAATCCACGCGATTCAACACACCCATTCACGGGCTGATTTCGCCCCTTTGAGAAGAGGAAGACCATGAGCGCCAAGGAAATCCATTTTTCGCAGAACGCCCGCGCGGACATCTCGCGCGGCGTGAACGTCCTCGCCAACGCCGTGAAGGTGACGCTGGGCCCCAAGGGCCGCAATGTCATCATCAACAAGAGCTTCGGCAGCCCCACCATCACCAAGGACGGCGTCACCGTCGCCAAGGAGATTGAGCTGGAGAACAAGTTTGAGAACATGGGCGCCCAGATGGTGAAGGAGGTGGCCTCCAAGACGTCCGACAAGGCCGGGGACGGCACCACCACCGCCACCGTGCTGGCGCAGTCCATCTACAATGAGGGCATCAAGCTGGTGGCCGCCGGCCACAACCCCATGGAGATCAAGCGCGGCATTGACTTTGCCGTCACCAAGATTGTGGACGAACTCAAGAAGATGTCCAAGAAGACCCAGGGCAAGAAGGACATCGGCCAGGTGGGCACCATCTCCGCCAACGGGGACTCCACCATCGGCGAGATCATCGCCGAGGCGATGGACAAGGTCGGCAAGGAAGGCGTCATCACCGTGGAAGAAGCCAAGTCCATGGAGACCACGCTGGACATCGTGGAGGGCATGCAGTTCGACCGCGGCTACCTCAGCCCGTACTTTGTGACGGACCAGGAGCGGATGGAAGCCGTCCTGGAGGAGCCGTACATCCTCATCAACGAGAAGAAGATCTCCAACATGAAGGACATGCTTCCCCTGCTGGAAGGCATTGCCAAGAGCGGGAAGCCGTTGCTGATCATTGCCGAGGAAGTGGAAGGCGAGGCGCTGGCCACCCTGGTGGTCAACAAGCTGCGCGGCACGCTGCACGTGTGCGCGGTGAAGGCGCCGGGCTTTGGTGACCGCCGCAAGGCCATGCTGGAAGACATTGCCATCCTGACGGGCGGCAAGATGATTGCGGAGGACCTGGGCCTGAAGCTGGAAGGCGTCACGCTCAATGACCTGGGCCGCGCCAAGCGCGTGGTGGTGGACAAGGACAACACCACCATTGTGGACGGCGCCGGCAAGAAGGCGGACATTGAGGCGCGGGTGAAGACCATCCGCGCGCAGATTGAGGAGACCACGTCCGACTACGACCGCGAGAAGCTGCAGGAACGCCTGGCCAAGATGGTGGGCGGCGTGGCGGTCATCAACGTGGGCGCGGCCACCGAGACCGAGATGAAGGAGAAGAAGGCCCGCGTGGAGGACGCGCTGCACGCGACCCGCGCGGCGGTGGAAGAGGGCGTGCTGCCGGGCGGCGGCGTGGCGTACCTGCGCGCGCAGGACGTGGTGGCCAACCTCAAGGCCCCCACGGAGGAGCAGACGTTTGGCGTGAAGCTGCTCATGAAGGCGTTGGAGGAACCGCTGCGCCAGATCTGTGTGAACACGGGCTTTGAAGGCTCCGTGGTCATCCAGAAGGTGAAGGAGGGCAAGGGCGCCTTTGGCTTCAATGCGGCCACTGAGACGTTTGAGGACATGGAGAAGGCCGGCATCCTGGATCCCACCAAGGTGTCCCGCACCGCGCTGCAGAACGCGGCCAGCGTGGCGGGCCTGCTGCTCACCACTGAGGCGATGATCGCCGAGCGTCCCGAGCAGAAGAAGGCCGCAGGCGCCGGCGCGGGCGGCGGCGGCATGGGCGGCATGGGCGGTGGCGACTTTGGCGGGGACATGGACTTCTGAGTCCTCCGCCGTTCCACCAGCGCTGAAGCAGGACCGCGCCCCCTCCCCCGCGCAAGCGGACGGAAGGGGCGCGGTGTTTCCGGGGTGGCTCACTCCAGGACGAACCAAGGCGGATCCACTCCTGAGCAGGCTGCCCTTGGTCCAACACAACTTGCTCCGGCACGTTGTGGCGTTCGCAGAGGCGTAGACCCGTCGCTGCGGCTGAGCGCGACCGCGACGTAGGAACCACGTGGACCGGCGCAGACGTGATGCGCGTCAGGGAACCGGGACGGTCGTGGCGTACACCGTCGCCCGGACGGCGGCACCCGTCGCCACTCCGGCTGCATCCCGGAGATCGCGGGCCGGGGCGGCGTGGACCTCATCGCCGGGGCGGGCGCGTCCGCACCCCGCCATCGCCCGGGATTCCGGATGTGCGGGAGGCGGGAGCACGGGTGGACGAGGACTGGCGTGATCACCCGCCGGGGAGCATCAGCCCCGAGACCCGGTGGTCTCCCGCCTGGACCACAACCAGACGCCGGCCCACCAACAACAAACCCGTGGGTTCCTGCGTCGTGAACGCCATCCGCCCCGTGCCGGTGGCGGCGGATCCGTGGTCCGGGCCGGGTTGACCCAGGACCAGGCGCGCCGGAGCGGCGCCCGTTGCGTCGAGCGGGAAGCCAAGCACACGGTTGTTGCCACGGTCGGCGACCCAGAGAAGCCCGCGCGCGGCGTCGATGACGACGTCGGTCGGCTCCGTGAGGCCACGGCGCCCCGCACCGGCGGCGGTGGATGAAAGGTCGTCCTGGCCGAACACCCGCGCGGCCGCAGGCCCGTTGGAGAGACCCGCGGCCACGTCGTACACGACCACGCGGTGGCCGCCCGCATCGGCCACCGCAACGCGCGCTCCCACGGTGTCCACGTCGACGCCCACGGGTCGAACCAGCGTCGTCGGACCGGCCACGCCCCCCACCGACGTGAGGTCAGGTTGCCCGAGCACGAAGACCGCGGGTTCGTGTGTCACCAGTCCGTCCGCGAGATTGAACACCAGGACGCGGCCATTGGCAGCGTCGCACACGTAGAGGGAGCGGCCGCCCACCCCCAGCCGGCTCGGTTCGCTGAGACCCGTCGCTGAAACCGCGACGCCGCCGTTGGGAAGCACGCCTGCAAAGTCCGCCTGGCCCAGCACCGCAATCGCCGCGGCCCCATCCACCGGTCCCGACGAAACATCGAAGACCGTGACGCGATGACGGCCGGCGTCGGCGACAAGGAGCCGCCCGCCTTCCACGTCGAGAGCCAAACCCGTGACGCGATCGAAGCCCGCCGCCCCCACCGCCCCGCCCGGGTGGTCGAGGTCGGCAGCACCGACCACGTGGTCCGCGACGAGATCGAGGGGGGCGCCCGTGGCGTCGGCCTCGAGCGCAACCACGCGGTGGTTCCCATCGTCGGCGACGAACAACCAGGAGCGGCCACCAACGGTGCCGAAGACCGCATCCGAGGGCGCGGAGAGACCTGCCGCACCAGGGTCGTTCCTGCCGGCGCTGTCAAACAGGGGCGCCGCGCCACCGGCCGTCTGGCCGAGCACGTCAACCGCGGCCTTGCCATGGAGCCCGGCAACCACGTCCGCCGGGAAGGTAGAGAGGTCAAACGCGAGCAGACGGTGCTGGTTCCCGTCCGTGATGAACAGCCGATGTGCCGGCAGGGCGGCGACGCCGCGCGGGCTGTCAAAGGCGGCGGCGGAAAGGCCGGGCACCGCGGTCGCAAGGTCGGCTTGGCCGAACACGTACACCGCGTCCATGCCGTCGGTGATGGCGCCGGTGACGTCGTAGACCATGACCCGGTCGTTGGTGCGGTCGGCGGCGAACAGGAAACCGCCGTCGATGGCGAGCTGGCCTGGCGACGAGAACGTACCCGCACCGGCGGCGCCGCCGCGGTTTGAGGAGGACTGGGTGAATCCCGCCTGGCCGAGCACGTGGGCGGCGGCGAGACCCGCGGGAGTCGCCACCAGCGCCTCGGCGTTGGCCCCGAGCTCGTAGGCGACCAGGCGATCGTTCCGGGAGTCCGCGACCCACAGGCGGGTCCCCTGGACCGCCAGCCCCACCGGGTCGTCGAGCGTGGCAGCGCCCGCGCTCCCGCACGCGTTGGAGCCGCGGGTGACGAAGTCGGGCTGCCCAATCACGAAATCGGCGGCGGCTCCGTTGGTGACGCCGGCGAGGCCCGCGGCGGTGACGTTCCACGCCAGCACCCGGTTGTTGTCGGTGTCCGCCACGAACAGGAGCGTGCGCGTACCGACGACGGCAACCAGCGTCCCCTTGGGCGTGGCCAGCGTGCCGCCGTCAGCGCCCAGTGGCTGGCATACCGTCGTCCCGAACCCGCGGTTCTCTCCATGGTGCGTGAAGTCGGGCTGCCCAAGCACGAACCGCGCCTCTGCACCGGTGCGAGGCACCGTGACGTCAAACCCGAGCACCCGGTGGTTTCCCTCGTCGGCGACGACCAACCACTTCGTCGTCCCGTCGTCGAAGAACGCGGGCCCCCGTGGCCCGTGCAGGGCGCCAGCGCCGACGGCTCCCCCGCGGTCGGCCTCGCCGTGCACGAGGTCCACCTGGCCGAGTGCGACCGTGGCGCCGCGTCCTGGGAAAGCCCCCGACGAATCAAAGGAGAACACCAGCACGCGGTGGTTGTCGGTGTCGGCGACGAACAGGTGACCCGCTGCGACGTCGACAGCGAGTTCTCCGGGGTTGGAGAGGCCGATGGCCCCCGTGTCGTTCATCGTACCCTTGTCGAACACCGCGCCACCTGCGCCGTCCGTCTGGCCGAGCAGGAAAGGCAGCAGCGGCAGCTGCGACTCCGAGGCGGGGTCACCGCCGAGGAACCGCTCGAGCCCGTCGCTGACGATGTCGCCGTCGCTGTCGGAGTCCAGGGGGTCGGTGTCCACCCCGGCGGTGAAGACCAGCGCATCACCATCGACGAGGAGTTCCTCCCCGTCCAGGAGGCCGTCCCCGTCGCTGTCCGGATCGCGCGCATCCGTGCCCCACACTTCCTCGAGCGCATCCTCGAGTCCGTCTCCGTCGGCGTCCTCTCCGCCGGGACGACCGGCACGCTCGTGGATGCTCAGCCGCGGAATCAGGGAGAGGTCGCCATTGTTGATGGCCACGTTGTGGACCTCCACCGCAAACACATTCTCGCCGAGCCGCAGCAGGTGTGGCGACAGGACAAAGACCGACCGCAACGAACGGGCCGAGTGGGAGGCGACGGCGAGGGTCGAGAACGACGGGGCTCCATCGCCCATCCCTCCCCGGCCCACCTCAACGCCATTGAGGTAGGCAACAAAGCCGTCGTCGTACGCCACCGACAGGACGAGGTGGTCGACTTGCGCAGCCTCCGAGCCGGCGAGGAAGGAGGCGCGCGCGTAGACGGTGGCGTAGGCGCCACGCATGTCCTCGAGGATCGTCCGGTCATCGCCGTCGGAATACCCGATCCCGAACCCGTCCGGTGACGCGATCCACGTGGCGTCCGGCACGGTGTCCGGCGCGGCCCACGTTGAACCCGGGTCATCCACCCCCTGGCGGTAGACCAGGGGTGTTCCCGTGCCAACGAGCACCACCCCGTCCCGGTGGGCAGCGGAACGACACCCCCCGGCGCGGTCGTCGACGAAACCGAACGGGCAGAGGCACACCGCCGCGGCGCCCACGCCGAAACACGAGCCCAGCCCCGAGCAGGTGGTCGCATCGCACGGCAGGCGGCAGGTTCCTTCGAGGCACGACGTTCCCTGCGTGCAGTCGCGCGGCATCGCGCAGGCGCCGCGGTGGCCACACGGGCGGCACGTGGTTCCGCCGCAATCCACGTCCGTCTCGTCGCCATCCCTGGTGCCGCTGCTGCAGCTGTCGGCGCGGCAGGTTTGCGTCACGCAGAAGGACGTGGCGCAGTCGCCCGCGGCTTCGCAGGTTCGCCCCACGGCGCAGGCTGCACACGTTCCGCCGCAATCCACGTCCGTCTCGTCGCCGCTGCGCAGACCGTCCTCGCAATGACCGGGGCGACACACCCTGTCGACACACGCACCGCTCGCGCAGTCCGCCGCGGCATTGCAGCCAAGCCCGGCGCCGCAAGCAGCGCACGAGCCGCCGCAGTCCAGGTCGCTCTCGTCACCGTTTGCCACCTGGTCGTTGCAGCTGGGTGCCGCGCACGCGCCGTTCGCGCACACGCGGCTGGCGCAGTCCCCTCCAACCACGCAGGTCCGCCCGCCGGCGCAGGGTTCGCAGGAACCGCCGCAGTCGGCGTCGGTCTCATCGCCATCCTTCCGCGCGTTGCCGCAGGCGGGCAGGCGGCACACAGCGGAGATGCAGAGGCCCACGCAGTCCGCGTCCCCGCCGCACGCGGCGCCCGGCAGGCAGCGTGCGCAGGAACCACCACAATCAAGGTCGCTTTCATCGCCATTCTTCTGCCCGTCATCACAGGTCGGGCTCGGCTTGCACGCCGCCGGAAGTAGCATCATCGCAAAACCGAAAACGACGAGAATCCTGCGGCACACGCGCATGGCACGACTCCTGGACGCTGGGTTCCCCTCGGGCATGCTGTCTCAACCCTGCGCTGCGGCTACCCCATCTCGCATGCTGATGCTAGGTTCCCTCGATGCTCCCCACCGTGAAGGCGCGTGCGCTCGCGATCCTTGCTGTCGCCTGCACTTGGTTGTCCGTGGTTCCCGCCAACGCCGGCGACGTCGAGTACCGGTACGACGAGACAGGCCGGATCGTGGAGGCGAGCTATGCCAGCGGACTTTCCATCCGTTATTCGTACGACGCGGCGGGGAACATGGTTGGCAAGGACGTGGTGCGGCTCGACGTGACGGCGCCCCGGGGAACCCTCGCCTTCGAGGAAGCGCCGGCAGCCCGGCAACGCCAGGTGAATCTGTTGTTGTCCGCCACCGATGACAGCGGCGGGGCCCTCTCCTTCCAGGTAAGCACCGACGGGGAGACCTTCACCGCGTTGGCGCCGCTGGTGGCGCGGCAGGCCTTCGTGCTGCCTCCCGGTGACGGCGAGAAGCAGGCCTTTGTCCGTTACCGTGACGAGAGCGGCAATATCTCGGATTCCATCCGAGCCACCCTCGTGCTCGACACCGTGGAACCCGACGTGGCGGCCAACCCGCGCGGCGGCGAATTCGCGGAATTGCCGGTGGTCACGCTGTCGACCCGTGATGCCACCGCCCGGATCTTCTACTCCTCCGACGGCTCGGCCCCCGGCCCGGCGTCCAACCTCTACGCCGCCCCCATCACGCTGGCGGGAGACACCGTGCTGCGCTTCATCGCCATCGACGCTGCAGGCAACGCGTCGACGGGCATGGAGACCTATGACGTCGTCAGGACCGTAGTGGAGTCCCGCTGTGGGTGCAGCCAGCCAGGCGCGGGCGAGCCGCCCTCCGCAGGGCTCGTGCTCCTCGGCGCCGCGCTCGGAGCAGGGCTCTTGCGCCGTCGTCGTCGTGCATGGTGGTGCGCGGCATCCCTGGCGGCCGCGGCGCTCACGCCCGCGGGGGCGAGGGCCGCCCCGGTCTTTGAGGTCGTTGAGCTTCCACCCCTGCCCGGCCACGACAAGTCCTTCGCTGCGGGGATCACGCCGTCCGGCGAAGTATACGGCTGGTCCTCCACCGCGACGGGTAGCAGCTGCCAGGTCATGTGGAACGGAGGCACCGTGCGCCAGTTGGCGGCGTGCGGCGCCCGGAATTCCGCTATTACAACGACCTGGGACAGTCGGCCGACGGGCCCATCAACAACATGGGTACCCTCGCCAGCCCCATCGCCACCGCCGCGTTCATCCCGCCCGCCGGTGCGACGCAATGGTTCCTGTTTCCGAGAGACATCAACGAGGCCGACCAGGTCATCGCCAACACGGAAATCCACCGCACGGACATCAACGGCGCGGATGCGATGGACCATTTCGCGTTCATCACGGACGACTTCGGATTCCGCTTTCTCGATGAGTTCGATGCGTTCGTGTCGACGACGGCATCCACCATCAACGAACATGGCGAGGTCGTCGGCTCGGCCATCAACAGGTACCGGAACCCGGTGCCCATCTTCGGGACGGGCATGCCCGGCGCGCCGCTGTTCACCCTGCCAACGGGCCAGCCCTGCCAGGGGATCGGATTCGCCTCGAGCATCAATGAGACCGGCACCATCGTGGGTAGCGTGGACCGCGGGACCTATTGCTGGTCCGCCGCCGCGGTGTGGCTGCGTGATGGAACGGGATACGGGCCACCGCGGATCCTCAACGACCTCGTCGACCCGACGGACGGCTGGGACCTGCAGGGCGCCATTGGGGTCAGCGAGGGCTGGCAACTTGCCATCACCGGGTACGGGCTGCATCACGGCAAGGAGCGCGGTTTCCTCCTGCGCCAGAAGGGCGCGCTCCTCCCCACCGCGGCGCAATTTTCCTTCAGCCCGGTAGCCGCCGATCCCGTGAACACCTTCACCGGCGAGTTCATCCTGGACGAGCCCCCGGACCTGGTGCTGGAGGGACCGCTGCCGCTGCTGTTCTCGCGTCACTACGCGTCCAACCAGCGCCAGTCCGGGATGACCAGTCACCTCGGCGGAACGTGGCGCAGCAACCTTGACTGGACGCTGGGCGTGCAGGGCGACATCGCCACGGTCACGAGCGACCTCGGTCGCTCCTTCCACTTCCGGAAGACGGGCACATCCTGGGCGATGACGGACACCGCGGAAGAACCGTTCCAACTGCGCGAGGAGAACCGCCGGTTCTCGTTCTACGATCCGCGCCAGCGCCGGATCTACCATTTCGACATCCAGGCGCGGCTTTCGTCCATCGACGACGGGCACGGCAACGCGCTCACCTTGTTCTACGTGGATGGAAGGCCGGTGCCCGCGCGCCTGGAGGACGGCCGCGGCCGCTCCCTCCAGTTCACCTCGCTGGACGGGCGGATCACCAACGTCTCCGACGGCGTGCGCACGGTCAGCTTCGAGTACGCCGCCGGCGACCTCGCGCGCGTCATCGACATCCGCGGCCTGTCCACGCGGTACGCCTACGGCTCGCCGGGCCGCCTGGTGTCCCGCATGCTTCCCGACGCCAGCGTTCCATACACTCAGGTCTACGACGCCAAGGGCAGGGTCACCGAGCAGACCGATGCGCTCGGGGCGGTCACACACCTCGACTACCAGGCTGGCAGGACCCTCATCACCGAGCCGGGCGGCATCGTGCGGGAGCACGTCACGCGTCCGGATGGGACGCTGGCCTCCACCACCGACGGCAACGGCTTGCGGCACACCATCGGCTCCGACGCCGCCGGGCGACGCAGCCTGCTGGTGACGCCCGGCGGTTCGGCGGCCACCGTGCACTACGACCCGGCCAGCGGCCTGCCCGCCGAGGTCATCTCTGCTGACGGAGCGGTCGTGTCCTACGAGATCCAGCCGCGGGCCCACCACGGGTTCGTGGCCCATGACATCGTCGCCGTCACGCTTGCCGACGGCGCCCGCACGAGCCTCGGGCGGGACGCCGCGGGTCGAATCATTTCGCTGACCGACCCGGCGGGCTTCACCGCGCGCGTGGGCTACGGCGACCGTGGGCAGATGACCTCGGTGACCAACGCCAGCGGCGCGGTCACCACGTGGACCCACAACGACGACGGCACCGCGGCCTCGGTGACCTCCCCCGCGGGCCACGTCACCACGTTCGGGTACGACGCGTTCCGACGACGCGTGGCCGTGCACCACCCCGACGGCACGACCGACGCCTTCGTGTTCGATGACCGCGACGCGCTCGTCTCGATGACGAACGGGCGCGGCGGCGTGACCGCGTTCACCTACGATGACGATGGGCAGGTGTCTTCCGTCACCGATGCGGGTGGGAGCACGCTGACGCTGGTCCGCGATGTGCTCGGGCGGGTCGTGCGGCTCACGGATGTGGCCGGTCACAGCGCCAGCGGCACGTACGATGCTTTCGGACGCGTGGCGACCACGACGAACCGCACCGGGGAGGTCCAAACATACACCTATGACGCGCGCGGGCTGTGCACGGGGATGACCGACGCCGGCGGCTTTGCCCATCGCAGGATCTACGACGACGATGGACACCTCGTCTTGACCGTCGACCCACTCGGCCGGGAGACCCGCTACGGGTACGACGTGCGCGGGCGCCTGGTGACGGTGACGGCGCCCTCGGGAGCTGCGAGCACCCTGGTCCGCGACGTGCGCGGACGGGTGACGGCGATGGTCGATCCAACCGGCGCGGTCTTCGAGCAGACTTACGACCCGCGTGGCTTCCGCTCCTCGGTGCAGCTGCCCGGGGGCCCGAGCATGCGCCTGGAGCGCGACGCGCTCGGCAACACGACCCGGCGCGTGGATCCCAACGGGAGCGCCTGGAACTACGCGTACGACGGCGCGGGCCTCCTGGTGTCGGCGTCCGATCCGCTCGGACGGACCACCGCGTGGACCCACGACTCGCGCGGGCGGCCCGCCACCATCACCCTGCCCGACGGTCTTGGCGTCATCACCCTCGCGCGCGATGGCGGCGGCGCCGTCGTCCACCAGTCATCGTCGGACGGGCTGGTATTCGACCTCACGTACGACACCACCGGCAGGCTCACCGGCGGAACGGGTCTCAGCCTCGTGCGGGACGTCTCCGGTCGCGTCGCCAGCTCCAACGGCATGGCCGTGGCGCGTGACGCGGAGGGTCGCCCGACGTCCGTGACGTTGGCCCCGGGCAAGTCCATCACCTACGCCTACAACCCGCGGGGCCTCGTGGCCTCGGTTACGGACTGGACCGGTGGGGGAGCGACCTACGGGTACGACGATGCCGGGCGGATGGTTTCCATCACGCGCTCCAACGGCGTGACCACGCGGTACCGTCACGACACAGACGATCGGCTCGTCGGAATCGATGAGGACGCCGCGGCGCGCCTGTCGTCCATCGTCCTGGCCCGCAACGCCCGCGGCGACATCACGGCCTCAAGCCGCACCGGCCTGCTTGACCCGGCGCCGGCGATCCAGTCGGTGGTTGCCGCCTACGATGCCGCCCACCAGCGGCAGGGGTGGTGTAAAGTCTTTTGTGTCTGAGAAGATCTGCGGCATGTTGGTTTCCGACGACAGAATTCAGTTGAGCAGCGTTTTGGCTTGTTCCAACGGGGAGTTTTCGACTCGCTGTTGATGCCTGAGATTCCGGATCTTGGG
>JACRCW010000161.1 GCA_016218805.1 Deltaproteobacteria bacterium | reverse complement strand
TCCGCCGCGAGGAAGAGCTCCCCGTCTACGAGAAGCTGGGGGATGTGCGCTCGCGGGCCATCACCATGGGCAACATTGCCGACGTGCTACAGGCCCGCGGAGACCTTGACGAGGCGCTGCGCATCTTCCGCGACGAACAGCTCCCCGTCTACGAGAAACTGGGGGATGTGCGCGAGCGGGCCGTCACCATGGGCAAGATCGCCGACGTGCTCCAGGCCCGCGGAGACCTTGACGAGGCGCTGCGCATCTTCCGCGAGGAACTCCTTCCCGTCTTCGAGAAGCTGGGGGATGTGCGCTCGCGGGCCATCACCATGGGCAAGATCGCCGACGTGCTCCAGGCCCGCGGAGACCTTGACCAGGCCCTGCGCATCCGCCGCGAAGAACAGCTCCCCGTCTACGAGAAGCTGGGGGATGTGCGCTCGCGGGCCCTCACCATGGGCAAGATCGCCGACGTGCTCCAGAACCGCGGAGACCTTGACGAGGCCCTGCGCATCCGCCGCGAGGAACAGCTTCCCGTTTACGAGAAGCTGGGGGATGTGCGCTCCCTGCTCGTTACGCGCGCGAAGCTGGCGACCTGCCTGTACCTCCGCGGGAACGCAGGAGACCGGGAAGAAGCCGCGAAGCTCCTAGAGCAAGCCCTCCAGGCCGCCGACCACCTCAGGCTCCCCGAGGCCACAGCGATCCGCCAACTCATTGCGAAGACCGGGGCGGGCTCGCGCTGATTCGGCAGCCTGGCTCTCGGGCACCACGCCGGGACGGGGAACTTGCCATGAAAAACGCCGTTGGATTATCAGCGCTCCAAACCCAAACAGGAGGGAACCCCATGGCACAAATCAAGATGGGTACGGTTTCGCTGACCGTGCCGGACCACATTGCCCCGCCGGAAAAGGCCGGAAACATGACGGAGGTGGAGGTGTCCCGGATTGCCAAGGCACCTCGCGGGCTGGGGCTGGTGGCCGCCGCCTGCGCGGACACCATGGAGAAGTTGGCCGAGGAAGGGAACTCCTTCTCCGTGCCGGGCGTGACGCCGGCAGAGGTGCGGAAGGGCGGCGCGGCTTCCGAAGACGTGGACCTTGCCATCATTGACATTGAGTCCATGCTCAACCGCTTCAAGCAGGCAAACCTTCTCTTTGATGCACGCGCTTACGACCTGCTCCGCCAAATCAACGACCAGGTGAACGCCCAATCCAAACGCAACCCGGAACTGCTGGAGCGGTTTTCCGTCTTGGTGGCGTATTTCAAGAAGAAGCGCGGCGGCGGTGGCAAGGCCGGCGGGGCGCCGGAGGGCTGATTCCGTTGGGCCCGTCCCGTGACGAGTGCCGCCGTTGTCCTGCGGGTTGCGGATTGTCACGTGAGAGAAGACCTGCTTCGCCGGTGGGAAGACCGTCTTCCCCTGCAACGAAGAGCGAAGGATTCCAAGCACATTTGCCTCTTCTCGCGCGAGTAGACCGCCTTCTCCAGGGAGAAGACCCGCTTCGCCTGGGGAGCAGCCGGTCTTCACCCGGGGAGAAGCGCCTCTTCTGTCAGGGGAAGAACCGGTGCTCCCGGGGATGAGCGGCTCTTCGATTGGGAGAAGCACGCCTTGGCCCGCTGACAAGCGCGTCTTCCTGGCGGGCCGCCGTCCACGTCAGCCCGTCCCGCCCGCCGCGGCTTGCGCTGCATGGCCTGCCCTCACGGTGGCTCAACGGCGAATCCCACCCAGCTTCCGGCCAGGTGACAACGCCGGCAGCCGCGCGCGCGCGTTGCGGCGGGACCAGTACGCGCGGGTCCACACCGGCCGCGTGTCAGCTTGCGCCTCCTCCGTCACGCGCGCGGTCCAGCGCGCGGTGGCCTCGTCAGCCAGGCGGAACGCCTCCCCCGGTGGCGTGTGCTCGCGCAGGAAGCGCGCCTCCAGGACGTCGCGTTCGCCTGCGAACAGTGGGAGCAGCCGCACGGGGTCCCGCATGACGGAGCGGTGCAGCCGCTCGTGGCGCCACCAGGGCGTGCGTGCGTCAAAGACGTCCCCGGGCCACGGCCCCAGGTCCAGCGGGGCGTCCACGTCCACCGGCTTGAACAGCCCGGTACACGGCGCGGCCGTCGCCGTGACGAAGTGGCGGTCCCCCACCGGGGTCAGCTCAGCCACCCAGGAGGCGGTGGTCTGCGTGGAGGTGGCCAGCCCGCCGCCGTGTGCGCACGGCGCGTCCATGCATCCGTTGAGTGGCGAATAGCGCGGCGCGGGCCGTCCGCCGTGGTCCCGCAGGATGGCAGCCATGTCAGCGGGGCCACCGGCGCGCGCGGCCAGTTCTTCCGTGCGCTGGCGCCGTACGCGGCAAGCGCTCACGGCGGTGTACAGCCAGTCCGAGTGGTGGGTGGCAAAGCCGTCCACCGTCAGCCCATTGGAGATGGAGCGCGCGCCTTCCACGCGCTCCACCACAAACTCGCGCGCGGCAGTCTCCACGACGAAGGCGCCGCGCCGGTCCGCGACGATGAAGCTGTTGTGGTAGGTGAACGACCGGTCCTCGTGGCCGCAGCCGCCGCCCTGGCCATGGCGCGTGAGCAGCGAGGTGATCACCTCCACCGCTTCGTCCGCGCTGGCCCCGCGCTCCACGGCCAGCCGCAACAGGTCCATCCCCGTGAGTCCCGTACGCGCGTACGGTGCGCGGGTGAACACGGCTTCATTCCCCACCACGACGCCATGCTCATTGGCGGCAATCTCCGCGCCCCACATCCAGAACGGCCGGCTCAGCAGGACCGCGTGGGTGCGGCGCGCCTGCGGGATGGCCATCCACGTGCACCCCACCTCCTCGCCCGCGGCGTGCTCGCGCGCCGGTTCCCAGCACAGCGCCTGCGCCTCGTTGGCGTCGCGGTCAGAGTTCTTGGCAAACAGCACCTTCCCCGGCAGCACCCGCACCACGGTGTCACACACGGCGTCCTCCCTGGTTGGACCGCAGCAGCGTGGCCCCCACCACGGAGCACAGGGTCACCAGCACGCCCATCAGTTGCAGCGCGGAAAGCGCCTCGCCCAGCAACCACCAACCCCAGACCACGGCCAGCGCCGGTTGCAGCAGCAACACCAGGCTCCCGCGCGCGGCCGGCACGTGCGTCATCCCGTGCTGCGCGGACAACCAGCCGCCCACGTGGATCACCACGCCCAGCACCAGCACAATGACCAGGTCGCGGCCCGGCAGCGTCTGGAGGTCCTCGCCGGTGAGGCCGGCCAGCGCCACCAGTCCCGCCGCTGCCACGCTGGCTGACAGGGCCAGGTTGGGGATGGGCGGCAGCGCGCCGGGCACGGATTGGCTGTGGCGGAGGCACAGATAGTACGCCGCGTAGAACACGCCGGTGAGCAGTCCCAGCGCCAGTCCCACGGGGTCCAGCGCGCGGCCACCCGCCGCGCCGGAGAGCAGCGCCACGCCGCCCACCGCGGTCACTGCCAGCAGCCACAGGGCGGCCCGGACGTGCTCACGCAGCAGCACGCGGGACAGCACCGCCACGGCAAACACCTGCGTGGACAGCAGCAGCGTGGCCACCCCCGCGCCGACGGCAGGGATGCTCCGGTGCCACACGAACAGGTCCCCGGCGAACGCCAGCCCGGCCAGGATGGCGAACGCGCCGGCGCGTCGGCGATCCACCTCCCGGCTGGGCAGTTGGCGGCGGGCCACGGCCAGCAGCCAGAGCGTGGCCGCGGCAATGCTCATGCGCCAGGCCGCGCTGGTGGTGGGGGGAAGCGTGGACAACCGGGTCAGCGGTCCCGCGAAGGAGATGAAGCACGCACCCAGGGCCACCCAGAGCAACGCGCGGGCGGGGGTCATTGGTCGCCGTCCGGCGGCGGCATGGTCCCGTGCGCCGGGCGGCTCTCACCGTCGTCGTCGTCATCCGGTTCAGCGGGGATGCGGTAGCTCTCCGTCAACCAGGCCCCCAGGTCCGCCATGCGGCAGCGCGGCGAGCAGAACGGCGCATCCCGGCTCTCCGGTGGGACGGTCACCTTGCACCGGGGGCAGCGGGCGCGCTTCACGGGGCCGGCAGTTTGCCGCCGTTTTGTTTCCGCTGCTAGCGTGCCTGCCGGCGACGCGCTCCCGGTGGACCACCGGCTGACCCGCATCGCCGTTCGGGACACCATGGCCAACGGCTCCGCCGCCTCCCCGTCAAGCGCCCACTCCGTGTGGCACGAATCGCTCCTCTCGGCGCGCGAGGACTCCCTGGCCGGCCTGGGCCCCGCGGGTCTGCAGGTGCTCACACAGCGCCCGCTGCCCGCGGGGACGCGCGTGTTCCTGGAGCTGCCCAGCGTGGACGGCACGCCGCGCACCGGCGTGGACGGGGAGGTGCTGTCGTCAGGTGGCGGGGTCATGGAGGTCACCTTCACCGCGCCGGACGCGGCGGTGCTGGCGCGCGTCCGGCAGCTGCTGGCCACGGCGCCGGCGCTGGCTGACCGCGTGGAGCCGTCCCCCGAGTCCCCCGCCCTCCCGCCTGAATCCGTGGAACCCCCCGAATCACCCCCCGAGGAAGCCGCCCCGCCCGCCGAGCCCGTGGCCGCGCCGGTGGCGGACTTCTTCGCCGAGCCGACTCCGCCGCCCGCGGCAGTTGCGGACTTTTCCCTGGAGCCGCCCGCCGGAACGGCGGCCTCTGCACCCGTCACGGATTTCTTCGCCGAGCCGCCGGCGCCGCCCGCGCCCCCGACGGAGGAGGCGCTGTTTGGCGTCTTGAGCGAGGTGCCGGCGACTCCGCCCCCCGAGCTGCCCGCGGCCCCGCCCGTGGCGGAGGAGGCCCCGCTGGTCATCCCGGACCTCGCGGGCCCAGCTGACGCCGCCTGGGACACACCGCCCGCCATCGCGGAATTCGGCGCGCCGCTGCCGGCGCCACCGGCGGATTCGCTGGCGCCGTTGGATGCGGCTCCAGCGTCGTCGCTGCCACCGTTGGAGGGCGAGCCCACCATCCCGGCCATGGCCGCGCCCGTCATGGAGCCCGGCTGGGATTCGCTGCCCGCCACGCCGGCCCCCGGCGCGGACGCCGCCTCCGCTGAAGAGGCGTCCGCACCGCCCCCCGCCGCGGTGCCTGACGACGTCAATCCGCCCCCGGCCCTGCCCCAGCCGCCCTTCGAACTACCGACAGCTCCGGAGCAGGTGGGTGCGCCCCTGTCCGAGCCGCCCATGGTCCCCGACGTGACCGAGGCAGCAGCCGGGTTCGAGTCGCTGATGACGCCCATCCCCGGTGGCCAGCCGCTGGCTGCGGACGTTCCCCCGCCGCCCGCCCCTGCCGCAGCGCCCTCACCGCTGGAGGGGCTGTTTGACGAGGTACCGGCCGCCGCCCCCCCTGCGCCCCCCGCCGTCCTGGTCAGCCCGCCGGCCCCGGCCCCTGCGCCCAAGGCCACGCCGGCCGGGCTGGATTTCCTGGACATCCCGCTGCCGCTGGCCCGCCCGGCCCCGGCGCCCGCGGCGGAAGCACCCGCCCCACCGCCCGTGCTCGCCGGGCCCGTGGAGCTTGCGCTCCCGGCGGACATGGAGCCGGTCCCGGCGGCGGAACCCGGTACGGCCGACGACACCCTGTTTGAGACCAACTGGACGGGCACCGATGCCCCGGCCGTCGCCGCCCCCACGCCGGGGGACGAGGTGGCCGTGGCCGACGACATCGGCGACCTCTCCGCGGCCCCGCCGGCAGCGCCCGCCCCGGCGTTGGACCCCCTGTTCCAGGCGTGGGGCCAGCCCAACCCGGCCCCGGCGCTCGCCGAGGACTCCCTGGTCCCCAGGCCTGCGGCGGCTGCGGAGATGTTCACGGACGCCACCGTGCAGGTGCAGGTCCCGCAGGGTTTGAAGGCGTTTGATTGGGCCATGGGTCAGCAGGCGCCCGCTGCGGAGCCGGCGCCGCCCCCGGTGACCGCGGCGGCGGACAAGGGGTACGGCCCGGACCACCCCGAGTTTGACCCGGTGTTTGACCTTCCGGAGCACCAGCTGCCGCCACCCGGGCAGGCCCGCGCCAGCGCGGCAGCAGCGGCGGAGGGGGAACCGGAAGGCGGCCTGGCGACCACCGAGATGCACGTCCCGGCCTCCCTGCAGCCGGCCGCGGACGCGCACGCGGCCCCGGCGCCGCGGCTGCTGGCACCGGAGTTGGAGGACATGCTTCCCCCGGCGCCACCGCCCGCACCCGTGGCCCCGGAGGTGCCGCCTGAGGAGCAACCCGCCACCTTCGCCGAGCAGCCCGTGGGCGTGGTGGCCTCCCTGGCGGACTACCCCGCTGCTCCCCTGGGCGTGACGGAGGGGGCCGCCAACGTGGACCTGTCCGGCCTTGATGCGCCCGCGGAGGCGCCGTACGCGCCGCCCGTCGCCCCGGCGGTGCCACCCATCAGCCCGGCGGCACCCGCGCCGCCGGCCCTGGGCGCCGCGCTCCCCAACTTTGCCGCCGAGGCCGCCGAGGAGGCCGAGCCCTCCACCTATGACCCCGATTTCGACCGGGAACTGGAGGGGCCGGTGGTGCAGGCCGCGCCGGTGGCCCCCCCCGAGCCGACGTTTGTCGTCGCGGGGACACCCGTGGGCTCACCGGCCGCGCCCCCCGTCCTGGCGGCCGGGTATCCTCCGCCGCCGGCGTACGCGCCGCCGGCCTACGCGCCTCCCTACGCGCCGCCGCCGCCGCCGCCACCTGCCTACGCGCCGCCCCCAGCCCCGCCGGCGCCGCCTGACATGTTTGCGTATGAGCGCAACATTGAGGCGGACCCCAATGGCCGCGCGGCCCTGCTGGGGTCCGGCGCCCAGGGCTTCCTGGTGGACCCATCCTCCGCCCCCACGGCGGACCTGGTGGGCTCAGGCAGCGTGTCCATGTCCGGCCCGCTGGGCTCCTCGTCCAAAGAACCGCCATTGGGGCGCATTGACCCCATGGTCCGGGATCCGTCCATGGGCATCAGCGACCTGGCGTTGGACGGGAATCCCGACGACCCGATGCCGCTGGCGTCCGGCTCGGAGATGCTCATGGACCACCCGGAGAACCGCTACTCCGGGAACGCGTGGAACGCCGTGCCGCACACGGCTCCCGCCGCGGCGGAAGATGACATCCCGGCCGTGGTGGGCGGCGTGCTGTTGGAGGGCGCCCCCGCCGCAGGCCCGCAGCCGGGCTACCCGCCGCAGCAACCGGCGTACGGCGCCTACGCCCCCGCGGGATACCCGGCCGCGCAAACGCCCTACCCGCCGCAGGCCGGCTATCCGCCGCCGCAGCAGCAGGGATACCCCCCCGCGCAACCGGCCTACCCGCAACCGGCCGGGTATCCGCCCCAGCCCGGCTATCCGCCGCAGGCCTATCCGCAGCCACAGGGCTACCCACCGCAACCGGGCTACCCGGCACCGGCCTACCCGCAGCCGGCCTATCCGCAGCCACCCGGCTACCCCCCGGCGGCCTACCCGCAGCAACAGCCGTACGGCGCTCCCCAGGCCTATCCCCAGCAGTACGCACCGCCGCCGCCCGCTGGCGCGCCGGCAGCGGCCTACCCCGGGTATCCCTCGCCGCCGGCGGCGGGGAGCACCAACGTGGATGACCTGTTTGGCGAACCCGGTGCCCCGCCCCCGTCCGCACCGCCCACCGGCGTGCCCGGACCGTATGGCGCCCCGCCGCAGGGATGGCCGGCGCCGCCCGCGGCCCCGCAGCCACCCCAGGCCGGCAAACAGGCGCTGCGTAATGAAATTGACAAACTGTTTGATGATGATTGACCCGCGCGGGCCCGCTCAGGGCGGCGCGGGCTGTGGCGCCTTGAGCATGCCGTGCTCCTTGAGCACGTACCCGGCCGCCACCGGGATGACCGGGCGGATGAACAGGTAGACCACCGGCAGCCCGCACAGCAGCCGGATCAGCGCCAGCCCCCCGCTCTCCCACGGCATGCGCTCCACCAGCGACGCCGGCCGCGCCGCCATCCCCGTGACCCGGCGCCAGATGCGCTCAAACAGGTTGGGAAGCCACCACCGCAACAGCGCGGTGCCCGCCTGCGTCCGCTCCCACGCGCGGAAGAACCACGGGTCACGCGGGCTGGGTTCAGCCCAGGCGTATGCCGTCTTGCCCACCGTGAAGGTGGCCAGCCAGTAGAAGCCCCAGCCCGCCGCCGCCACGGAGTACAGCCCGTCCCCCAGCTCCGGCACCAGCAGCAGCACCGCCAGCAGCGGCAAGCCCGCCGCAAAGATGAACATCCCCTGCACGCGGCGCTTGAGCTTGCGGAAGCACCAGCCCAGGTTGAGCCGCACGCGCGGCTGCTCGGGCGAGTCCTCCGGCGGGACGCCCACCAGGAGGCTGGCGCGGGCGGACAGCTCGTCGTGGAAGTCACGGGACAGCGCAATGACAATCCACTCCACCACGCACAGCGTGGTGTACAGCGTGGCCCAGAACTCCGCGGCCCCGCGCGTGAACTCCCAGCGGCTGGCGCCGGTCCCGCTGCTGTAGGTGTCCGGCAGCCGGTCCAGGGACGGACCAAACACCACCGCGGCGGCCATCACCGCCACCGCCTGCGGCAGCACCACCTGCAGGTACCGCTGGCGCGTGGCGGGGTGGTGCCACATGGTCCGCAACACGCCGACAACCAGCGCCGCCCCGTGGAACACCCGGCGCAGCCGCGCGGTGGGCGGCGGCCGCGTGAGGTCCCCCGAGCGCACCAGCGCCACCCCCTCCTTCAGCTCCCGGGACAGCTCGTCACGCCAGCCCATGGCGGCGCTACGGGACCAGCAGCGTGACGGCCTGGGTGTGGGTGGCCCCGGACGGGGTCACCGTCACGCACGCCCACGCCAGCCGGTCACCTGCCCCCAGCTGGCCGCTGCGTCCGTCAATGACCAGGTACTGGCTGGCCTGCGGCGCGCTCCCCAGCGTGATGCCCTGGAACACCGTCTGCGTGCCCCCCTGTGACGGCGTGTTCTTCACGCCGCCCAGCGCCACGTTGAAGCGCGGCGCCTCCAGGCCTTCGGCCTTGATGTCATCACAGGTGGCGGTGGCGGCGGGGCAGTTGGGGCGGCCTTCACACGCGCTCTCCACGTTGGCGGCTTTGTAATCCACCACCGCGTAGCGGATGGAGTCCACCGCCACGTTGCGCGGCGTGGTCAGGTCCACCACCAGCGTGGTGGTGCCGCCGGGCGGGTCCGTACACGTGCCGCCCGTGCAGTACTTGGGCGCGCGCGCGGGGGCGTTGCTGGTGGCGCCCGGCTCCAGGGGCCCGCAGTCCGCCGCGGAATCACATTCGGCCTTCTGCGGGCATCCCGCCGTCATCACCGCCGCCACCAGCAGTCCCATTGTGCCACGCATGCGCATCGCCCTCGGATCCGTCGCCATGGCCGGGACCATAGCGCAGGATGGGCAGCGCGCGTGTGGCGCGGACAGGCACAAGCGCCTAGGTTGCCCGCGCCCATGAGCCTTCCCGTTGCCCGCCCGGACCCGCGCGAAAGCCGTCCGCGGCCCCGCCGCTTGCGGCAACACACCAACCCGCTGGCCTTCCAGGGGGCGCGGGAGCCGCCGGACTGGCACGCCGTGATGGGCGGGCCGCCGGAGGAGCTGGAGATTGGCTTTGGGCTGGGGGAGCTGCTGCTGGCCCGCGCAGCCATGCGTCCCTCCGCGCGCATCCTGGGGATTGACGTGCGCTGGGCCTACGTGGAGCGCTGCCGGGAAGCGCTGGCCCGCCTGGACCGCCCGCTGCCGCACCTGCACTTCCTGCACGCGGAGGGCACCCTGTGCCTGCGCGAATGGCTGGCCCCCGCCAGCCTGCGCCACGTTGTGGTCTACTTCCCGGATCCGTGGTTCAAGAAGCGCCACCACAAGCGGCGCATCATCAACGCCACCACGCGCGGCCTGCTGGTGCGGGTGCTGCGCCCGGGCGGCTTGCTGCACGTCGCCACCGACCAGCAGATGCTGGCGGCCGAGATCATGGAGCTGCTCACCGCTACCGACGGGTTGCGCAATGAAATGGGCCCGGGACGGTACGCGCCGCACGCGGTCCTGGGCGCGCGCAGCGGCCGCGAAGCGGACCACGCCGCACGCGGCCACCGCATCTGGCGCCTGCTGTTCCGGCGCACCGGGAGCCCGGCATGACCGCCCCCGCCCCCACGCCGCAGCGCGAGTACGCGTTCCTGCACGCGCCCATCCTGGCGTTCTACTCGCGGCCGCTTTACCGGGACGTGGCGCACCACTGGCGGGGCTACGGCGCCGCCTACCTGTTGCTGGTGGCGGCGCTGGTGACGCTGCCCCAGGCGCTGCGCGTCCACGTGGCTGCGCGGGCCGGCATCACGGATGACGTGCTGGCCCAGGTCTCCCGCATACCGCCGCTGCGGGTGGAGGGCGGCCAGCTGCGCCTGGAGGCCACCCAACCGCTCACGCTGCTGCAGGAGGGCGCAGGAGACGATGCCACGCCGGTGATCGTGGTGGACACCACCGGGACGCTCACGACGCTGGATGGGTCCTCCGTGCGGATGCTCCTGCTCAAGGACCACGTGCTCACACGGCAGCCGGACGGCACCGTGGAGTCCACCCCGCTGGCCCCGCTGGAAGGCATGTCCGTGGACGGGCCGCTGGTCACCGCCGCCATGCTCCTGCTGCGCAACTGGGGCGCGGTCATGTTCTTCCTGCTGGCCGTGGTGCTGGGCTGGCTGCTGCACGTGCTGCAGGCGGCCATCATGGGCTTCATCACGCGCATGCTGGCCGCGCGCCTGGACATGGGGCTCACGTATGACGTGGCCATGCGCCTGACCGCCGTGGCCATGACCCCCGCCCTGCTGGCCAACGCGTTCCTGGACGCCATGGACGTGGCAATCCCCGGCGCGTTCCTGGTGTGGGCGCTGATGACGCTGGGCTACGTGAACCTGTCCATCCAGGCGGTGGTGCTGGGAGATCCCCCCGCCGCCGACGAGGACTGACCGTCCCTCAGGCCACCCGCCGCAGCGGCAGCGGCTCCACCGTCTCCACCCACCGCATCACGAACCGCTCATCAAACCGGCCACCGTTGTGCAACCGGCAGCACGCGCCGCATGCGCTGCGCTGCGTGAGGCTGAGGCGGCGCGCGCGCTCCACGCGGCGTTCGCACGCGGGACATTCATAGACGTGCGTGCGCGGGCGGAACTGGTTCTTGGGGTAGGGCAGCGCGTGCCATACCGGGATGGCCCGGTCACGCGCCATCTCCTTGAACAGCGACGTGTGTCCGGACGGCAGGCCGCGCGCGTCCAGCCACAGGTGGAGCATCTCATGCTCCAGCGTCTTGAACGCCACGTGCCGCGCGTACTCCTGCGCCAGGTGATATCCGCTGAGCTCAATGCGCCGCTCAGCAAACACCACGCGCCCCACCAGCGCGCGCAACCGCGGGTTCACCACCACCGTGGCCTGCGGAACGCCCCCGTCAAACTTGGACGCGTTGGCGCGCCCAAAATGCCCCCGGAGCTCCGCCAGGAGGCCCGCCACATCCACACCGTGCATCCGTGCACCCCGTCCGGCGCGTCCCCCGCGCCACGTCAAGCGGCGTTGACCATCCACCGCCGGCACGTGATCCACAAGGCCTGCCGTGCCGCGGCGCGGCATCGCTTCCGGCCCAGACCTCGACGAGGAATCTGACTGGTGGGTCACACTGACCGGGCGGTCATTGCGCGTTCTGCATGCGGACGGATTCGCCGTTGGGCAGTTGGATGACCTTGCCTGCCGGTGCGGCGGGTGCGGCCGCGCCCAGCGCCGCCGTGCGGGATGCGTTGAGCTTCACGCCCGTGGCCAGGTGCACATCCACGCCGGCGGCCAGCACCAGCCCCTCGCGGGCCGGGACCCGCAGCGTGGCCACCAGGGTGCGTTCCTCACCGGCGTGCAGCGCGCCCAGGTCCGTCTCCACCGCGCCGTCCTTGAGCGTGCACCCCTCCGGCGGGACAAAGCGCGCCACCGCGCGCGGGACATCGGCGCGCGCGCGGATGACCAGGGCGACCTGCACTTCACCGTCACCCACGGATGCGGTGGACAACACCAGGTCCAGGGGCGCCTCCGCCTTGTTCTGGACCGCGGAAGGCGGGGAGGAGCGCGTGCTGCTGCTGCCGGACGAGCAGGCCAACAGCGCGGGGAGGAGCAGGGCGGCAGTGAGGTGGCGCATGGTGGGTGTGCTCACGGGCAGGAGGTGGGGCCGTTGTAGTCGTACGGGAAGGAGACGTAGCTGACGACGGAGCGTACGTACGCATCATTGCCGTGGGCGCGGCAATACCAGCCGTCCAGGAAGTCCACGAAATCCACCCCGCCCACGCCGCGGTCCTGGAACGACCCGCCGGTGAAGTAGTGGCCCAGGACGTCAAACACGGGCTGCGTGCCCGTGCCCTGCGTGCCGTTGTGGGAGACGGACAGGTGCCACAGCGCCTCGGAGACGGTGTACTCGCTCATCAACTGCAGCATGCCACCGCCGCCGCTGGCGTGGATTCCCGTGTCGCTGACGTCGGTGACGGAAGCGCCACCCGGCCGCGAGTCCACGTACAGCGGTGAACCCGCAATGGAGCAGCCCACCCAGGTGCCGTAGCCCTCGCCCCACGCCAGGCGCGGGTCCGTGGGGCTGCCGTCATGCGCGCCGCCAGGGCTGTCCGAATGCGAGAACGCGGACTCCATGTAGTGCCCGAACTCGTGCAGCAGCACCGGGTCGTCGTACTCGTCCGTGTCTTCCGACGTGGAGAGCACGTAGATGGTGTTGCTGCGGCCGGAGAAACAGGACGTGTTGCAGCGCGTGTTGGACCCGCGGCTCCATTGCGCGGTCAGCGCCGGGGGCCGCTGGCCGTAGTTCTGCGTGGCGTACGCCTGCCCCGTCACAAAGACGTCAAACACGTTGAAGGCGCCCGCCCCGTTGGCCTCGCCCACCAGCAGGCCGCCCACGTCCGTGTCCGCGGACGGCGTGAAACCCGCGGAGCGGATGGCGTACACGTTGCCAGCGCCGCCGCAGTCATCCAGCGGGCAATCCCGCACCGCCACGGCAAACTGGTCATTGTCCGCCGCGGCAAACACCGCCACGTACACCTCACCGGTTTCCTCAAACAGCAGGTCAAACCGGCCATCCGTCCCGGTGTATCCCGACGACAGAATCTGGTTGTCCGACGACCGCAGCACCCGCACGATGGCCTGGCGCACCGGGTGCTGCTGGACCGAGCCCAACCCGCTGAGCGTCAGAGGCCGCTTCTCAAACGAGAAACTCCCCCGCGCGCGCTTGCTCCCCGTACCCGCCGTGATGGGCTGCACGCAGTCGTACCCGATCTCATTGCTCACAAACGCGCACTCCCGGCCGTTGGTGCAATCCAGGCGGGTCACGTTGTCGTTGAGGCAGTAGACCAGCGTCGCGCCTTCGCAGTAGCCCTGGTAGGTGACGCTCCCGCAGCCGGTGGCACCCGACGTCACGCACCCGGCATGCCCGTCCGGGGACACCACGCACTGCTGCCCGCCGGTGCAGTCCTGCCGCACCACATTGCCGCTGGCCAGCGACTGGCAGAACACCACGGCGTTGCCGTCACACCGCCCGTTCTCCGTCTCCGCACCACAGCCGCTGCTGAACTCGCTGGACACGCAGTTGCTGCCAATGGACGGGTTCACCACCGCGCACTGCATGGCCTGCCCGTTCTGTCCGGTGACCTGCGCGCAATCCACGACGAGCGGGCCCTCATTGCCGCAGTAATGCAGCGTGGCCCCGTCACAATAGCCCTGGTAGGTGAGGCTGCCGCAGCTGCCATTGGGCAGGCAGATGTCCACGGTGTCCCCGCTGTCCAGCGGGCGCGTATTGCACACGTAACCGGACGGGCAGTCCACGCGGCCCTGCGGACCACACGTGTCAATGCACACCCCCGCGCCGCTCTGCAGCTCCAGGCAGACGTTGGTGCAACCGCTGCCACCGGGCGAACACGCCTGCCCCACGTCACCGGTGCTCCCGTGCGCGGCACCGCCGTCTGCGCAGTCGGTGCCGCCGTCGGCGCATTCGCTGGCGGGGAGGGGACAGGCGCTCAGCCATGCCGACGCGATGAACAACGCTACCCGACGTGGACTCATGCCCACCTCCGTTGAGGTGGGCCGACGCTAGCCGCCGCCCGACATCCCCCACAAGTCAGTGCCGCCGCCGCCGGAACGTCGCGAGCGCGCCCAGCAGGACCAGCCCCGCCAGCGGCGTGCGGCGTGGAACGTCGCTGCACGCGCACGCATCCGGCGGCACGTCATCTGACGCGTCACCCGACGACGCCCTGCCCGCGCCACCGCCGCTCACCCCCGCCGCGGACGAGCCTGGCGCGGTTCCCGAGCTCCCTCCGCCGGCGGTGGAGGACGTGCCCACCGCCGCGCTGCTCCCGCCACCGCCCGCGGACGAGGACGCGCCCGCCACCGAGGACGACGACTGCGGCGCCGGTCCGCTGGACGAGGCGACGCCGCCGCCGGCGGACTGCGACTCGTAGTGGATGCGCCCGAACAACTCCGGCACCTTCCCCACACCAATGCCCGCCGTCCATTCCGTCCAGCCCGCGCGCCCCGATCCATCGGCGTCATTGACCAGGAACGAGAACCCCGTCTCGTTCCCCGCGCTGGTGGGGAGGCCCGGCACGGCGGGCGGCGGTAGTTGTATTTCGTACCGGGTGACGGTGCCCGCGCGCTGCACCGCGAACTGCCAGTCCGACGTGGCGCCCGCCGGGCCCTTGAAGCGGTAGCTGCGCGGCTGCCCCGCCACCCGCGCGAAATTGATCTCGTGGTCGTCGGTGGCGTCGTATCCCGTGCCACCGTTGCGCCCCGTGTCAAACGCCAGCTGCACGCTGTCACCCTGCCACAGGTCCGCGTCCGCGTGGCCGTTCTCCTGCGTGTCATCCGTGACCTCCAACGCCAGCGCCAACCCTGCGGAGGACCACCGCGCCGCCACACGCACCTCCTGGTCCCCCGCGCCCAGCGGCTCCGTGCCATGCCAGTCCGCCGCCCCCAGCGTCACCCAACCCTCCGCGCCCCAGTCGGTGAACTCGCCGTCCACGTTGAGCCCCGGCGTCACGTACGCGGACAGCGTGCGGCGCGGCGGGTCATCCGCCTCATTGTCATCCAGCGCGCCGGAGCACCCGCGGTCCGCCCCGTCGGTGCGGCCGTCCCCGTCGTTGTCGTCGCCGTCGCCACACTGCGGCGGCGGCGTCTGCCCGGTGATGGCCGGGTGCGCGGCAATGAAATCCTTGATGGCCTGGAACGCGGGCTTGCGCCGGTAGTCGCCCGGGAACGTCTTGGTGCCCTCGTCACCGCTGGAGGTCGCGTGCATGAGCCCAAACCCGTCAATGTCGCACGCGGGCTGGGCGGGTCCGCAGTCCTCAATCTCGTAGAAGAACGTGTTGGTGTACCAGGCCCGCGCCAACTGCTCCTCCAGCACGCGCCGCACGTACGTCGCCTGCCGCCCCTCCTCGCCCGCGTCGCCAATCGGGTTGGCGCGGTAGCCGGTCTCCGTGATCCACACTTCGCCGTTCCATCCGGCCAGGTCCAGGATCTGCCGCAGCGAGCGCCGCGTGAAGAAGAACCGCTGCTCCTCCAACGCGTTGATAAACGTGTCCCCGTCCCAGATGTTGGTCCCCATGTCCGCAAACCCGTTGTAGCTGTGGTGGGTGATGATGTCCCACGTCGTGATCGGCGCGCGCGTGAGCACCGCTTCCAGCCAGTCGTCGCACTCGCCCACGTTGGCGGCCTCCGGGCCCAGCACCTTGCAGTCCGCGCACGCCGCGCGGAGGGCCGCCGCCCCCGGCACCGCAATGAGGTCCACGTACTCCTGCGGTGTGCCCTCAAAGAAACTCTCCAGGTTGGCCTCATTCCACAGCCCAAAGTGCGTCACGCCCAGCGCCCGGTAGTGCTGCACCGCCGCGGTCACAAACGCCGCCCACTCCGCGCTGCTGTCCGGCACGTCATTGCCCGCGCGCCCGTCGGTGTCCCCGTGCCGCGGCACCCACGCGGGCCCATACCCCAACGACATGAACACCTTGAGACCGGCCGCGTGGGCGCGGTTCACCGTCTCATCCATCCAGCCCCAGTTGTAGGAACCGTTGGCCGGGTTGAGCGCGTCCCAGTTCCCATCCACGCGCACCCACGCCACGCCCAGGTCCGCCGCCGCCGCAATGAATGACGGGTAACCCACGTGGATGTTCACGCCCACCGTGTTGTCACCCACCGCCGCCCGCGCCGCGCTGGGAACCACCACCGCCGCCAACAACCACGCACTGAACCATGTGGGACGCATAAACACCTCCGCCACACATGTCGTACCCCCGGAGCGGCGCGCTGGGCATCGTCCACCCGTCCATCCGGCAGGTGGCGGAGGAGCGCAGGGGTGACGTCGTCACCGGACCGCGGAAAGAGCAACCCGGGTTGCGGACTCCAGCGCGGCGCGCTGCGCCCCGGCGCTCCGGCTGACCGCCAGCTGGCTGGTGGCGCGGACCCGGTTGTGTTCGCTGCGCGTGGCGTACTTGCGGCTGTTCCACCCAAAGTACGTCTCCAGCAGCGCATCCGCGCAGAAGCGCGCGGACAACTCCAGCGCAATGGTCTGCGTACCCAGCACCAGTCCGGCCGCCTCGTCGGGCGTGAGCAACCCCTGGGCCGCGCGCGCGTAGCCCGCCACCGCCGCGGCAAACAGCTCCGGCTGCACGCGCGCCGCTTCCGCGTCTTCACCCGCGGGGTTGCACCATGACCGGAACGCGTCCCCCAGTTCCACGGGGATCACCCCGTGCGCCATGGTGTCCAGGTCCAGCAGCGCAATTCCCTCGTCGAGCGCGGCGTTGAACAGCAGGTTGGAGATCTTCAGGTCGCCGTGGATGATGCGCGTGGGCAGGACGGGGAGGCGCTCCAGGTGGCGCCACTCGTCCAGGATTGCTTCGGCCAGCGGGGCCACGCGCGCGTACTGCGCATGCCCGGTGTGCTCCGCCAGCGCACGCTCCAGCCGCGCCATGTGCGCCGGCGTGTCATGCGCACCGGGACGGCTGAAGTGGAAGGCGTGCTGCAGGGTGGACACCACGCGGTGGAACCGCGCCACCAGCGCGCCGGCGGCCGTGGCCAGCGCGGGCGAACCCACCTTGTCAACGACGCGGCCCTCCAGCCAGGTGAGCATCCGCCACACGGTGCCGTCGGCGGACTCATGCCACAGCGCGCCCGCGCGCGTGGGCAGCAGCCGCGGTGTGCGCATCCCGCCCGCCTCCAGGTGCGCGGTGATGGCGTCAATGTCGCGGTGCACGGCGGGCTTGAAGATGGCGTTCACGCGCTGCAGCACCGCGCGGCGCGGGCCCGCCGTCACCAGGTAGGTGCGGTTGATGAGTCCGCCGGGGATGGGCTCCACGCTCGGGGGCGCCCCCAGGTCCCACGCCGCTGCGGTGTACGCAGCGTTCTGTTGTTCCTCGTCCATGGCGGTGAAGGGCTAGCACGCCCGCGGCCCCCCGCGCTTGACGGCGATGATCACGAACGCCATAGACCCCGTCCCGTCACACCGAGGTCCACCGTGTCCAGCTTGAGGCTCCCCGTCCTGTCCGACGCCCCCACCGCCCGTCCCGCCGCTGGGAAGGGACCGGGCCGCCGCGGCCGCCGGCCCCGCGTGCACTTTGTGTCACTGGGCTGCGCGCGCAACCGCGTGGACGCGGAGCACATGCTGGGGCTTGCCCAGGAAGCGGGGTTTGATCTCACGGAGCGGGCCGAGGGCGCCGACGCCGTCGTCGTGAACACGTGCTCGTTCATTGGCGAGGCCAAGCAGGAATCCGTGGATGCCATCCTGCAGTTCTGTGACCTGCGGCAGAAAGGCGCGCTCAGGAGCCTCGTCGTCACCGGGTGCCTGGCGCAGCGGTATTCCACGGACCTGGGCACGGAGATTCCGGAGGTGGATCACTTCCTGGGGACCGGTGACTACACGCGCATTGCGGAGGTGCTGCAGGATGACCTCGGCCGCGGGGAGCACCACGAGGCGAAAGACCTGGTCACCCACGAGCTGGAGTTCCTGGCCCGCTACGACCTGCCGCGCGTCAACACGCTGCACCAGGCCGCCGCGTACCTGAAGATCAGCGAGGGCTGCGACAACGACTGCGCGTTCTGCATCATCCCCAAGTTGCGCGGCACACAGCGCAGCCGCACCGCGGAGGACCTGGTGCGCGAGGCGGAGCAGCTGGCCGCCTCAGGCGTCAAGGAACTCACGCTCATTGCCGAGGATCTCACGGCGTGGGGCCACGACCTCCCAGGCCGCCCCAACCTGGGCCACCTGCTGCGCGCGCTGGGCGGCGTCAAGGGCATCCGCTGGATCCGCTGCATGTACGCCTACCCGCGCACCTTCAACGAGCACGTCATCACCGCCTTCACCGACGTGCCCGCCGTGCTGCCGTACCTGGACATCCCGGTGCAGCACGGCAGTGACCGCGTGCTCAAGCTGATGCGCCGCGGGCGGGACACCGGGAAGCTGCGGAAGATCCTGCTGGGGCTGCGTGACCGCATTCCGCGCCTGGTGCTGCGCAGCACGGTGATCGTTGGCTTCCCCGGTGAGACGGAGCGGGACTTTGAGGAACTGCTGGACTTCGTCGAGGAAATCCGGTTTGAGCGCCTGGGCGCGTTCCGCTATTCCGACGAGGAGAACACCCCGGCGTACGACTTCCCGGACCGCGTGCCGGCCAAGGTGAAGCGCGCCCGCTGGGAGAAACTGATGCGCCGGCAGCGCCGCATTTCGCGCGCGCAGCAGGAGGCGCTGCTGGGCACGGAACATGAGTGCCTGGTGGAGGGCCCCAGCCCGGAGCACCCGCTGCTGCTGCAGGGCCGGCTGTGGAGCCAGGCGCCGGAAGTGGACGGGGTCTGTTACATCTCGTCAGACCAGCCGCTCACGCCGGGGGACCTCATCCGCGTGCGCGTGACCCAGGCGCACGACTACGACGTGACCGGGGAGCTGGTGGAGGAGAACTGAGCGGCTGGCAGCGCGGGCACCAGTAGGTGCTGCGCCCGCCGTGCACGTCCCGCGCAATGGGACCGCGGCACCGCGGACAGGGTTCACCTTCGCGGTCATACAGCCGGAACGGGTTGGGGTTCCCGGCCACCTCCACGTAGTAGACCGCCTCGCCGTCGTCGTCCTGCAGCACCAGGTCCAGCGTGCCGCGGATGCCGCGCAACAGCGCGCGCGCCTGCGGCAGGGTCAACGCGCGCGCCGGCAGGTCCGGGTGGATGCGCGCACGCCACAGCGCTTCGGCGGCGTGGATGTTCCCCAGCCCCGCCACGCGCTCCTGCTCCATCAGCGCCACTTTGATCGCCTTACCCGTACGCGACAGGATCTGTACCAGCTCCGCCGCCGTGGGAGGCGCGTCCAGCAGGTCCGGCCCCAGTTTGGCCATGGGCGGCGGCAGGCAGCCCGCCGCAAACATCCCCACCACGGAGAACCGCCGCGGGTCCGTGAGATCCACCACGTGCCCGTCATCCAGTTCCAGGGACATCACCGCGTACCGCGGCGCGGGCTCCGCGGCGCGCCGGCGTGACAGGTGCCCCGTCATGCCCAGGTGCACGTACAGCGCCGCGCCTCCGTCCGTGGGAAGCAGCAGGTGCTTGCCCAGGCGCGTGGGCTCCAGGAAGCGGACCCGCCGCAGGGCGCGCGTCATGGAGCCGGCCGTGCTCCCCTTGAGCAACCCCGCCGGACGGACCACCGCGCGCACCACCACGCGCCCGCACAGCCAGCCGCGCAGGTGCCGCCGGTGCAGTTCCACCTCGGGGAGTTCCGGCACGGCGGGCTACTCGGCGGACAGCTTGGCGTCGCAGCGGATGGTGCTGCTGGACCCCAGGATCTCCACGTCGCCTTCGTAATCACCGCCCATGGGACCGTGCTTGAGTTCCACCTTCCACCGCGTGGTGGAGTTCCCGCTCTGGAACACTGAGTCAAACTTCAGCGTCCCGAACATGTTGGTCGACGACTCGATGGGCGCCATCTGAAACACGTCCTGCCGCCCATTGAGTGCAATGCCCCACCAGCCCGTGACCACCGGACCTACCGGCCAGTCCAACAGCATGATGAGGTTCCACTCCACGCCACCCGAACAGCGGTCCGCGCGCCCCTCCCAGCGCTGGTCCGACAGGCACCCCGCCATCCCCAGGCACAACGCCAGCCCCGCAGCCAGACGCATCATCCGCATGCCGCACCTGCCACCCCGGACTTGCCGGGTCACCGTTTGCGTGTGAGCACCCGTTATCCGGGTGCCGAACGCCATCCGTCAAGCCGCATCCCGCCTTGACGGGGGCATCCCGGTTGCATGATTTCACGGGGTGCCATTCAGGCGTGGGAGGTGATTCATGGTGCGTGCAACCGCGCTGGTGCTGGGTTCCGTTCTTGCGCTGCTGGCGTCGGGTTGCGGCATTGCTCAGGAACACTGGGAGGGCACGCTCTCCCGTTGTGACAACAACGGCTTTGAAGACCAGCAGGTGCTCCTGCGCGTGGATCTCCCGCGCGCGCCCTCCCCCACCGGCTGGGCGGGCACCGCCGAACCCAACGACCGCGACACCTGGGTCATGACGGAGATTGACGACAGCTCGGGCGGGATGGTGGGCATCCAGTACGAGGCGTTTTACGACTTCAACGGCGCCACTGAGCGCTGGACGGTGGATCTGAAGAACGCCGGCCCCACCGCCATGGAGGGTGACGTCGAGATCGTCGCCACGTTCTGGAACTTCCAGGGCACCATCCGCTGTGACCTCAAGATGGAACGCAAGAACTGACGCTGCGCGCGGGCGTGCTAAGGTTCCGCTCCATGTCCACTCCCCGCGTTGCGGCGCTGCTGCTGGGCCTGGTGGCACTCCTGGGTGCGTGCGAGGCCATCAAGAACGCGATCCCCGAACAGGTCTCCCCCTTCCGTGACGCCGGCCGCCCCGCCTGGCGCGTGGAGGTGCCGGACCCGTCCGTTGCCAACTGGCACGGCGTGTGGGTCGGGCGGCATGACCTGGCGTACATCGTGGGTGACCACGGCCGGATCATGCGCTGGGACGGGGTGCATTGGTCCCAGGTTTCCTCGCCCACCACGGAGACGCTGGAGGCCATCTGGGGCCGGGATGAGACGGAGCTGTGGGCCGTGGGCCTGTACGGCGTCATCCTGCACGGCGTGGACGGCGTGTTCACGGAGGTCACGCAGCAAGGTCCGGACGGCGGTGAGCGGCTGACCACGCGGTCCTTCTTCTCAGTCCACGGCAGCGGTGACCGCGTCTACATGGTGGGCGAACGCGGCGAGATTGCCACGCGCGACCCGCCCGACGGCGGTGTGCGCCTGATGGCCGCGGAGACCACGCTGCAGCGCTTCCCCGTCTGTGAAACGCGCGTCAACAACATTGAGGAAGCCGTCCCGGTGTGCACCACGCAGCTGGTGGCGCATGACACGCCGGACGGCGGGCTGGTGTTCGGGCCGGACCGCTACGCGGGATGTGGCACGCCGGCGGAGTGCTGCCCGTTTGCCACGCAGGGCGGCTTCTGCTGCTACCCGCAGCGCTGCGAAGCCGACGGCGGCCCCATGTTTGGCCGCGTGGGCGTGGACGCGGACCTCAAGAGCGTGTGGGCCAGCGGGGACTACGCGGTGGCGTGCGGCGCCGGCGGGTCCATCTTTGAGTTTGACGCCACGGCGGCCCAGTGGACCCGCAGCGAACTGGCCGACAACGTCCCCTACACGCGCGACGCGCTGTCCACGGCGTGGGGCACCGGACCAGGCAACGTGTACTGCGCGGGCCAGGACGGGCGGCTGATGCGCAAGCGCTCTGGCGCGTGGGAGCCCACCACCATTCCCACGCCGGCTTTTGTGCAGGGCATGTGGGGCACGGGTGGCCGTGACATCTACGCGGTGGGCTTCTCCGGCGTGGTGCTGCGCTATGACGGCTACCCCATGACGGACGCCGGCGTGGGCTGGTTTGACGAGGAACTGCCTAGCGGCGTGGTGGAGCACCTGCGCGCGGTGGGCGGCGCCCGGCTGGATTACGACGGCGGCCTGGCCACCCCGGAGGCGGGACCGCCGCCGTCACGCGTCATCGTGGTGGGCGCGGGCGGCAAGGTCCTCATCAAGAACTGACGGTATCAGGGCGCCACTGGACAGGGCGTGACGGGGTTTCTACGTAACGTCCCACCACGCACACACCCAACGGGGGTCCCATGAGACCTGTTCTCACGCTTGCCGATGCCGCTGACCTGCTGCGCCTGACGCCGGGGGAGGTGGCGGCGCTGGTGGACCGCGGGGAGCTGACCGCGGCTCGGCTGGCTGACCACCTGCTGTTCACGCGTGCGGACCTGGACGCGTTCCTGGCGCGCCGGGGCAGCCGCGGCCTGCCGGCGGCGCGGATGGCGCCGCGCACGCGCGTGGCGGTGATGGGCGCTGCGGTGGCGCTGGCGCTGGGTCTCGCCTGGCAGGTGCGCGCCAACTACCTCAACGCCACCCTGGTGGCGGGCATCCCCGCGCTCATCCCGTACCAAGGCGTGCTGGAGAGCGACGGCCTGCCGGTGAACGGCAGCACGCCCATGACGTTTGCGCTGTACGACGCGGCCAGCGGCGGCGCCGAGCTGTGGAACTCCGGGCAGCAGGACGTGCCGGTCACGGCGGGACGGTTCTCGGTGGTGCTGGGTGGTGCGGGCACCCCGCTGCCTGGCCGCCTGTTCCTGGACCGCCATGAGGCGTTTCTGGATGTCAGTGTGAACGGCCAGCAACTCGCCAACCGGCAGCTGCTGGTGCCCGTCCCCTATGCGGTGCGCGCCGGTTACGCGGCCCAGGCGGAGGACTTCCAGGTGACCGGCGCGCTGACCGCCAACAGCGTGACCACCACCTCACTGACCAGCACCACCACCCAGGCGGGCACGCTCACCGCGGCCGCCATCACCGCCAGCTCCGTCACCGCGCCCACCGTCACCGCGTCCACCCAGGTCACCGCGGGCTCGCTCACGGTGACGGACGCGGCCGCCGCCACCAGCATGAACACCAATGGCTACGCGCGCATCCCCGGCAGCCCGCTGTCACTGTACTGGGGCACGGGCGTCTCCAACCTGGATACCCAGCAGGTCTTCACCTTCCTCCGGCCCTTCACCACGGCGTGCCTGGGCGTCTACGCCAACCGCCTGACGGCGGGGACGGCCAACCCGTTTGACCCCATCTCCTGCACCACCGCGGGGTTCACCATGGACCGGGCGGACGCGGTGGATGGCACGGAGAACTTCACCTACCTGGCCATTGGGTACTGAATCCCGCGGCGCAACCCAGACTGAGGCGGCTCACCAGATGCTGTACTCCTCGGCCAGCAGGCGCCCCGCGGCATCCAGCTGCCGAAGCGCAAATGTGGAAAGCGGTCTGTCCGCCAGGAGCGACCAGTCCTCCGTGAGACGCAACGCCAGTTCCTTCACCGCCGCGTCATCGTCCTGGTCAAGGATGTCATAGAGCCGTTCCACCGGCGGCACTCCCTGGCCTGCGGCCGCGTTCTGGAACGCGGGATGAACCGTGGCGTTCCTGATCTCCCTCAATGCGTCGACGACGCGCTTGAGGTCGTACCTGAAGGGAGTGTCCTTGGGGAACGTGCCCCCCGCGATGGAGCCGAAGATCAATTCGGCAGCCAGCCCCACTGCAGTGGTGCACCACAGCCACTGGCACCCGTTTCCGAAGCGCTGGATGTCGTCGGCGAGGAGGTCAACGCTCCACGCCGCGACGCTTTCCAAGCTGGGCGCCGCATGTACCCGATGTCCCCGCAGGCGAGTTCGCACCCACGCGTCCATTTGGGCGCGGGCCTCTCCCGGCGTGAGCCAGGTCTGGGCAAACTGCTCGTTCCAGGACCTCATGGCGCCAGCGGTGGCAGCCTCAACACCCGCAGCTGGACCGCCTTGCGGTCCGGGCGGCACAACTCGCCCGCACGCTGTCCGTAGGCTCCCGCCACCGCGTCCGGCGGCAACGGCGGCGCCAGCGTCACCACGTACTTCTCCGGCGGCGTGGTCAGGGGCGACGTTGAGGTCGCCTGCAGCGGCCAGCGGAAAAAACGCCACGGCTGCCCGCGCAGCAGACCACTGGAGTGCGCGTAGGTGTACTGCCCCGCCTCTGACAGCGGGCACCAGAACTCGTCCACCGTCACCAGGTCCAGACAGAGGAACTCGCCCAGAACCGGCGCACCAGGACGGGGAAGGATGGCACCGGTGGGCCCATAGGTGGGCCGCACTCTCAAATCGTCGCCCGGCCCCACCCAAAAGCCGGAGAGCTGACCGTCCATCTCGTGGGGACTGCGCAACACGCGAGCGGTGACCATGATGTCGTCCTGTAGCCAGCCCGCTGTGTGGCGGCAACCCCCACACATTCTGGTCCGTGGGGGTTCGGTAATCCCGGACGCCGCCAGTCGCCTGTCACGGGTGGCGGGCGGGCGGGCCGGCCCGCCCGCTGCCCCGCCCCCCCGGGGCCCCGGGGCCGCTTGGCACGCCAGTGCGGGGCAGCCCGCTGGCTTTGGCGCGGACCGCGGGCGCGCCAGAAACGCTCAAGCCGCAGCCGGCCAGGTACTGCTACTGGCCATCGAGCAGGTCCGTGACGCGTACGCCCAGGGCCTCCGCCAACTTCTTCATGCTGCGCAGGGTGGGGGACTTCTCGCCGCGGAGCATCGCGGCGACGGCGCTTCCCGTCAGGCCGGAGAGATCGCCGAGCCTGTTGGCCGACCAACCCTTCTTCGCCATCAGGGCGCGCAGGCGGGCCGTGAAGGCCTGGTGAGTCGCATCCACACGGCCAGCAGACCAGAGCCTTGACTTCCGTCATGAACTTTAGTTCACGGTGAGCACTCATCCCATGCCACCCACGGTGGCGGCGGGCGACAGCAAGGAGGGTGTTCATGAACCAGGGACTGGTTGTTCTCGTAGGCCTCATGGGCTCGGCGTGGGTCGGCTGCACTGGCGGTGGGAGCGAAGGCGACAAGTGCAGCCCCGAAGGGGGTGCCAAGTGCGACGGGAGCAGCGCATCGCTCGTGTGCGAAGACGGGGTCTTCAAGCCCTACGCGTGCAAGGGTGCCGGGGGATGCACTTCCAACAACGACATCGTGCGGTGTGACGCATCCGGGAACTCGGCCGGTGAGGCGTGTCCGAGGTCGAGCGAGGGCACCGCCACGTGCAGCTCCTCGACGGCGATGCTGAGGTGCACGTCGGGGGCGTGGACGTCCCAGACGTGCCCCGGTGGTTGTTCGGCGACCGGAGCCACGGTGGAGTGCCTGCAGACCAATCCCAACTCGACGTGGGACGTCATCGCGCGCTCGGCGACGTTCCAGACGACCCAGGGCGGCGGCGAATCCTGGGATGCCCTCGGTGGTGCGCCTGACGGCTTCATCTGCTGGTTCGACAACTGTGCTGCGGGCACTGGGTCGGCATGCACCGCAGTGACCAGCGACGCGTTCTCCGCGACATTCAACACCACCCTCGCGAGCTCCATCACCGCCTCCACCCTCATGAACACGTCGTCGGCCTTCTGCATCTGCCTCTACGACGAGGATGCGACGACGGACGACATCGCGGGGTGCGTCGGGGGTGGATTCGCGACGGCGGCCGACATCCAGGCGGGCCAGGTGTCTCTCACCTTGCAGGCGAACCTCCAGTCGAGCCCCGTCGTCTACGGCAATGCGGGCATGGTGATTGGGTTCGTCGCTCACTGACTCGTTCGCCCAACTGCGCCAGCGATCCCGGTCTCCTCGGCCATCCAACGCGGCCGGGAGGCCGGGGGAGTCCTAGGGTCCCGAAGTTCCACCGTGCACCAGCACGGGAGCCGCCGGGCATGGCGAGCGCGGGACTCGGCAGGCCAGCATCGCGGTTCACGCCGTGTCTTCCGCGTCGGCCCGCGTCCGAAGCCACCCCTCGCCCCGCCCGAAATATCGTGCACGAACATCCGCCGCGGGGAACAACCCCTCTCCGGGCGGCCCGGGCGGAGTTCGGGGGAAGGCACGGGTTTCCAACAGCCGGCGGCACGCGCTGGCCGCGCAGACGCCCCCCCCCGCGCGGCGCCCGGCATGGACGCGGCGGCGAGCCTGCCCTCCCAGCATGCCTACCGCCCCGGCCACGCGGCCTGACGCCCCCGCGGCCGGCGTGGTAGCCACCCGTACATGTCCATCAAGCCGCCCTGGGACGCCCGGCTCCCCTCCGAGTTGACGGACCTGCACATCCACGTGGGTGGTGCGGTCGCCCCGCACATCCTGTTCAGCATTGCGCACCAGGCGGGCTTCAAGCTGCCGGTGCGGGACTACTGGTCGTTTGTGGAGATGGTGACGGTCAAACCGGAGAAGACCAAGAACCTGGAGGACTACCTCAAGGTGATGCACGAGTGGACCGAGAAGATCCAATCCAGTCCCGCCGCCATCCAGCGCAGCGTCTATGAGGTCATTGGCAAGGAATACCGCGGCAGCCGCGTGACCAGGATGGAGCTGCGCTTCAATCCCATGAAACGCAACCTGCAGGGCGAACGCGATCTGGACCACATCATCCAGGCCGCGGTGCACGGCATGGATGACGCGTGCCTGGAGTACGGCACGCGCTGCGCGCTCATCTTCTGCCTGGCGCGCGAGTTCAGCTTTGAGCTCAACGAGATCATGGTGAACAAGGCCATCCGCTACCGTGACCGTGGCGTGGTGGGCATTGACCTGGCCGGGCCGGAGAGCATGAACCTGGAGCTGCGCGTGGGGGACGCGGCCCGCTACGAGGCGCTGTTCCGCAAGGCGCGGGAGGCGGGCCTGCGCACCACGGTGCACACCGGGGAAACGCCGCACACTTCCGGGGAGGGGGTCATTGCGGTGCTGCGCTATCTGAAACCGGACCGCATTGGGCACGGCATCCGGGCGGCGTACAACACCGAGGCGCTGGAGATGCTGCGCGAGTCCGGCACCGTGCTGGAGATCTGCCCGTCCTCCAACCTGGCCACGCACGCGGTGCAGGACCTCAGTGAACTGGGCCACGTGCTGCGCACCTTCAAGCAGGCGCGCGTGCCCTTCACACTCAACACGGACGGCCCCTACCTGCTGGACACCAACATGGCGCGCGAATGCACCATGCTGATGGATGCGGGGATCCTCAGCCAGGAGGACGTGGCGGAGGCCTTCCGCGTGGCGGAGAAGGCGACCTTCATCCCATGACCACCACCACCACCGAGCCGGTTGCGGCCACGCGGTCGGTCACGGTGCGCGCGGTGCGGGCGGGCAACCGCGCCTATCTGTCCGCGGCGCACCTGGAGGCGGTGTTTGGGGCGGGGCACCGGCCGGTGCCGTGCTGGGCGGGGCTGCTGGCGGAGCCGCTGTGCCTGGAGCGCGTGGGCGTGGTGGGCGGCAACCGCCGCGAAGCGCGGGCGCGCGTGGTGGCGGTGGCCACACCGGTGTCACGCCTGGCGCTCACGGCGCAGGCGCTGCAGCAACTGGACCTGCGGGTGCCCGCGCGCGGGCCCGGGCCCGGGGCGGCGCTGTCCGGACCGCGGGGCACGGTGGTGCTGGCGGACGGGGTGAGCCGGGCGGCGCCACGCATCCTGCTGCCGGAGGGCGTGGCGCGGCGTTTGTCGTTGGTACCCGGCGCGGCCTACGCGCTGGAGGTCTCCAGCTGGGCGGAGGCGCTGGGCGGACCGGTGACCCTGGAGTGCCCCGCGGGCCTGCGCGATGCGGTGGTGGTCCTGGACGGCGCGGTGCAGGACCGCCTGGGTGGGCCCGGCGCCACGGTGACGGCGCGCCTGACCCCGGTGGACGGCGCGTGAGGGGGAGGCGGCGTGGGCTGGGTCATCTCGCTGACTGGGGTGGGGTTGTTTGCGTGGCTGTGGTCCGACGTGCGCGCGATGATGCGGTGGAACACGGACCTCAGCGTGCTGGCGGCGGCGGGGCGCTTTGACCTGCTGGCGGAGCACTGTGAAGCCGGCCTGCGCCAGCGCCGCCCATTCTGGCGCCTGGTGCAGCACCTGCTGATTCCCGGCGCCACCGAGGCGTCCTGTTCGCTGCATTTCTACAACATGGGGCTGCATGACCGGGCGTGGGCGCTGAGCCAGCGCGCGCTGGAGCTGTCCGCCCACAAGCCCGCCATCCTGGCGGCGGCGCGCGCCACCGCCGTGCTGGCGCTGTCCGGGCTGCACCGGTTTGATGAAGCGCGCACCATGTTTGACGCGCTGCGGGCCATGCCGGCGGCCCCCGCGGCGCTGTTGGCGTCCGGCACCACCGCCGCGCTGGCGGAGGGCCGCATTGCGGACGGGCTGGCCACCGCGCGGGAGGTGCTGGCGCGGGACCCGGCGGACGAGGCCTCGCACCTGGCGGCCTCCGCGGCGCTGGCGGAGCTGGGCCGGTTTGACGAAGCGCTCACCGAGTTGGAGCACACGCCGCGGGCGGGGCTGCCGCAGCTGGCGGAGCGGGACCGCGCACGCCTGCAGGCGGATGAGCAGGGCCAGGAGCTGCTGGCAGCGCAGGAGGCGGAGCGCGGGCAGGTGGTGCAGCCGGCGCCGCACATCCAGGCCGCCATGGTGCACCTGGAGCGCGGTGACGTGCGGGCGGCGGAGTTCCACCTGAGCCGGGCGGCGGCGGTGCTGGGCCATCACCCGGCCGTGGGCATGCATTTTTTTGCCACGCGGGCGCGCTGCGCGGCGCAACGCGGGGACGTGGCGCCCATGGAGAAGGACCTGGCGGCGGCGGCGGACATGGCGGGGCGCATCACCGCCAGCCGCAGCCTTCGGGTGGAGCTGCTGCTGGCGCGGGGGCGTGCGCTGGCGGAGGCGGGGCGCCCGGCGGACGCGCTGGCGGCGCTGGAGGACGCGCTGTCAGGGAACCCCGCCCCCTACACGGCCAAGGTGGCGGCGCTGCACCGGGGCAACGCGCTGCTGGCACTGGGCCGCCGGGAAGAGGCGCGCGCGGCCTGGCAGCAGGCGGCGGAGGCGGAGGCCGGCACGCACACGCGCCGGCTGGCGGAAGCCGCGCTGGCGGCGGCCAGCTGATGGCCGTCAGAGCTCTTCGGTGGGCTCCGGCAGGCTGCCCGGTTGGTGGACGGTGACTTGGAAAGTGTCCAGCAGCTGCTTGCCCGCCACCTCGCCGCGCACGGCAAACGTGTAGGACCCCGGCGTGTCCACCAGCATGCGGTAGACGCCGGAGCGCACGGGCTCGAATTCATAGCCGGGCTTCTCCGGTCCCAGCAGCGCAAACGCCTTGAGCTTCATGGTGGTGGGGACGTGCACGCGGAAGTTGTGGCCGGCCATGACCCGGTCGCCCTGGGCCAGGGCGTCCTTGTTCTCCACCACCGGCCCGCGGGACACGTTGGGCCAGAACTCCGGGTGCTCCTCCATGATCTGCAGCTGGATCTGCATGGGGTAGACGTGCGTGATGGGCGCGCGTTCCAGCTCACGCATGACGCCGCGGGCCTGCTCCGGCCGGGCAAACGCCAGCAGCATCTGCGCCGCGTCGTGGGTGGCCTGGCCCTGGTCCATGCCGCTGTTGCCCCAGTGCTGCAGCAGGCGCGCCACGTGGACGGCACCGCGCAGGCTCCCCAGCTGCTCCACTTCCGCCGGTGACAGGTTGGGGTCAAACAGGTCCAGGTCCTTGACGGCCACGTGGCTGCCGGTGCCCTCCTCGCCCCAGAAGCGCCGCATGTCCGTGATGGAGCTGTCCGCCTGGAAGCTGTCCCCGGAGTGGCTGTCCAGTTCAGCGGCCTCGTGCGCCTTGAGCTTGCTGAGCTCCGCTTCATCCGTGGCCTTGGCGCCGCCCTTGGCCTGCTGCGCCTTGCCGCCCTGCTGGGTGGGTGCCTTCTGCGTGGTGAGCGGCCGCGCGCCCGCGCCCGGCCGCGCCAAAGGGGCCGGCGGGGCCTTGGGCTCACCCTTGGAGGCGGTTGGCGACGAACCCGCCGGGCCCTTGGCCTGCGCCTGCTCGCCGGCCTTGGCTTCGCCGGATTTTTCCGCGTCCTTGGCCTGGCGGGCGCTCTGGCGTTGGACGCCCTGTGCCAGGGCGCGGGCCTGCGCCGCCGCCTGCGCCAGGTTGCCCGTGCTGTTGTGTGCGGGAAGTTTGAACTGGCTCATGCAGCAGATTGGGGCAGGCGCGCGCGCGCCCGTCAAGTCACGGCGCCTCCGCGCGCTCCCCGGCCAGCGCGCGGGCGGCGGCCAGCTCTTCCTCCGTCACGTAGCCTTCCAGCGGCCGGTCCCGCCCGCGCAGGGAGGCGCGCCATTTGTCACGCGCGTCCTGGGTGGCGTCCACACGCTGCAACAGGGACCGGCGCGCCAGCTCCAGCGAATGGGCCGTGCCAGCGGGCACCTCCGCGCCGCGCGCGCGCGCGTCCCGCCGGCGGGCCCGCGCCTCGCCCTCCAGCAGGCGCTGCACCACCAGGGCCTGCTCGCGCATCAGGCGGGCGTGCAGCTGGTAGTCGCGCTCCAACGGCCGTTCCGTGGGCGGCCGGAACGGCGCGGCCAGGAAGAACGCCCAGGCAAACTCCGAGCGCTTGTCACGGTAGCCCACCGTGGACAGGCGCATGCCGGCGGCGGCCTCGGCGGGGACGTGCTCCACGGCCACGCTGCCCTCCACCGCGGCGGTGCGGTACCAGTCCGTGCGCACGGCGCCGTCCACGCCCAGCGCCAGCCCGTCCAGGTCTCCCAGGTTCTCGCGGCGCCCGCTCAGCCGGCCTTCCGTGGTGAGGTCACGCTCGCGCGCGGCGGTGGTGTGCAGCAGCGTGTGGTGCGCGCGGGCCGCGGCAAACAGGTCCCAGCCCATGGAGCGGGCAAAGTAGTTGAGCCAGTTCACCCGCACGCCGGCGTCCAGGCCCAACAGCTCCGTCTCCGGCCGGTCGTCCAACCGCCCCCCCACGGTGAACGAGGTCTCCATGCCCGGCACCGAAAAGCGCAGGTCCGCCGCGTAGTCCGGGCGCCAGCGCACGCCCAGGCGGCGCACCGTGGCAAACGTTCCGACGGAGAAGTTGGACAGCTGGAACCACCGCCCGCCGCGCAGCTGCGCGTTGTTCTGGCTGAACTGGTAGCCAAAGAACGCCGCGCCCACCCACGCGGCGTTGTAGAAGGCCACGTGCTGGGCATGGCGCCATTCGTCACGGGTGAACTTGTGCGGCAGCGCCTGGGCCAGCAGCCACACCGCCAGGTCTGCCATCTCTTCCGGACTGAACCGGGAGGACAGGGCGCCGCTCACCTGGCTGAACAGCGCCTGGCTGTCCGGACCGGTCAGCCCCAGGTGCACGGAGGTCCACGCGTTCTCCAGGCCGCCGGCGCGGTAGGCGGCGTCCGGGCTGCGGTCCAGCGCAAACACGCCCAGCGACCGCATGTAGTTGTCATAGAACACCATCCGCAGCACGGCGGGCAGCTGCCGCAGCTTCACGTTGGTGGAACGGTTGAGGTCATACGGCCCGCCAATGGCGCGGTCCCAGTAGCCGGTCTCCAGGATGGGGATGTTCTGCACGGTGAGGACAAAGCCCCACGTCTGGTAGCGGACGTTGTCCGGGATGCCGGTGAACAGGCCAAAGGGGTCTTCCACCGCGCGGCGGGGGAGGCCGGAGATGCCCAGCGCGCTGGCGTACTCCCCGGCGGAGGTGCGCGGCCGCGCATCCGTGGCGCCCGCCGGCGTCACCGCCTGCGCCGCCACCCACGACGACAGTACCCACGCAGCGGCTCCGGGCATCCGTGCGCGCATCCTAGCGCAGGTCCGCGCCGACGCTCCGCGTCCCGGATGCGGGAGTCCGCGCGGTGCCGGAAGTGGGGACGCAAGCGGCTCAGGCGGCGGGTGCGGGCGGCGGACGCGGGCTGCGCAGCCGCGCGGTGAGCCAGGCCGCCAGCGCGCCAGCCAGGACAAACAGCGGCAGGATGGCCACGTGCCGCCGGAAGTAGGCGGTGAGCACCACGGCCACCACCATCCCCGCCAGCAGCAGCACGCGGTCCCGGTCCATGCCCTCCAGGACCAGCAGGCGCGCACCCTGGCGGAACGCCAGCACGCCCAACGCCAGGCCCAACAGCGCCAGCAGCACCCACAGCACGCCCAGGCTCCCTTCCGACGCCACGCGCGACGCCCAACGCAGCGCGCGGTCCGGTGGGATGTAGAAGGCGTGCGCCGTGTAGCGTTCGCCCGCTTGCGGGATCTGGATGCGTACGGGGAGCACGCCCTGCTGCACCACCGCCGCATTCATGCCGCCGCCGCCGGGACCTGCTCCCATCAGCGCGGACATCCGCAGCGCGCCAATGTTGCTCTGCCGGGGCACACGCGCCCGGGCCTGCTCGCGGCGGTCCTCCGTCTTCAGCGCCAGCTCCTCGTCCAGGTCCGCGCGCTCCATGGCCATCTGCATGGGCGGCGCCGCGGGCGGCGCCATCATCACGTCCCGCTTGGCCATGCCCAGTCCAAACGAGACGCCATCAACCCGGCCCGGCTCGATCATCGCGGGGGGTTCGGTGGACAGGTCACCGTCAAACGCCCACAGCTGCTGGTGTTCCGGCAGGATGAGCGTGTGGTGCAGCGCGCCCACCTCGGCGTCCATGGTCGGCAGCAGCGTCTCCATGCGGCCCACGGCGGGGAGCGGCTGATCATCCAGCGCGTACACCACCTGGACCACAAAAGACTCGCCCTCCGCGCCGCGCCCGCTGCGCAATGGGATGCGCAGGCGACCGTCATCCCCGGTGGACGGCTTCACCGGCGCGTCCGCCACAAACGCGCTCTGGATGACCGCGCCTTCAGGCAGGCGCATGGCCAGGAACTGGCGCTGGCGGTTGCGCACCTGGAAGGTGCCCTCGGTGATGGTGCGCCCCTCCGTCGTCCACACGGTGGTGTACGCCGCGTCGTCCACGGAGATGGGGGACAGTTCCACGGATTCGCGGCGCTTGACGTCCAGGGCCAGGACCACAGGGGGCTCCAGGAACTTGAAGGCCAGCAGGATGGGCGTGCTCTGGCCGGCGAAGAGGTCAGGCGGCAACTCCCGCACGTCTTCGCGCACGGCGGTGGTGCCGTCCGCCGGTTTGACCTCCGCGCTGCCCACCACCTCCACGGCCACGTGTCCGGATTGCCGCTGCACGCCGCGCGCGGTGGGCGCGGGCACCACCAGCTGCGAGAGGTCCTTGGGCAGCGCCTGTTCCAGCTGGATGGACAGTTCGTAGGTGCGCTGCACCGGGAAGGGCAGCTCCACGCTGCACAGCAGGCCGGCCTGGCCCGGGGCGCAGTTCCACTCCGTCACGCCGCGGCCCTGCACGCCAATGACCTCCACGCCGGCGGGCACTGTCCATTCAAAGCGGCTCACCGGCGCGTGGAAGATGGCGTATCGCAGCGTCGTGTAAACGGTGAGCAGGCGTTCGCCCACGCTGGCGAGCATGGACGCCGTGACGTTGAGGCGCGGCGGCTCCTTGCTGGTGGAGGTGGGCGGGCGGACCGCGGGCTCCGGCGCGGCATCCTCCGCCACGGCGTCCGTGTCCCAGCGGATGGACAGCGTCTCCTGTCCCGCGGGGACGTACCCGCGCAGCACGCGCTTGCCACCGCTGCGGTCCGTCGTCACCAGGTCAGACGGCGTGACTTCCACGTCCAGCCGCGGGGGCACCTCCAACGCCAGCTGGCGGCTGGCGCCCGGCAGGATGGCCAGGTCCACCTGGCGCGAGGACCCGCTTTCGCCGCCGGAGGTGACCAGCTTCATGGTCACGGTGTGCCGCCCGGTCCCGGCAAACGCCAGGTAGCGCCGCCCGTCCATGGAGAGCACGGTGGCACCCGCGTCCGTGGTGAGTTCCGCCAGCGCCACGTCGTCAGGCAGCAGCGGCTGGAGGTGCCAGTCATTGCGGGTGCCTTCCACCGTGGCTTGCACCGTCAGCTCCAGCGCCCGGCGCGTGAGCCGCCCGCTGATGCGCGCTTCCAGCACCATGGGCGCGGTGCCGGCCCCTTCCTGCTCGTCCTGCTGCAGGTCCTCCTCCTGGCTGTCGGCCTCGGTGGCGCGCGCGGCCCGGGCTTTCAGTTCCAGGTAGGTGGCCAGCGGAATGCGCACCTGGCCGTCGGTGAAATCGGGGTCCGCGTTTGCGAATGCGGCCGCCAGTAACAGGGACATCACCGGGAGCGTCTTCATGCTGCACCTCCCGCCGGCTCCGCGGACGAGGCAGCGGCCACCGGCGTCCCTGAGGGCGGCGCGGTGGTGGACACCGGCTTCCACAGCGCGCGGCGCGCGGCCCACGCGCACACCGCGGCGGGCCCCAGCAGCATGAGCGCCCCCATGGGGGAGCGCGCCGCGACGCCGCTCACCACCGCGCCGACAAGCAACAGGTCCGCCACGGCCCACACGGGCCAGCCCCACCAGCGGTTGCCCGGGCGCAGGCTGACGCGCAGGTGTACCCCCACCAGCCAGGCGGGCGCGGCCACCGCGGCCAACACCACGTCCCCCACCACCCCATCCACAATCAGCCCCACGGGCAGCGCCAGCAGCAGCGCCCCGCCCACCATGGACGGCAGCACCCATGCGGGCAGCCCGCCCAAGCGGTCGTCGCCAACGTCCGGCGGCGGCGCCAACCGCAGGTCCGCGCGGCGGCGCCGGAAGCGCTCCGCCAGCCCCCAGGCCCCCATCAGCGCCAGCAGCGCCAGGATGGTGCCCAGGCTCTCCAGCGCGGCAAACTTCACCAGGCCCATGCGCAGGCGCGGCGCCTCCGCGCGCAGCAGGTTGGCGCGGAAGTCATACGCGCGTCCGACGAGCGGGCGGGACACGCGCACCGCGGCGGCAGCCTGTTCGGCCACCGGGCGCGGGGCCCAGCGCGCTTTCACGCCCTGGCTCATGTCATACCCTTCCAGCGCCTTGGAGGTCTTGAGCAGTTCACCCGCCTGGGCGTCCGGCGCGGTGGACAGCACGGATGCCAGCCACCGTTCCATGCGCCGCGGGTCCGGATACACGCTGAAGTTGCCCCCAAACAGCACGCCCACATGCGTGGACGGGACGAACACCCGCCAGGTGAGCTCCATGGCCTGCACACCCGTGGCGGGCATCTCCAGGGCCAGGCTGGAGACGGGCCACAGCTTCCCCATCTCACGCGCGAACACGAGCTCCACGGGAAACGCCGCGCCCGCGCCCTCCGCCGCGGTGGAGCGGTCCAGCGGGATGAACAGCGCGTCGTCAGCGCCGCGGGCCGGGCGCACCGGCTTGCCGCCCACAAAGCAGGTCAGCACGGCGGCCTTGGCGGGCATCTTCACCTCCAGGAATTGCCGCTGGTGGTTGCGCACGTGCCAGGTCACCGCGCTCACGCTGCGCCCCTCGGCGTTCACCACCGTTTCAAACACCGCCCGGTCCACCGTGGTGTCCGCCACCGCCACCTTGGCCCGGCGGGACACGCCCAGCGCCACGCTGACGGGGTGTTCCAGGTACTTCACGCCCAGCACCAGCGGCGTGCCCGCCATGCTCCACAGGTCGGACGGGAGGTCGCGGCCGTCCATCGCTTCGCCGCCCTCCACGCGGCTCAGGGACACCTCCACGCCGGGCGCCGCCTCCACGCCCACAAAGCCGCGCTCGCTCTCCATCTCCTCCACCACCGGCTCGGGGACCTGCACGGTGGCCTTGTCACCCGCCTCCTTGATGGCCTGCTCGTAGCGCAGCGTGAGGGGCACCTCGCCGGTGCGCCCGTAGCGGAACACCACGTTCACCCGCTTGCGGTCCCCGTCCTGGGCCGCGTTCCATTCGCGGAGATCCGGAGCGGTGACGTCCAGCACCTCCACGCCGGAGGGCAGCGCCACCACCATGGAGGTCCGCGTGCCCTTCTGGATCGTCGCCGTCACCCGCACCGTGCCACGCAGTACCGTCTCGTCCACCGCCACCTCGTGCAGCACCGTGGCGCGCGCCTTGCCCGGCTGCGCCGCCGCCCCATCGGGCTTCTCGTCGGGGAGCTCTTCGTCAGGCGCCTCGCCCTCACCGCGGACCCAGCTCATGCTCAGCGTCTCCGTCACGCCCAGCGCGGTGCTCACCGTGGTGCGCGCGCCCTCCGCCCTGACCGCCACGTCCGGCGCGCCGCCCACCTGCACCTGCCAGCCGCGCCCCGGCAGCTCCGCGGTGAGCTGCGCCGCCACGGCGGAGGGCACGGCCAGCGCCAGCTCAGACGGGCCCTCGCTGGCCACGGGCACCACCACCTCCATCTCCACCACGTGGCTGCCCGGCGCCAGCGCCACCGCGTAACGGTCCCCCGCCAGCGACGCACCCGCGGGCTTGCCGTCCACGCGCGCGCCCAGCAGCGCACCCGCGCTTCCCAGCAACGGCTGCACCTGCCGCTCGGTGCCCAGCACATCCACCCGCGCGGTCATCTGCACCCGCGCCAGCGTCCCCGTCACGTTCACCGAATACTTCGCCTGGCGCACCGTGGCGTGCACCGGCGGCTCCGGCGCCCGGGGAGCGCCTCCTGCAGCCGCCTCCAGCAACTGCTCGTACGCGGGCAACGGCATCACCACCTCGCCCCCCGGCGGCGCCGGCGGCGGCGGCGCAGCGGACACCAGCAACAACCACGGCGCGAACATGGACGACCTCCTCCGGGCCCCCCGGGGCCCCAGCAGCGGACACCTTTCAACGGCCGGTCGTTCCGGAGGTTTCACCCGGTGTGCCCCCGTGGCAACGCGTGGGGTGGGTCATCCTGCCCCATCCGGCTGTGGGCCTCCGTCCCACCCGCGCGGGGGGCCGCGGAACTTCATGGCCATTGTGAATGGCGGGGAGTTTGCTACGTCCGTGAACGCGCGGGAGGATGTCCGTTCCTGGAGGCGTCGTCGGGGATGATCCGGAAGCTGGCCATCCTGCTGTTCCTCGGGGCCATCCTGTCGGCCGCGGCGGGCGTGGTCATGCTGGCGGACACGCCGGAGGGCAAGGCGGTCATCATCTCGCTGGTGCAGGATGAGTTGGAGCGCGCCACGGGGCTGCGCGTGGGCATTGGTGACGTGGAGGTGCACCCCTGGCTGTCTGAAGTGGAACTGCTGGACGTCCGCGTGGACGGCAACGGAGCGCCGCGGCTGGCGGGCGCCGCCAGCGTGCGGGTGAGCCTGGCACCGCTGCAACTGCTGTCCGGCACGGTGGTGGTGGCGGCGCTGGAGGTGGGGGACCCCTACGTGAACCTCACCATCCGGGACGGGTGGATGGTGGGCGTGCCGCGCCCGCCGCCCCGGGATGGCCCCGCAGAACCGCTCTCAGAAGACCTGTTCTTCCGTTTCTACGTGGAGCACTTTGCCATGTCCGGGCTGGACGTGCGGGTGAAGGTGGACGCCAAGCACCCCTTTGACATCCGCCTGCGCGGCGCGCGCGCCGTGCTCCACGCGCGCGACATGGAAACGCATGAGGGCGTGTTTGCGCTGGAGGACGGGACCATTGACCTGCCCACGGGGCGGCAGGCGCACCTGGACGGCGTGGACGGCCGCGCGGTGCTGCACGGCGAAGGCCTGTTGCGCCCCGAACAACTGGACATTGACGGCGCGCGCCTGGCGCTGGACGACATCCGCGGCACGCTGCACGGCGCCGTGCGCTTTGCCCCGCTGCACACCGGGCTCATCCCCGCCGCGGACCTGGCCATTGCCGCGTACATCCCCCTCACGGTGGTGAACGCCTGGGTCCCGGACCTGGTCCCGGTCCGCGGCACGGTGGAGTTCAACGCCAATCTGCGCTCCGCGTTTGGGGCGCGGCACCCCACGCTCACCGGTGCCGGCGAACTCAAGGGCATCACCATGAACGACTTTGTCATTGGCAACTGGGCGGGGGCGTTTGTGGCGGACCTGACGGGCGTGGACTTCACGGACGTGCGCAGTGACTTTGCCAGCGGGGACATCCGCGGGGCGGGCCGCGTGGAGTTTGGTGATGAGGTGACCGCGCACTTCCAGGCGCAGGGCAGCCACGCGTCGTTTGCCGCGGGCATGGCCAACATCCGCATCCCCGGCAGCTGGGTGGACTTCAACATTGACGCCACCGTGGACTTCCGCGGCACGCTGTATCCCAAGGTCTTCTTCACCGGCGTCGGGGACGCGCTGTGCACCAACTTCCGTGTGTATTCGCAGGACGCCGCGGTGGCGCCGCCGGAGGACCTGGTCATGGCGCTGGCCCCGGTCACCGGCCACAGCCGCATGGAGTTTGACCTGGAGCACTTCTCCTTCCTCCAGGGCATGCTCACCGACGGCAAGACCACCGTCCACGGCGACGTGTTCCTCCCCTACCTCCCCGACAACGAGTTCTGGGTGGAGGGCCGCGCAGACCCCGCGGAGGGGGGCATGGCGGACTGCGAGACGTTCTCGCCCATTGGGCCGGTCCACCTCACCTGCCGCGGGCCAGGAAAGGTGCACGTGCGCGGGCTGTACTGGGACCCGCACGTGTGGGCGGAGGCCAAGGTCAACAACGTGTCCATTGAGGGCTACCACCTGGGTGACGCCGAAGGACGGGTGGACTACCGCAACCTGCTGGTCAAGTTCATCGACGTGAAGGGCAAGAAGCAGGAGACGGTGTGGGAGGGACGTGCGGACCTGAATTGGCGCGCTTACCTGGGGCAGGGCCCGGACGGAAAGCCGCTCAAACGCCCGCGCACCAAGCGGGACACGCTGTTTGTGGACGTGGCCGCGCGCAACATCACCGGCCGCGCGGAGGACATCCGGGCCATCATCCCTCCCGGCTGGGGCGAAGTGATGGAGTACCTGCGCACGGTGCCCGTCAACGGGTGGGTCTCCGGGTGGGCGGACGCGCGCGGCGCGGTGGGTGACGGGACGGTGGAGGACCTGACGTTTGAGACGGAGTTCAACGTGGGCGCCGTGGACCTGTACGGCCAGGCGTTTGACGGCCACCACGTCAGCGCGCACATGGACCGGCAGCGCGTGTACTTTGACGACGTGGACCTGCGGCGCGCCGGCTCCTCCTGGCGCACCGCGGGGTGGATTGCCCGCAAGGACGGCGCGGTGAAACTGGACGTGGCCATCCGGGACATGCCGGTGGCGCACCTGGACGCGCTCAGTGACGTGCCCATGGCACTGGCCGGTACCTTTGACGTGGATGCCAACGTGCGCGGCGCCATTGGTGACTGGCAGGGCCCGGTGCGGTTGGACGTGCGTGAGGTGGCCGTGGGGGACATCCCGGTGGGCACCGGCGGCCTGGACCTGGTGATGGGCGGCGGGCGCATCCGCGGCACCGGGCCCATCTTTGACGGGCGGGCGGCGCTGGACTGGAACATGAAGCTGGAACCGCCCTGGCAGTTTTCCGCGGACGGCCGCGTGGAGCGCGGGCCCGCGCAGGATCTCATCGGGCGGGACACGCTGCCGCGCCTGCTGTCGCTCACCTTTGGCGGCCGGGTCCACGCTGAGGGCGCGCTGAGCGAAGCCTCCCGCACCCGCGGGCAGGTCACGCTCACGCAGGTGGCGCTGGGGTACAACCGGCTGGCCGCCCACTCCGACGGAGACGTCCGGTTCCGGTTCGCGGGGGACCGCGTCACGCTGCAGCAACTGGCGCTCACCACCGATGAGGGCGCGCGGCTGGACGCACGCGGCGGTGTGCAGGGCAGCAACCTGGACCTGGACTTGGAACTCGCCGGGGACCTGTCCTCGTCCCGCCTGTTTGTGGACAGCGTGCGTGAAGCCTACGGCCCGCTCACTCTCAAGCTGACCGTCTCCGGTACCGCGTCCCAGCCGGTGCTGGTGGGACAGGGGCGCCTGAGCGGCGGCCTGCTGGTGGTGGAGGGGTTCCCGCACAAGTTCCGCAACCTGGACACCTCCATCAGCTTCCTGCGTGACCGCGTGGTCCTGGACCCGCTGGTGTGCACGCTGGATGACAGCCCGGTGCGCGGCCACGCAGACGTGGCGCTCAACGGTTTCTCCTTGGGGAACATCACGCTCACCGCGCGCTTCCAGGACCTGAGGTTCCGCGTGCCGGACTACCTGCCCAGCCGCCTGAGCGGCGCCATCACCATGACCGGCACCTCCAATGACATGCTCCTGGTGGGTGACGTGGACGTGCTGGAAGCGCGTTACACAGACGCCTGGGAGTGGGAACGCATTGGCGTGGAGCTGCGCCGCCGCCGCCTGGCCCCCAAGGTGTTTGCCAAGGACAAGGAGTGGCTGAGCTTTGACGTGCACCTGCGCGCGGATGACAAGATCTTTGTCAAGAATGACCAGATGGACGCCGAGTTCCGCGGGGACCTGCACCTGACCGGCTCCAACGAGCGCCCCGGCCTCATTGGCACGCTCACCGCGTTGGGCGGCCAGGCCTGGTACCGCAACAACCAGTTTGAGCTGGGGCGCACCTCCGCGGATTTCACGGAGCGCACCCGCATAGCCGTCAACGTGGACGTGGAGGCCCGCTCGCGCATCAAGGGCTATGACGTGTGGGTGGAGGTTCAGGGACCGGTGGAGCAGCTGTCCGCCGAGCGCGGGATCCGCATGTGGTCCCGCCCGGACCTGCCCGCGGTGGACGTGCTGTCGCTGGTGCTGTTTGGCTTCACGCAGGGAGATGTGAACCAGGGGACCAGCGCGTCCGGGGCGGTGGCCATGGCGGGCGGGCTGGACTTTGTCACCCGCGCCACCGGCGTGGACAAGGAGGTGCGGCGCGCGCTGCCCAAGCAGGTGGTGGACGAGTTCTATTTGACCAGCCGCACGCCCCGCCGCGCGTCCGGCGCGGCGCAGGGCAGCGTGCCCGCGCTGGTGGTGGGGACGGAGCTGTGGCCGGGCACTCGGCTGCGCCTCACCAGCACCATCCTGGACCCATCCGGCAACACCAATGACCAGAGCGTGGAGTTGGAGAAGCGCTGGAGCGAGCACTTCTCCGGCCGGCTGGTCTGGGACCGCGCCTCGTCGCTGCAGCAGTACGGGGATGCCGGGGGGGACCTGCGGTACCGCTGGGAGTTCTGACGGCCCGGCCCTCTTGACATGCCGCGCCCCGCCGCATTCATGTCCCGCCCCTCATGAGCGCAGAACCCAGCACGCCGGCTGCCGCCGGGCCCTCCTCCCGCCTCCCGTGGGACCCCACCCCGGTGGTGTACCTCGTCTACGTAGCCTTCATGGCGTGGTGGTTCCGCATCTACTTCTCCACGGAGCCCATTGCCGCGGTGGACCTGCCGGGCCACATCCAGGCCATGCACGGGCTGCGCAGCAACCTGCTCACGCTGGGCTACACGTTCTATGACATCAGCTGTTTCACCGGATATGCCGCCTTCCAGTTCTACTCGTTCCTGGTGCACTGGGCGGGGGCCATCCTCTCCGTTCCGCTGACGCTGATTTCGTCGGACCCGGTGCGCCTGTCCTCCCACCTGCTGCTGGTGCTGGCCATGATGACCCTGCCGCTGCCGTGGATCTGGGCGGTGCGGCCGTGGGTGGAAGAGATCATGGAGCACCGCCCGGAGCACGTGCAGCGCGCGCGCTGGTGGACGGCGCTCACCGCCTGCGCGTTCTCGTTCTGGTTCATCAACCATGACTACCAGTGGTGGGGCATCGGCGCCGCCGCCGTCATGAACATTGGGCTGTTCAGCCAGGCGTTTGGCTGGCACTTCATGATCATGCACATTGGCAGCCTGACGCGCCTGCTGCGCAACGGCCGCCCGCACGAGGTGCGCTGGACCGCCATCTGGTTTGCCATCCTGCTGCTCACGCACACCATGACGGCGGTGTTCAGCTTCTACATCGCGTTCATGGCGTTGCTTTGGTACCGCGAGCGCCGCTGGGACATCATCAAGGCGCACGCCATCGCCGCGCTGTTGATGGCATTCTGGGTGCTGCCCATGGCGGCGTTCCTGACCTCCTACACCGGCCTGGACATCCACCGCCCGCAGGGTGACTTCTTTGAGGTCTTCTTCCGCTACCCGTTCTTTGCGTACTTCCGCGTGCTGCGGGACGTGTTCCACGGGCAGTTTGTCCTCATTGGCGCCACCGAACCCACGCTGGTGTTCCTGGCCACCAGCCTGGTGGCGCACCGGCACGCGCACCGCTCCACCACGCTGGTCACCTTTGCCGCGTTCCTGGCGCTGGGACTGTGCATCCTGACCAGCGGGTTCATCGCCACCAGCGTGCCCATGGGTTTCCACTACTACCGGTTCATGGCGTACATGATGCTGTTCGCCCTGGTGGTGCTGACGCCCGCCACCGTGTTCTACCTGCGCAGCGCGCTGGCACCGGGGCGCCCGGATTGGATGCTGCCGGCCTACCAGGTCGTGTTCGGCGGACTCATGGCGCTGTGCTGGATCACCACCGCAGCGCTCCCGCACAATGAGCGCGACAAGGTGATGGCCACCGCCAACAAGGCGTACCTGTCCAATGAATACAAAGTGCTGGATTTCTTCCGGAACCAGCCCGAAAAGGGCCGCGTGCTGTTTGAGTACTTCAGCGACTACGGCCGTTACCCGTTCCTCTCCTGTCACTTCATGTCCACGTCCTTGTGGCGGGAGACCGGGCATGAGGCCATCAATGGCCTGTTTGTGCAGTCCAGCCTAGCCTACCACTTCCCCATGGGCGCGGCGAACCAGCTGAAAGCCAACAGCTACAACGGCCCGCTGCTCTACCCGTCGGTGACGGACCTGACGGATGACGCGCGCGTGGCGCAGATGAAGGAATACGGCATCAGCTGGGTGGTGGCCGGCGGGGATGAGTTCTTCAACAAGATGAAGCCGTATTCCATCGGCGAACCCGTCGTCATTGGGCTGTACAAGATCCTCAAGCTGCAGGAGCACCCCACGCCCGTGGTCACGCCCGTCCACAAGCACGTGGTGGCCTACGCGGACCTCAAGGGGAACGTCCCCTTCAAGTACGTGGAACTGTACTTCTACGCCAAGCAGCAACTCAGCCCCAACTACGAAGTGCTGGCCGTGAAGCCGGGTGACGACCTGCCCCCGCAGGTGGAGGTGGTGCTGCTGCACGGCTCGGCGTCTTCCGTGGAGTCCGCGTTTGAGAAGATGAAGGCGTCCGTGGTGGCCGCCGGCGGCGCCCCACCGCGGCTGGTCTCCTTTGACTACTACGCGCCCTACCCCATGCGGCACTACGGCACCTGGTACCAGCACAACCCGGAAATTGACGACTTTGACGACGTGGGCAAGTTCCTCAACAAGCTGGAACTGGTCAAGAAGTTCCCGGACACCGCCGCGCCGCCTGCCGCTGCCGCCAGCCCCGCGTTCAGCTGGGGCAGCAACAACCAGTCCTTCTCCGTGAGCGGACTGCAGCCGGGTCAGCTGTACCGCTTGAACTATTCGTACTTCCCGTACTGGCACACCTTTGACGGCACGCTGTTCCGCATGAGCGGTGACCGCATGGCGCTGCTGCCCAAGTCCGACCAGGCCAGCGCGTTCTACACGCGGTGGTTGAGCTTCAGTACGTGGCTGGGCTGGGCGCTGACCGCGCTGGGCCTGTGGTGGGTCTGGCGCGACCGCAAGCGCCACCCCGCCGTGGCCTGAGCCGCGCGTGCGCCCGGGACGCGTGGTCCTGGTGGGTCCGCCGGGTGACGCCCAGGTCCGCGCCGTCACGCGCGCGCTGGGCGGCCGGGCGGAACTGCTGGATGTCTCCGCGCTGGCCCACGGTGAACCGTTCACCTTGGACCCCGCGCGCCCGCCGCTCCCCGCCGCCGTCTATGTGCGCGCCCTCCCCTCCACCTTCCCGCCGCTGCGTCCCGGCGCTGACGGGCGTGCACTGGTGGCGGAGCGGTGGCTTACCCCGTTCATGCTGGCGCGCGAACGCGCGGACGTGGTCACCGGCCTGCTGCTGGAATGGCACGCGCGCGGCGTGCGGCTGCTGAACCCGCCGGGGCCCGGCGGGTTTGCCCAGAACAAGCTGCAGCAACTGCTGTGCGGTCAGCGCCTGGGCGTCCCGTTGCCGCGCACGCGGGTCACCAATGACCCCGCCGCGGCGCGGGCCTTCATCCGGCGCCACCGGCAGGTCATTGCCAAGCCCGCTTCGGGTGGCGCGCTGGCCCGCGTGGTGGGCCCGCGTGAGCCGCTGCACGCGCTGCGCGCCTCCCCGGTCATCCTGCAGGAGCGCATCCCCGGCGACGACGTGCGCCTGTTCCTGCTGGGCGGCCGCGTGCTGTCCTGCCGCGCGCTGCGCCTGCCGGGCGCGCCCGTGGTGGATTTCCGCGGTAGCGCCGCCTACCAGGCCGGCCGCGCCACCTATGAACCGGTGCGCCTCCCCGCGGACATCCGCCGCGCGGCGGTGGCGTGGGCGCGCGCCAATGGCCTGGTCCTGGCCGGCGTGGACCTGCGGCGGACGCCGCGCGGGCGCCTGGTGTTCCTGGAGTGCAACTCCTCGCCCATCTGGCTGGACCAGGAAGAGAAGACCGGTGACAGCGTCACCGCGGCCGTCGCCGCGTGGCTCGCACCCGCCCCCACCGGGCGATCGTCGTAGGTCACCCGCCCGGCCACGCGCGGCGGCCCCACCTGTTACCGATCACCCCACGGGACGCGGAGGCAAGCTGATGCCCCACCACGAGATCGGTTCACTCAGGCTGCAGAAGGAACGCGGGACCGCCCTGAAAGCGCGCGAAGCGCACCTGGCGTTGGCCGTCGTGTTCGGCGCGCCCGGCGTGTGGCTGGCGTCCGCGGTGGCACTGGGCGTCACCGCGCTGGCGCTGGGTGACAGCACCGACGTGCAGGCCACCCAATGGGCCGCATGGGCCGGGTGCCTGGGGCTGCTGCTGGAGGGCTTCTCGGAAGGCGGCTCGCGCACCAACCGCGCCGGGGCCGAAGTCATCCGTGACCTGGGCCTGGTGGTGTGGCTCGTGGTGGCGGGGCTGGTGCCCGCCATGGCGCTGCGCCGTGCGGTGGGCGGCATCCAGCCGGCCGGGGCGCTGCTGGTGGCCGGCTGGGTGGCCGTGGTGCTCTACCGCGCGTTGCGCGCCCGCGTGCTGGCGCGCGCCGGCCTGCGGGACAACCTGGGCCTGCCGCTGTCCATGGGCGCGGGCGCCGTGCTGGCGCTGTCCGCGGCCGCCGTGGCGGAACGCGCCGGGCCGGCGTCCGTGAAAGCCGTGGCAACCACGGTGGCCGCGCTGGCGGCGCTGGTGGCGCTGCCGGTGCGGTGGCGCGTGTTCCGCAGCTTTGGCTGGCGCACGCGAAGCCTCACGCTGGCGTCTTGGGCCGCCGTGGCGGCGTGGCACCTGTGGCGCGGCGGTCCCGCGGTGACCGCGCTGGCCGTGTTCCTGGTGGCCACCATTGCGGCGGGCATGATGGAGGAGGCGTTGTTCCACCGCTTCCGCCCCGCGGAGGCGCACCCGCGGGCGGCGCAGATGGTGTTGCCGGTGATGGGCTCGCTGGAGGCACTGGTGGCCCCGGAGATTGAGGCGCTGCCCGCCCCGGCGCTGGCGCGCGCGTCCGCGGAGCTCCCGCTGGTGGATGACGTCACGCTGTTGCCGGCCCCGCGCGCGGCACCCGCGCCGTTTGATGCGCCTGCCGCGGATGACCAGGTGTTCACGGACCCGGAGCGCGTGCACTGAACTGAATGAATGTCCGCCACCCTACCGGGACGGGCCTTCAGCCCTGTCCGCGCACGAGTGTCTCATAATTCGAGACACTTTCTGCCCAAAGCCGGGTGACCAGGTCCTGCCGGCAGCGGTGCGGCGCGTTTCCGGCCGGTCCCTCGCCATCCCTGCCCAAGCCGAACCCGCGAGCCGCCGCCCTCGCACCATGCCAGCCCTGGCGGCGAGCCGTGCGCGTCGCGGGGTGGTGGGTTCTGGTAACGGCGTGCTCGCCAGTGGTTCCCCATTGAAAGGCGAGGTTCCTCGCGGCGACGCCGCCCCGGGCAAGCGGTGCCGCTTCCCACACCGCCCGGGGCCTGCGTAGACTGCGCGGCCATGAACAACGCGTCACGGCTCGCTGCACTGGCCCTGGTGGTTTCGGCAACGTCAGCGGGCGCACCGGTCAATGACCTGAAGGTGTTCAGCATCATCCTGTCCAGCAGCCGGGACGGTGAGCTGGCCCCCTGCGGTTGACCCAAGCGCCCGCTTGGCGGTCTGGCCAGGCACGCAAGGTTGGTGGAGGACGAACGGCGCCGGGGCCCCACGCTGGCCCTGGACGTGGGAGACGCGTTTCTCAAGGGGCTGCCCATCCCCGCGCCGGTGCGCCAGCAGTACGGCGACAAGGCGGAGGTGGTGGCGCGGTCCTACGGGCGGTTCCTGGACGCGTTTGTGCCGGGTGACCTGGACGCGGGCGACAACGCGCGCTGGATGCGTGACGTGGTGGCGCGCAACGCGCTGCCGGCCATTGCGGCCAACCTGGTGGACAAGGAGGGCAAGCCCGCTTTTCCGCCGCACGCGGTGCGGGAGGTTGCGGGGCTGCGCGTGCTGCTTGTGGGGGCCACCGACCCGGCGCTGTGGCCCGCGGGCCTGTCATTGAACGCCACGCCGGCGGTGCCGGCGCTGCGGGAGGCGCTGGCGCGCGCGCAGGCGCATGACCTGGCCATCCTGCTGGCCCACACCACGGTGGACACCGCCGCGGCGTGGGCCGCTGAAGCGGGTGGGTTCTCGCTGGTTGTCACGGGCCACGGCGGGCACCTGATGTTTGCGCCCCGGCGGGTGGTGCTGAACGGGGAGCCGGCGGCCAGCGTGGTGCTCAGCGGTGGCAAGGGCGGCAAGTACCTGGCGCGGGCCACGGTGCACGTGCGCGCGGGAGAGCGGACCCTGCTGGGCGGTGAGGACTACCAGCGCACGCGCGTGGGGGCGGAGAACCTGCGCCGGAAGCTGCAGTCCGGCGAGGACGCGCGCCTGCGTGCGGAGCTCCAGGCGCTGGAAGCGCAGATCACGGCGGACCAGGCGCGGTCCCGCCTGGACTTTGAACCGGTGGCCATGGAGCTCTCCCTGCCGGAGGACCCCGTGGTGGCGGCGGAAGTGGCGGCCTACCAGCGCCGCAACGCGGAGCGCGAAAGCCAGCTGCTGGACCAGATGACCCCGCAGGGGGAGCCGCCGCCGGGCAGCCCGTTTGCCGGCAGCCGCGCGTGCACGTCCTGCCATGAGCAGGAGTTCACTTCGTGGCTCAACACGCGCCACAGCCGCGCCATGGCCAGCCTGCGCAAGACCGCGCAGGACATGGACCGCGAATGCGTGGGCTGCCACTCCACAGCGTTTGGCACGGCGGGGGGCTTCCGGGACCCGGCGCGCATGGGCGGCTTTGCTGAAGTGCAGTGCGAAGCCTGCCACGGTCCCGGCCGCAACCACGTGGCTGAGCAGGGCGGGCGGGACAACATTGAGCGCGGTGCGGGTGAGCGGCTGTGCCGCAACTGCCACACGCGGGAGCTGACGCCGCAGTTCCGGTTCGGGCCGGACCGCGAAGCCATCCGCCACTGGAAGGGGCGCTAAGGTCACCGGCCCCCCGGGCAGTTGTGCGACCGCGGGTCTGCACCGGAGAATGCCTCCCCTGCGGAGGTGGCATGGGCGGGTCCCGGGGTGTGGCTGGACTCTGGCGGTTCTGGGTGGCGTTGCTCCTGATGTTGGGAGGAGCGCCCGGGGCGCGGGCCGCAACGGCGGACGTAGCCATTGTCCTGGTGGACGCGGCGGGCCTGGACCCCAAGATGGCGGAGACGCTGCTGGACAGCTTCCAAGTGTCGTTTGCCCGGGCCAGCATGCTCAACACGGTGTCCCAGTCTGACCTGGCCGCCACGGTGGGCTTTGAAAAGCAGAAGCAGCTGGTGGGGTGTGAAAGCGGGAGTTGCCTGGCGGAACTGGGCGGCGCGCTGGGGGTCAGGCACCTCATCACCACGCGGTTTGCCAAGGTGGGCTCCGCGTTTCTCATCCTGGTGAAGCTGGTGGACGTCACCGCTGGCGGCGTGCCGGTGGCGGCGGACCAGGAGACGGTGCCGGGGAAGGATGAGCGCAAGCTGCTGGAGGCCGTGCAGCGGCTGGCCACGCGGTTTGGCCGGGCGGTGGGCATCCAGCTGGGGCGCGTGAGCAACTGGCCCACGGCGGAGGGGCAGCCCCCGCCACCCGCGGCGGACCCCGCGGCTGCGGCACCGGCGGAGGAGCCCGCGGCCCACCTGGAGCCGGCGGGTCACGGCTCCAAGGCGTCAGATGATGAGGACGAGGACGACGAAGACCAGCCCAAGAAGAAGAAGACCAAGGCGAAGAAGGCCCCCAAGAAGAAGAGCGCGGACGACGACGGCCAGACCCCGAGTGCGGGCAGACGCTTTGGGTGGATCGCCTCCGCTGCGGCCAACGGCGTGGCCGCGTGCGGCACCGCGCTGGGGTGCCTGGGAGGCGTGGTGGGCCTGCCGGTGGGCATGCTGATTGGCGGCGCGGCCAGCAACAACAACGGCTATGCCGCGCTGGCGGGCATGTTCTGTTGTTCCGCGCCCTGCTTCGCGGTGGGGTGCGGGTCCCTGGTCTCGCTGCTCATCGGGGGTGGGGTGACCGGTGCGCTGTTCTTCCTGCGTGGTGGCGGCGGCGGTGGCGGCGGTGACGTGGAGGATGATCCCCCCGCGCGCAAGAAGAAGGGCGCGTCCGCCGCCGCCGACGACGACGAGGAAGAGGACGAGTGAGCCCCGCGGCGCTGCCCCGCATCACGGACACGCCCTACCTGGCCGACGGCCACCGGGCGTTTGCACGGACTGTGGAGGAGTTTGTCACGCGCGAGGTGGCGCCCCGCGCGGATGCCCGCACCGACGACGACGCGCGCGCGCTGCTGGGCCTCATCTCCGGCGCGGGGTTCACCCGTTACTGCGTGCCGGTGGTCCACGGCGGCCTGGCGGTGGAGACACGCGCGGCGCTGGACACGCGCGCGCTGGCGGTCCTGCGCGAATCCCTGGCAGGCGCCTGCGGCGTGGCGGACCTGGTGCTCGTGATGCAGGCGCTGGGGAGCCTGCCCATCAGCCTGGCCGGGACGCCGGAGCAGTGCGCGCGCTGGCTGCCCGGGGTGGCCGCGGGGCGGACCATCACGGCGTTTGCGCTCACGGAACCGGAGGCCGGCAGTGACGTGGCGGCGCTGGCCACCCGCGCCACGCGCACGGGTGACGCCTACGTCCTGCACGGGCACAAGCGCTTCATCAGCCAGGCCACGGTGGCGGACCTGCTCGTCGTGTTTGCGCGCACGGGCGGGGACGGCGCGCGCGGCATCTCAGCGTTTGCGGTGGAGCGCAGCGCGCCGGGCCTGTCCGTGGTGCCGCAGGCGCCCATGGCACCCCACCCGCTGGGCGAAGTGCACCTGGACGGCGTGCGGGTCCCCGCGGCGCACCGCCTGGGGGAGGAGGGCACGGGGATGCGGACGGCGTTGCGGGCGCTGGACGTCTGCCGTCCGTCGGTGGCGGCGGCCGCCTGTGGCATGGCCCGCCGCGCGCTGGCCGAATCCATCACGCGGGCGCGGACGCGCAAGCAGTTTGGCAAGCCGCTGTGGGAGCACCAGCTCATTGGGCAGAAGCTGGCGCGCATGGCCACGGACCTGGCGGCGGCGCAGCTGCTGGCGGCGCGCGCGTGCGCGGAGGTGGACGCGGGCGGAGACGCCACCGGCGCGGTGAGCCAGGCCAAGCTGTTTGCCACGGAGGCGGCGGGCCGCATTGTGGATGACGCCGTGCAGATCCACGGCGGTGAGGGGGTGATGGCAGGCAGCGTGGTGGAGCGGCTGTACCGGGAGGTGCGCGCGCTGCGCATCTATGAAGGCACCAGCGAGGTGCAACACCTGGTCATTGCGCGCGCATTGTGCCGCGACTGATCACAATAGGATGGTGCGCGGCAGGAACATGGTCAGCATGGCGTCGGCGGCCTCGTGGTCCGGCTTGAGCAGCTGGAACACCGTGGTGCCCACGCCAAACCCGGCACCCGCGGCCAATGCCCCCACGCCAATCAAGCCCAGCGCGGCGGATGCCACCAGCAGCACGGCGCCGCCCGCGCCCGGTCCCGCGTCCCCGGACCCGCGCGCCAGGCCAATGAGCACCAACCCCACGGCGCCCACCGGCACGGCCAGCGTCCACAGCCCCACCCACACGCCATAGGCCACCACCGATGTGATCTTGGTGATCAGCTTCCAGGGCACCGGCGGGGCGGCCTGCTTGGGGGAGGAACTCTCCGCGGGCGCGGCGGCCGGGGGCGGTGCGGGCTCAGGTGCCGGAGCCGCCGCGGGCGGCGGCGGCGGAGCGGCCACGGGGGCCTGACTGTCTACGACGAGAAGAAGCACCGAGAACAGCGCCGCGCTCATGTCCGTGCCTCCTGGGCTGTGCGGACGACCGCCCAGCCATAGCATGGAACCTCAGCGGTGCCGGAGCCCGTTGTCCTGCGCGGGCCGCTGCGCTGTCTCCGGTTCCTGGTCCCGGTGGATGACCAGGATGCGCCGCGCGGTCAGCTCATTGTCCACGCGCACCACCAGGCTCACGTAGTTGGTGCCCTTCTTCAGTGGCAGCTGCGCTTCCAGGCGCGCCTGCGTGGAGGCGGGCTGCCCCGCCGCGCCCGCCAGCGAGCGGTAGAAGACCTTCTGGTCATTCACAAACACGTAGGTGTCCTTGAGTCCCCGCGGGTCCGCCACGCTGGCGGACAGCGCCAGGGCGCCCTTGGCCGTGGTGGTGCCGGGCGGCGGTCCCATGACGCTGACGTCCGGCGCGCGGTGGTGCACCAGCCAGGTGACCCCGGGGGGCGCACCCTTGGGCGCGTCCTTGGCGCCGCCCAGGCGCAGCGCGGAGAACGGGAGGAACCCAAACCGGCCCTCGCCCAGGTCCACGCGCGCGTATTCCGCCACCATCCGGTCCACCGCCACGTGCGCGCCCTTGCGCAGCCGCGCCACCGGCGCCGCGGAGGGCACGGCCGCCGCCAGCAGGGGGGTGTCCGCGGTCACCGTGGCACCCTGGCGCCCCGGCTTCACCGGCGGGCGGCTGTCCACCACGGGGAACACAAACTTCTCGCTCAGGTACTCCGCCATGGCGCTGTCCATCACGGTCAGCCGCATCTCCACCTGGCGCTTCACGTCCGGCTGCGCCTCAAAGGCCACGTGCGCCGTCACGGACTGTCCCGCCGCCAGCTTCTCCAGCTTGGCGCGGCCCTCCTTGATGAACAGCTCCCGGCCACCCATGTTCTTGAGGAGGACCAGCGGTTCCTCGGCCACGCCCGGCCCGTCGTTGGTGACCGTGAGCACCAGGTCCGCGGACTCACCCGGCTGCAGCTGTCCGTCCCCGTTGCCCTTCCCGTCATCCAGGAACACCGTGTAGCGGAACGCCGGCCGCGGCAGGTCCTTCACCAGCGTGCGGACCTCCAGCGGTGCGGGCACCCGGTCGCCCGCCTCGTGGAACACCACCTTCACCTCGTCCGCGCGCGCCGGCATGTCCTTGGGCAGCTTCACCTTGACGGTCCACTCGCGCTTCTCGCCCGGAGCCAGCCGCCCGAACAACAACTCGCGGTCCGCGTAGAAGGTGTTGTCGCTCTCCGTGGCCGCGCGCAGGCGGTGGACCGTGCCCGGCCCATCATTCTGCACCTCCACGCGCAGTTCCAGGCTCTCGCCCGCCGTGGCGGTGACGGGTCCCAGCACGCGCGCGGTGAGGCGGGCGGGCTCGCGGCCCTCCAGCGGCGCCGGCGCGGTCCAGTCCACGCCCAGACCCTTGAGCACCTCCACCAGCTTGCCTTCCTGCTCCGCCACCGCGCCTGCGGCAAACTGCTCGGCCGCTTCCAGCAGCGCCTTGCGCGTCCGGCCCTCGGCACCGCCGCGCAGCAGCGTCCCGCGCGCAAACTCAATCTCAAAGTCGCTCTTGAACTTGTCGCCCACCTCGCGGGCGTCCTTCTCGTCGTCCTCGCCGGGCGGGTCTTCCAGGTGGCGCACCACCAGCGAGGGCTTGGAGGTCCGCGTGCGGGCGTCCTCCAGGTGCTTGTCCAGGTCTTTCTCGCGGCCGCCGGAGGTGTCCGGGAACAGGTCCACGGACTCCTTGCCCACGCTGACCGGCGCCAGCTCCACGTCCGGCGTGATGCCAATGGACTGGATGGAGATGTCACCGGGCGTCAGGTACTGCGCAATGGTCAGCTTCAGCGCGCTGTTGTCCTTGAAGTTGAGCAGCGTCTGCACGCTTCCCTTGCCAAACGTTGTGGTGCCCGCCACCAGCGCCCGGTCATTGTTCTTGAGCGCCCCGGCCACAATCTCTGACGCCGACGCGCTGCCGCCATTGACCAGCACCACCACGGGGAGGTCGCGCTCGGTGCCCGCCCAGCGCGCGGTCTTCTCCTCGCGGACGCGGTCACCCTCGCCCACGGTGCTGACAATCACGCCGGTGTCCAGGAACAGGTCAGACAGGTCCACCGCCTGCTCCAACAGGCCGCCGGGGTTGTTGCGCAGGTCCAGGATGAGGCCGGCCAGCGCGCCGCCCGCGGCGGTGCGCATGGTGCGGATGGCGTCCTGCACGTCACTGGCGGTGTCCTGCTGGAAGTTCTTGACCTTCACCCAGCCCACGTTGTCCGGCAGCAGCTTGTGCGTCACGTTGACGATCTTGATGATGGCGCGCGTGATGGCGAACCGGCGCGGTTCCGTCCACCCCTTGCGCAGCACCCAGATGGTGACCTGCGTCCCGGGCTTGCCGCGCAGGCGCTTGACCGCCTCGTCCAGCGCCATGTTGATGGTGGACTCGTCCCCAATCTTGGTGATCTGGTCCTTGGCCTCCAGGCCCACCTCGGCCGCGGGGGTCCCGTCCATGGGGCTGATGATGGTGAGCGCGCCGTCACGCAGGCCAATGACAATGCCCAGGCCGCCAAACTCGCCCTGGGTGGTCATCTTCATCTCTTCAAAGACGCTGGGCGGGAGCAGCACGGAATGCGGGTCCAGCGTGGACAGCATGCCGTTGATGGTGGCGTACTCCACGTCGCGCTTGTCCTGGTCCGGCTGCAGGCGCGGCTCCACAAAGCGCAGCACGTCACGCAGCTTGAAGCTCATCTCCCACAGGCTGTCCACGTTCTTGATGTCAAATGACTTCTGCTCCGCCCCCACGGACACCAGCACCGCGTCCTTGGCGGCGGATTCCTCCACCATCACTTCGGCCACCTGCTTCTCAATGGCCTCCAACCCGGACAGCAGCATGTCCCGCGGGACCACGCGCTTGGGGTCCACGTACTGCTCCTTGATGTGGAGCACCGCGCGGTTGAGGATGCGCAGACTGGAGAGCTTGTACTCCCCATCGTCGTCGTCTGCGTCGGACGCACCGCCCAGCGCGGGCCCGCCCAGGCCGCCTTCCGCCAGCGAATGCTCCAGGGACGCCTGGGTGCGCACGCCCGCCGCCGCGCCCAGCAGCAGCGCCAGCACCCCCAGGCGCGAAAGGACCGCGAAGAAGCGCCCGAGGCGCGAACGTGTGGAGGAGCCGTATGGCACGATAATCCCGCGGCCGGGCGGCCGAAGCTGGTCATGCACGGCATGGGATCACGCCGCGTCTGGGGCGATGCTAACCACGCCGGACCGCACCATCAAGACGGCCGCCGCCGCCTGCGCCCGCGTGTAGGCTGGGGTGGGCCTTCCACGGTCTGCTCGACGTTGGCCCCGGGGGCGAACAGCGCGCCACGGGGGGGGGCCGCCAGGAGGCGTTGGGCGGCGGGGTCGCGGGCGGACAGCGTGACGCGGCCGCGCGGGCCGCAGGCGTAGCGCAGCGTGGTTGCCGGCCGCGGTGACATGGGCCCGCCAATGAGCCGCAGCAGCCCCGGCCGCGCCGGCGCCGGTGAGCGCGACAGCCAGAGGAAGGAGAACTTGAGCGCGGCGGCGCGGATGCCCGCGCGCGCGGCCAGCGCGGCGTAGTCCGCCGGCCACTGGACCCACCGGTCGGCGTGGCACCAGTCCCGCCCACCGGCCAGGGGGCAGGCCGGCACGCCCACGCAGGGCGCATGCACGTGGACCCCGGCTGTCCGCAACAGGCGCTCGCGCACCGCCACCAGTTCCCCTGCATGGATGCGCGTGCCGGGCTCCAGCACCAGCAGGTGCGCGGAGGGCTCCAGCGCCTCCAGCAGCCCGCGCAGCAGCGCCGCCCGCTCATCCAGCGCGCGGCCACCGGTGCCCAGCTCCCCCACCACGTTGGCCAGCACCACCACGTGCGGCCGGTGCCGGCGCGCCAGCCCCGCCGCCGCCTGTACCCCCTCCACCACCAGCTCTGCGCGCACCCCCGGCGCCAACCGCGCCAGCACCCCGGCGCCCACGCGCATCATGGCCCCCACGCGGTCCAGGGCCACCACGCGCGCGGGCTGGCCCAGCGCGGCCCCCACGCCCAGCGCCCCGGACAGCGGGCCCGCCCCCACGTCCAGGATGCGCAGCTCCCCCTCCGGCCGCGGCCCAATATTCTCCTGCACCAGCAGCGCCACCTTGGCGGCATGCATGGGCAGGTGGTGCGCCAGGTATGCCAGCTGCAGCCGCGGGTCGGACAGATAGTCCCGGTGGCGCTCCGCGCGGTGGCTCGTCAGCAGGGCATTGAGCTCGCGCAGGCCGTCCGCCAGCCGCGCGTCCAGCGCTGCCTGTGACGCGGCCCGGCCCAGGCGCGCGGCCAGGTGCGCGCGCGCCTCAGCCAACGCGGCGGCGCACACCGCGTCCACCAGGGACTGCTGCTGGGAAGGCAGGCTCACGAGCCGGGCGGACCCGCGGGACCCGCGCCCGTGGGCGGGGCCACCAGGGCGACCTCCTCCTCGGGGCGGAAGTAACGGAGGTGGAACAGGAGCAACAGCGCCGCGGCGGCGCCCAGCAGCATGGCCGCGCCGTACAGCGCCAGGCCTTCGGTGGATGCGGCGTGGGCGCGCTTGAGCGCCACGCGCTTGCGCGCCTCTGCCTGCGCCTTGGGTGCCGGGCCGATCAACTCCATGGATCCCATCTGCTGCGCGCGCGCAGCCAGCATCCGCCCGTCGTCCACCGAGAGGCTGCCCAGCAGTGCCAGCAGGACGGCAATGACCACCAGCACCACCGGCAGGTACACGCCGCGCACGCGATCCATGCGCCGAAAGCTACCCCGGGGACGGGACTGGTCGCCAGCTTCCCGCAGGATCGCGTTGCGCCGCGCGTGCGTCGTGTGGTCCAGTGCGGGCCTCACATGAACCCCGGGCAGCAACCCCCGCGCCGCACCCCGGCGGCCCTCGCAGCCGTGGCCTCCAAGGGGTCTTCGCTGGAGATTCTGGACCGGCTGGGCGTGGGCGGCGTGGCTGAAGTGTTCCGCGCCATCCGCCGCCGCCCCGGCGCCGCCCCGGACCTGGTGGTGGTCAAGAAGATGCGCCAGGAGGCCGCGCAAAACCCGTTCTTCTCAGAGCGCTTCCACGCGGAGGCGGACCTGCTGCAGATGCTGCACCACCCCAACGTGGCCGGCGGTCACGAGGTGGGCCTGCTGGACGGCCAGCCGTACGTGACCATTGACTACGTGGACGGGCGGGACCTGGGCGCGGTGCTGCGGGAGCTGCGCGAACGCTTCCACGTGCTGGACACGGCGCACGGGGTCTACATTGTCATGGAACTGCTGCGCGGGTTGGACCACGTCCACCAGCTGCGCAGCCCGGCCGGCCAGATGCTCAACGTGGTGCACCGGGACGTGACGCCGGAGAACGTGCTGCTTGGGTATGACGGGAGCGTGGCGCTGACGGACTTTGGGGTGGCGCTGCTCAACGGCATTGAGCTGCAGGGCGAAGAGCCCGCGGTGGGCAAGCTGGGCTACCTGGCCCCGGAGCAGGTGCTGCGCCAGCCGCTGGACGGGCGGACGGACCTGTTTGCGGTGGGTTGCATCCTCTACGAGCTGTGCGTGGGCCAGCCGGCCTTTCCGCGCGCCGCGGGCGAGCCCGACGAGGCGGTCCTGGAGCGCCTGCTGGACGGCCGCGTGGCGCGGCCCACCAAGGTGGACCCGGCGTTCCCGCGGGACCTGGAGAAGATCCTCCTCACCGCGCTGGAGCGCAAACCGCGCAACCGCTTCCCCACCGCCGCCCGGTTCCTGGCCGCGCTGGATGAGCTGGCCTTTGCGCGCAGCAATGAACGCGCCCTGCTGGCCGACTTCCTCAAGGACTTCTTCTGGCTGGACTACCGCCAGGGCCGCGTCACCCTGCCGACGACGTGAACCTCACAGCGGCCGCCACGGCCCCGTGCCGCCCGTCACCGCCGGCTCCTCCACCGACAGGATGTACGCGGCGCGCCGGTTGCGCGGCTCGTCGGTGTCATCCGGCGTCACCACCAGCGGGCTGTCCTCCCCAAAGCCGCGATAGAGGATGGGCACGCTGATGCCGCCCTTGCGGAATGCACGCGCAATGGACTGCGCGCGCGCTTCGCTGAGCGTGCGGTTGCTCTCCGGGCTGCCCACCGTGTCGGTGTGCCCCGCCACAAACAGACGGATCTTCACCACCTTCCCGTAGCGCCGGCACGCCTGCTGGATCTCGCCCACGGCCGCCTGCACCTTGGGCAACTCCGCGGGAGGAATCACGGACTGGCCCGTGGGGAAGTTCACGTCCTCGTGCGGGATCTCCAGGGACCAGGGGAACAGGCTGAGCGTGGGGCTGAAGTAGCCGTGCTGGTCATGCCCGATGATGTCAATGCGCAGCACCTTGGCGTCGGTGACCTGCCACACCACGGGGAGCTTTTCGCCGGCGGGTGCGTCCTTGTAGCTGGCGTCACCGCGGTCCACCACGGTGCCGTCATCACCCCAGACGGTGAAGGTCACCCGGCGCGCGGGCCGGCTGAGGGTGACCTCCGCGCGGTGATCCTCCAGGTGCACATCCTCCGGCGCCACGGAGAGCACCGGCGGCGGCAGCACCACGCCGTCAAAGGACAGCGGCATGGACTGCTCCTCCTCCGCGCCCGCATAGCGCGCGGACAGCGTGCCCTCGTAATGGAACACGCCTTCCGGCTGGTCCATGGTCAGCGCCTTCTCCTGGCCGGGCTTGAGCCGGCCCGTCTGCAGCTTCACCTCGCGGCCGTCTGACCGCTTGAGCACCACCCACGCGTTGACCACCGGCTGCTGTGCACGCACCACCACCGCGGGCTTCTGCCCCACGGGCACCACGCCCCGGAGGCCCACCTCCACGCCCGGCGCCTGCGCCGCCATGCCCACCAGCATCAGGAAGGTGCTCGGGACTGCGCTCATGGTTCTGCCTCCGTTCAGCCGGGCTGCCCGCCACCCGGCGCGTCTGATAGACGCCCGACGTGGCGTCGCGTTTCCAGGCGCCCCGGAGAGGCCGGCATGGACCCGCGCGTCACGATGTGGCGCCTGTCGCAATGGGGCGTCAAGGCGGCGCTGGACTCCGCGTGCCGGGACCTGGCCGCCGCGCAGGAGCGGACCCTGCTGCGCCTGGTGAAGCAGCACCGGAACACGGAGTTTGGCCGTGAGCACGGGTATGCGTCCGTGCGCAGCGTGGATGACTTCCTGCAGCGCGTGACCATGGAGGGGTATGATTTTTTCTCGTCACGCATTGACCGGATGCTGCACGGTGAACGCAACGTGCTGGTCCCCGCGCCGGTGCGCTTCTGGAGCGCCACGGCGGGGACCACGGGCTGGCGCAAGGTGTTCCCCATCACCGATCAGCGCATGGAGGAGCTGCTGGCGGGCATGTCCGTCTGGTTTGACGCCACCTGGCGGGACCACGCGTCAGTACTTGACGGCGAGGTGATCCACTTTGTGGCGCCGGCGCGCGTGGACCTGGCCACCGACGGCACACCCATTGGCAACATGAGCGGCTACACGTTCCGGCGCGTGCCGACGGTGGTGCAGCGGCGGTACGGCGCGCCGTGGGAGGCGTTTGAGGTGCGCGATCCGGGAACGCGCGCGTACGTGGTGGCGCGCGTGGCGCTGGCGCGGCCGGTGCGCTGGCTGTTTGCCATCTCCAGTCACGTGCTGCACCAGGTGATTGAAGTCCTGCGCACCCGTGCGGATGACCTGCTGCGGGATCTGAGGGACGGCACGCTGGGCGTGGAGGTGCCCTCTGAAATCCGCCGTGCGCTGGCGCCCTGGCTGCGGCCGCACCCGGACGCCGCGGCCCGCATTGCGCAGCGCGCCCAGTCCGCCGGCGGCCTGACGCCGCGCGCCGCCTGGCCGGACCTGCGGCTGCTGTCCTGCTGGACCCACGGCGGCGGCGCCGCGTTCCTCCCGGAGGTCACTGCCGCCATCCCCGGCGCGCCGGTGCGCGGCTTCATGTACGCCGCCAGCGAAGGCTGGTTCTCCCTGCCGCTGGAGGACGGCGACGCGCCCGGCGTGCTCAACGTGCTGCACGATTTCTACGAGTTCATCCCCGTGGACGACAACGGCGAGGCGCGCGGGGCGCCGGTGCTGGCGCACGAGCTGCAGGACGGCGGCCGCTACACGATGGTGGTGACCAACGCCACGGGCCTGGCGCGCTACCGCATGGACGACGTGGTGGCGGTGGAGGGCTTCCGCGGCCGGGCCCCGCGCATCCGCTACCTGCACAAGCTGGGCGGCGCGCTCAACGTGCACCGGGACGCCACCACGGAGATCCACGCGCGCGCTGCCGTGGAGCACGTGCAGGGCAGCCTGGGGCGGCCGCTGGGGCGCTGGGCGCTGGCGCTGTCACCGCTGCGCGGGCCCGCGGGCGTCAAGCGCTACACCTTTCTGGTTGAGCGCGCCGCGGAAGGCGGGCCGTCAGACGCGGAGCTGGCGCGCGCGCTGGATGGCGCGCTGCGCGCGTCCAATCCCGGCTACCGCCGCGCGCTGGAAGGGGGACGCGCCGCCGCACTCACGGTGTCCCGCGTGGCACCCGGCGGGTTTGCGCAGGTCCAGGCGGAACGCGCGCGGCAAGGCCACGCCGGGGACCACGTCAAACCGCTGGCGCTGATCCGCGAGGCCGCGGTACGGGACCTCTTCCACGTCACCCAGGAGACGGGCCCTTGAGACGCCCGGACACGTCCATGGCCACCCCCTCCCGGAAGACCCGCCGCGCCACCGACAGTGACCAGGATGCCCGCGTGATCATGGACGCCGTCCGCGTCCTGTTCAGCCGCATCCGCGCCTTCAGCCACGCCACGGAAGCGCGCCACGGGATCAGCGGGGCGCAGCTGTTTGTGCTGCAGCAGCTGGCCACCGGGCAGAGCCTGTCCATCAACGAACTGGCCGCCGCCACCCGCACGCACCAGTCGTCCGTGTCGGTGGTGGTGTCCCGCCTCAAGGAGCGCGGCCTGTGCACCACCCGCCCCGCAGAGGAAGACCGGCGCCGCGTGGAGGTGTCCATCACGCCCCGCGGCCGCTCCGTGGTTGCCCGGGAACCTTCGCCCCTGCAGGTCCAGCTCATCACTGCGCTGGGCACGCTGCCCACGGAGCGCCGGCAGGCGCTGGCGGTGGGCCTGCAGGAATGGCTGGAAAAGGCGGACCTGGCCGAAGACGCGCCGCCCATGTTCTTTGAGGAGCACGCCCCCCCGGGCCCCGCGCCGGCGCGCCGCCGGCGGAGCTGAAGGGGTCACACCTGGCGGTAGACGCCGCACACCACGCCCAGGATCTGCGTCTCCCGGAACTGGTCACGGCTCACGTAGATGGGCTTGAGCCGCGCGTTGGCCGGCTGGAACCGCACCCGGTCACCCTCCGGGAAGAAGCGCTTGCAGGTGGCTTCGCCCTCAATCATGGCAATGACGATTTCACCCTTGTTGGCGTGCGCCTGCTTCTTGACGAACAGGTAGTCACCGTCATGAATCCCGTCCTCAATCATGGAGTCACCCACCACCTTGAGCGCAAACACCTTCTTGGTGGTGCCCACAAAGAAGCTGTCCACCTGCACGCGCCCCAGCGCCTGCTCTTCGGCCAGGATGGGCTCACCGGCGGCCACGCGCCCCAGGATGGGGATGGACAGCAGCGGCGAAGGCGGCGTGAGCGCCCGGATGGCACCGTCCGCACCGGGCGGCGTGGACGCCGGGTGGCGCGTCAGGCGCAGCGTGCGGCTCTTGTCCTTGTCCCGCCGGATGTAGCCCTTGCGCTCCAGCGCTTTGAGATGGTCATTCACCCCGTTGGTGGAGCGGATGCCCAGCCGCTCGCCAATCTCACGGATGGTGGGCGCGTAGCCGTTCTTCATCGTTTCATGCTGGATGAAATCCAGGATCTCCTGCTGGCGGTCTGTCAGGGGGTCCAACGGCATGGGCAACCTCCGTGCAGTACAGAACGGGATTACAGGACTGAACAATAGCGCAGGTCACCCCCGTGCGGTCAAGGCCGGGTTCCGGCGTGCGGTCAACTTTTCCACACCGTCCACCCGACGGGTCGGTGCAAGATTGACAGGCGACGGGCCCTGCTTGATATCCCGGCGTTCTCTGAAGGACTCGCGGCCCCGCGGGGCCGGACGTTGGGTGTCACCGGAGTGCCATGAAAGTCTTCGCCGTCGGCCGGACGGATGTCGGCATGAAGCGGAACCACAACGAGGACAACTACCTCCTGGTGGAGGACCAGTGTCTGTACGTGGTGGCGGACGGCATGGGTGGGCATGCCTGCGGGGAAGTGGCCAGCCAGATGGCGGTGGAGAACCTGGCCAAGTTCTTCAAGGAGACCAGCGAGAACGACGAGGTGACTTGGCCCTTCAAGGAAGAGAAGGGCCTGCGCTACGAGGAGAACCGCCTGGTCACGGCCATCAAGCTGGCCAACCTGCGCATCTTTGAGAGTTCCACCTCGGACTCGCGCTTCCGCGGCATGGGCACCACCGTGGTGGGGAGCCTGTTCACCGACGGGACGGTGTACATCGGGCATGTGGGTGACAGCCGCGCGTACCGCTTCCGCGGCGGCGTGCTGGAGCAGCTGACGGAGGACCACTCGCTGCTCAATGACTACATCCGCGCCAACAAGCTCACGCCGGAGGAGATTGAGGCGTTCCCGCACAAGAACGTCATTGTCCGCGCGCTGGGGATGAAGGAGGGCGTGCAGGTGGACGTGAGCCGCCTGGAGCCCATGGCCAATGACGTCTACGTGCTGTGCTCGGACGGGCTCAGCGGCCCGGTGCCGGACGCGGAGATCACGGAGATCCTGGGCGCGCACCCGGACATTGTGGAAGCGGCCAACGCGCTCATTGCGCGCGCCAACGAGAACGGCGGGCCGGACAACATCACCGCCGTGCTCGTCAAGGTGGTGGAGAGCTGAACGGCGGGGTTCGCCGCACGGCGGCGGAAGGCACATGCACGGAACGCAATGCCTGGCGGGAGCGGGTCTGCTGGCGGTGGGCGCGCTGGTGGGCGCGCTGGCACCCGGCATCTCCGGCGTGTGGGAACGCCACCGGGACGGGCTGCTGACGCTGAGCGCGGGCCTGCTCATTGGCACGGCCGCGCTCCACATGCTGCCCGGTGCGGCGCCGCTGGGGAGCCACCTGGGCTACGGCGTACTGGCCGGGTTCCTGGGCGTGCTGCTGCTGGAGGCGCTCATCCAGCGCATCACGCCGGAAGACGGCGCACCGGAGCCCCCGCACGACCACACGCATGGCCACGAACACGACGACCAGCCGCACATGCACCACGTGGGCGTGGACGCACACGAGCGGCACCTGGCGGTGAGCGCCGTGCTGGGTTTCTCGCTCCACGGCGTCATTGACGGCGTGGCGGTGCACGCATCCAGCGCCTCCGGCGGCTTGTGGACCACCACGGCGGCGCTGCTGGTCCACCACCTGCCGCTGGCGGTCTCCTGTGCGGCGCTGCTGAAACTGGGCGGCGGCGTGCGCTCCTTCTGGCCCATCATGATCGGCGCGTCCTTGACGCCCGTGCTGGGTGTGGTGGTGGCGGAGCGCGCGCACGTCCCCACGCAGGCGCTGGCGGCGGTGGCCGCGGGCGTGTTCCTGTACGTCGCCTCGCACAACCTGTTGCCGTTGATGGACCGGCGCCGCGGTGCGGGCCGGCGGCTGGTGGTGCTGCTGGTGGGCGTCGCGTTTGCCGCGGGTACGGAGATCATCGGCGGGTGATCAGGGGACCTGCAGCAGGACGCCCTTGAGGTATTCGGCCTCCGGCAGGCCGGACCGCCCCGGGTGATCCGGCCCCGCGGCCAGCCGGGCCAGCAGCCGCGGGAAGCGGCGCGTGGCGCGCGCGGCCTGCAGCACCACGTCCTCCAGCAGGTCCACCGTCACCCGCCCGCTGCAGGAGAAGCTCAGCAGGAACGCCCCCGGGCGGCACAGCTGGATGGCGCGGCGGTTGAGTTCAAAGTAGCCGCGCAGCGCGCCCTCCGGCGGCCCCGCGCGCTTGGCCAGCGCGGGCGGGTCCACCACCACGGTGTCAAACCGTTCGCGGGCGTCATGCAGCGCCCGCAGCGCATCAAACGCATTGGCCGCACGCGCATCCACGCGGTCCAACAGCCCGTTGACCGCGGCGTTGCGCCGGATGGCGTCCACGCTCTGGGGCTCCTGTTCCAGGCAGATCACCGCCTGCGCGCGCGCCGCCATCTGCAGCCCGAATCCCCCGAGCGCACTGAACGCGTCCAGGCACCGGCCGCGCGCCACGCGGCCCGCCAGCAGGTGATTGTCACGCTGGTCCAGGTACGCACCCGTCTTGGGACCGTGCAGCAGGTCCGCTTCCAGCGTGAGTGCGCCCACCCGGTAGCGCGCCGCGGTACCCGGGCCGCCGTGGAGGATTTCCTTCACGCGCGGCAGCTGTTCCAGGTCGCGCGCGCTGCCGTCATCACGGCGCACCACCAGCGCGGGCGCACACGCCGCCCGCAGGCGCGCCACCACGGCGGGGAGACGGCGTTCCATGGCCGCGCACGCGGTCTGGACGCACAGCGCGTCGCCGTAGCGGTCCACAAAGAGCCCCGGCAGCGCGTCCGCCTCGCCGTGGACCAGGCGCACCGCGGTCACCCCCGGCAGCGCGCGTTCCCGCAGTGCCATGGCGGCGTCCAGGCGCGCGCACAGGGTCTCGTTGTCAGCGCGGCTGCCGGGCGGACCCCAGCGGCGCAACGCCAACGGACCGCGCTCCGCCCACAGCGCCACGCCCACCGGTTTGCCCCGTCCGTCCCGCATTTCCACCACGTCACCGTCCGCCGCGGGGGCCTGCAGCACGTCCCCGCGGAACACCCACGGCGCCCCGCGCTGCAGCCGCTCCACGCCGCGGCGGTGGACCGTGACAACGCCCGGCGCGGCGGTGGTGGAGGCGGGGAGCATGCGTCAGGCGGCGGGCGCGGGGGTGGGCGCCCTCGCCGTGGACGCGGTGTCACATGGAGGGCGTGGGGAGCACCGAGGGAAGGTCACTGGTGCCCGGATAGCCGCTGATGATGTCCTTGGAAAGCTTCCATGCCTGCTGGATGACCCACGAGACCGGGCGCTCCAGGCGCTCCGCCTCCCGCTGCATCTCGTCGAGCATTTCGACGGGGAAGTACAGGCTCTGCTTGCGCTTCTCAATGTGCTTCATGGGCGTGGACTCCGTCCTTCTTTCCGGCTGGCACCCGTTGGCTCCGGGCGTCACCGATGTGGGAGGTTGTGCCCCGCACGCTATGGGAGGCTCCGGGTGGAGCCAAGTTTTTGTGCAAGCGCAACTTGCACAAACTCCGTCAATCCAATGTTTCTAAATGACAAAACCGCGCCGCCGGGCGATCTGCGGGCAGATCAGTCCCAGCCGGAGCCGCGGCGCTGGTCCTTCCTGGTTGCCCGGGACTTCTTCTCACGCAGGCGCCGCTCCACGGAGCCGCGCGTGGGGCGCGTGGGGCGGCGTGGCCGCGGCGGCTTGAGCACCGCGTCTATGAGCGCGGCCAGGCGCTCCAGGCACGCTTCCGCGTTGCGTGGCTGATCACGGTGCGTGTCCGCGGCAATGACAACCTCACCCTCCACCGTGAGGCGGGCGCCGTAGCGCGCCAGGAAGCGCGCTTTGACGTCAGCCGGCAGTGACGGCGAGGCCACCGCGTTGAAGTGCAGGATCGCCTTGCTGTTGACCTTGTTCACGTTCTGCCCGCCGGGCGCTGAGGAGCGCGCGTAGCTGAAGTGCAGCTCGTGCGCGGGGATGCGCACGTGGCCCACGACGAGGGTGTCACCGGCAGCCGGCATGCGCCGGACCATCCCGTGCGCGCGCCGCCGCCGCAAGCGCGCGTGCTATGCAGCCGCGCGGAGGTGACAGCATGCGCGTGGCGGTGGCGGGGTTGCTGGCAGTGGGCCTGTTGACGTCGTCACTGGCAGAGGCGGCGCCGCGCAAGAAGGTGGTGGCGTGCCGCAACGCGTGTGAGGCGCGCAAGAAGAAGTGCCTGGCCAAGTGCAAGAAGAAGAAGGGCGGCTGCGCGGACAGCTGCAACTTCAACGTCGGGGCGTGCAAGACCGGCTGCGAATTCCAGTGACGAAGTCCCCCGCAGTTGACACGCAACGCCGGCCGTGGTGATTAACCTCCGCCGTAGGCGTCATGTTCCGGAGTAGCTCAGCCGGTAGAGCAAGCGGCTGTTAACCGCTGGGTCGGGGGTTCGAGTCCCTCCTCCGGAGCCAACCAACGCAGGGCCCGCGACAAGCGGGCCCTTTCTTTTTCCGGGCGTGCACGCGGGCATCCGGCGGGGATGGCCCGCGCACGGTGGCCCGCCCGTGCGGAAGTATGCGGCCGGGCGCCCTCCAGGGGCGCCCCCTTCGTCGGAATGTGGGGTTGTTGGGGGGGGTGGCGCCCGCAGGCGCCGGTCTCAGGCCGCAGTGGCCTCGGCATCGCGCACGGCGTCGGCGCTCAGCTCGCTGGTGATCTCGTCAATGATCTGCGTGCAGATGGCCAGCACGTCCTCCGTGCCGCAGCCGCTGGCGCGCAGCTCCTGGTACATCACCCGCGCAAGCTCCGCCTTGCCCATCAGGTTACCGTTGCTGACCGCATGCTTCAGACTCGGTGACATGTGTGTGGCTCTCCTGGTTTGCCGCCGCGACCTTGGGTCCAACTTGCGAACCGGGTCTCCAAATCCCCCGGGCGGGCGGCCGGCGTTTGAGCAAGCGGCCTGCCAAGGGCGGTGGAAAACCCAATTCCGCGTCCATACGGCCTGGAATAATTGTGCATGTCATCAAACAACGTGGGCGGGTGCGAAGGCGGATACGCAGAACTCCCGCTCTGGCGCCGTTTGAGTGCGAACCGGGCTACGCAGGCGGGCGGGTCTTCCAGCGGCGGTGGGTCCAAATCCACTGTTCCGGGTGGGCGCGGATGGCCTGCTCCAGCACGGCGGTGACCTGTTGCGTGAGGCGCACCGCGTCGGCGTCGTCATCACCCGTGCGGCCAAGCGGCAGTTCCACCAGGGCGCCGCTGTGGACGCCAAAGCGTTCGCGCCAGGACCACATGACAACGAGCGTGGCGTCAAAACGCAGGGCCAGGTCCGCCGCGGCGGTGGGTGTGCGCGCGGGTGTGCCAAAGAACGGTACGAACGCGCTCTTCACCGGCGTGTCCACGTCCACCAGCGCGCCCAGGCCGCCACCGCGCCCCAGGTGTTCCTTCACCGCGCGCAGCGTGGCCTGGGAACCCCGGTTGGCAATCTTCACGCCCCCGCGCAGGCGCCAGTCCTCCAGCCACCGCGCCACGCGCCCGTCAAACGGCGCCTTGGCCAATGACCACACGTCATACCCGGCCGCTGCAATGCCACGCCCCATCATCTCCCAGTTCCCAATGTGTCCTGTGGCGACGACGATCCCCCTGCCCCGCTGCATGATCTGCTGACCCAGCTCCGGCATGCCCGCGGGGATGGACGCGTGTGCCTGCAGCAGGTGCGGCTGCCAGCGGTCCAGGCAGACGGCTTCCATCAGGGTCAGCGCGTAGTGGGTGAGGCACGCGCGGGCCAGCGCGTCCGCCGTGGGGAACCGCTCCGACGGGGGCGCGGCGCCGTAGGCCAGCGTGATGTTGCGGACGGCCGCGGCGCGCAGCGGCGTGAGGGCCAACAGCGTCCCCAGCACGCGGGCCAGGCGCTCCAGCAGGCCGGCGGGCAGCAGTGACAGCGTGCCCCACACCGCGCGGAGCAGCACGTACGCAATCCCGTGCTTGATGCGCTTGCGCAGCGGCTTGCGGCGGGCCGCCGCGCGCCGGGGGCGCTGCACTACCGGGGGGCCGGTCACGCGCTAGCCCTCCTCCTGCCAGCGCCCCTGGGCGCGCAGGATTGCTTCCACCACCTCACGCACCGCGCCGCGCCCACCCTTGTGCGGGATCACCCAGCCGCCGTGCGCCTCCATGAAGCGCAGCACCGCGGGATCCGCATCACACGGACACGCACTCACGCCGACGATGCGAAACACGGGGAGGTCCACCACGTCGTCACCGATGTACGCCACGTCCGCCGGATCCACGCCGCGCGGGCCGCACAACGACCGCAGGCACGCGTCTTTGTCGTCCACGCCCTGCCGCACCTGGTGGACGCGCAGCTCGCGCAGCCGGCGCGCCACCTGCACGGCGCGGCGGCCGGAGATGGCGGCCAGCGGGAGACCGGCCTTGACCGCGCGCACCAGCGCCAGGCCGTCACGCACGTGGAAGCTGTGCGCCGTGCCGCCGCCGTCGTCGTAGGACAGCCGCGCGTCCGTCAGCACGCCGTCCACGTCAAAGGCGAGCATGCGCACGCGCGCCAGCTGCTCGGGCGCCGGGCGCTGCGTCACGCCGTCACCCGGCCCACCGCGCGGTGGATGCGCACCAGGTCGCCCACCAGCTCGTCCAGCATTTCAAACGTCAGCGCATTGGGGCCGTCGCTCTTGGCCAGCTCGGGCTTCTCGTGGACCTCCATGTAGTAGCCGTCCACGCCCACCGCCGCGGCGGCCCGCGCCAACGGCGCCACCATCTCCCGCTGGCCCCCGCTCTTGCCGCCGGCGCCGCCGGGCAGCTGCACGGAATGCGTGGCATCAAAGATCACCGGCGCGCCGTACTGCCGCATCAGCCACAGCCCGCGCATGTCCACCACCAGGTTGTGGTACCCAAACGTGGTGCCGCGCTCCGTGATGGTGAGGTTCTTCCCGCCGGCTTCGCGCGCTTTGGACAGGATGTGGGTGACGTCATCCGGCGCCAGGAACTGGCCCTTCTTGACGTTGAGCGCGCGGCCCGAACGCGCGCATTCCTCCACCAGGTCCGTCTGGCGCGACAGGAACGCGGGCACCTGCAGCACGTCCGCCACCGCCGCGGCGGGCCCCACCTGCGCGGTTTCATGCACGTCCACCAACAACGGCACGCCCACCTCCCGCGCGGCGGCGCCCAGGAACGCCAGGCCCTCCTTGAGCCCCGGACCGCGGAAGCTCTGGCCGCTGGTGCGGTTGGCCTTGTCGTAGCTGGCCTTGAACACAAACGGCACGCCGTGCCGCGCGGTGATGTCCTTGAGGCGGCGCGCGTAGCCAAAGGCCATGGCGGCGTCTTCGGCCACGCACGGGCCGGCAATGAACACCGGCGGGTGGTTCCCGCCGACGGGGACGGGGCCCATGAACGTTTCCTGCGTCTGCGGGATGGCAACCATGGCGTGGGTCCTAGAAGCCGCCACGCGGCGAGGCAAGAGCGCCCCGTCAGAACCGTGCGTCCACCAGGCCCAGCCACAGACCCGGCGACGACAGCGCACCCGTGGCTGTGGGGACGGGGGGGAGGACCGCCGCGGTGGGCGGGCGCAGCGCGACCGCCGGGCGGGCCCCGCCGCGGCGCGCCAGGCGCGGGAACTCCAGGCCCAGCAGCGGCCGCTGCCCGTCGTCATTGGGGGCCAGGACAAACGCGGCCGTGCCCGCACCCGCGCCGGCCAGCAGCGCTGTGCCCGCGGCAAACCGGTCCGGCGTGGGCAGCGGGGACGGCGGGACCGGCATCCACAGCAGCAACGGGAGGGCCACCACGCCCGCCGCCAGCGCCGCCGCCCCCACGGTGAGCAGCATCCGCGTGACGCCCACCTCCACCAGCGGCCGCAGCAGCAGCGCGCCGCCGCTGGATGCCGCCGCGCCCACCAGGCCACTGGCCGCGGCCAGCTGCAGCCGCCCCACGGCGCCCCACGGCAGCCGGTACACGTCCCGGTCCAGCGCCACCAGGTCGGCAATGTCGACGACAAAGCCTTCGCGCCCGCGCTGCCGGCCGGCGCCCGCCGGCACGACCACCAACGCGCCCAGAAACCCGCTGGCAAAACCCAGCGCACCCGCCGCACCCACCGCGGCCACGTCACCCAAGGCCAGGTCCCGCATGGGCCAGGTGAGCAGCGTGGCGCCCACCGCGCCAGCGCCACCCAGCGCCAGCATGGCCCCCGCGGCGGGTTGGCGTGACGCGGCGGTCCCCAGCGCCACGGCCGCGCCCAGGCCCACCGCCTCCGCCGTGAGCAGCCCCACCAGGCCCACGCGCGTGAGCGACACGTCGTCAACCAGCGTCCACGCCGCGGCGGCGGACGCGCCGGCGGCCGCGCCCACCGCGCCAGCAATGGCCCGCTCCAGCGCTGAGGGCGTGTTGTCCGCGGGCGCGGAGCGCAGCGGGGTCATCACCGTGCCGCGCCGGTAGGGCCGGACGGCGTCCGGCAGGAACGCGCCGGCCAGACCTCCCAGCAGCGCGCCACTCCCAATGAACAGCGGGTCCGCGCGCGGGACGCCCGCGCCGCGCGGGCGCCAGGCGCAGTCGGGGGGGCGCTCGTCACCGCGGCAGGCGCGCGCGGCGGGGACCGGCCAGGCGGGCGTGGCACGGCGCGCCTGGGACGCCGGTTCCTCCACCCGCCGGCGGGCCAGTGCGCGCCGGGCAGTGAGCTGCACCAGCGGGCGCCAGTCTGCGGCCGCCCGCTCCAGCCACGCCTGCGCTCCCGGCGCATGGGACCGCGCCATGGCGTCCACCGCCGCGGCCGCCACCTGCCGGTCGTCGTCCTGCAGCGCCGCGGTCAGCGCGGCGCGCCCGCGCGCCGTGTCCAGCGTCCCCAGTGACAGCGCCGCGGCGCGCTTCACCCGCCGCGCAGGATCCTCACGAAGGGCGCGCAGCAGCGCTGCCTCGGCGTCCGCGGCGTGGAGTTCGCCCAGCGCCCACGCCGCACGCGCGCGTACTTCCGCGTCTGGGTCCGTGGCCAACAGGTCCACCAACTCCGGCACCGCCGCGTGGTCTCCCGCGCGGGTCAGGGCCACCACCGCGCGCATCCTCGCCGACGCCGCGCCGGAACGTAGCGCGGCCATCGTCGGGGACGGTGGTGGAACGGGTGCTGCGGGGTCTGGGCCGGCGCCCGCATCCGCCTCCGCGGCGGAGACGGCAAGGAGCAGTGCGAAGCCAAGCGCGCCCATCGCGGCCATCCTGCATCGCGCGGCGGGGTGCGGCCAACCCCCCGGTTGCCCGCACCGGGCGAGCCCGTTAGCTCCGTGCGCTCCTTGGAGGACCCGACATGAAGCGCCTGTTCGTCGTCATTGCACTGACCGCCTGCTCCTGGCCGGCGTGGGCCCTGCCCGCCCCGGGCCAGCCGGCGCCACCCTTCACCACCGTGGATGAACAGGGGAACAAAGTGTCCCTGGAGCAGTTCCGCGGCATGCCGGTGGTTCTCTACGCGTACCCCAAGGACGACACGCCCGGGTGCACCGTGGAGGCCAAGCAGTTCAACGCGGCGCGGGACCGCTTGCACGCGCTGGGCGCGGTGGTGCTGGGAATCAGCGGCCAGGACGCGCAGAGCCACCGCGAGTTCAAGGCGAAATACGGCCTGGACTTCCCGCTGCTGGTGGACCCGGACCGCAAGGTGATGAAGGCGTACGGGTTCTGGAACGGCCTGTGGGCGTCCCGCAAGACGGTGCTCATTGGCCCGGATGGCCGCGTGGTGCGGACGTGGGATGACGTCAAGCCGCAAGGCCATGATGAGGAAGTGCTGGCGGAACTGGAGAAGCTGGTGCCCCGGAAGGCAAAGTGACGCATTTGGGCAGCGACGGCGGGCGGCACCTTCCGGAAACGCGCCCGAAAGCACGTGCGGGGTTGAGGCCCCTCAAGCCAGCAACCGCGGCGTGACCTCAAAGCGCAGGCGGCGGTGCGCTTCGCGCAGGGCGGCTTCCACCGCGTCCGGCGTGCGCGCGCGCGCAAAGATGAACCCGAGATAGCTCTGCCCCTCCGGCAGCGGGACCAGTTCCTCATGCGGGCGCGCCGTGATGGTGACCTCCACCACCCCCTCCACGGCGCGCGCCTCCGCCTCACCCTCCCAGCCGTGCAGCGTGCCCGCGCGCGGCACGGGGATCATCATCACGCCCGCCGCCTGCGCCTCCCGTGCGGGCAGTTCCAGCGCGCGGTCCACCGCGGCGCCCAGCACCACTTCGTCCAGCGTCCGCCCGGTGCCAAAGCGCAACATCCGCGAACACAACCCGCCGATGGACCGCGCCGCCGCTTCAATCACAAACGGCACGCCCTCCGGCGTGATGCGCACCTCCGCGTGCACGGGTCCCTGCACCAGCCCCATGGCCCGCACGGCGTCCTGCACCGCGCGCACCACCGCCGCCTGCCGCGCGGGCGGGTGCCGTGACGGCGTCACGTACAGCGTCTCCTCAAAGAACGGCCCCGTCAGCGGGTCCGGCTTGTCAAAGAACGCCAGCACGCTGAGCGCGCCGTCGCGCAGCAGTCCCTCCACCGCCACTTCGTCCCCTGGCACGTAGCGCTCCACCAGCACGCGGCGGTGTCCCTCTTCACCGCTGGCCCGCAGCTCCGGGTCCGCCAGGATGGCGCCCAGCCGGCGCGCGGCCACCTCCATGCCGGCCGCATCATCCACGCGCATGACGCCGCGGCTGCCGGACAGCAGCACCGGCTTCACCACCACGGGCCAGCCCAGGTCCTGCTCCGCCGCCCGCACCAGCTCGGCAACGGGCACGCTGCCGTCCGCGCGGAGGCTGAACTCGTGAAACGGCGGCACGGCCACGCCCGCATCCTGCAGCACCTGGCGCATGCGCCCCTTGTGGCGCGCCAGCGCCGCGGCCTGTGGCGGATTGGTGGGCAGGCCCAGCCGGCGCGACGCGTACGCGGCCAGCTCCGTGGACAGGTCACACGTGCCGACGATGGCGGTGAACGGGGCCAGCGCGTGGGACACGGCGATGACGCGGCAGGCCTCGTCACGGTCGGTGAGCGAGCGCAGCGTGAGGATGTCGTCCTTCCATTCGCTGGCCAGCACGTGGCAGCGGTCCGTGGCAAGCACCAGCGCCAACCCCAGGCGGGCGCCGGCCGCAGTGATGTCATCCAGGCGGTAGGTGCGCTTGCTGGCGACGACGAGAACCCGGCTCATGCCCGGCCATATGCCGCCGCGTGCACACCGGCGCAACCACCGTCAGAACGGCGTGTGGGACATCAGCGCGCTCGACCGCCCGAAGCGCTACGCGCGGATGACCGCGATCGCCATCATCGAGGACCCGGAGGAGATCGCGCGCTATCTGGAACATACCGCGCAGACCACCGTGCACCCGCGCGCCATGGGGCCGCCGGACTTCGCCGCGTAAGCGCGACAAAGACGCATGACGACGTGGACCACCGGCCCGCGCAGAGTACCGCTGGCCGAAAAGAGTGCCGCGGTGCAGGATTTCCGCCCGGGATGGCCGATGCATGCATACCAACGCGTTTCCAGAAGGCCGGACGGGCGGCTCTGCGGGGCCGAAGGGGTGTGTGGTCAGCGGGTCACCCGGATGGGCGGCCTACCCGTTTCCACGGTGACAGGTTCCCCAACTTGCGTTAGCAGACACGCGTCATGAGTGACCGCATTTCGGAAATCCGGCTTGCCGGGCTGCGCTGCCTCCGTGACGTGAAACTCGCGCTGCACAGCGGGCTCACGGTCCTGATAGGCGAAAACGGCACCGGCAAGAGCACCTTCATTGAGGGCATTGAGTTGCTGAGGAAGGCGCCGCGGCGGGAGTTCATCTCGGAATTTCACCGCATCCATGGCGGGTTTGCGGAACTGGGCAGGACCGACGGTTCCAACATCATGCTCAGTGTCTCGTTTGACGACGGAAAGAGCCCGGCACCAGTCGTCTACAGTTGTGAGATCGGCAGACGACCCGGTGGCGCGTACATCGCCTCCGAGAAACTGATGGTTGCTGGCGACGTCTTGGATGAAAGAACCGACCGCCAGGGGAGGATGGTGGATGAACGCGGGGATCTGGTCGCCAGTTCGTTTGCTCACGACAAGACTGTGGCAGCCCAACTGGACGCCACCGAGCCCCCTCCGACGGACAGCCTGGCAGGGAGGCTTGGCGCGCTGGCCGTCCACCTGCCGTTTGAAGTCCGGGCGGCGTGGTCCCTCCGTGAAATGCAGCGCGAATCTCCTATGCGCGGCTCCACCCTGTTCGAGCCAGCCGAGGGTTTGAGTCGGTATGGCGCCAACCTCGTGAACGTGCTGCACGCACTCAAGAATGGCGATCGGCCAGCCTGGGAGGAGACGCTGCAACTGGTCCGGATGGGCCTGGGTCAAAGCGTGGAAGACATCAACATTCACGCGGACCCTGGTGGGGGGAGAGCGGCGCTCTCGGTGAGAATCGCCGGGCAGGACGTGCGTGCGTTCACGCTCTCTGACGGGCAACTCGCCTACCTGGCGTTCGTGGCCCTCACCCGGGTGCCCAAGGCCCCCAGCCTACTTGCGCTGGATGAGCCGGAACATCATCTCCACCCGGCGCTCCTTGGTCGCGTCGTGGCCATGCTTGAGGATCTTGGCGAAAGATGCCCCGTGATCATCACCACGCATTCGGACCGGCTGCTGGACATGCTCTCCGAGCCAGAGAAGTCAGTCGTCCTTTGCGTCGCGGACGGCGAGCAGGGCACGCAGCTTGTCCGGCCTGATCCAGAGGCCTTGGCCAGGTGGCGGGACAAGTACCGCGGCATCGGCCAGCTTCGCGCGGAAGGCCTGCAAAGCGCCGTTTTCAAGCGGCCGTGACCATGGTGCCATCCATTGTCCTGTACGAAGACCAGCTCGGCCAGCAGGTGACCGAGTTCGGCCCGCACGTCCTGCTCATCCAGTGCGTCGCGGATCTGTTGGAGCAGAGTCCGCATGAGCTCAAGAAGCGCCTGGTCCCCCGCCCGATGAAGGGCAAGGAGAAGGTGGCCAGGTGCCTGCTGGAAGACCTTCAGAACCTTGCGTGCGACTTCGCCTGGATCCTGGTGCTGATTGATGGCGACCGGCTTCGTGAGATCGCCCAGTTGGATAACCCAAGAAATGAGGGCGACATCAGGCGTGCGATCCTGAAGCGCCATCCGGTGGATGGACAGAAGGTCGTCCCGGTTGTTCTTGAGAACAACATGGAGAGTCTTCTTGAAGCGTGCCGTCGGTGCTGGCCGGGCCTGCCTGTGGGCAGGAAGGCCAAGCCAAGTCCGATTGAGCGGGACGGTGTTCTCAACAAGATTGCGTGGGCGCCGGACATGGGTGTGCGGCAATGCGTCCTCAACGGGTGCCCCGCCCTGGAACAACTGCGCAACTTTTCAGCGTGCGCCGTGTCCGGCTGACGAAGTACCGGCGCCATCCCCTTCACTCAGGCCGCCTGCACCCGAACCGGCCATGCCCACCATCAGCTCCGGACTTAGCTTAGGAAGCGCACCATGAGCATCCGCCACGTGCTGGCGCCCTGTGTTGTCTCTCACACTGCAGTCCAGGGCAGAGGGTGTTTCTTCCCGGTCTTGACCAACGCGCGGACACGTGAGGGCGCGGGGAAGGCCGGGAATTGGCTGCAAGGGAACGCGGGGATGATGATGGAGGGGGAAAGTGGG
>JACRCW010000153.1 GCA_016218805.1 Deltaproteobacteria bacterium | reverse complement strand
GGGTGATTGATTCGCTGACCAGCGGGCTGCTGGTGGTGGAGGGGCCGCCGCACCGGCGCGTGAGCATGTACACCAACCGCCTGGAGCAGATTGCCGGCAAGCCGGCGGAGGAGGTGTTGGGGCGGCCGGTGGCGGAGGCGCTGGCGGACGTGGAGGGGATGGACGTCACGGATCTGGTGACCACGGTGTCCGCGCTGGGGCGGCTGCCGCTGACCAAGATGCGGCTGCGCTTCCGTGGCGGGCGCGAGCGCGCGGTGACCGTGCAGGCGCAGCAGATGAAGGACGACAGCGGGGCGTCCCAGGGCACGGTGGTGGTGGTGGACGACGTCACTGAGCGCGAGCTGCTCATTGACCAGTTCAGCCGCTACGTGTCACGCGACCTGGTGCAGCGGCTGCTGGCGCGCGCGCAACCGCTGGGGCTGGGGGGCGAGCGGCGCGTGTGCACCATCCTGTTTGCGGACATCCGCGGGTTCACCGGGCTGGCGGAGGGGATGACACCGGAAATGCTGCACCGGGTGCTCAACCAGTACCTGACGGCGATGATTGACGGTATTTTCGCGCACGGGGGGTTTATCGACAAATTCGTGGGCGACAAGGTGATGGCGTTGTTTGCGGCCAACCGCAGCCCGGCGGACAACGCGGGCAGCGCGTGCCGGGCGGCGCTGGCCATCAAGGCGGAAATCCGCAAGGTCAGCGAGGCGCGCCGCGCAGAAGGGCTGGAGCCCATTGAGGTGGGCATTGGCATCAACACGGGCGAGGTGCTGCTGGGAAACGTGGGCAGCGCGGAGCGCATGGATTTCACCGCCATTGGCGACGCGGTGAACGTGGCGGACCGGCTGCAGGCGCTGGCCAAAGGCGGGCAGGTGCTGGTTGGGCGGGGGACGGCGTCCCTGCTGGGCGAGCGGTTCCGCTTTGCGGACCTGGGCGCGCAGCCGGTGAAGGGGCGCACGGGGAGCGTGCAGGTGCTGGAACTGGAGGGGTAGGGCGCGCCGGCGCAGGCCGGGCGCAGGTGCAACAGCAACGGGCGCGGGGTGGCGGAGCGCGCCCCGCGCGAGGTGGAGGGCGGCAATGTCCGGTTTCCAGGAGCGCCAGCTGCCGGTGGTGGGAAAGGCGGCTTTCCCGCTGGGCCTGGCGTGCAATTACGGGATTGACAGTGACGGTGTCCGCGCGGCGTGTGATGCGGGCGTGAACTGCCTGTTCTGGCCGGGGATGCGCTGCCGGCCGGCACGCGAAGGCGTCCGCGCGGCGCTGGCCAGCCGCCGCGAGCGCATCATCCTGGTGGCGGGGACCGGGGGGCCGTTTGGGTTCCACTACCGCGCACGGGTGGAAGCGCTCCTGCGGGAACTGAACACGGACTACATTGACGTCTTCCAGATGTTCTGGCTGGGAGTGACGTCGTGGGACACGCGCGGCGTGCTGGATACGCTGCAGCAGCTGCGCGCCGAAGGAAAGATCCGCGCGCTGGGCGTGACCATCCACGACCGGGCACGTGCGGCCCGGCTGGCGGCGGACAGCCCGCTGGACATGTTGCAGGTCCGGTACAACGCGGTGCACCGCGGGGCGGAGACGGAGGTGTTCCCGCACGTCCCGCTGGAGCGCCGGTTTGTCTGCGCCTACACCGCCACGTCCTGGCGCCAGCTGCTGCGCGCGCCCCGCGGGTGGCAGGGCAAGGTCCCGGACGCGGCGGACTGCTACCGGTTCTCTTTGAGCCACCCGGCGGTGGCCTTCACGCTCACCGGTCCGGCCACGCGGGCCCAGCTTGCGGACAACCTGGCCGGACTGCAGCGCGGTCCCATGACGGAGGAGGAGCTGGCGTGGATGCGGCAGCTGGGGGACGTCATCCACCACCCCGGGCGCCCCCGCGGCCCGGCCAGCGGGGCCCCCGCACCGGCGCCGTGACGGCGCACCCACGCGGCGGCCGTCAGGCGGCCGGGTCCTCGCCCACCAGGGCCAGCACGCGGCGGAACGCGCCCGGCGCCGCCGGCATCAGGTGGTCCACCTCCAGCGCGCGGGACAACAAGGGCCCCGCCGTGGGGTCCTGCATCAGTTCGCCAAACCGCGTCTCCAGCGCGTCCGCCTCGGCCGGAGCGAGCGCGGGCGACAGCACCACGCCGTCATGCGGGCACTCCTCCGTGTAGCCCAGCACCAGCAGCTCATGGGCCCGCGGGCCGGCCACATCCTCATGGCCATGGCGCGTGCGCCGCGCCGCCCGCACGGACGCGTACCCGGATGACAGGTCCGCCTGGCCCTCCAGCACCGCGCGCACGCACGCCTGCAGGGACCCCAGGAACAGCTGCCGCGCAAAGGTGACCGGCGGGGACACCCCGCGGCTCTGCAGGAACGCGCGCGGCAGCAGGTGGCCCGCCATGGATTCGCGGTCCGTCCAGGCCACCGTGCGCCCGGAGAGGGTGTCCAGCGTCACGCCGCCGTCCACCCGCGTGAACAGCGCGGACCGGTAGGACCGGCTCCCACCGCGAACGCACTGCAGGATCACGCGCCCACCGTCCCGCTCGGTGCGCGCGCACAGCAGCGGCGGCGCCCACGCCACCTGCACCCCGCCTGAGCCCAGCTCGGTGACCATTGCCTCGTAGCTGGCGGCGCGCCGCACGCCGATGCAGCCGCGCGAGCGCAGCGCGTCCCACGCTTCCGCGCGGCGCTCCGGTTGATCACCGCGCGTGGGCGGCAGGAGGAAGGTGAAACCCGGCACGGCAGGAGTGTGGGCGCGCCGCCCCGCAGGCGGCAAGCCGGCGCTCACCGGCCACGGAACTGCAGCTTCTGCAGCAGGGCAATGCGCGCCAGCGCCTGTTCAGCCGCGCCGGCCACCGCGGCATCCGCCGCCAGGTTCCGCGCCCGCACCAGGTGCTGCCAGGCGTCCGTGGGGCGGTACATGGCATCCAGCAGCACCAGCCCGCTGCCCAGGTGCGCGCGGGATTCCACGTCGTGGGAACCGGCGTCCCGCAGGACGCGTGCGTACACCGCCAGCGCCGCGCGCGGTTCGCCCCGCGCCGCCAGCCAGTCGGCAATGACCAGTGCGTCCGCCGGCCTTACGTCCCGCGTGAAGCCGCGCGGGAACGCCTCCAGGTACAGGTGTGCCGCGCGGGCCAGTTCGCCGCGGGCCAGCGCGTGGGACACCGCGTCCGCGCCCGCCGCCACCGGCAGGTGCGCTCCGTCCGGCGGGCGCAGGTGCTGCCGTGCCCGGGCGGGCACCGCGTCATCCCGGCCGCGCAGCCAGCGGGCAATGAGCCAGCCCGCCAAAAACCCGCCCAGGTGCGCCCCGTAGGCCACCGTGGAACGCATCCCCATGGCGATGGGCAGCAGGTTGTCCAGCAGGAAGTAGCTCCCCAGGACCCACTGCGCCCGGATGCGCCACACGTCCATGTAGACGGGGAACAGCACCACCAGCACGCGCACGCGGTTCTCCGGAAACGCCAGGAAATAGAAACCCAGCACGCCGCTGATGGCGCCCGATGCACCCACCAGCGGTGCGCCGGATGCGCCGGCAATCAGCAGGTGGGTCAGGTTCCCGGCCACCCCCGCCAGAAGGTAGACCACCAGGTAGGTGACGCGGCCCAGCCGCGCCTCCACGTTGTCCCCGTAGATCCACAGGAACAGCATGTTGCCGGCCAGGTGCAACAGGCCGCCGTGCAGGAACATGGAGGTGAATGCGTCCGGCAGCGTGGGGGCCGCGGGCCGGAAGCCATGCTGGAAGACCAACACGTCATACGCGCTCACCTGCGAGAGCGGCACGTGGCCGGCGCCCGCGGTGCGCAGCCAATGCAGGTATTCGCGCAGCGCCGGATCCGCCGCGTCCGCAGGGGAGCCGGACAGCGGCAGCGACACCAGCAGAAACACCGCAACGTTGGCGATGATAAGTGCCCAATTGACCCACGCCACCCCGCGCGGGTTGGGCTCGTCACCGATGGGAAGGAACATGCCGCCGTCCTCCGGGCCGCGGGAGACGGCGCGCAGTGTAGTCACCGTGGCCGCGAGTGCACGGGGTGGGCGGCTCACGTAGGGTCGGCCACGGAGGTGCAGGCATGGGACCGGCACACGCGCGCCTACGGGCGTTCATGACCCTGTCGCTGGGGCTGTACGTGGCGGGTGGGTTGCTGTTCCTGTTGGGTCAGCCGTGGCTGTTTGACGTCTTCCACCTGGCCACCCGCCCGCTGGGGCTTATGGATACGCCCGCCCCCACGGAGCGTTTCTGGCTGGCGCTGGCCGTGTCCATGATGGTGATGCTGTGCGTCTGCTGCGAACTGGTCCGCCGCGACCCCGTGGGTCACCTGGATTTCTGCATCCCGGTGATCATGTCCAAGTTCACTTCAACGGTGCTGGGCCTGGCGTTCTTTGTGCTGGCGGCCCGCCATTCCGCCTACCTGGTCATTGGCCTGACCGACCTGCCGCTGGGCGTCATCACGCTGGTGCTGTGGCGGGCGGCGCGCGCGCAGAAGGCGTGAGGGGAGCTTCAGCGCCGGCGGCGCGTGCGGGCCAGGGTGGCCGCTGCCAGCAGCAGCGCCGCGGCGGCCACCGGCGTGCCGCGATCCCCGGTGCTGCACCCGCAGGACGGGGTCTCGTCGCCGGGGGCCGCACCGCTCCCGGAGGACGCCTGGACCGCGCCACTGCCCGAGGACGCCGTCACCCCGCCTGAGGCGGATGCCGTGGAGGACGGCGGCGCGGCGGCGCTGGTGGCGGCCGTGGCCGAGGACGACCCGCCCACCGCGGCGGACGACGAGGAGGCGGGCGCGGCGTTGGAGGATGAACCCGCGCGCGAGGACGAGGAGGGCGGCCCGGAGGAGGAGGACCCGCTGGTGGAGCCGCCGCACGCGTCGGCGCCGCCTTTCACATAGGTCAGCGTGTCCAGCGGCGTGCTGGGGTGGTTGCAGTTGTCGTTCTGGCAGGCGGTCGCCGTGGTTGTCATGGTGAGCGCGTTGCCATGGATCTCAAAGCGTACGTAGTGGTGCTCACCGGTGCACTGGACCTGGCCGGGATGCGTGTTGCCGCAGATGAGGTCAATGGGGTTCCAGCTGCCAATATCAAAGTCCAACGTGACCGCGCCCGCCCCGCCCGTGATGAGGTGCTGCGTGCCGGTATCCGGGCCGGCGGCGGGGGCGCCCTCCTCCAGCGTGGTGCCCTGCCGCAAAGCCTCAAAGCGCTCATACCAGTGGTTGTGCCCGGCGATGACGAAGTCCACGTGGAACTCATCCAGCAGCGGGAGCAGGACGGCGTTCTGCTCCTTCTCATTGGGCGGGTGGCCCAGGTCCCACGCAATGAAGCGCGCGCCACCCGAGGTGAACGACGGGTGGTGCAGGAACACAAACTTCCACGTGGCGTCCTGGTTGGCCTCCAACACGCGCCGCATCCACGCGCCCTGCCTGGCAAATGGCCGCGGGTCACTGGCGGTTCCCTCGTCGTCGCTGGCGGTGGTGAAGGCGATGAACAGCGCGTTGGCGTAGCGGAACGCGTAGTAGTTCTCGGACTGCGTTTCGTCATTGCGGGGGAGGAAGAACACGTCATTGAACGTGTATTCCACCCCGCTGCCCTTGGCGTCATGGTTCCCCAGCACCGGCATGTGCGGGATGATGGAAGTGACCGTTTCCGACGAGGCGAGCCAGTCCGCCCATTGCGCGTTATCCGAGCCGTCGTAGACGAGATCCCCGCTGTTGATGAACAGCTTGGGGGCCGGGGTGGTGGCGGCGGCCTCTTCGGCAATGGGGCCCCACTTGGGGCTCACGCCGCGGCCGGAATTGAGGATGGGGTCCGCGCGGTCATCACCCACGGCAATGAAGGACCAGGCGGCACAGGCCTCCGGCGCGGTGCGGAACGTCTTCCAGCCGCTCCAGGTGGTGCCGTCCCCCACGCGGTAGTCATACGCGGTATCCGTGGCCAGGCCGGTGAGTTCCGCCGTGTGCACAAAGCCCACGCCCGTGACGTTCTGCGCCGCGCCGCCGGAGGTCTGCACGGGCGCGGCGGAAGACCCCGCCAGGCGGTGCTCCACGCGCGTGGGCACGTCATCCGGCGTGGTCCACGCAACGCCCATGGCGTGGCGCGGGTCCGAGGCGGTGACACTGAGGCGCAGTTGGGTGGGCTGGGCCTGCAGGGCGGCAGAGGCGCACAAGAAGAGGGCAGTGGCGAGACGGTGCATGGGCCCGACCGTGGCGCACGCACCGGCCATCCGCAAGGGCGGACGCGCTCAGGCGCGCGCGTGTCGGCGGCGCGTGAGCGTGGCCAGCGCCGCGGCAAGCAGGAATGAGCCGGCACCCGCATCCCCCGCCGTGCAGGCGCAGCCGGAGCCCGGCCCGTCCTCGCCGGGAGGTGCCGCGCCCGCGTCAGCCGCCGCACCGCCGTCCGCGCCGGGAATGCCCGCGTCGGGTGTGATGGCCGCGTCAGGGGTGGTGGCCGCGTCAGGTGTGACGGCCGCAGCGTCAGGCGAGACGGCGGCATCCGGGCGCGGGGACCCCGCATCCACCGGGACGGATGCGTCCTGCGGGACGGCGGCGTCCGCCACGTGCGCGTCCGGGTGGCCCGCATCCGGAGGCCCGGCGAGCGTGCCGCAGGCGCCGGCGGTGCATGTGCTCTCACGACACAACCAGCCCAGTTCCGCGCAGCCGTCCGCCACCGCGGGCGCATCCACGCGCACGCGCGCCTCCGTCGCGGTGATGGACTCCACCGTAAGTGACAGCCCCGTGGGCGTCCCGTCCAGCCGGTTGGTGGATGACACCATGTGACTGGCGCCCCGCGGCTGGGTGTCCGTGGAGGGCAGCAGCGCGTCGTTCTCCCGGTAGAGGTCGTCAGCGTCGGCGCGCGGGAGGGACTGCTGCAGGTCATACCGGCCGTCCGCCTGCTCCACCAGCAGCATGGGATCCCATGCGCTGCAGTTGACGCAGTTGGCCAGCGTGCCCAGGAAGGAGCCTTCATTGGGCGAGGGCAGCTGGTCCAGCCGCACCCGCTGCACCACGACGCCACCGGGCACGGTGAGGTCCCCGTCGGTCAGGTTGCCGCGGGTGCGGTACTCCAGCAGGAAGAACTCGCGCCCGGTGCCGAGTTTGTAGACCTTACCCGTCTCCGCCGCGGGCGGAAGGACCAGCGTCCCCGGGCCGGTCACCTGGTGCAGCTGCGCCCAGCCCAGCACCACGCGTGAGAACGGGTCCGGCAGGCTGGCCGCGACGTCATAACCCCAGTCTCCCATCACGCTGTACGGCATGTCCGTGGTGGACCCGGACTCATTGTAGAGATCCGCCAGGCCCAGCACGTGCCCGTATTCATGCACCGACACGTACGCGGCGTGGCGCGGTGCGCCGCTGCGCCCGGCAATGGCGACAATGCCGACCTGCTGGCTGCCGTAGGTGAAGTCCGGCAATGGCGGGTAGGTGAACTGCAGCAGCGGGTTGTCCCGCAGCCAGCGCACCGGCAGCGCAATGCCGCCAAACGGCGCATTGCTGACCAGCAGCACGCCGTCCACCCAGCCGTCCGGGACGCCCGCCGGTCCCTCCACGTCCACCTCGCCCAGGTCCGCGCCGCCGCCCGCCGTGCAAGACCGCCCGGACCCCGGGCCGTCCTGCGCGCACACCAGGATCTCGTCGAGAAAACGCAGCACGTCCTGCAGCAGTTGCACGCTGCCCAGGATGTCACCGCCGGAGATGCCGTTGCGGGGAATGGCGCAGCCTGTGTACGGCCCCAGCTGCGGGCAGGTGGGGATGTGCACCGGCGAGGCCACACTGACCTCCGGCGTGAAGCGCCCCAGTGACGCGGCGGCGAAATAGCGCTGAAAGCCGAACCCCGCGCCGGGCGGTCCGTAGAACGCGCGCAGCTCCGCCTCAAAGCCCGCTGCGTTCCCCTGCCCGGATTCAAACGGCTCGTCGTCAACGACGAGTGGAATCACCAGCACGCGCGGTGAGCCGCGGTGGGGGCCCTTCATCTTCCCAACGTCGGCGGCGGTCGCCAGGTGGTCAATGAAGTCGGCGCGGACAGCGGTGGCGGCAAGCAGGAGGGGAAACAGCACGGTGCAGCGCATGGCGGGTCTCATCGCGCCACGGCGGCCCGGCCGCAAGTGTCCCAACCACTCACGCGCCCTGCAGCGCCATCAGTTCCCGGTCCGTGATGCGCAGGCGGTGCGCCAGCGTGCGGGACAGGCTGTCAAACAACGCCTGCCCCACGCGTGGATCCGCGGCGGCGGCTTCTTCCATGTGCCCGCGTGACAGCACGTACAACTCAGTCTCCGTGGCCGCGGTGGCATCCGCGGAGCGCACGTCCGCGTCAATGAACGCCATGTCCCCAAAGAAGTCCCCCTGCCCAAACGTGGCCAGGTGGATGCGCCGCCCGTTCTCCAGCCCCAGCTCAATGCGCACCGCGCCCCGCCGGATGAAGAACAGCGAATCCCCGCTATCGCCGCGGTGGAACACGAACTCGCCCGCCGCGACCGTGCGTTCCTGCATCACGCGCACCAGCTTGGAGAGCACCTCGGGCGGAAACCCCTGCAGCATCTCAATCTCGTGCGCCGCCAGCGCCTGCTCACGGCCGTGGGTCACCACGCCGTGCGCCTCCAGCAGTTGGTCCTCCGTCCACTCCAGCGCGCTGTCCAGCGTGGACATGATGCGCACGTGCGAATGCCCGCGCCCCAGGCCCACGTCGCCCAGGTAGCGGCGGACGTCGGTGCCGGTGGGCAGCGTCGTGGGCATTTCGGCCAGGACCAGGACACCGTCCTTGTCACCCAGCCGGTGCTCCAGTTGCTCCAGCAGGTGCGCCCCGGAGAAATCAATGGACTGCACGCGCCGGAAGTCCAGCACCAGCCAGCGGCATTGCCCCATCAACGGGCCCAACTCGCTGAGCAGTTGGTCGGTGGTGCCAAAGAACAGGTTGCCCTGCAGCTCAATGACCACGCGCTCGGCGCCGTGCTTCTCCAGCACCGCCATGTCCGCGCGCAGGCGGCGCCGCTTGGACCGCGCCTCCGCGCCCACCCCGCGGTGACGCACCACGCTGCCGGACATCTGCTCGCGTACAAACAGCAAAATGCACAGCGCCAGCCCCACGCCCGCCGCGGACACCAGGCCCACGCCCACCGCAGTGGCCGCCACCGCCATGACCACCGCAAAGTCCAGCCGCGTGGTCCGCTGCCGCACCAGGTTGAAGATGTCCCGGTCCACCATGCGCACGCCCACCACCACCATGATCCCCGCCAACGCCGCTGAAGGCAGCGCGCCAATCACCGGACGCAACGCCAACAGCGCCAGCAGGGACAGCGCCCCCTCCACCAGCGACGAGCGCCGCGTCTGCCCGCCGCCGTGCAGGTTCACCAGCGTGGCGCCCATGGTGCCCGCCCCCGGCATGCCTCCCAGCGCGGCGGACAACAGGTTGGCCGCGCCCTGGCCGCGCAGCTCCTTGTCAGAGTTGTGGCGGCTGTTGGTCAGCGCATCCAGCACCACGCACGTCTTGAGCGTGTCCAGGGACAGCAGCGCGGCGAGCGTGAGCGCGGGGACAAACAGCAGCCCCAGGTCCGCGCCGGTCAACGTGGAAGCGTGGGACCACCGGTCCACGGCCGGGCCCCACAGTTCGCCGCCTCCTGTGGAAGCCGCCGGGGCCGGTGCGCCGGATACCCAGCGCACCAGCAGGTCCAGGCCCGCGCCGGCAACAAGCGCCACCAGCGGTGCCGGCACGCGCGGCATCAGGCGCGCCACGCCCACCATGACCAGCATGGACGCAGTTCCCACCAGCAGTGACGTGGGCACCCAGCGGTCCACGCCGACAAACGCGGCAAAGAAGCCCGTGCCCGACGGCGCACCCAGCACGCGTGGCAGCTGGCCCGCAAAGATGGTCAACCCCACGCCGGCCAGGTAGCCCGCCACGACGGGATACGGGATGTACTTGATGATGCGCCCGCCGCCGGCAAACCCCAGCGCCAGCTGCATGAGTCCCGCAATGAGGCCCAGCACGCCCAGCAGCGCCAGCACCTTCTCCGGCGGCAGCGCCGCGCCCCCCTCCCGCGCGGACACCAGTTGCGTGGTCAGCCCCGCCAGCACCGCCGCTGCCGGGGCGCACGGTGCCGTGATCAGGCGCGCCGTCCCGCCCACAAGCGGCGCCACCAGTCCCAGCACCACGGCCCCCACCATTCCAACCAGCGCGCCCTGCGCAACGAGGTCCCCACCGAGTGGCGCGTGCACCATCAGGCCAAACGCCACCGCCGACGGCACCGCCACCAGCATGGCGGACAGCCCACCGAACACGTCCGCCCAGGGACCCGCCGCGCGCGTCTGCATCGGACGCATCGTTGCCAACCTGGCCGACGACGGCAAGCCCACGGTGACCGCAAGTGCTGCGGCGGGCGGCGGCGCGGTGGCGACAGGGGTTCGCGGGCTTGTGGCGGAGGGGCGGTGGGCGTAGTCACCGCGCATCCAGCGGCGTGGAGGAAGGTGGCACCATGACGGACGCACTGACCGCAAGCGCATCTGACGTTCTTACCCGCTTGGGCCGGCTGGCCGCGGCCCTTGTCCTGGCCTGCACCGCCGTGGGGTGCACGCGCCCGCCCGCGGAGCTGGCCATTGATCCGGCGCAGCTGCTCACCATGGACAAGAAGGGCAAGACCGCGCAGCTCAAGGTGCAGACGCGTGACGAGCGGCACGTGTTCCAGGAATGGGTGCAGGCAGCCTGGTCCAGCGACGACGAGTCCGTGGCGCGCGTCAGTGACGGCGGCCTGGTGGAGGCCACCGGCAGCGGCAAGACCAACATCAACGCCACCTACAACGGCCTCAAGGCGAGTATCCCGGTCACCGTGCGCATTGTGGGCAGCGTGGCGGTGGACCCGCCCGGCCCCATCAAGATGAAGCTGTACAAGAAGATGCAGTTCAAGGCGACGGTGAAGAACGACAAAGGGCAGCCGCTCGCCGACGAGAACGTGCGCTGGACGCGCACCACCGTGGAGGTGGACGTGGACCAGCAGGGCAACGTCAGCGCAGAGGCCACCGGGGACACCGAGCTCATTGCCAAGGCCAAGGACAAGGAAGGGCGCGTGAAGATCGTGGTGACGCCGCCGTGACGCGGCTGTTGCGCGGGGGAAGGGTGGCGCGCGTTGGGCGGTTTGCCGTGGCGCTGGTGGGCGTCCTGGGCGGGACGCTGGCGCTGTGCTGGCTGGCGGGTACGGCCTTGCCGGCGGAATCCGTTGTGAAGGCGGAGACCACCGTGGCGCTCCCGCGGGACGCTCTGTTCCGCACGCTGGCCGCCGGCGCCACCCAGGCCGCCTGGCGCCGTGATATCCGCGAGGTCACCGCGGGGCCGGACGGGACCTTTATTGAGCGGGATGAACGCGGCCTGACGTGGTGGACGAAGACCACCGTTGCGGAGGCGCCGCAGCGGCTGGTGGTGGAGTTGCGGACGCCAGCCGGGGAGCGGGTGGCTGAGCGCAGCGTGACGCTGGTGGATGCGCCGCCGGGAACGCGCGTGCTGCTGCACCTGCGCACGCAGCATGACTCGCCGCTGGAACGGTTTGCGGCGCTGTTGATGGGTGGCGACGCGCAGGAAGCGGCCGTGTACCTGGACGCCGTGGCGGCGTTGGCGCCGCGCTGACGCTCAGCCCAGACGCGGCAGGCGCGCGGCAAACCGCTCACCCGCAGCGCGCAGCGTCTCGTCCTTCTTGGCAAAGCAGAAACGGACCATCCCGCACGGATGTCCGTCATGGAAGAACGCAGACGGCGGGATGGCCGCCACGCCCACCTCCGTGGTGAGCCAGCGGCAGAACGCCAGGTCATTCATGCCCCGGAACCCGCGGTAATCCGCCATCACAAAGTACGTTCCCTCCGGTGCGTCCACGCCAAACCCGGCGCGCCGCAGAATGTCCACCAGCAGGTCGCGCCGGGCTGCGTATTCGGCCAGGAACACGCGCTCGTAGTCCGCCCCCGCGCGCAGGCCTTCCACAATGCCCGCCTGCAACGGTGTGGCCGTGGTGAACGTGCAGAACTGATGCACGCGGCGGAACCCGTCGGTGAGCGGTGGGGCCGCCAGCGCGTAGCCAATCTTCCATCCCGTCACCGAGAACGTCTTGCCCGTGCTGTGGATGGTGATGGTGCGGTCCCACATCCCCGGCAGCATGGCAATGGGGAGGTGGCGGTGCGGCGCGAACACCAGGCGGTCGTACACCTCGTCGGAGATGACCAGCAGGTCACGTTGGCACGCCAGCGCCGCCAGCGCGCGCAGTTCCTGCTCAGTGAACACCCGGCCGCACGGATTGGCCGGGGTGTTGAGCATGATGGCGCGCGTGCGCGGCGTGACGGCCGCGGCAATGCGCTCCACGTCCAGCGTGAAGCCGGGCATTCCCAGCCGCACAAACACCGGCACGCCGCCGGCCAGGCGCACCTGCACGGGATAGCTGTCGTAGTAGGGCTCCAGCAGGATGACCTCGTCACCAGGCTGCACGTACGCCAGCACCGCCACCAGCAGCGCCTCCGTCGCACCGCTGGTCACCGTCACCTCGCGCGCGGGATCAACCGCGCGGCCGTAGCGCCGTTCCCACTCGGCAGCGGCCGCCTGCTGGAAGGCCGGCAGCCCGTTGGTGGGCGCGTACTGGTTGTGGTCCGCCGCAATGGCCCGCGCGGCGGCGTCCTTGACCAGCGCCGGACCGGGAAAGTCCGGGAATCCCTGCCCCAGGTTCACCGCGCCGTGCTTCGCAGCCAGCGCGCTCATTTCACTGAAGATGGTCACGCCGACGTCACGGATGCGGTCCGCCATGTGCACCGCCATGGGCTCACCTCCGCAGGCACCCTGGCACGGTGCGGGCCGGCATGGCGACGGCTACGGCGGAGCGCGGAACAGCAGCGGGTAGGTGACCGTGAGCTCTCCGCCGCCGTCCGCCACGGGGAACTGCAGCGCCTTGACCACGCGCTCCACACACGTCTTCACTTCCGGCGCTCCCACCGTGTCAACGCCAAACCCCACACGCCGCACCTTGCCATCCGGCCCAATGTGCAACGTGACGACGAGCTTCCCCTGCAGGCCGGGGTTCCGGACCAGGGCGCGCTCGTAGCAGGCCTTGAACTGCGCGGTGCGCGCCTGGAACACGCGGCGGATCGACTCGCGGTCGAAAGAACCCATGACGACGGGCGAGGCAGCGGAGACCTCTCCGCGCACGCCGACCCCTCCAGCGCCGGACCCGTAGCCCCACCCGCCCCCGCCTGCGCCGCGGCCACGGACGCCAAGCGCGCCGGAAGACATCGCCATGGGCCAGCTCATCCCCGCGGGCACCGGTGCGGGTTGGTTCACCTCAACGGGAGCCGCGTCCGTGCGTCCGCGGTCATCCACGGCGACAAACGCCGTCCACTGGGAAAGGACGCCGTGTTGCAGCGCAATGGGGAGGACCGCCGCACGCGTGGGCGCGGCGTTGCCGGGATCCTGGGCGTCCGTGAGATCCGTGATGCGTTGGCGCGCCCACAGCCGTGGCAGCACGGGATGGTGCGTGCCGGCGCTGACGCTGATGGGAACGCGGTACTCCACGCGGCCCTTTGCTCCCCGTCCCGTGACCACAATCTCGCCGCGCGGTTGGCCGGTGTAATGGGCCAGCAACACCAACGGCCGGGATGCGAACAGGTCCGGCACGCGCGCGGGCAGCACGTCCCGCACTTCAATGCCGCGGAATGCGACGTCCACCTCCGTCAGCACCGGGCTGCTCACGTAGCGCCAGAACCGCTCCGCCGCGTCCGTCGTCGCGGCGCTGCTGTCCACGATGAACGGCTCGCCCCGGCCCGCGCGGGCGATCCCTTCAATGAGGTGGCGGTTGACGGATGAGCCGATGCCGAACGCGAATACGTTCATTTCGCGCAGGTGGTCCCGCACCAGCTTGAACGTCTGGTGCTCCACGTTCACAAACCCGTCCGTGATGAGCACCACCGAGCGCGACATGCCGCGCGTCCGGGGGATGCCCAGCGCGGCGCGCAGTCCGGCCAGCATCTCCGTCCCGCCCCCGCCGCCACCGGTCTCCAAGGCCTGCAGTGCCGCGGCCAGGTTCTCGCGGGTCCCGGGTACACTGTGCGGGGACATCAGGTACGGCGTGCTCTCAAACAGCACCACGTTGAAGCGGTCCACCGGGCGCAGCCCGTCCACCAGGCGCCGCAGCAGGTCACGCGCCACCGCCAGCGGCTGGCCCCGCATGGAGCCGGAGACGTCCACCACAAACACGTACTCGCGCGGCGGGATGTCGTCGTTCTCCAAGCGCGCCGGCGGTTGCACCATGGCCAGCAGCGTGCCCCCGCCGTCCGGATCCCGGTGCACCACCGCGCCCGCGTGAATGGCATCTCCCGCCAGCCGGTAGCGCAGGATGAAATCACGGTTGCCCGGGTTGTCGTCGGACGCGTCCAGGACAACGTCCGCCGGTCCCTCCGCGGTCCGCGTCACGCCCACGCGGTGCGAAGGACTCATGACGTCCACCAGCGGCAGACCCGCGCTGATGCGCAGCGCCACGTCCCACCGCGCGGGCGCGGCCGGGTCATGTGCGGGCTGCGCCACGGTGTCCGCGTCCTCAGTTCCCGCGTACCGCGGGCCCACCACGGCGGGGAGGACAAACTCGTACTGCTGCTCCTCCGGGACCAGCAGCTCGGAGTACTCCAGCTCCACGGAGACAACGTCCGCCGGGAGGATGTTGCCCACGTTCATCCGGAACACGTTGGGACGGTCCTGCCGCAACAGGCCCGCCGTGCGCCCGCGCCGGACCGCGTCGTCGTACTCACGCTCCGCCGCGGCGCGTTCGCGCAGTTGCGCGCGGAGTGTGCGGGTGCCCACCGTCATGCGCATCCCGTGCACCGCGGCGCGCGTGCTTCCCGGGAACACGTAGGCCGCGCTCAGGACGGCCGTGCCGGTGTTTTCGTACACCTGCGTGAGGCGCACGTGGGCCACCACCCCGGCAATCTCCACGTCCGCGCGCTGCTCCTTCAACGGCAGCGCGTCCACCGCGGCTCCCGTCCCATCCAGCACCAGGCGCGGTGCGGCGGAGACGTCACGGCCGGCAGCGGTGGAGGCGTGCAGCAACAACAGCGGGACCAGGAGCAGGCGCATGGTTCACCCCGGAACGTGGTGGTTCAGGGATGTGACAACGCCCGCCCGGGGCGGTTCCTGCCCGCGGGTGTTACGTCGTGGAGGCCGGACCCAGGGCGGCCGCGCGGCGTGCCTCCTGCAGCACGGCAACGTGCAGCGCCTGCACCACGCCGCCCAGCCGCGGGTAGTCCAGCTTGTCCGCCGTGTCGCCCGCGCCGTGGTAGTCGCCGTGGCGGTACATGGCGCCGTCACTCAGGAGCACGGCAGGGATACCGTGCCGCCGGTAGCTGGCGTGGTCGGAGTCTTCCAGTCCTTCGCCAAACGACCAGGCATTCACCGACAGCACGCGCACCGTGCCCGCCGAGCGCATGGCGCGCTTGGTGCGCCGCGTGAGCGCCGTCATGCGCGGGTCTCCGACGACGGCAATGAAGTCCCCGCGGCGGCCGTACACCCACGGCATCCAGGCAAACGGGTAGCGCTGGGAATCCCCCTCGTCGGAAAAGCGCCCCAGCATGTCCAGTGCAAACACCGCGCTCACCTGCGCGTGCTCCTCTTCCAGCAGCCGCGCGTGCACCCGGCTGCCCATCATCTCCGTGCCAAAGTGCGGCGGCTCTTCCAGCGTCCACGCCACCAGCTCCACGTGGCACGCCAGCGGTCCGCTGCCCAGCAGCACCGCCAGTTCCACCAGTGCGGCCACGCCGCTGGCGTTGTCATCCGCCCCCGGCGTGTCCCCGCACGCGTCGTAGTGCGCTCCCACGACAATGCGCCGCCCGGACGGCGGACCCAGGTGCGCGCGCACGTTCACGTAGTCACGCCGGTCCACGCCGTAACGCTGCTCCTCCACCCGGCAGCCCGCGGCGGCCAGCTGCGCCTGCAGGTGATGCGCAATCCGCCACAGGTTGCCCACGTGGAGGTGGCTGCGCGGGTGGTAAGTGGTGCAAAGCGTCCGCACGGTGGCGCGCAGGCGCCCCTGGTCCACCGGCGTGATCGCGTGGGGCGGTGGCCGGAACGGCAGCGGCTGCACCATCCAGGCCAGGACCAGGCCGCCCGTCGCCACGACGAGCACCGCACCGCCGAGCAGCCACGCCCAGATCATGACGCGCCGACGATGGTCCCCTTGCGGTCCGCGGCGCAAGCGCGGCGGTCCCCAGGTTCTCGACGACAGTCCACGCCTGCGCTGGCGTCCACGCCTGGGCGCAGCGCCCCGTCCACGACGCCGGTGCCGCTTGCAACCCTTGCTGCAAGCTGCTCCCATGCCCCGTCCAAATGGCCAGGGACCTGGGCTCCGCGCTGTCACCCACCGCCGTCGGCGGGACGGGGGAGACGCCGGCCCCGCCGCCGGTAAGGTTCCTGGGGCCGGGCCTGCTGGAGCGAACGCCGGACGGGCGCGCGCGCTGTACGGTGGCCTCCGCCTTTCCGCGCTGGAACACGGTGGTGACGTCGGGCTCGCTGCACGCGGTGCAGGCGGTGCTGATGGCGGACTGGCTGCGCCAGCAGGCGGAAGCCGCCGGCCAGCCGGTGCCGGATGACGAGGACGTCTACGCGGACGCGGTACCGCTGCTGGTTCGTGACGGCCGCGTGGTCATCCGGTCAGACCCGGAGGACATGGGCCGCATCCTGGGGGCGGATGAGATGCTGCAGCGGCTGTTGCCCCGGGACATCATCCAGTTCACCGGCGTGCACCTGCCGGGGGTGCGGCAGCGCCTGCGGTGGCGCGGCGAGCGTTGGCGCGTGTCCCCGCCGCCGCGCAGTGTCCCTGAGGTGGCGCGCTTCATTGAGGGGTGCCGCACGCGCGTGGGGACGGGCGCCACGTACTACCAGGACGCGCACAGCGGGGCGCGCTTCCTCACCTACCAGGAGTTGATGGCCATCCGTCCGCTCCTGCGCAGCAACCGCTCCGAGGCGTGCCGGCGCCTCATGGAGATCCTGGAGCTGACCGGCCTGGTGAACCGCCAGGGCGCGCGCGAGCTGGCCTTCTTCCTCCCCGCCGGGCGCCACCTCCCGCGCGAAGGCCTGATGGACCTGTTGGAACTGATCACGGACGGCGCTGAGGGACCGCCGGACCAGGTGGCCATTGAGCGCGCGTTTGACGCGTTGGCGCATGCGTTTGCGGAGGCGGCGGGCCCGGAGCTGTTGGTGGACGGCGGGGACTACGTGGGCTGGCGCACCACCATGTTCTGCCGGCTGTACGGCGTGTGCGAGGACCACCTGGAGGAGTCCGCGCTGGGCCTGTCCCGCGAGTTCCACATGAACGTGCGCTGGCTCCCGGGGGCCGCGCTGTATGACGGCAAGCCGCAGATGGACCCGCGCGCGGAGCCGCGCGTGCGCGGCCTCATTGAGGACTACTGCGCGCGGACCCGGTCACTGCGCAGCATCAACGTGGGCCGCGTGGAGGCCGCGCAGACGGGCCGGGACCTGTCCGGCCAGGAGCGTGAGGTGTTGGTGGTGGTGCTGGGGCGTGAGGACGGCACCGAGGACATCCGCGTGGTGCGCATGCTCAAGTGGGACGTGTTCCACCGGCTCAAGCGCGGCGTGCCGCACCGCCAGGCGGTGTCTGAGACCGTGCAGTACCGGGACTGGATCCTGGACCGCATCCGCGGCGCGCAGGCGCTCCGCCTGCCCATCCCCACCTACCGCGAAATCCGCATAGAGGAGCGCGTGGAGGGCCTGCCGCCCGTCCCGGTGTTCTTCATTGACCGCCCCTACGTGGCCGGCGTGGCCACGGACAAGCTGGCCCCGGCGCTGTACGCGCGGCCGGGTTTTGCGGTGCGGCTGATGCGCGTGCTGGGGGTGGCCGCGGCGGCCTCCCTGGTGCTGGGGCGCGGGGACCTGCGCAGCGGCCGGTTCTTCTTTGATGACGGTGATGAGGTCATCCAGCTGGGAGCGGACGGCCTGCCGGAACGGCTGGTGCTGGCGGACACCACCGGGAGCTTCACGGATTGGAGCAGCCCCATTGAGCGGCTGCTGCCCGTCTGCCTGCACCGCGTGGCGGTGCACCTGGAGCGCGCGCGCACCGCGGGCATCCCCGCCGCGGAACTGGCGGAGGCCGTGGAGGGGTTTGTGGTGTGTGCGTGGGCGGAGGTGGTGCGCATGCAGGCCCTGGTGGCGGATGAGACGCTGGGGCTGCGGCGCCTCTACGGTGACCGCACGACGGAGAGCGGCGGCATCCGCCAGCGCTGGGACCACATCCTGGACCGCCTGGTGGGAACGCGCGAGGCCGTGCTGCGCGCAGGCGTGGCCGCGTGCGCCGAACTGCGGCCCTGGGTGCGTGCGTAGGCGCTCAGCGCGCCGTCAGTTCCCGCACCTTGGCCAGCACGTCACGCAGCAACAGCGGCTTGCTGAACACGTGGTCCGCCTGGAGGATGTCCTTCATCTCCGCCCCCTGCGCCGCGTTGAGGATGGACGCGCTCATCACAATCACTGCGGTGTGGGACGTGGCGGGGTGCGCGCGCAGCTTGGCCACAAACTCCTGGCCGGAGATGCCCGGCACCATCAGGTCCGCCAGCACCACGTCGGGCGGGGCGCCCTGCAGCAACTCCCACGCGGCCTCGCCGTCTGCGCAGTGGGAAAACTCCATCCCCGCGCCGGCAAACCACCGCCGGAGCATCTCTGCCAGGTCGGGGTCGTCTTCCAGCACAAAGACCCTGATCGCGCGCTCGTTCGGTGCGTTGTCAGCCATGCCGCTCCCCGGGGGGTTGTCGTCGGGCAAGCCTGCAGGCGTCCGCCCCCGCGCGCAAGGCGCCGCCGGGTGTTGCCGCCGTTGACCCCGTCCTGACGCACCCCTACAACGGCCACCCCTTGCTCCCGCTGCCGGCCGGGAACGGGAGCTCCACCACGCCGGCAACCGCGACCGTCCACGCCATGACCGAGCCCAGCAACACCTCCCCGCGCCCCGCCACGCCCGTCCCCATGGACGACGAGATGCGGCGCAGCTACCTGGACTACTCGATGTCCGTCATCATCGGGCGCGCGCTGCCCGACGTGCGTGACGGCCTCAAGCCGGTCCACCGCCGCATCCTGTACGCGATGTACGACGAGGGCCTGCTCAGCAACCGCAAGTACAGCAAGTGCGCCGGCGTGGTGGGCGAGGTGCTCAAGAAGTACCACCCGCACGGTGACGCCTCCGTCTACGACGCGCTGGTGCGGCTCGCCCAGGAGTGGAACATCCGCTACCCGCTCATTGACGGGCAGGGGAACTTTGGCTCCGTGGACGGGGACCCGGCCGCCGCCTACCGGTACACCGAATCCCGCCTGACCAAGCTGGCCGAGGAACTGCTGACGGACATTGAGAAGGAAACCGTGGACGTCGTCGCGAACTTTGACGAGACCACCACGGAGCCCTCCGTCCTGCCCTCCAAGTTCCCCAACCTGCTGGTGAACGGCTCAGAAGGCATTGCGGTGGGCATGGCCACCAAGATGCCGCCGCACAATCTCGTGGAGAGCATCAACGCGGTGCTCGCCATGATCGACAACCCCAACATCACCGTGCACGAGCTGCTGAAGATCATTCCCGGCCCGGACTTCCCCACCGGCGGGTTCATCTGCGGGCGCTCCGGCACCTATGAAGCCTACGCCACCGGGCGCGGCACGCTGAAGGTCCGCGGCAAAGCGCGCATTGAGGAGAATGCCAAGCGCACGCAGATCATCATCGACGAGATCCCCTACCAGGTGAACAAGTCCAAGCTGGTGGAGCGGATGGCGGAGCTGGTGCGGGAGAAGAAGCTGGAGGGTGTGTCTGACCTGCGCGACGAGTCCGACCGCGACGGGATGCGCATTGCCGTGGACCTCAAGCGTGACGCCGTGGCGGAGGTGGTGCTCAACCAGATCTACAAGCACACCCCGCTGCAGACCACCTTTGGCATCATCAACCTGGCCATTGTGGGCGGGCAGCCGCGGGTGCTGCCGCTCAAGGACCTGCTGGCGCATTTTGTCAGCCACCGCCGTGAGGTGGTGGGCCGCCGCACGCGTTTTGAACTGCGCGAAGCCGAGGCCCGGTTCAACACCCTGCTCGGCCTCATTGTCGCCGTGGATCACATTGACCGCGTCATTGACATCATCCGCCACAGCCGCGATCCCGACGAGGCGCGCGACAAGCTGCTGGCGGAGAAGTTCAGCGGCAACCTGGGGCGCCTGCCGCAGTTTGCCGAGGCGGAGGTCCCGCAGCTGCTGCTGGCGGCGGAACGCGGGTACTTCCTGCTGAACCCTGAGCAGGTGAAGGCCATCCTGGAGATGCGCCTGTCCCGCCTCACCGGCCTGGAACGGGAGAAGCTGGTGGACGAGGCGCGCGAGGTCATGGGCCTCATTGCCCGGCTGCGCGGCATCCTGGCCAGCCCCGTGAAACTCATGGAGGTCATCAAGGGCGAGCTCACCGACCTGCGGGACCGGTTTGATTCGCCGCGGCGCACGCAGTTCATGGAGGACGTGGAAGACATCAACGTTGAGGACCTCATTGCCGAGGAGGAGATGGTGGTGACGGTCACCCACCAGGGCTACGTGAAGCGCAGCGCGCTCTCCAACTACCGCGCGCAGAAGCGCGGCGGGCGCGGCAAGGGGGCCGCAGCAACGAAAGAAGACGATTTTGTGGAGCAGTTGTTTGTAGCCTCTACGCACGCGTACCTGCTCAACTTCAGTGACCGCGGCAAGGTCTACTGGGTCAAGGTGCACGCCGTGCCGGAGAGCGCCGGCGCCACCAAGGGCAAGGCGCTGGTGAACCTGGTGCAGCTGGATGAGGGCGAGCGCATCCGCGCCATCCTCCCGGTGCGCGAGTTCCCGACGGAGGAAGGCAAGCAGTTTGTGCTGACGGCCACCCGGCAGGGCACGGTCAAGAAGACGGACCTCACGCAGTATGCCAACCCGCGGCAGACGGGACTCATTGCGTGCGGCATTGATGACGGTGACGAGCTCATTGGCGCGGCGGTGACCAACGGGAAGAACGACGTCCTGCTGGCCACGCGCAACGGCATGGCCATCCGCTTCTCCGAGGAGGACGTGCGTTCCATGGGACGGGCGGCCACCGGCGTGAAGGGCATTGAGCTGGAGGACGGTGACCGCGTGGTGGGCATGGAGGTGCTGGAGCCGGGGACGTCCATCCTGACAGTGACGGAGAACGGGTTCGGCAAGCGCACCGAGGAGGCCGAGTACCGCTGCCAGAACCGCGGCGGGAAGGGCCTCATCACCATCAAGGTGACGGACCGCAACGGCGTGGTCAGCGGCACCGCGCAGGTGCATGACCGTGACGAGGTCATGATTGTCACCAGCGGCGGCACGCTCATCCGCACGCGCGCCGAGGAGATCTCGATGATCGGCCGCAACACGCAGGGCGTGAAGCTGATTGCCGTGGAGGCGGGCGACCGGGTGGTGTCCATTGCCCGCATTGCCGAGCGCGACGAAGGCGAGACGACGGTGGACCTGGAGCGCGCGGGCATGCCCCCGGTGGAGGCCCCGGCGCCCAAGGCGGATGACGAGCCCGGCGAAGGTGGCGGGGGCAACGGCCAAGGGGGTTGAGCCACCCCGCGCCGGCCCCGGCGATTCACCCGGTGATGCGCACGCGGTGGATGGTCGAGATACTTCCTTCCACGTGCGCCACCGTGCCCTGCAGGCCGGCCTGGAGCGCCAGGGAGGACGCAATGGACACGGTCATCTTGCGTGACCAGGGGCCCTCGGCAAACCCCACCGCGGAGGCGGTCAGCACCGGCACCCCCCCACGCAGCTCAATACCCAGCTGGCTGCCGTCATCCCGCACCAGGCAGCACGTGCTGTTCTTGCCCACGTAGAGGACCTCATCGCCTATGCGGACACGCAACTTCGGGCTGGATTCGGTCAGGGACTGGTTCACCAAGGCGCACCTCGAAATGCCCCCCCATCCCCGGTCTACGCGCCGTGCCCGGCTCGCGGCTCAGCAACTGTAGCGCTGATCACGCCGGAGTGCCCGCCGGCACGTTTCCGTAGACGGGAGCGGCAGCGGGCGCGCGGGGGACGCCGCCGTGTAGGTGCGCTGGAGACCTTGCCGAGTGTGTGGCGGAGCCGGCACAGTGGCCCTTGCGAACGATGCTGCCTGCCACCCCTCCTGCGTACACGGTGCCGCGCAAGCACCCGCGGCTCTCCACCCACGCGCCGGCGCGCATCCACCCCATTGGGCTTGATGCCGAGGTGCTCAACGTCTCCCGCGGCGGCGTGTTTGTACGTCTTACGCCCCCCCCACCGCGGGGTGACCGCGTGGACCTGGAGGCCTGGTCGCCCGTGGGTGACACGCTGCGGGTGGCTGCGCAGGTGATGCACTCGCGCAGCGGTGAGGGCGCGGGGCTGCGGTTCCTGGAGCTGGACGCAGTCAACGAAGAGGTGCTGGAGCGGTGGCTCGCCGCGGCGGATGGGATGGATCTCGTCGTCGCGGGGACGGGGCCCACCGCGGAGGATCCCGTCCCGGGGGCGCTGGCGTTCCTGCGCGGCGTGGCGGAGGGGCGGCCGTATGACGTGCTGGGCGTGTCACCCCTGTCCGAGGTGCGGGAGATTGTGGTGGCCCTGGAGCGCCTGCAGGCGCGTTGGGCGGAGCCCGTGCACGGCGAGGGGCAGCGGACGCTGGACCAGGCGCGCGAGGTGGCGCACGACTTGCGCGCCGAGCTGTCTGACCGGCGGCGCCGGCTGCGCGCGGACTTTCGCCGCGGCATTGTGCTTGCCGAGGAGCGGTTGCGGCAGGCGCACTATTCGCCGTCACTGGTGGAACTGCGGCTGGCCTGGCTGGAGGTGTTCCCGGACCGGTTTGACCAGGCCACGCGCGCGGCCGAGGAAGCAGCGACGGCGGCGGCCGCCAGCCAGTTTGACCGCGCCGTGACCCGGGGCGAGTCCGCGATTGCGGATGACCCCTTCAACGTGCCGCTGCGCCGGCTGGTGTCCGGGTGGCGGGCGCGCCAGCGGAACTGACGCCCGCACAGCCAGGGTTCAGGAGCTGGCGGAGGTGTAGTTGCGCAGCGCGCGCAGCCACACCACGCGCGCCACCGCGGCAAACGAAAAGCCCACCAGCAGCGCGGTGCCCGCGGTGGTGGCGTCCAGCGTCCCCATCATGGCCATGGCCGGATAGGTGGTCATCAGCGCCAGCGGGAAGATGAAGGTGAACAGGAACCGCAGCGCGCCGCGGAAGACCTGCACGGGCCAGCGCGCCGCGTCCAACAGCGAGCTGAACAGGAACGACAGGTTGTCCGCGCGCACGATGAAGAAGCTCAGCGAGATGACCAGGATCCACATGGAGTACAGCACAATGAGCGCCACCAGCCCGAGCAGGGCGGCGGCCGCGAGGTCCAGCGGCGCGGGCGCGCGTCCCATCTGGTGAAACGCCCAGCCCATGATGACAAAGGATGCGCCCAGGTCCAGCACCTTCCAGGGCTCAAACCGCGCGGTGCTGACCAGGAACTGGGAATCCGCGGGTTTGAGCAGCACAAAGTCCAGCGTGCCGCGCCGCACGTGTTCCACCACGGCGGTGAGGCTGGGGCTGACCGCGCCCTCCAGCGCCGCGCGCAGCGCGGTGAACCAGCCGGTCACCAAGAGCGCCTGCGGCCAGGTCCACCCGGCAATGGACTGCCGGTCCCGGTACAACACGTTGAGCGGTATGAGCGACACGCCCACCCACATCAGGCCCAGCAATCCCTGCAGCAGGAAGTCCGCGCGGTATTGCATGGCGTTGGCCACGCTGGCGCGGAGTTGGGCCTGCAGGACGCGCACGTGGCGGGTGGGACGCACCGGTCAGCCTCCAAACGCGGCAAAGCGGCGCAGGCCCGCGCGCCACAGGGCCAGCGTGGCGGCGGCGGAGACGGCCACGTAGGCCCACTGGATCCCCAGGTCACCCAGCGCCACGTCCACCGGGTGCAGGCCCATGGCGGTCTCCACGGGGAAAGACAGCAGGAAGCGGAACGGCAACCATCCCGTGGAACTGCGCAGCCACTCGGGCAACAGCTCCAGCGGCACCAGGTATCCGCCCAGCACCGCGTTGACGCCCATCCACACCTCAAACAGCCCAAAGGATGATTCAATCCAGAAGCTGGCCAGGCCCAGCGCGACCATGAGGAAGAACTGCACCAGCCACGCGCCCACCAGCGACAGCGCAAAGATGGCCAGCAGCGCGGGGTCCCGCGTGAGTTCGCTGCCCGCCGCGTGCACCAGCGCCACGACGACAGGGGCCACCAGCACCAGCCGCATGGGCACCGCCGCCAGCTGCTCCGCGGACCAGGCCCACAGCGGGTGCAGGGGCCGCATCAGCCGCGTGGCCAGCGTCCCGTGGCGGATGGACATGGTGATCTCCCAGACCACCCAGTTGCTGACCAGCAGCCGCACAATCATGGTGATGAGGTAGTACGCAATGAACTGCGGCCGGCCGAACCGCCCCACCGGCCCGTCATCCACCGCGGCGTTCCACACCGCCAGCATGACCAGCGGCATGTTGGTGGTCAGCGCCCAGATGAGGAACTCCGTCCGGTACGCAATCATGTCAGCAATGCCCACGCGCAGCAGCGTGGGGTAGGCCCGCAGCGCGCGCAGCATCAGGCGGCTCCCCGCGCGGCGGTGTTCCCGTCGAACAGGTCCCGCATGACCTCGTCCAGCGGCGGGTCCTCCACGGTGAGGTCCGCCACCGCCAGCGTGCCCAGCAGGTCCCGCACCGCGTCCTTGACGTCCGTCCCGCGCACGCGCACCTGCGCAGCCAGCCCCTCCAACGACAGCACCTCGCCCACGCGCGCCAGCACTTCGGGCGCGGGCGGCTCCGCAAAGCGGATGGAGAGGCGCTTGAACGGGCGCACCCGCTGCACCAGCGCGCGCAGTTCACCGTCATACAGCAGGCGGCCCTTGTCGATGACGATGACGCGCGGGCACAGCGCCGCCACGTCCTCCATGTAGTGGCTGGTCAGCAGCACCGTGGCCCCGGTGCGTTCGTTGTAGGCGCGGATGAAACCGCGGACGGTGGCCTGCATGGAGACGTCCAGGCCAATGGTGGGCTCGTCCAGGAACAGCACGCGCGGCTGGTGCAGCAGCGCGGCAATGAGCTCGCACTTCATCCGTTCACCCAGACTCAGCTGCCGCGCGGGCTTCCCCACCAGGCCACCTGCCTGCAGCAGGTCCGTGAGCTCCGTCAGGGTCCGGTCAAACTCTGCGCGCGGGATGCCGTACACCGCGCGGTTGAGCGCAAAGGTCTCCACCGGCGGCAGGTCCCACAGCAGCTGCTGCTTCTGCCCCATCACCAGCGTGACGCGCTTGAGGAACGCTTCGTCCCGCCGCTGCGGGGTGAAGCCGTCCACCGCCAGCGTGCCGCGCGTGGGGTGCAGCAGGCCGGACAGCATCTTGAGCGTGGTGGTCTTGCCCGCGCCGTTGGGACCCAGAAACCCCACCCGCTCGCCGTCGGCAATGCGGAAACACAGGTCACTCACCGCGTGGACCTCGTCGTACCGGCGGTGCACCAGGCTGCGCAGCGCGGCGGCCAGCCCCTCAGGCCGCTGGTGCACGCGGTACGTCTTGCAGAGATCCCGGACCTCAATCATGGGCGCGGTTCTCTCCAAGGACGCCCGTCACGGCAAGCGTCAGGCCCATGCTACCGTGGAAGGCCATGGCTCGCTCACGCGATGGGTCGCGCGCGTTGCCGGTCAGGTGGCTCGCCGTGGTGTTGCTGCTGGGCGCCTGCCGGGAGCCCGTGCTGGCCTGGCGCTGTGCGTCCAACGCCGACTGCGACGACCGCTACGCCTGCGCGGGGGGTGTATGCCGCTGGCGCTGCGGGCCACGCGCGCAGTGTCCAGCGGGTGATGCGTGCGTTGCGGGGGTGTGCGCGCCATCCGTGGTTTCCTCGTCGTCCAGCGCCACGTCCGCCACGGATGCGTCCTCCGCGGCCGCCACCTCCGCCGCGGGGACCTCGCGCGCGGCGTCCTCGTCGTCGCGGGTGGCGTCCTCGTCGGACCGCGCCCCGTCCTCCTCTGGCGCGGTGCCGTCCTCCGGGTTCCGCGGGGCCTCGTCGTCGGAGCCCTCCAGCAGTGCGGTCCCCCCGTCGTCCAGCGCGGCTCCGTCGTCGTCCGCGTGTACCGGCGCGGCCTGTCCCTGCTCGCTGGCGTCACCCTGCCGGGGTGGCGCGCTGTGCGTGGCGGGTTGGTGCCGTTCCACGGGTCCCTTTGGTGGCGGCGAGGACGGTGACGCCGTCCCGGCCGCGTCAGAAGTGAACCTGGCCACCGCGTCACTGGTGGGCCGCGCTTCCGCTGACGCGCCGTCGTGGCGGGTGGTGACCCTGGCTGCCACACAGGTGCGCCTGGCCGCCGCACCCGCCGGCCTGGCCCCGGCCGACGAGGTGGTGCTCATCACGCTGCGCGGGAGCGGCGCGGCGGACGCCGGCGCCACCACTGAGGGCGTGGGAACCTGGGAGACGTTCTTTGTGACGGGCATTGCCGCGGAAGTGGTGACGCTGGATCACCCACCGCTGCGCGCGCCGGGCGGCGCCACGGGCCTGGACCTGGCGGGCCGCACGGCGGTGGTGGTGCGCGTGCCGCGGTACCGGACGCTGCAGGTGCCCGCGGGCACCGTCCTGACAACAAGCCCCTTCCAGCCGGCCGCGCTTGTGGGAACGGACGTGATGACGGACCCCGTGGGCGGGGTGCTGTTTCTCCGCGTGGCCGGGGAGGCGCACGTGGATGGCCGCGTGGCGGTGGCGGGACTGGGCTTCCGCGGCGGCCCGCCCGGCCCGGTCTACAACGACGACGCACAGCAGGGAGAAGGGCGCGCGGGTTTTGGGGGGATGGGTGCAGCTGCTGCTGCGGCGTACAACGCCACCAACGGCCTGCGCCTGGAAAATCACGGCGGGGGTGGCGCGTACGTGACGGGCGCCGGCGGAGGTCACGGCACGCGCGGCCAACCGGGCGCCAAGTACCACGTGACGGCGTTGGCGGACGCGGGACCGGAGGGCGGTCTCCCGTATGACCAGGACGCAGGGGCCGACACGCTCACGCCGGGCGGAGGCGGTGGCGGCGTATGGATGGGGCGCACCACCGACGGGGGCTGCGCGCTCACGCCCGGCCCCGGTGGCCGCGGCGGTGGCATTCTTGCGCTGTTTGCCGGCACGCTGCGGCTGGACGGTGCGCTGGACGCAGACGGCGAGGCCGCGCGTTCCGCGTCCAAGGGTTCCAACCAGTACGGGTCCGGGGGTGGCGCCGGCGGCGCCCTCCTGGTGACGGTGGGCAGCCTGGTCACCACGGTGGGCCGCGTGCACGCATCCGGCGGTGCCGGCCTGGCTCCCGCGGCGGCCTGCGAAGCGATCTACGGCGCTGGGACCAACCGGCCCGGCGGCAACGGTGGTGACGGCGTCATCCGGGTCACGCTCAACGATCTCAACGGTGACCGCGGCGCGGGGTCCGCGGAGTCGCGCGCGCTGTTGGACGCGGTGTTTGCCCCCGCGCCCCAACTGGTGCGCGTGCCGCCGTGAGGGGCCGGCCCGCCTTGCCCCGCTGGCTGCATGGCGGGGAACGCGCCCCCGGCCCGCACGGGAGGCGGCACGGGCCGGGGGCGTCCCCAGGTGGCTACGGGCACGCGGCCACGCCGAACGGGCGGCTGCCCGCCGGCACGTCGGCGTAGGCCTCGCACATGCGGCCCGTGCCGGAGTGGCATTCCGTGCACGTGCTGAGGGCGCTGCCCCGCGGCATCACCTCGTGGTTGAGGTTCATGTACATGTCCGTGTGGCGCCAGTCCCAGTCCACGCCGCGCACCAGCGCGCGGAAGCCCCGCGTGGCCGCGGTGTTGCGCACCGGCGTCAACGGCGCCGGGCGCGCCGTCTCCAGGTACTGCAACGTAGTGCCGTCGGCGGCGGCAACCACTTTGATGCCCGGAGGGAACTGCAGGTCGGCGCTCATCAGGTTGAAGCGGTCGCCGACGGTCAGCGCGTGGGTGACGGTGACGGTGACGCGCGTGCGCGTGGGCTCGGTGGTGTCGGCGGACGCGGACATCGCGTCCACTGGGACGGAGAACAGCGGCGTCAGCTGACCGGCGGTGGCTGCGCCGGACGACATGATGTCGTTCCACACGGCATCCAGAAACGCTGCGTAGGTGGCGTAGCTGCCGTACTTGGCCGCCGTGGGCGACGTCGTGGTGGCCGGGAGGACGGGAATCATCTGGTTGGCCGGCGCCGGCGGCTGCACCGTCGGGTCCGGCTTGGTTCCCCACAGCGACCATGCGCCAAACAGGTGGGGGACCACGACAAACGAACCGTCCAGCATCATGGCCTGGCGCCCGATCATGCGCTTGAACGCGGTGACGACGGCCCCGGTGTCGGTGGCCGCCGCAACGGGTCCGGCGAGTGTGACGGGGCGGGACGGCGACAGGCCGTCGGCCGGGTCAAACGCCGCGGCGGCGCCCGCAATGGTCAGGTGCGTGCCGCTGCCGTCGTACCAGCGGTACGCAGGCTCCACGTTCTTCCGCATGTGGAACACGCCCTTCTGCCAGTTGTAGTCCACGTCGTCACCGCCGATGCTCGCCCTGGCGGTGCCAAACGCCGGGCTGGTTGGGTCCAGCACGCACGCGGCGATGATCTCCGCGGGTGCGCCCGGGTACTTGCAGTCCTTGAAGCCGGCGAGCGACCAGTCCCACATCGTCTTGGTGGTGAGCTGCCGCGCGTACTGCGGGATGTGGCAGACCTGGCAAGCGACCCTGGCCGAGTGATCGTGGTTGCCGAACGTCGTCGGCGCCGGGTGCGCAGTGGCCTGCGCTGCGTGACAGCCGGTGCACTGCAGCGGCGCTTCCTGAACCAGCGCGAGGGAGACACCCGTGCCCTTGAACCGGTCATGCGCGAACCCCGTCCCGGCGTGGCAATCCGCACAGGTGCGCGGCGCGGTGGCGTTGGTGCTGCCCATGTGGACGTCAACCGCAGGGCCGGCGGGAACCGCCAGTGACGAGGCGAGGTCACCCATCTTCACGTTGTCACCGCCACCCGCGTAGAAGTGGCATTTCCCGCAATTGTCCCGGCCGGGCCGGCGCACGCTCTGGGCCGCCGCCTTGAGTACTTCGGGCAGGCGCGTGGCGTAGGGCACGCACACCGGCGCTCCTGCGCGCAGGGTGCACACGTCGGTGGCGGGGCACGCGGGCAGGCAGCCGGATGCCGGCTTCACGTCCGCCACGCCAAAGTTCTTCACCGCCTTGATGTACCCCGTGGCAAGATCGGCATGGCAGATGAGGCAGTCCACGCGGCGGCCTTCGGAGGACAGCTGGTAGGCGGCCTTCTTGGCGGCCGCGTCGCCGTAGCCCGCGTGGCATTCGGCGCAGCGCCCCTCATTGGAGGGCGTGGCGACGCAGAAGTTGTTGATGAGGCCCGCCTTGCCCACGTTCCCGGTGTCCACCGGGACACCACTGCGGTCCACCAGCCCGGGCGTGGGGCCGGCCCAGCGGTAGTGCGCGGAGCGCAGCATCTGGTCGGCCGCGGACTGGTGGCAGCCCAGGCAGTCCTCGGTGACGTCCTCGCCGCGCGTGTAGGGGCCTTGCAGGTAAAGCACGTGCACGTTGTCCACCACGCAACTGCCGGCAGTCTGGTCGCAGCGCATGCCCACGTCGCACGTCGTGGCGCACGCGGCGGTATCCCCCGCGGTCACGCACACCTGGCAGGGACCGCAGCCGCCCGGGCAGGCCGCTGCCAGGATGGGAACGCAGCTCCCGTCCTGGCAGGCGGTGCCCGCGCTGCAACCCGGGTTGCAGGGCGCCACCGGGACGCAGGCGCCGGCCACGCACGCCGCACCGGAGCCGCAGAAGTCCTCGCACGTCGGAGAGACGCACGCGTGGCTGACGCTGTCACACGTCTGGCCGTCCGTGCAGGTGGTGCGGCATGACGCCGTGGCCCCATCGGTAACGCACACCTCGCAGTCGCCGCAGCCCAACGGGCAGGCGGAGGACAGCAGTGGTACGCACTGACCGGCTTGGCACACGGCGCCTGTCCCGCACGCCGGCGTGCAGGCCGGCGCTGCCTCGCAGGTGGACGTCGCCCCGTTGCAGGTCTCGGCGGAGCGGCAGGTGGTGGTGCAGGTGGCGGTTCCGCCGGAGGCCACGCAGGCCTCGCAGGCGCCACAGCCCGCGCTGCACGCGGAAGCAAGCAGCGGGACGCAGGCCCCGTTCTCACAAACCTGGCCCGCGCCGCAGGCCGGGGTGCACGCCACCACGGCGACGCACTCGCCGTCGACGCAGGTGGCACCGTCCGCGCAGAAGTCCTCGCACTTCTTTTCGCTGGCAGTGGAGCACGCGGTCACCATCCACGCGGTGGAACACAGCAGGGCGATCCTGAACCTCACGACGAACCTCCTGGGAACGGACAAGCTCCGCGAAGGCGGAGAAGCCGCCCCACGCACGTGGCGTACCGTCTGCTCCGGTGCGTTCCCGGTGGGCGCCGCCCCGCACGCAATGCCCGGATTCCCACGCTTTCGCACAGCAATTCGCCGAATGCGGCCGCGCCCGTGATACCGCTGTGTTCAGCGGGCGTTAACGTTCACGCTGAACGGTCACTGAACGGCCGTGAGCGCCACCCGCGGGCTTGCGCGCGCGTGCAGCCGTGGGCAGGCCGTCTGGTCAAATCCCGGCCTTCTTGAGGCGCTTCCACAGCGTGACGCGGCTGACGCCCAGCATGCGCGCGGCGCGCGCCCGGTTGCCGCCGGCCTGTTCCAACGCGCGGCGCAGGTCCTCGCGGTTCATGGTGGCGGGGGTGGGGCGGGCGGGCGGCGCCGCGGCGGGAGCGGTGACGTGCGCGGGCAGGCAGTCGTCGTCAATGAGCGCACCGCGCGCGACGACAAAGCCGTACTCGATGGCGTGCTCCAGCTCGCGCACGTTGCCGGGCCACGCATAGGCGGTCATCCGCGCCATGGCGGTGGGCGTGACGCCGCGGATGTCCCGGCCCAACGTGCGGTTGAGCCGCGCAATGAAGTGGTCCACCAATAGCGGGATGTCGCTGGCGCGGGCGGCAAGCGTCGGCACGACGAGCGGGATGACGGCAAGGCGGTAGTAGAGGTCGCGGCGGAAGCGGCCGGCGTCGCACAGCGCTGGCAGGTCGCGGTGGGTGGCGGCCACCACGCGGATGTCCAGCGGGATGACGCGGTTGTCGCCGACGCGCTCGATTTCGCGTTCCTGCAGCACGCGCAGCAGCTTGGTCTGCACCGCCGGCGAGATATCGCCGATTTCATCCAGGAAGATGGTGCCTCCATCCGCGGCCTCAAACCGCCCCACGCGGTTGGTGTGGGCCCCGGTGAATGCACCGCGCACATGGCCGAACAACTCGCTCTCCAGCAGCGCCTCGGACAGCGCGGCGCAGCTGACGCGGATGAACGGCTTGCCGGCACGGGGACTGCGTTCATGGATGGCCCGGGCCACCAGCTCCTTGCCGGTGCCAGTGTCGCCCGTGACCAGCACGCTGGACTGCGTGCGCCCCGCCAGTTCCACCAGGTCATACAGCCGGTTCATCTCCGCGTGCCGGCCAATGATGCCGTGGAAGCGTGACCGGCCCGAAGCCTCCGCCCGCAGGCGCTCCACCTGGTCCTCCAGCGCGCGGATGCCCGTGATGTCGGTGACCACTTCGACGCCGCCCCACGTGGAGCCGTCGTCATTGCAGAGCAACTGCGCGTTCTTGACCACGGGGATGCGGCTGCCGTCCTTGCGGCGCAGCGTGCACCGCCGGCGCACCACCTCTTGCTGCAGGAACAGCGGGCAGCGCGCCTCGGCAACCCCGCACGGTCCTTCGTGGCAGGTGTCCCCGCCGAGGATGGAGCAGTGCTGGCCCAGCACCTCCTGGGCGGAATAGCCGGTTATCTCCGTCATTTCCCGGTTCCAGCAGACCAGGAACCCGCCGGAATCCACCGCAAACAGCCCGCCGGGAACCACATCCAGAACCCGCCTCACGACGTCCGGCAGGCGCAGGCCGCCGGACACAGCGGGCGCGCCACCCTGAGCCAGGAATCCCGGGAAACGCGCCTCCGCCATCCCCCCCGTGTACGCCCCCGCACCTGGACCAGCAAGGTGGCACGGCGGTTTCACGACGTGGACGGCAGCGCAGGCATGCGGCCGCGGGAGCGCTGTTTGCAGTTTTTACGCGCATGCCAGCGCCGCGCCCGTGGCGTCCATGGGTGCCATGCCATCCGCCAGGTCACGGTCACCCCGGCCGGCCACCCGCCATGTGCACCACGCGTTGCGGGTAGGGGATGGTGATCTTCTCCTGCCGGAAGCGTGCGTGCAGCGCCTTCACCAGGGCGTGCCGCAGCGGGGCCACCTCTACGTAGCGCCGCGCGCGGACCACCAGAATGAACTCCATGGCGGAGGCTCCAAACGCACGGAACAGCAGCACCGGGTCCGCCCCGGGCACTGAGCACGTTGACGCCGCCAGCACCCGGCGCGTCTCTTCCAGGGCCACGGACTCCACGCGCTCCAGGTCGCTGTCGTACCCCACCCCCAGCTCAATGGTGAAGCTCATCTCCTGGGTAGGCAGGTCGTAGTTGACCACGCGTCCCTGCGCGAAGCGGGCATTGGGAATCACCATGACATTGTCCGACAGCGTCTTGACGTGCGTGCTGCGCCAGCCGATGGCGGTGACGACGCCCTCCGTCCCGTCTTCGAGCTTCACCCAGTCACCGATGCGCACCGGCCGGTCCAGCAGCAGGTGCAGCCCGGCAAAGAAGTTGGCCAGCGGTTCCTGCAGCGCCAGGGCGACCGCGATGGACCCGACGCCGAGCGAGGCGAGAAGCGGCGTGATGGAGACGCCCACGGTATCCAGGACGATGAGCGTCCCGAGCATCAGCACGATGACGCGCAGCACCGTGAGCACCAGGCGGCGCGTGCTCTCCGACAGCGTGCCGGTGCGTGAGCCCGCCTCCAGGCCGCGGGATACGCTGCGTTCCAACATCCACAGCGCCGCAAACACCAACACCAGCCGCATCCCGTACCGCGCAAACGGGTGCGCCGCGGCGCCGGGGGGCGCAACCTGCAGTGCAATGGCGGCGGCGAGCGTGACGAGCACGAGCGCGGACGGGCCGCGCGCGGCCTCCAGGATCATGTCATCCCAGTGGAAGGCGGTGGCGCGCGCCCACGACGACAGGCGGCTCCACAGTGCGCGCCGCAGCAGCACCAGGAAGGTGGAACCCAGCAGGAACACGCCCAGGGCCAGCACCCAGCGGCCGGTGTGCGAGGCGCGCAGGTTGTCGAAGAGTTCAGTGAGTTCCATGGTGCTCAGGGGTCCTCGAGCCGGAACTGGAAGCGCCGGCGGACCTCGGTGGGTTCCGCCGCCTGCGGGAACTGCCAGGTCCCCAGCTCGCCAAACATGCAGTCAATGAACTCGGCGTCACCCGTGCCGTCCTCCACCAGGCACAGGTCCTGCGCAAAGCCCTTGGAGTTGATCACAAAGCGCAACCCCACGAATCCCTCGATGGAGTAGCCGCGCTTCACGCGCTCCTTGTAACAGCTGTTGAGGTCCTTCTCCCGGGTCTTGAACACGCCGCGGATCGCCTCGTCCGACACCTGGGCTGCGGTGCGGGGCGGCAGCGGCTGGCCCACGTCCGTGCAGTAGGTGGTCTCCGCGGGCGGCCGCAGCGGCGGCAGGTCTGCCGGGGCCCGCGGTGCGCCGGTGCGGCACTGCACCAGGGCCAGGACGGCCAGCGGGGCCGTGACGGCGAGGAAACGGACGCGTCCCATCACAGCAACCCGAGCAGTTCCTGCGCACTGCGCACCTGCTCCTGCGCCTCAACAACGCGCGCGTCCATGGCGCGCTCCAGCGCGTGGCGCAAATCCGGCCGCATGCGCAGCACCTCTTCCAGCGCCTCGCGGCCAATGCGCAGCACCTCCACGTCGCTCATGGCGCGGACCGACGCGGTGCGCTTGCTGCCCCAGATGACGGCGATCTCGCCGAAGAACTCGCCCTCGCGCAGCTTGTTGATGAAGATCGGGATGCCGTCGCGCTCGGTGAACACCTCCACCTCGCCCTGCTTGATGAAGAAGAACGCGTCGCCGTCGTCCCCCTCCTTGATGATGAGCTCATTGTCCGCAAACGCCTGCAGCTCCGCGCGGGACAGCAGCAGGCGCCGCTCCGCCGGGGGCAACCGCGCAAACACCGCGTTCTTGGCCATCAGCAGCTCAACAACGCGCGCCTTGTAGAAGTCCATCAGCGGGCCGGACATCTCCGGGTGCTGGTTGATGAGGTGGCGCACGTCCTTGCGGTCCACCTCCAGCACCCAGGTATCCAGCACGGCCTCCACGCTGGCGCTGCGCGGCTCGCCGGCCAGGAAGCCAAACTCGCCAAAGAAGTCCCCCTCAGCGAGGCTGGAGAGGTACACGCGGCCGCCCTCCACCTGGGTGCCTTCAGGCGGCTTGCACCACACCACCACGCGGCCCTCGCCCAGCGCGTACAGGGTGTCCCCCACGTCACCCTCACGGACAATGGCGGTGCCCGGCGCGTAGTGCCGCACGCGGGTGCAGCGCATCAGGTGCACCAGGTTCTCCGGGGACACGCTGCCATACATGGGAATGACGCGGTGATGTGAGGTCTTCTCCTGGTCCGCGCCAAACGTCCCGGGGTCCGCCTCCATCAGCATGCGGAAGAACCCGCCCTGGTCCACCTGGTGCATGTAGCGCGCGAGTCCGGCGTGGTCGGCCAGGGACAGGCGGCTCAGCTCCTGGATGTCACTCTCCCACGCCGTCTCGCTGATGAGCGGGCCCGCGCGGTCATGCGCCACCAGCGCCTGGATGAGCAGGTGGCGCCAGGCAAACGCGCCGGCGGCCGAGCGGAAGGCGCTGGCGGCCAGGGACGCGCGCGCCTGCTCCTTGTGGCGCGCACCCAACGCGCACAGCGTCCACAGGTTCGGCTCGCGCTTGAACGCGTCCGACAGTTGCAGCGCCACGCGGTCCGCCTCCAGCACCGGCGTGACCTGCGGGGGCGGCTGCGGGCGCTGCGGGACGGACGGCTCCGTGGTGCGGCGCGCGCCCCCGCCAATGAGGAACATCTTCTGCGTGTTGCCGCGCGCGCCCTTGGCCGGCGCCTGCGGCACGGCCTCGGGCCCGGCCAGCCGCGCCGCGTCCTGGTCGCGCAGGAACCGCCGGAAGCTGTCGTCGTCATAGCCGGCGGCCTGCAGCAGGCCGTCCAGCGCCACGGCCAGTTCGTCCGCTGTCTGGAAGCGCTTCACCGGCTGCTTCTGCAGCGCGCGCATGACCACGGCGTCCAGGTCCGCCGGCACCTGCGGCCGCGTGCGTGACGGCGGCGGCGGCTCCCAGTTGACCAGCTTCACCAGCGTCTCCGCCGGCGTGGGCGCGCTGAACAGGCGCGCGCCGGCCAGCGCTTCATGCAGCAGCACGCCCAGGGAGAACACGTCCGCGCGCGCGTCCACCCGCGCCCCGGTGGCCTGCTCCGGGGCCATGTACGCAAACTTGCCCATCACCGTGCCCGGCGTGGTCAGCGTCATCTTGTTGCGCGCCTGCGCAATGCCAAAGTCCGCCACCTTGATGTGGCCTTCCAGGCTCACCAGCACGTTGTGGGGGCTCACGTCGCGGTGGACAATGCCCAGCGCGTTGCCCTGCGCGTCCTGTTGCACGTGCGCGTGGTGCAGGCCGCGGCCCACTTCGCGGCCCACAAACGCCGCCGCCATGGGGTCCATGGACGCCTGCGCCGAAAAGATCTGCTGCAGGATGGCCACCAGGTTGCAGCCGCTCACGTACTCCAGCGCCATGAAGTAGCTGCCGTCCACCTGCCCAAAGTCATACAGCCGCACCACGTTGACGTGGTTGAGGCCGATGAGGATGCGCGCCTCGTCGATGAACATGCTCACGAACGTGCGGTTCTGGCTGTACTCGGGAAGGATGCGCTTGATGACGCAGGTGCGGTTCACCCCGCCCAGCGACGCGCTGCGCGCGACGAACACCTCGGCCATGCCCCCCACCGCGAGCCGGCGCAGGAGCTGGTAGCGACCGAAGAGGGTCCCGGATTCAGGGCCGGGAGGCGCTGCCGACTGCGTGGTCATGACCGCGCCACCTTGCCATCCGTGGTGCGCGGTGCGCAAAGCGCCGCGCGCTCACTGCACGCGCGTGCAGCAGCGCGTCACCGGGTACCCAGCCACGTCAGCGCGGGCACGTACGTGACCAGCAGCACCACGACGGTGATCACCAGGACGAAGGGCATGGTCGCGCGGAACACTTCTGAGATGGGCTTGCCGAAGCGGTAGCTGGACAGGAACAGGTTTTCGCCCACGGGCGGCAGCAGGTAGCCCAGCTCCAGGTTGGTGAGGAACACCACGCCCAGGTGCACGGGGTCCACGCCAAAGGCCACCGCCATGGGCGCAATGAGCGGCACCACCACCAGGATGCCGGAGTAGATATCCATGGCCGCGCCGACGAGGACCAGCAGCAGGTTCACCGCCAGCAGGAAGCCCGCGCGCGTCTCCACGTGTGCCTGCACCCAGCGCAGCGCCGTCATGGGGACCTGGGCGTCCAGCAGGTAGTTGGTGAACCCCATGGCAACGCCCAGGATCATCAGCACGCCGCCCACCAGGGTGCCGCACTCCACCATGGCGCCGCGGAAGTTGCGGTGGAACACCGGGTCCCGGTGCAGCGCCAGCTCCACAAACAGCACGCCCGCCACCGTCAGCGCGGCGGACTCCACCAGCGTGGCAAAGCCCCCAAAGATTCCGCCCAGCACCACAACGGGGATGAGCAGTTCCGAGCGCGCGCCCCACAACGCCGCCAGCGCTTCGCGCACATCAAACTTCTCGCGCAGCGTGTCCTCATGCACGCCCACCCAGGCGCCGTAGCCCGCCACGCCCGCCACCAGCAGCGCGCCGGGGATGATCCCCGCCAGGAACAGCTTGTCCATGGGCACCTGCGCCGCCACGCCGTACAGGATCACCGGCAGGCTGGGCGGGAACAGCAGGCCAATGGACCCGGAGGTGGTCAGCAGGCCCAGCGTGAAGCGCTCCGGGTAGCGCATCTTGAGCAGCACCGGCATCAGCAGCCCGCCCAGGGACAGGATGGTGACGCCGGAAGCGCCCGTGAAACAGGTAAAGAATGCAAAGGTGAGCGTGGTGGCAATGGCCGGCCCGCCGGGCAACCAGCCCAGGCACGCGCGGAACAGGCGCACCAGGCGTTCGGACGCGCTGCCGGCGGACAGCAGGTACCCCGCCAGGGTGAACAGCGGGATGGCCGGGAACACGGGCGAGGCGGTCAGGCGGTAGGTCTCCACGGGAACCGCGGCCAGCGGCGTGCCATCCCGGAAGAAGAACAGCAGTGCCAGCCCGCCCAGCGCGGTGAACATGGGCAGCCCCGCCAGGGCCAGGAACACCACGCCCAGCGCCAGCAGGCCCGCCGGGAAGTGCGCGCGCACCGTCTCCACGGCCACTTCCGGCACCAGCCACCAGGCCACCGCTGCCACCAGTGAGGGGACCAGCAGCCCCGCGCGCCACGCCCAGGTGGGCCCCGCGCGCCGCACCACGCGCCACGCCACCACCACCAGGAACACCGGCATCACGCACACAAACCCCCACGCCGGGATGCCCAGCGCCACCGGCTCCACGCCCGCCTGTTCCGCCCGCACCAGGTCCACGCCGGCCAGCGCCATCACCGTGCACACCAGCGCCGCCGCGGACGAGGTGACGCGCGCCAGCCGCGCCCGCCAGGCCGCGGACAGGTAGGTCGCCGTGCCCAGCGCCAGCAGGCGGTCCTCACGCGCGGCCAGCCCCGCGCCCACAAACGCAATGCACAGCGTCAGGTGTTGCACCAGCAGGGGCGTGCCCGGGATGCCCTCGTGGCGCAGCCGCCGCGCCGCCATCTCAATGATGGGCAGCACCGCCATGGCGACCAGCAACGCACTTGCGAGGATGTCCTCCGCCCGCCTGAGCACCCCGCGGCCGACAACCGGGGGCGCGGCCGTCACGGCGCGCCCCCGTGTGCGGCGCGGTACTCGCCGCGCAGGCGCACCACCTCGTCAAACATCGCCTCCGGGCACACGCTCCCGCGCAGCTTGGGCCACGCGTTCTCCGCCTCGGTGCGCCACGCGGCGCGGTCCTCCTCGGTGGTGTGGATGATGCGCATGCCGCGCTTTTCCATCGCGGTCACCGCTTCGTCACTCATCTGGCGGATGCGCGCGCGGTAGCGCACGCCCAGTTCCGCCGCGCTGCGCGCCAGCGCCGGCCGCAGCTCCGCGGGGATGCGCTCCCACGTCTTCTTGCCAATGACCGTGGCCCCCACAAGCGGCGCCCACTTCACGTCCACCATGTTGGGCGCGGACGGGAACCACTGGTTGAGCAGCGCCAGCAGCGGCGGCACGTCAAACGCGTCAATCATCCCCGTCTGCAGCGCGCTCTGCATGTCCGTCACGCTGAGCGGCACGGGACGGAATCCGGCCGCCTTGTACAGTTCCAGCGTGCGGCTGTCTGAGGCGGACGTGAACAGCTTCATCTTGCGGATGTCCGCCGGCCGCGCCGCCGGCGTCTTGAGGAAGAACATCACCCAGCCCGCGTCGCTCCAGTTCAACACCACGTAACCCTTGGCCGCCATGCTCTGCTCCAGCATCGGCGCCAGCCGGTCCCGCACGTGGTCCAGCTCCTCATACGTGTCAAAAATCAGCGGCAGCTGCAGGCACGTCACCGCGGGCTCCAGGTGCTCCATGCCCGCGCCGGAAAGCGCCACTGCGTGCAGCTGCCCAATGCGCAGCTTCTTCACCAGGTCCGTCTCGTCGCCCAGCACGCCACCGGGGTACACGCGCAACGTGACGGCACCGCCGGAGATACGCTGCCATTCCTGGTCCATCTCACGCAGCAGCTGCTGCCAGGGTGACCCGTCCGGCGCCACCGTCCCCAGCTTCACCAGCACCGGGGCCGCCCCGCCCACCAGGAGCGCCACCACCGCCGCGAGCACCGTGCCGGACCGCATGTCCCTTCCGTGTGCTTGCGGCGTGCCGTCTCACGACGCGGGTTCACGACGATTCCTGCGTCGTGGCAACGCACGGTGTGCGCGCGCGGGAAGGTCTGGGCAGAGTTTGCGGGATCGCGCGCTGCCGTCACGGCGGGGCTCTTGCCGCGTCGTTCGGGCGGACGGTAAGCGGGTGGCATGTTGCCGCTGCTGCCGATGCGCCCGCGCTACCTGGAAAAGATCTGGGGGGGCGCCCGCATTGCCGCGCTGCCCGGCAAGCGCGCCCACCCGCCGCCTCCCACCAAGGTGGGTGAAGCCTGGGAGGTGGCGGATCTCCCGGAGGGCTCCAGCACGGTGGCGGAGGGGCCGCTGGCCGGGCGCACGCTGGCGGAGATTGGCCGTGCCGACGGGGAGAACCTGCGCGGGCGCTTCCACGTGGACCGGCGCTTCCCGCTGCTGGTCAAACTCATTGATGCGTCCGACGACCTGTCCGTGCAGGTGCACCCGGACGCGGCGTGGGCCGCCGCGCACCCGGGTACGTTCTCTAAAGACGAGGCGTGGCTGATGGTGGAGGCGGACCAGGGCGCGCGCATCCTCCACGGGTTCACGGACGGCGTGGACCCGGCGGCGTTCCGTGCGTCCATTGCGGAGCAGCGCGCGGATGCGTTGCTGCGGGCGGTGGTCATGGCGCCGGGAGACGTGGTGCACGTGCCACCGGGGACGGTGCACGCCATTGGCCGCGGCCTGCTGGTGCTGGAGGTGCAGGAACCGTCAGACACCACCTTCCGCGTGTATGACTATGGCCGGCTGGAGCACGGGCGGCCGCGAGCGTTGCACGTGGACCAGGCGTTGGAGGTCGCCACGTTTGGTCCGCAGCCGCCACCCCGGTGCGCGGCGCGCCCGCTGCCTGGTGGCGACGGTGTTGAGCGCGAGGAACTGGTGCGCAGCCGCGCGTTTGTCATGGAGCGCTGGCAACTGGCGGCAGGGACCCGCACCGCGCTGGAGCTGCCGCCGGATGCTCCTGGCGTGCTGTTTGCGCTGGACGGTGCCGTGGACGTGTCCGCGGAGGAATCCGCGTGCGCGCTGGAGACGGGGGCGTCACTGGTGGTCCCCGCGTGCCGCCGCCGCGCGGTGTTGGCAGCGCGCGGTGGGACGGCCAGCGTGGTGGCCATGTTTCCCGCCGGCTGACTCCCCTGCACGGCTCGCGTTGCCGGTGCTATGGCTGGTCCCCCGCCCGTCACCACGAGGACACCACCCCCATGGCCCTTCCCCGCTTGCTCTTCCTGACCGCCGGCCAGACGTACGACGAGATCGTCGGTACCCACGGCGACTTTGACGCCTGGTTTGCCACGGGTTTCAAGGGGGTGGCGGAGCTCCGCACCTGCCGCGTGCACAAGGGCGAGGCGCCGCCGCCGACGTTTGACGGACTGGACGGCGTGGTGATCTCCGGGTCGCCCTCTTCCGTGACGCAGTTTGAACCGTTCATGGAGGTGCTGTGCGACGTGGTGCGCCGCTGCGCCGAGGTGGACATGCCGCTGCTGGGCGTGTGCTTTGGGCACCAGATCATGGGACACGCGCTGGGCGGGCGCGTGGAGCAGAACCCCGCGGGCCGCGAGATTGGCACCGTGGAGGTGGTGCTCACGCGCGCGGGCGCCACCGATCCCGTGCTTGGGCCGCTGGTGCCGTCCTTCCGCGCGCAGGCCACGCACGTGGACAGCGTGGTGCAGCCGCCGCCGGGCGCAGAAGTCCTGGCCCGCACCGCACAGGAGAACTGCGCCGCCATGCGCGTGGGCCGCAACCTGTACGGCGTGCAGTTCCACCCGGAGATGGGAGCGGCCCTGCTGCGCCGCTACATCAGCATGCGCGCCCGTCTTATTGACCAGGAGCGCGGGCCCGGCGCCGCGGACAAGGTGTACGCCGCCGTCACGGAGACGCGCACGGGTGAGGCCATCATGCGGCGGTTTGTCTCCGAAGTGGTGGTGCCGCACCAACGCGCGGCCCACCAGCAGCGCGGGCGCCCGGCGCGCAAGACGCGTACGCGGCAGCGGACCGTGGACCACTACACGGAGTCCTACGCGCGCGCCGATGATGGCGTGGAGATCTTCTACAACGAGGTGGGACGCCGATCGCCGACGATCATGATGATGGACGGCCTGGGTTGTGACCAGTACGTGTGGAAGCACCTGGTTGAGCAACTGCGGCCTGATCACCACGTCATCCGCTGGAACTACGGTGGCCACGGGCGCTCGCCACCGCCCACCGGGTGGGATGACGGGCATTGCCACCGCCTCACGCTGGAAGGCCTGGCGGACGACGCGGTCCGTGTGCTGGATGACGCGGGCGTGGAGTTCGCGGTGCTGTTTGGGCACAGCATGGGCGTGCAGGCCGCGCTGGAGACCTGGCGGCGCCACCCCACGCGCGTGGCCGCGCTGGTGCTCATCTGCGGCAGCTACGGGCGCCCGCTGCGCACCTTCCACGGCAACGCCCTGGCGGAGGCCGCGCTTCCCTACGTGCAACGCGCCCTCAACAAGTCACCGCGCATTTCGCGCGGGGTGTGGCGCCGCCTGCTGGATACCGAGCTGGCCTACCAGTTTGCCGTCAACGTGGAGGTCAACGGGGACCTGGTGAAGCGGCAGGACTTCCGCCCGTACTTCACCCACCTGGCCCGCGTGGACCCGCGCCTGTTCATGAAGCTGCTGGGCAACGTCAACGCGCACTCGGCTGAGCCGTTCCTGGCCGACGTGGATGTCCCCACGCTGGTGGTTGCCGGCGAACGGGACACCTTCACCCCCGCGCACCTGTCCGGCCGCATGCACCACGCCATCCCGGGCGCGGAGCTGCTGGTCATTCCCGCGGGATCGCATACCGCGCCGCTGGAAATCCCGGAATTGCTGTCGCTGCGGGTGGAGAAGTTCCTCAAGGAGCGCGTGCTGTCTGAAGGCGCCGCGGCCACCGCCCGCTTGCGCGCCTCCCGCGCCAACGGCCACGGCACGCCCGCGGAGGCGTGAGCAGCGCGCGCAGGGCCCGTCACGCCTTCCGGCGCTTGGGGCGGCCTGCTTGGCGCTCAAGGAGCGCGCGCAGCGTGGCGCGAACGCGCGCGGACTGGGCCTCTGGCGCACCACCCACCGCCGCGGCAAACGCCAGCATCTTGAGCGTACCCAGGACGATCACCGCCAGCGCATCGGCGGGCTGATCGTCGCGGAAGGCACCCTCCGCCTGCCCATCCGCAAGGGTCCTTGTCACCAGCGCTCGGGTCTCCGCCACCGCCGCGCGCAGACGGCGTTTTGCGCCCGGCGGCAATGCCAGCGTGAACTGCTCGGAGGTCATCAACCGCAGGATCCCTGCATGCTTGCCCGCAACGGCCGAGCGCGCGTCAAGGAAGCGCTCCAGCCGCACGCGCGGCGGCAGGTCCGCGTCGGGCAGGGTGGCGCGCAGCAGCGTCTCCACGCGCTCCGCCACCGCCTCCAAGATCGCCTCGGTTGAATCAAAATGCCGGAACAGCGCGCCGGTGGTGAGCCCCACCGCCCGCGCAAGTGACGACGTGGTCAGCGCGACGATACCGTGGTTCTCGATGATGCGCAGTGCGGCGTCGGCGATTTCCTCGCGGCGCTGGGCGGTGGGGCGTCGGGTGGTGGACATCAGTGCTCTCCGTCTGGTGCGGTCCGCTTCCACGCAACGACCTTCAGCGTCTCCACAAACACCACGTACAGCAGCGGTACCACGCCCTTGGTCACTACCGTGGCGAGCAGCAGACCGCCGATCTGCACGTAGACGAGTTGGCGCCACATGGGCCCGCCTTCCAGCGCCAGCGGCACCAGCCCGCCCACGGTGGCGAGCACCGTCACCAACACGGGCCGCAGCCGCACCAGCCCGGCGTCAATCACGGCCCGGTGCAGCTCCACCCCGTGCTCCCGGGCCTCCTCAATGAAATCAAACAGCACGATGATGTGACTGACGACGACGCCCACCAGACTGGCCACGCCAAGGAACGCCATGAACCCAAAGTGCGTCCCGGTCAGCACCAGCCCGAGCACCACGCCCACCAAGCCAAAGGGAATGGAGGCGAACACGATGAAGGGCTTGAAGAAGTGTGCGAATTGCCAAACCAGCACGAGGAAGATCAACAGAATGGATGTCTTGAGCGCAATGCTCACCGAGGCAAATGCCCGCGCCTGCTGCTCCTGCTCACCACCCAGTTCAAAGCGATGGCCGGGCGCCAACGCGATCCGGGCAAGAGGCTCCCGCACCGCGGCGAGCAACGACGACGGGAGCGCGCCATCAAGCGGGATGGCGCCCACGGTGATGGTGCGCTCCTGATTGTAGCGGACGATCTTCGGCGCCTGGAACCGCCGGCCGATGTCGGCCACCTGCTGCACCGGAACAGAACGGCCGCTGCGGCTGCTCCACACGTAGAGGTCCTTCACCTGCGCGGCCGCGCCGCGCTCGCCGGGCCTGAGCCGGAGCACCACGTCCACCAGCCGGTCGCGCTCACGCAGTTGGGTCACCGGGGAGCCACTGAACCCGGCCTGCGCTGAACTCGCGATATCCGCATGCGTGAAGCCCGCCGCGGACGCACGTCCGTCATCCACGTCAATGGTCAGCTTGAGCGTTTCCGCGCCCCAGTCGTCGGTGACGTCGGCGGTCAGCGGCTCCGCGCGCAGCACGTCCTTCACCTGCTCGGCCAGCCCGCGCAGCGCCGTGGGGTCGGGACCGGAGACGCGCACCTCCACCGGCATCACTGCCGGCTTGCCGGATGAAATGCGGTACACCTCAAACCGCGCGCCCGGCACGGAAGAACGCAGCGTGGCCTGCACCCGACCGATCATTGCCTTGGAATGCTCCGCGTCACGGGTCTGCACGATCATCAGCGCATACGCGGGGTTCTTCGGGTCCGGGCTGACGTTGCTCCACCAGCGCGGGCCACCGTTGCCGACGAAACTGGTGATGCGCTCGAGCTGGTCTCCCTCAGTGCGCAGCAGGAACCGCCGCGCCTGTTCCGCCATCTGCTCGGTGGCGCGCACGTCCGATCCCTCGGGAAGGCGGACGTGGACGTAGAAGCGGCTCATCGCCTCTTCGGGAAAGAACTGGGCCTTGATCAACACGGCGGGCGCCAGGCCCAGCAGCAGGAACGCCACAAAGCCCAGGAAGCTCCTGGCCTTGTGCGCAAGAATCCACTCGGTGACGGCGTTGTATTTTCGGGCAATCTCGGCGCCGGGGCCGCCACCTTCCAGCGCGGCCTCGTAGCCCTTCTGGCCGCGCAACAGGTGGTAGCCCAGCAGCGGCATGAACGTCATGGAGACAATGCGGCTGGAGATCAACGACAGCGACACCACCATGGGCAGTGAATAGATGAAATCGCCCATGGTGCCCTTGACCAGCAACAGCGGAGCAAACGCCACCACGTTGGTGATGGTCGCGAACAGGATCGCCTTGGCCAGCCGGGTTGGCCCCTGCCAGGCCGCGCGCTCCCGCGGCACGCCGGCGGCAATCTCGCGGTTGATGGCGTCACTGGCAATCACCGGATCATCCACCAACAGGCCCAGGGCGATGATCAGCGAGGCGATGGACACCTGCTGAAGGTCCAGGCCGAACAGGTCCATGAAACCGAAAGTCATGGCGAGCGTCAGCGGGATGCTGGCCGCGACCAGGAGTGCGCTGCGGCGCTCCATGAACAGCAGTGCAATGGCGATGACGATGGCGATCGCCTCGGCGAGGCTGCGCATGAACTCGGAGATCTTGTGCTCCACCAGTTCTGGTTGGTCACTGGTCTTGGCAATGACCAGGTCCGCCGGAAGCTGGTCACCCATGCGCTTGACCAGCTCGTCCACCTGTTCACCCACCTTGACCGCCTGCACGCCGCTCTTGGCCTGCACCGCCACGGCGACGGAGCGGCCCTTGTGCCAGCCGCGCGCGTCCCGCCAGGTCAGCCAGCTCGCGTCGGTGATGGGGGTCTCGTAGGTGCGGTGCACCTCCACCACGTCACGCACAAACAACGGGCTGCCGTCGCGGGCGGATGCCACCACGGTGTCAAGGATCTCATTGAGCCCGGAGAAGGCGCCGGACGGCTCCACCAGCAGCGTCTGCCGGCCGGTGCTGACGCTGCCGCCGGGCACATTGATGTTGTGTGCGCGCAGTGCCTCGCCAATCTGCCGCGGGTGCAATCCAAACGAAGCAAGCTTCTCCTGCGAGTACAGCAGGTAGACCTTCTCCGGCACCACGCCGTGGCGATCCACGCGGCCGACTTCGGGCAGGCGAGCGATCTCATCGCGCAGGTGCGTGGTGAACTCATCCAGTTCGCGGTGCGAGTACTTGTCCCCCGCCGCCGCGGCGAGCCGTGGGCGGATGTCGCTGATGTCACGGATGGAAATCGGCCCCCACACGTCGGGATGCGGCACTTCTCCGCCCAGTTCCTCCGCCCAGAACGCCGGGTCAAGCCGGGCCAGCGCCGCCTCGTCCACGGGTTGGTAATCCAGCGCCACAAAGCTCGCGCCCCACAGCACGGCGCCGTCCCGCAATGCGCCGAGTTCGCGGCCACGCGCGAGGTAGCGATCCGCGGCGCGGGCGACCGTCTCGCGCGCGATGCCTTCCGCGGGGATGAACACCGTGGCCGCGCGCGTGCCGGGTTGCGCGCGGGCGGCGCGGTGTCCCTCCAGTGCACGGCGGATGGCGGCCGCCCGCACGTCCAGCTCCATGTCGCTGACCGGCGGACTGGCCACACTGTAGGTGACCGTGGCCGTGTCGCCGAAGTGCGTGTTGAGTTGCGGCATCCCGGCGCCGGCGGGGAGGGTGCCGCGGAGCAGGTCCAGGCGCGCACGCAGGTCTGACCACGCCGGCTCAAGGTCCGCGCGCCGCGCGGTGTCCTCCAGCGTGACAAACACCGTGGCAATGCCCGCGCGCGTGGTGGACGTGATCCGGTCCACGCGCGGAACCTGTCCGGCCACCCGTTCCACCGGCCGCGTGACCAGGTTCTCAATGTCCTCCGCCGCCGCGCCCGGCCAGGGCACGGTCACCACCGCGGTCTTGATGACCACCTCCGGGTCCTTGCGCTGCGGCATGCGCCCATAGGCGGTGACGCCCCAGATCAACGTCGCCACCAGCGCCACCCAGGCAATGTGGCGCCGCTCCACAAACAGGCGCGGGATGTTCACGGCCGCACCGCGACGCGCTCGCCTGCACGGATGAACTGGGCACCCTGGGTGACCACCACGTCACCCGGCGCCAGGCCCGCGGTGACCATGACGTCGTTGCCGTGCAGGTCACCCAGCTCCACCGCGCGCAGCTGTACCCCGCCGTCGCCGGGTGGCAGCACCCAGACGGAGAAGCCCGGGCCGCCTGACAACGCGGTACCGCGCACCACCGATTCCAGCGGGATGAGGAGCGCGGCGGGCTCGTCACCGCGCGTGGTGATGCTGGCCACCATGCCCGGCCGCAGGCGGTTGTCCGGGTTGGCAATGGTCACCTCCACGGAGAACGAACGCAGCAGCGGATCCGCCACCGGCTGCACCTTGGAGACGGTGCCAACCAGCGCATCACCCGGCAGGCCCTCAATGTGCACCGGCAACCTGCGCCCCAGCTTCATGGCCATCAGCTGGTGACCCGGCACGCCAAACACCACGCACAGCCGGCTGGTATTGATGACCGTGAACGCGCTGGTTCCGGGGGCCACCGTTTCGCCCACGTCCACCAGCCGGCGGGCGAGCAGGCCGTCCAGCGGGCTGACCAGGCGCGTGTCCTCGGCAGTGCTGCGCGCCACGGCGGATTGCTCGGCCGCGGCAAGGCGTTGCGCCCGCGCCACCTCCACGCCGGCGCGCGCGGCGGCGAACGCGGCTTCGGCGCGCTGGTATTCCGCCAGCGGGATGGTGCCCGCGCCGCGCAGCCGGCGGGCGCGCTCCAGTTCCACCGTCGTCTGCGCCAGGGCGGCTTCGGTGGCACCCAGCTGGGCGCCCGCGCTGCGCAGGGTCGCGGTGGCCGCCCGCGCCCGGGTCCGCAGCACGCTGTCGTCAAGCGCCGCCAGCAGATCACCGTGCCGGACGGGGTCACCCTCCTGCAGCGGCCGCGTTCTCCCTTCCGTGTGGACCTGGGCGATGGACTGGACGGTGCCGGACACGGCGAAGCTCAGCTCCACCTGCTCCCACGGCGCCAGCGATCCCGAGTAGCGGCTCACGGCGGCGGCGTCCCGCGGCGCCACCACCACCGCTTGCACGGCGCGGGGCGCGGGAGGCGGAGACGTGCTGCCGGCGCACGCGGTGAGCACGAGGGCGGGAGCGAGGGTGGTGCGACGGGAGACCATCTTGAACCTCCAGGGGTGACCGCCATGACGTATGAATGTGCTTACTAGTAGTAAGCGATTACTTGCTTTGCAATGAGGGGCACGTGATGGTCTGTGGTCCGTCGCCGGTCACGCCCGTGCGTTTGACGGGGACGTTGAAAGTTGTTACTTACAAGCGGACGGAGGTGTCATGGGTGTTTCTGTGGTGGGGAGCGTGACCGCGGGCGGGCCCGGTCGTGCGTCCTGGTGGCGCTGGCTCGCGGGTGGCCTGGCGGTGGCGTTCGGCGTGGCCACCCTGGTCGAGGGCGGGCACACGCTGTTCGGCGGTGCGGCTGCGCGGGAAGCGGCCGGCAACGTCGTGCCGTTCGTGCTCGTCTTCAATTTCGGCGCGGGCTTTCTCTATGTTGCCACCGGCCTGGCGGTGCTGGCGGAACGCGCGTGGGCGGTCTGGGGCGCCCGCCTCCTCGCGGTGCTGACGCTCGCGGTCTTCGGCGCGTTGGGCGTCCACGTGGTGCAGGGTGGTGCGTTTGAGGGCCGCACGGTGGCCGCCATGACGGTGCGCACGGTGTTCTGGGTGGCACAGGCGCTCCTGTTGCCTCGCTTGATGTCACGCCGGGCGGCCGGATCCTGAGGTGCGGGTGTCGTGCCCGCGCGCGCCTTGCTACCCCCTCCCGCAAGCCCGACTGTGGCGTCTTGACTGGGCATGTTTCACGCAGGCCGGTGTTGCCCGCACTGCTTGTTGAAGTGGTGGAGGCGGGCAGAAGTGGCCGGGTCGCGTCCCAATGTTGCGGAAGGGGCGGAGTGCGCGCACCCGAGGCAGCCGAAGCGCTGAAGAAGCGTGACCCGCCTCAGCCGCGCGCCACCACCACGTCGTGGATGAACCGCGCGGTCGCCTCGGCGGTGCGCACCGGGTCCTCGCGCAGCAGCTCGTGCCCGGCGTCGGCCACCACCTCCAGGCGCTTGTCACCGCCCGTGGCCTGGTAGAGGCGCAGCACGTGGGCGGGTGGGACGCGCTCGTCGCGTTCGCCCGCCAGGAACAGCACCGGCTTGACGTTGGCTCCCGGCGGCACGCTCGTGGCGGCGTCACACCACGCGGCCAGGTCCCGCAGTGCCACCGTGCCGTCTGACCCGGGTCCGGGCAGCGCCCACGCCGCCGGGACCTGAACGCCCCCAAACAGGCGGGCGGCCAGCGCCGCAGTCCGCCCGCGCGCCAGGTGCCAGCGGCGGTGCAACGGGAGGCGGCGTGGCATCACCGGCGCGTGCAGGATGGCCGCGTCCACGGCGCCGTCCGCCAGCAGCGCGTTGAATGCGGTGAGCGCCTGGAACACCGACCCCATCACGCACACCCGCCCGCGCGAACGCGGCCGCCAACCGCGCACGCACGCGTCCAGCCGTGCCGCGTCCTCGGCCGGTGACGGGACCGCACCCTCCCCGGCGGGCGGGAACAGCAGCACGTCGAGTTTGCGTTCACACAGCGCGCGGCAGAATGCGTGCAATCCCTCCGCGGCGGCGCCCGCCGGTGACGCCAGCAACACCGACGCGGCGGCGCCGGGCCGGGTCCACTCCTGCGCGGCGCAGAGGCGGAAACCGTCGCGGAGGGCAACCGCGCGGGGCGTGACCGGGTTGTCGTCCTGTTCCGTCGTCACCATGCGGGGCGCAGCCATAGCAGGCCGGGTTGTGCCGTGCCCACAGCGCGCCGCTGAGGCACCGGCCCGAATCACCGCCGGCGTGGTCAAGGTGTTGACCCGCCGACTCGACGGGTGTGCGGCGGGAAAGAGGCCTACCTGGGGCCGGAGCCGCGGGAAGGTCCAGGTGTGGCTTGCGCGCTCCGTCGGCGGAGCGAGCTTGCAGACCATCCCCGGTCTGGCACAGTGACAGCGCACCATGACGTCGGCGCCAAGCCGCCGCCCAACTCCAGGGAAGGCAACACATGGATCACCACAGCAAGCGAAAGGTTGTGGCGTCTGCCGGGGCTGCCGCACTGGCATTCGCCGTCCTGTTCACCGGGGGCAACTTGGCGCTTGCCGCGTGGGGAGGTGGACAGACGGACTCCACGGGCATCCCCTACAGCGGCTTCCTGGAAAGGAACGGCGTGCCAGTGGATGGCACCATGAATGTGCAGCTTTCCGTCTACGCGGTTCGGGTTGGTGGCAGCCCGCTGTACCAGGAGACGCTCACGGGTGTGGGTGTGAGCGCCGGTCGGTTTGCGGTCATCCTTGGCACGGGGACGGTGACCGGTGGTTCCTTTGGTGCGTTGGGCGGCGCGGAGATGTTCCTGGAACTGGAGGTCCAGGTCACCGCGCCGGCCCCGGGTGATGCGGCATTTGTACTGTTGGCGGGGCGGCAGCGGCTGGGTTCCTCGGCGTACGCCCTGCGGGCTGCGCCGGGCAGCGCGTTTGTGGTGGACGGTGACCTGCCGGTGGGCGGGCGCATCTCCGGGGACGGCAGCGTTCCCACCGGCGCCATGACGCCCTTTGGCGGGACCAGCGCACCGCCGGGTTGGTTGTTGTGTGACGGCCGCGAGGTTTCCCGAGCGACCTATGGGGCGCTGTACGGCGTCATCCAGACCGCGTACGGCGCCGGCGACGGCTCCACCACCTTCAACCTCCCGGACTTCCGGCGGCGCGTGCCCGTGGGCGCTGGCGGCGCGGCGTCCGCCGTGCTGGACAACGCGCTTGGCAGCCGCGGCGGTGAAGAGAACCACGTCCTCACGGTTGCGGAACTGGCCGCGCATGACCACCGACTCCAGGCCAGCGTTGGAGCCACACCCGCACAACTGAATACCGCCGCCACCACCGGGCTGGCGGGCTTTGCCAACGGGGCCGCAGGTTTCACACCGGGGGGCGGCGCGGACCTCATGGAAAACACCGGTGCAGGAGCCGCGCACAACACCATGCCTCCATCACTGGTGGTCAACTACATCATCAAGAACTGAGGAGGTGCAGCAACTGCGGGACTGCCGCGTTCCACGCGCGGTCCAACCGCGTCGCCGTCAGCGGTGCACCAGCCGGTGAGTCACGGGCAACCGCGCCTCTTCGCCCTTCTCCACCTGCGCCAGCACCACACCGCCCTGCGCCTGGACTCGACTCGGCGGCCAGCGTCCCAATGCGTCAACGCAGCGTCCGCAGGGGCGTATCCACGCGCGCCAAACGGTTGCGGCACCGCGCCATGACGCACCCACGACGAGTGGGACACTGGACCACCCAACGACGGATGCTGCAACCTTGACCGCAGGCAATACTGCCGGGGTTGTCCGGTTCCCGGTTGCGGCGGTGGCGGCCGGGGGGAGGCAGAAACACATGCGCGTTGAGAGCGGTGGTTCCAGGGCGGTCCAGAAGCAGGACGATGAGCAGAAGCAGGAACCCAAGGCCACCGCCAAGGCCGGCGAGACGCTTGCCGATGTGGCGCGCGACAACGGCACGACCGAGGAGAAACTCCGCGAGCTCAACCCGCAGGTGGCCGAGGACGGGTCACTGAAGGCCGGGCAGGAGCTCCGCCTGCCGCCGAAGGAAGACGCCGACCGCGCGGAGGATGCCGCCGCGGTCCAGCGCACGGCTCCGCAGGGTCCCGCCGCGGAGGCCGCGGCCCGCCTGGCAACGACGGGCTACGAGGATTCCGCCGAGGCACCGGCGCCCCAGACGGACCGCCCGTCCGCCGAGCAGGCGCTGCTGCCGGAGGCGGACCCGCGCGCGCAGGAACAACTGGACGACGTCCGGCACCGCCTGCAGATGGGAGACGTGACCGGCGCGCAGCAGGCGCCGGTGGGCGTGCGCGTGGAGCACGCGCGCGGGCAACTGGAGAAAGCGTCCCTGGCCGCCACCGACGTGCGCGGTGAGCTGCAGCAGGCCACCACGCTGGCACGCGCGGCCGCGCGCGACGGCGCCCCCGCCGGGTGGGCGCGCGAGTTGGGCCAGGCGACGGTGCAGGCCGGGCGCCTGATGGGCGAGGCCCGCGCCGCGCAAGGCGAGCTCCGCCGGCTCACGCGCGAGGTGGAGCAGGGTGTTGGCAAGGGGGAACTGCACGCAGCAATGAGCGAGGTGGCCGGCAGCGCGACGACACTGGCGGATGGGGCCGGCCAGCTGAAGAAGCAGTTGGCCGTCCTGCACCGCGAGGCCAAGAGTGATGGGGCGTGGGCCGGGAGCGGCGTCCAGGACGTGGTGAAGAACGCCGCGCGGTGCATCAACCGGCTGACGGACGCGGCGGGCAACGTGGCGAAGGTGCTGGGTGGTTCGCTCAGTTCGCTGAACGCCGCGTCGTCGAGAATCGCGGAGCGCGCCCGCGCGGAACCGGCGGGAGCCGGAGCAGCCCCACCGTCCGCGAACGAACCGGTGGCGGCGGCCGCACCCAACGGTGCGGCGGCCGAGGTTCACGCGGCCGTCGGGCTGCGGGAGGCTGCCCGGCCTTCTGTCGCGCGCGAGCAGGTCGCCACGTCCCGCAAGGGGAGCAAACCCACGGCGGGCGAGGCGTCGCTGGTGGCGGAGACGGCCAAGGCGGTTGCGCACAAGCAGGCGGTGAATGCGCCTGAAAACCCGGAAGCGGTGGGGCTGTTCAAGAAACTCAGTTCGGAGGTGGTCAAGAAGGCGGCGGTGGAGTCCCTGGCCAGCGTGGCCAGCGGGATTGCCGCGCGCATGCCGGGGGACCTGCTCGGCAAGGCCAACGGCGGCGAGCTGACGCGCAAGGTGGGCCAGCTTGTGCGGAAGATGGACGGGGCCGTGCTGGCGGGTCACGTGGTGGCGGCGGCCCATGCCGTGGCGCCGGGAACGCTGGGCGCCACCAAGGGCCCGGAGAGCCTGCGCAACCTGGCGCTGGACCTTGCGCGGAAGGTGCCGGGAGAGAAGCTCATGGACGTGGCGCGTGAGGCCGCGGGGCGGGTGGCGGCGCAGGCCGCGCGTGACCTGCCGCCGGAGCTGTTGGCCAAGACCAAGGGCGGCGAGGCGATTGCCCACTGGATGAAGGGCGAGACCGCCAAGCTCAAGGAGGAACTGCTCCGGAAGAACTTTGCTGAGAAGACCGCCGCGCTGGACGCGGAGGCCGGGCAGAGCGTTGAAGAGGCGATTGCGCGGGCACAGGCGCACCTCGCCGAACAACCGGCGCAGGAGCCGCGCGCGCACGGCGGCCGGCGTGGTGGTGGAGCGCGAGGCCGCGCAGCGAGAGGGGAGCACGCCCCAGCGGCGCAGCCGGAAGGCGCGGTGCACGCCCAGGCCCGCGCGCCCGCGCGCCGTGGAACGGCGGCGCCAGCGCCCCAAGCGGCGGACGCGCAGCAGCCGGCGGACGCTGCGCCACCGGCGCCTCCTCCTCCGACGACGGAGCCCACCGCGGCCAAAGAGGCACCGCCGCAGGAGGGTGCCGCGGCGGCCCCCGCGGAGACGCGGCCACCGGTGGACATCCCGCGCGACGACACAACGGTGAACGCGGGCAACATGTGGCACGACCAGGCCATCAACATGGTCCACGACGCGGCCGCGAAGGAGGGGTCGCTGGAGGACAAGCAGGTCAACGCCAACGGCAAGACCGCGCGCGAGGCGCTGGGCATCAAGGAGGACAACAAGGATGAACCCGCCAAGGCCCTGACCCAGGACGACGTGGCGCAGGTGGCCAAGGACGCCGGCGTGGACGTGTCCAAGCTGGACCCCGCGCACCTGCAGGAGGCCACCGCCTACGTCAACGACGCCAAGGACGCCGGCGAGCAGGCCGAGAAACTGCGCAAGACGCTGAACACGTTCAACGTCCTGGAGAACAAGGGCATCCCGGAGTTCACGGCGGCAGAGACCAAGACGATCGTCGACAGCAAGCCCGTTCGGCAGGGGCCGCCGCTCACCGAGGAGGACGCGCAGAAGATCGGCACCGGCCTGGGCGAGAACCCGCCGCAGGCGCTGTGGAACGAGCAGGCCGTCAACACGTTCAACACCCGCGGCCAGGAGCAGGGCGGCATCACGCAGGCGCAGGTGAACCAGAATGGCGCGTATGCCGCCAAGGTGATGAACCCCGACGGGAAGGCGGACCCCAAGGGCCCGCCCAAGGAGATCACCGCCGGGGACGTGGCCGGCATGGTGCGTGACGCGGGCGTGCCGCTGGAGAAGCAGGACCCCAACCAGCTGCAGGCCGCCACGAACTACATCAACGGCGCCACCACGTTGGAGGAGCAGCAGGAGCGCGTCCGCAAGACGCTCAACAACTTCCAGGTGCTGGACAAGATTGGCGCGCCCAAGCTCTCTGACCAGGAAGCCAAGGACCTCCTGTGGGGCGCGGCCAAGATCCCTGGCCACGCGGGGAGCACGGGCAGCGCCAACGGTGACCTGCAGAAGGTTGCCGCGGCGGTGAACTCGCCAGGAAGCCACGAGTTCAAGATTGGCAAGCACAACGTCAAGATGACCGTGAATGACCAGAACACGGTCACCGGCAGTTCGACCAAGAAGCCCAGCTTCCTGTCCAAGGTGGGCAGCTTCATCAAGAAGGCCGCGCCCATCGTCCTGAAGGTGGCGAGTTTCATTCCCGGGCCGGTGGGCGTGGCCGCGCGCGTGGTCAGCGGCGTCATCAACGTGGTGAAGGCGGTAAAGGCCGGCAGCATCCTGGGCGCGGTGTCCGGCATCGCCTCCACCGTGGCCGGCGGCATCACGGGAGCCCTGGGCAAGGGATTTGACGCCGCGTCCAAGGGCCTCAAGACGGTGGTGAACGTCTGCAACGGCGTGGCGCAGGCGGCGCGCGGCATCCAGTCCATCAAGCAGGGAGGGATTGCGGGAATTGTCGGCGGGGTGGCCGGCGTGGTGGGCGGCGTGGCGCAGGGCTTGGGAAACGCGGCCAGCGGCGCGTCCAAGGCCATGGAGAGCGTGGGCAAGAAGCTCGGTGAGGTGAGCAAGCACCTGCAGAACGCGTCCCAGGGCATTGGCGCGGTGCAGAACATCCAGGCGGCCAACAAGGCGGTGAACGACGCGAAGGCCGCGCTGGCGCAGGCGCGCGCCTCCGGCGACGCGACCGCCGTGCGCGACGCGGAAAAGCGCCTGGCCGACGCCGAGAGCAGCAAGCGCAGCTCCCTGCTGGGGGCGGCCTCCACCGCGGCCAGCCTGGGCGCGTCATACGCCAGCGGCCCCAAGCAGGACGGCACCGGCGGCGGGCTGAAGCACGGACTCAACGTCGCCAGCGGCGCGCTCAACACGGCGCGCGCGGTGAATGAGAAGGATTACCTGGGTGCGGCGGCCTCCGGTCTGTTCACCGCCAGCACCATCAAGGACGGGAAGGACGGCCCGGCCGTTGAGCAGAACCGTGACAAGGACGGCAATCTGGTGGATGCCCAGGGGAACGTCGTCACGGACCCGGCCAAGGCCGGCACGCACCAGGTGTTTGACGGGCTGCGCGCGGCGGCCAACCTGGGGCAGGCGGCGGATTCGGTGCTGAAGAGCGGGCAGGCCGAGAAGGCGGCGGAGCAGGCCGTGCGGGACGCGGAGTCCTCCCTGGCACAGGCCCGCGCGTCTGGTGATTCCCGCGCCGTGGCCGACGCCGAGCAACAACTGCGAAAGGCCCGCGAGGGCGCCGTGGGGGCACGGCAGGCGTCCTGGGACGCGCGCAGCGCTGGGGCCGCCGCGCTGCAGGGCACGCTGGATTCGCGCAAGGCGACGCGCGACACCGCGGCGGGGAAGGCCGAGCTGGCGCGCGCCGAGGCGGCCCGCGCCGCGGCGGAAGCCGACGTCATGCAGCTGCCCGTGAGCAACCGGAACTTCAGCGACCTGGTGCAGGCCGTGCCGGGCGGCGGGTTGCCGGATGGGCACGGCGCCGACGGGCAGGGCGCGGATGGCGAGGGAGCACCCGGGGGAGACCCCTCGGCCGGCACGGCGGAGACGCCGCCGCCCGTGGCGACCAAGGACGTGAAGCTCCCGCCCGGGGGATCACTGGAGAAGCTGGCGCGCGACAACAACGTGACGGTGGCCGAACTGCGTGCCGCCAACCCGGAGCTGGCGAAATACAAGGACACCGAAATCCCCGCCGGCATCAACCTCAAGGTTCCACTGCAGACGCAGGACGCAGCCGGCCGCGACGCGCTCAAGAACTACTACGCGGCGACCCAGGCAGGCGCGACGGCCGACGTGAAAGGCGGCAATTACACGGTGAAGGCGGGAGACAACCTGACCACGCTCAGCCAGGACGTGGCAAAGCGCCTGGGAATCAGTGAGGCCGACGCGAAGGCAACCCTGATGATGTACAACCCGCAACTCGCAGCGTCGGACGGCAAGCTGTACCGGGACAACAAGCTGTTCATCCCCGAAGGCGCCGCGGGCAACGCGGCGCAGGTCCTCAAGGATGCCCAGGGTCTCCCGCTTGGGAGCGCGCAATACAACCAGAAGGTGCGGGAAGCGCAGACCAAGATTGGCGACGAGCTGAAGCGCACCACCGACGCCCTGCGGAACGACCAGCTGAGCCCGCAGGTTCGGGCAGCGCTCCTGGCGGAGAAGGCGCAACTGGAGCACGCGCGGGCTCAGGCCACCGCAATGGACCCCATCCTCAGCACGCAGGTTGCCCAGCACGCACGCGAAGGCAACGCGCCGGATGCTGTGCGCAATGACATCCTCAGCCGCGAGGCGGCGGCCCAGAGCGCCCTGAAGGACGCCGCGGCCAAGGCCGACGCCGACGTGCGGGCGCTGGCGGACCTGTACAAGAAGACCGCGGATGACCCCAGCGCCACCCAGGCCCAGCGCGACTGGGCGAAGCGGTCCCTGGAGGGAATCAACGCGGGAATCCAGGCTGGCGACAAACAGCGGACCGACGCGCTGAACAAGGACCTGGCCCAGCTGGCGCAGCGCTACGGTGGCACCATGAACCGCGGCGGCCTGGGCGACGGGATGGCGGATTTCATTGGCATCAACGTGTCCGGCATGAAGGCGGACGCGCGCGGCGAGTTCCAGACCCTCCAGGACACCTACAAGCAGTACCAGTCCAAGGGTTTCCTGACGGAGAAGGAGCGGCAGATCATTGACCAGAAGGTGGACAATCTGCACCGGCGGTTGGGAGACGTGGATACCCACCGCAAGGCAGCCACGGATTGGGTGAAGGATACCGGCACCAGCCTGGCGGTGGGCGCGGTGGGCGTGGCCACCGGTGGTGCGGGGTTTGCCGTGGCGGCGGGCGCCGGCGCGCTGGCGGGCGTGACCGTCAGGACCGGCACCGGCGCGCTGGCGGATGGCAGGGACTACCAGGTCAGGGACTTTGCACAGGACGCCCTCAAGGGGACGGCTGAGGGCGTCACGGGGGCCGTGGGCGCGGGCAAGGGCGGGGCAATATTCGCCCGGGCGGCGGAAAACGCCGGCGTCAAGGTGATCGGCGGCACCGCGGGCAAGGTGTCCGGTGGCGTCGTGGGCGGCCTGGCCGACGCGGCAGTGGGTAACGCGTCGGGAGCCGCGGCAGGTAAGGCGGTTGAGCTGGACAACTGGTCGCAGGGCTTCGGCCAGGGGCTGCGAAACATGCAGGATGCGGCCACCAGTTCGGTCACCACCCGGGAGGGCCTGGCGGGCGTCGTCGTGGGTGGCGCCGTGGGTGGCCTGGGTGGGCTCAAGGGGACGGCGGTGGACGTCAACCTCACCGGCGGCGGCCGCACCGCTGGGGCGCCGCGCGTGACGCCTGCTGACGTGGGCACACCGCTGCCGGTCCACCCGCCTGGCGCGTTGGCCGCGCCCAACAACGCGCCGCGCACGGCGGCCAATCCGCACGGCGTCCCAATGGATGCACCCCACGTGGCTGACCCGGCTGTCCGGCCCGCTGCCCAAGGTCAGCCGCCAGAGGCACCGGGTGCCCGCCTGGAAGCCGACGCGTACACGCCGCTGCAGCAACAGAAGCGGAACCAGTTGTTCCGGGACGCTGCAGCAAGCGGGAGGTCCGTGCCCGCCGAGGCGCAGGCGCGGTTGGAGCAGGGGGGGGTGGCCGTGGCGCCCGACCTGGTGCTCAGCGCCGACGGTGGGATTCGTGAACGCATCATCATCAAGCCGGAAGGGAACCACCCGCTCAACCGGTTCGCGCGCTCCCTGAACGAGAAATTCGGCAACGGACGCGTGGCCACCGACACGCCCCTGAAGGTGGTTTATGACCCCGAACTCAGCCCGCACGCCAACGCCAGCTATGACCCCGCCACCAACACGCTGGCCGTGAGCCACGAAGCGGTGGTGGACCTGCACCCGGGCAACAACTCATCCGCCCACGAAGTGGTCCACGCCGCCAAGGCCGCCGCCGTCCGGCGGGGCACCCCGCGCCCGGACTTTGGACGCACCACGTTTGACCACACGGCGGACCCGTCCGTGTTTGGCAACCCGCACGACGCGCGCGGGTTGGACCTGTCACCGGAGGGGGCGCAAGCCGCCGCGCGGAGGGCGGAGGCCTTCCAGAAAGGGCATGATTCCGGCGCCGCGCCCCAGGGCGAGTACGCCGGTGGCAACAGCCATGACGAGGTAACAACGCACGCCCAGGACATGCGCAACCAGCTGCTGACCGCACGCGCGGAAGCCCTGCGCGGTGGCCAGCCTGCCAAGGTGTACGACGGGCTGCGCATGGCGCAGGCCAAGGCGGCCCGGGCAGAGGTGCTCGGCGCCCAGCTCAGTCACAACGCCGGCCATGCGCTCGCGCACGGCAACATCGACGCGGCGGTGCAGGCACCCCTCCGCCGTGGGGACCAGTCGGTGGTGCGGGTGGAGGTTCCCGCTGATGGAATCCGGCCGGCGTTCACCATGGACATGCCCGTTCCGGTGGGCCGCACGCCCGCGGAATTGGCGGTCCACGTGCGCGAACAGCTGGCGCAGAACGCCGCGCACGGCGAGGCCATGCGCCAGCAGGCCCGCAGTGTGACGGAGGCGCTGCGTGGGCTGGACCCGCGCAAGCTCACCCTGCGCGAAACAGCGGCCCGGCTGGATGCGGCTGCCAAGAACACCATCCTGTTGTCCGACTCCCAGCGTCTGGCGGGCATTGACGCGCGCATCCGTGAGTTGGAGCCCCGGGCCCGGACGGATCCCGCCGCCGCCAAGGAACTGGCCAGCCAGCGCGTGATGCGCGAGACAGCCCTTCGCAACGCCGTGGGGGTCCAGGTGGGCGGCGCCCAGGGGCGCGCGCTCGTGACCCACACGGCCAGCGCGGCAGGGGCCACGGACATCCCCGGATTCGTGGCCAGCACGCGCGCCGAGTTTGGACGCGCCGTGGACGCGTTGGACGCCCGGCCTGCACCCGGGGCTGACGCGGAGCTGGTCACACCCCAACTGGACGCGCCGGGCGGCCGCACGCGCCAGCAGATTGAAGCGGGGCTTGACGCGGCCTACACCCGGGCGGCGGAGGCCCACCCGCGCCTCAAGGCAGACCTGGAAGGACTCGCCGCGCGCACGGGGGGCCAAGCCTCCGTACCCGGTCTCAAGGGCCGCCCGCGCGCCCTGGAAAAGGTCCTCGCCGACTACGGCGGCGACCCGACCCGGCTCAAGGACCTGGCGCGCGGCATGGTGGTCTACGACAGCCCGGAGGCGTTTGCCCGCGGGTTGGAAGACCTGCGCCGCACCTACCCCGACGCCGTCATCAAGGACCGCTTCACCACGCCCACGGCGGAGGGTTACCGAGACGTCATCGCCCACGTCCCCATGCAGGGCACCACCGTGGAAGTGCAGTTGCAGCACCGGGACGTCCTGGCCGTGAAGGAGGGTCCGGGTCACAGGATCTACGAACAAATCCGGAGCCTGGAGGCGCGCGCCAGGCAGGACGGGCGGGCGCTGACTGGGCCGGAGCAGGCGTACGTGGACGGGCTGCGGCAGCGCTCCCGTGCGCTCTATGACGTGGCGTTGCACGGGCGCGCCTTGGAGCCCGCGGCACGGGCGTACCTGGACCAGCGGGTGCCGCTGGGTGAGTTGGCACGCGCCCGGCTGGACGATGCGACCGCGGCCTCGCCCCAACTCCGGGCGCATCCCGAGGAGGCGCGTGCCATTCACGCGTACACGATGAGCGGTTTCAAGGAACTCAACCGGGCCTTGCGCAGCACCGACCCGGCGGCCATCCGCGAGCACCTGCCCTACGTGGCGGCGCTCAACCGTGGCTTGTCGCGGTTGCCCGCATACCAGGGTCGCGTGCTCCGCGGCCTGCAATTGGACAACCCCGCGGCGCTGGTGGCGCAGTACCGTGCGCACATGGCGGAGGGCGTTCCAGTGGTTCACCATGACTTCCTGTCGACCACCAGCGCGGCCTCCGCGCCCACCACCCTGGGCAGGCGCAACGTTGTGTATGACATCCAGTCCCGCACCGGACGGGACATCTCCGCGCTGTCGTATTTTGGCCGGGCGGAGTCCGAGGTCCTGTTTGCCCACGGCACCGCGTTCCGCGTGGAAGCCGTGGACGTCCGGCCCGACGGCAGCGTGCACATCCGGATGACGGAAGCGGAGTGAGCCCCATGGCAAAGCCGACGCACCCCCCCGCCCCCAAGTCGACCCTCGGCGAGCGTTGGAACGACCCGGTGGGGCTGTCCCCCGACGGGAGCGCACCGCGCGTGCCGTCGCTGGCCGGGCGCTACTTCGTGGTGGGTGATCGCCCGGTGCGGACGGTGGCCACGCCGGGCGGCGGCATGGACGTGGAGGCGCTGGACTGGGCCACGGGAGAGTTTGTCCGCGCCATGCAATACCTGACGCGTGTCTCCTTCCCTGACGGAGAGGTGGACGAAGTGGACGCCGCCGAGTTCAACACCCGCGTGCAGCGCGTCCGCGCGGGCCTTGCCAGCCGGCGCGGCTGAGTTCCCTCACTTGAGCTGCCCGGCGCTCCCCGCCGCGCCCGCGTTGCCCGGGCTGGACCCGCCCAGCCCGGCGCTGCCCGCCAGCATCGTCGTACCGCTCAACGTCGGCGCGGCGCCGCCGGAGCGGTAGACGCACCAGCTTTCGCCGCCGCCGCCGCCGCCGCCGTGCGCGCCGCGCGCGCCGTTGCCGCCGCCGGCACCGCTGCCGCCGCGGTCCCCGTCATCCGCGGCCGCGCCAAACGCGCCCCCACCGCCACCCACGCCGCCGCCGCCGCCGCTGCCCGCATCTCCGCCCTTGCCGCCGCTGCCGGCGCGCAGCGTGCAGTCCCGGATGACCAGGTCACTGGCTACGGCAAGCACCGCAATGGACGCCCCGCCGCCGGCACCGCCCGTCCCGCGCTGGCCGCCGCAACCGCCCGCGCCGCCGCCGCCACCGCCGCCGCCGCGGTCATCCAGGCAGCAGTCCGTCCCGCCGCCGCCGCCGCCGCCGCCACCTCCGGTGCCGTTGTTGCCGTGTGCGCCCGTCCCGCCGTTGCTGGGCTGCCACATGCCGTTGACGTCAATGGTGCCCGTGGACGCGCCACCGTTGGCGTCCGTGACCGCCCCCCCGCCGGCACCCGCGCTGCCGTTGCCGCCGGGGTTGCCGCCGCTGCCACAGCCCCACGCGCAGCTGTGTGACCCATCCCCCGCGCCGCCGCCGCCGCCCGCGCCGCCCGTTCCTGCCGGACCACCGGTCTGCCCATTGGTCCCGCTGCCGGCGCCGTACCCGCCCGTGCCGCCCGTGCCGCCCGCGCCCGCTGCCACGCCATTGGCGCACACCCCCACCGGGCTGCCTGCCGTGCCGGCCGTGCCGTTCCCGCTGCAACCGTCACAACCCGCCACGCCCGCCCCGCCGTTGCCGCCGCCGGCGCCTGCCGTGCCGTTGGCGCCATTGGTCCCCGCCCCGCCGGTGCCGGCGGTGACCTCCAGGTTCACCAGCTGCAGCCCGTCCGCGTTGAACGCCTTCACGCCAATGGATGAGCCGCTGGCGGCGGCGTTGTTGGCCGCCGTGATGAGCAGGCTCTCCAGGCGGGTGGCCAGGGAGATGCCGGTGGCGGTGACCGCGGTGACGCCGCCCTGGACGCTGGCGCGGTTGGTGGCCGTGCGGACCCAGCGCGGGTTCCCGGCCACATACCCGCCCACAACGGAGACGCCGTTCCGCAGGGTGATGGACTCCGTGTAGGACGCCTGCGCGACGAGGACAAAACGGCCGCCCGCCGCCGCATTGATGCCCTCGGCAATGGTGCGCTTGGGCGCGGTGCGCGTGCCGGCGTTGGCGTTGTCGCCGTTGGCGCCGTCCACAAACACGTCCAGCGCCGTGTCACCGTCGGTGCCGTCGCAGTCATCGTCGTTGAACGCGTCATCCGGGTTGTCCACGGCGGTGACAAACGTGCAGGTGTATTCGCAGCCGTTGCTGGTGCCCGCGTTGAGGTCACCGTCCAGGTCCCAGCGGTTGGCCAGGCAGGCGTACGTGCAGGACGCGCCGCTCTGCACAAAGGACGCGCCCGCGCGCGGGTCACACGGTTTGCCCGAGCCCGACAGGGTCACCGTGGCGGTGGGGTTGGCGGCGTCCGTTCCGGAGATGGACAGCGCCGTGGAGAACGCCTGCGCTGACGGCGCGGTGAACGTGGTGCGGATGACCAGCGGCAGTCCGCCCGCCTGGAGCGTCACGGGCAGCGTGGCGCCCACAAGGGTGAAGCCAAACGGCGTGCCATTGGGGATGGACACCGCGGTGATCACCAGCGGGCCGGCGCCCGTGTTGCGCACGGAGATGTCCTGCGGCGTGGCGGCCATGCCCACCGTGTTGACGCCAAAGTCCACCGCCGTGCGGTCCAGCGTCATCACCGGGAGGATCGCCGTGCCGGAGACCGCCACGCTCGCCGTCGGTGTGTCCGGATCGTCGGTGTCAATCTCCACGGTGGCCACGTCCGCCGCGCCCGTCACCGGTGCCACCGGCAGGTACGTCACGCTGAGCGCAAACCGCGGGTCCGTGTCCGATGGCGACGCCAGCGGCGCCAGCGTGCCGGTGAAGGACGTGGGGCTCACCGAGTAGCGCGCCGTCCCGCCGCCCGTGACGCGGATGCCGCGGACGGACAGCGTGCCCGGTCCCAGGTTGCGGATGGCAACCTCCCGCGTGGACGGTGTGCCCACGTAGACCAGCCCAAAGTCCACGCTGGCGGGGACCAGCACCGTGGGCTCCGCGCGCGCATTCCCGGACAGCTGCGCCACGGCGTCCGGCCCGCTGTCATGGCTGACCAGGCCCTGCGCCACCGCGGCCCCGGCAGCGCTGGGATTGAAGCGCGCGGTCAGCGTGGTGGACGCATTGGGGGCCAGCGCCACGGGGAAGGACGCCGGGGCAAACGAGAACGCGGTGCCCGCCGGCGACACGGAGGCGCCCGTCACGTTCAGCGCTGCGCTGCCGCGGTTGGTCACCGTGACGGTGCGCGTGTACGTGCGCCCGGTGAAGGTGTCTCCGAACGACAACGCGGCCGGCTCCGCCACCAGCAGCCCCTGGGTACCGTTGCCGGACAGCGTGAGGGTGACGGCGGGATTGGCCAGGTCATCCGTGCGCACGGTGAGCGTGCCGGTGGCGCTCCCCACGGATGAGGGCGCGAACACCACGCCAAGCGTGGCCGGCGAGCTGGGCAGCACTGTGGTGGGCAGTGCCGGCGCCGCCGCCAGCGAGAACGCCGCCCCGGCGATCTCCAGCGCGGTGAGGGTGAGTGGACCCGCGCCGTTGTTGAACACGCTCACCGTGATGGGGCTGGAGGCGGTTCCGGAACGCGTGTCGGGGAACGTCACGGCCAGCGGGTTGACGCCCACCACCGGACGGCGGCCCACGCCCGCCAACTCCACGGTGGCGTCGGGCGTGTCGGGATCGTCGGTGAAGACGTGCAGCGTGGCCACGTCCGCCAGCAGCGTCACGGGCGCGGCGGGCTGGTAGCTCACCGCCAGCGTGAAGGCCGGCGTGGGGCTGGAGGGCGTGGCCAACGGCGGGAGTGACCCCGCAAAGCCCGTGGGCGTGGCGGCAAAACGCGCGGCGCCGGGACCGGTGATGGTGAGGCTGGTGACGCTGAGCAGTCCGGGCCCCAGGTTGCGGATGGGCACGTCCAGCACGCGGGTGGACAGCGTGTCCACCGACCCGAAGTCCACCGACGCAGGCACCAGCACCGTGGGCTCCGCGCGCGCACTGCCGGACAGTTGCACGATCAGCGGCGTGGGCAGGTCCGTCTCCAGCACCGCCTGCGCGCTGAGGCCTTGTCCTTCGGCAATGGGGGCAAACTCCACCTCCAGCGCACGCGTGGCGGCGGGAGCCAGCGTGAACGGCGTGCCCGGCGCCACCCAGCGGAACGCGGAATTCCCGTCCACGCGGGCCCCGGTCACCTGCACGTCCGCCGTGCCCGTGTTCTGCACGCTGACCGTGGCCCGCTCCGTGCGCGCCACGAACACCTCGCCAAACGCCAGGCTGGCGGGCGTGGGGGTCAGCGCGCCCAGCGCGCCGTTGCCGGACAGCGGCACGGCCACCAACGGCGTCGCCACGTCGTCAGAGGTGATGTTCAGCACGTCCGAGGCGGCCCCCAGGCCCGCAGGCGTGAACCGCACGGTGAGCACCAGCGGCGCTCCCAGTGACACCGCCGCAGGGAGCAGCGGGGGATTGGCCAGCACAAACGCGCCACCGCCCGTGGACAGCGACGTCAGGGAAAGCGGGCCGATGCCGTTGTTGTAGACGGTGAGGGTCCTTTCCGCGGGCACCCCGCCCACGCGCACGTCCCCAAAGGACAGCGAGGTGGGCTGCACCACCACCACCGGGTGCACCCCCAGCCCGGACAGCGTCACCTCCGCGCGCGGGGCGTCCGGGTCATCCGTGGTCAGCACCAGCGTGGCGCGGTCCTCCACCAGGTTGGGCGGTCCCAACGGCCGGTAGGAGACGTCCAGCCGCAGTGAGGGGTCATTGTCCGTGGGCGCCGCCAGCGGGTCCAACGCGTCCGGGAACGACGGTGGGGACAGGCTGTAGCGCCCGGCGGCCGTGCCCTCCACGGCGATGCTGAGGATGGACAGCGCGCCCGGCCCGCCATTGCGGATGCGCAGCGGCAGCGTGCGTGTGGTGTCCACGTAAACGCTCCCGAACGACAGCCACGGTTCCACCAGGATCTCCGGCGCGTGGCGCGCGTTGGCGGACAGGGGGACATCCAAGGGTTCAATATCCGGGCCGCGGATCTGCAGCGTCCCGGCCAGCGGACCTGGCAGCTGTGGCTCCACCCGCAGGACCACGGACGCCGCCTGGGCGGGCGCCAGCACCAGCGCCGCTGTGGCGTCTGACGTGAACGCCGCCGCACCCGTCACCGCGGGCAGGTCAATGGCCAGCGTGGCGTCACCCACGTTCTGCAGCACCACCGGCCGGTCCGCCCGCCGCCCCACGAACACCGTCCCAAAATCCACCGCCCCCGGCGTCACGCTGAGCACGCCGCGGGCGCCGCTGCCGTCCAGCGTGATGGAGGTCTGCGCGTCCGTGGTGCCGTCCGTGTGGGACAGCGTCAGGATGGCCTGCGTGGGCCCCGCCGCGGTGGGCGTGAACTCCACGGTCACCACCAGCGTGTCCGCGGTGACGCCGTCCGCGTCAATGCACATGGTGCCCTGGCAGGTGGGGTGGTCCGCCGGGCAGGTGCCACCGGTGCCGCAGAACCCGGTGAACGGCGAGAGCACCCGGCCGGCCACCGTCCCGGCGGTTGCCGCAAACGCGCCGCTGAGCGGCGTGACCGTGAGCCCCTGCAACGTGAGCACGGAGTTGGCCGCCCCCGTGTTGCGCACGTACACCTGCCGCGCGAGCGTGGTGCCCAGCGGCGCCAACCCCAGGTCCGTGGCGGTGATGGACGGGCTCACCTGCGCCACGTCGGTGGTCACGCTCACCACCGGAGTCCCCTTGAACACCGCCACCAGGTCCACGCTCACCGGCGTGCTGGGGTCCAGGGACGTGACCAGCTTGAGTTGCGCCCGGTCCGGTGTGCCATCTGCCGGCGTGTGCGTGACGCGGATGACCAGCTCATCCTGCGGCTGCATGACGCGGTTGAGTGACCCGGTGGGCTCTGCCGCAAATTCGCTGGTCGGGTTGCCGTCCAGCAGGACCAAGATGACGGTGAACGGCGCGTTGCCCGTGTTGGTGGCAAAGATGTTCACGCCCACCGGTGTCCCAATGCGCTGCGCGCCGAACTCGGCCTCCGGGAAGGGCGTGATGGTCAGCACGCCCGTGGGCACGGACGCGTCCCCGCCGCCGCCGTCCGCGCCGCCAGAGGACGTGGACCCGGACGAAGACGACGACGACGAGGAGGAGCCGCCGCCATCCACCGGGTTGGGCGCCTGGCACGTCCCGGACACGCACAGCAACCCGGTGCGGCAGGCGCCTGGCGTGGAGCACGCCGCGCCGACGTCTCCGGTCCCCTCGTCGTCAACCGGGTTGGAGGATGGGTTGCAGCCGGCGCAGCGCGCCAGCAAGAACATTCCCGCCACACACAACGCGCCGCTCAGCCACCGGCGCGAATAGCCCGTGCCCATGCCCTGCCTCCCTTGTCCGTCGACGGAAGCGTAGCAGGCGGGAGCCGGGGCGGAAGCACTGTTTCGCCCGGATGACTCACTGCGTCGCCGGGCGGCGGGTCAGTTGAGCATTCCCGCCAGCGCAAGCTGGGCACGGAGGGATTCGTAGGCCTTGTCCGTCCCCGGGCTGAACCCGGTGATGCGCTGCACCTCTCCCAGCGCGTTGACACCGCCGGCGTGGACGCGCGGATCAAACTTCACCAGCGCTTCGGTGAGGGCGCGCCGTTCCGGCTCCGTGGCCGCGGGGCCCGCGCAGATGGCGTCCTGCGGGGAGCGCCCCGTCACCGCCAGCATCCGCAGCCGGCCCACCTGCAGGCCCGCCTGGGGTGCGGACAGGTACGCGCCGGAGAACGTTGCCCCCACGTCACACTGGCCCGCCAGCAGGTCACGCAGGACCTGGAGGTGGTCTCCGGAAAAGTGGCGCCGGGCCGCCGCCACGTCCGGGTCCAGCCCCGCCATCTTCAGAGCCGCGCGCGGCATGATGAAACCCGTCAGCGAGCTGGGGTCGGTGAAGCAGAAGGACAGCCCCGCCGTCTCCTTGATCGTCTGGGCGGCCACCTGGTCAGTGACCAGCAGGACGCCCTCCGTCCCCGAGGAACTGCCCTCAAACGCCTTGAAGACCAACGGCAACACCCGCGCATCCTTGGCGTGGGTCTTCAGGTACAGGTAGGGGGGCAGGCTGCCAAACGCGTAGGTGCCATTGAGCACGTGGGCGGCCGTCTCGTCGTAACTGCGGTTCACCGGGAAGCGCACGGGCCGCAGCAGCGTGCGCTCCAGGTAGGTGCGCAGCGGCTCCAGTTCGCGCGTCTGCAGCGCCGCGTCCATCACCGGCGGAAACCCCACGTACACGGGCGGTCCCTTGAGCGGCGGGTCAGAGCGGAAGCCGCCCGTGAAGTACATGAGGCCCGTCCACGCCACCACGGCGCCGCCCAGCGCGGCCAGCACGCTCACCACCGCGCGGCGCCAACGCGACGACGCGTGCACCGGCGCCACCGGCGGCGCGGGCTCCGGCGGCACGGGGACCTTGCGCTCCACGGCGGTGACCGCGTCGTGCGTGTCCTCCGCGGGCGGCACCACCGCGGCGCGCCGCAGCCGCCCCGGGGATGACACGGACGGCGTCTGCGCCAGCGTGCGCTCCACCACCTTCTCCACCTGGGCGCGGCGGTCCTCGTGCTGCGCGCCCAGCGTGTCCCGCACGTGCGCGGCCACCACGTCCTCATTGGCACTCAGCCCGGACTGCTCAGCGGCCTCCACCAGGCCGCGGCGGAACTCGTCCGCGGACGGTGTGCGGTGTTCCCGGTCCCGCACCAGCGCCCGCGCCAGCACGTCCGCCACCGCCGCCGGCACGTCCGGGCGCAGCGTGGTGATGCGCGGCGCGTCCTCGTTGACAATGGCCTGCATGGACGCCAGCTCGCTCTCGCGCTTGTACAGGCGCGTGCCCGCCAGCAGCTCCCACAGCACAATTCCCAGCGCAAACACGTCAGAACGGCGGTCCAGTGCCAGGTGATTGCACTGTTCCGGACTCATGTAACAGTACTTGCCCTTCAGCGTTCCAGTCGCCGTGTTCTCCAGGCCCTCCGTCGCCTTGGCAATGCCAAAGTCCAGCAGCTTCACGTTCCCGTCGCTGGTCACCATCAGGTTGTGCGGGCTGATGTCCCGGTGGACCAGGCCCAGCGGGCGGTTCACCCCGTCGCGGAGTTCGTGCGCGGCGTGCGCGCCCCGGCACGCCTGCACCACCATGCCCACCGCCGCGCCGGGCGGGATGGGCCGCCCCAACTCCTCGGCCGCCTCGGTCAGCTCGCGCAGCGTGGAGCCGGGTACGTATTCCATGACAATGATGATGTCGTCGCCATCCTCCACCAGGTCATGGATCTGCACCACGTTGGGATGGCTCAGGCGCGCGGCAATGCGCGCTTCCTGCGCAAACATGTCCACAAAGTTCTGCTGCACCGCCAGGTGCGGCAGGATCTTCTTGATGACAACCAGGCGCTCCATGCCCCGCAGGCCGCGCTCGCACGCCAGGAAGATCTCGGCCATGCCTCCCGTGGCCAGCCGCTCCATGATGTCGTAGCGGCCCAAACGCTTGGGCACCGGTCCCGGGGAAGCCATGATCGGCCAATAGTGGGGCCGTCGCTCCGCCGAGGCAACATCCCGCCCGCCGTCAGCGCTCGCCGGCCTCGTCGCGGAACTCCCCAAACGGCTGCGCGGTGTCAAAGCGGAAGTGGAACCCGGCGCGCCGGCCGCCGCCGGTCCCCGCAAACGCCGCCAGCAGCCCCAGGGTGAACCGCGCGTTGATCTCAACGAGCGGGCGGACCTCCACCGCGCCGGTGAGCGGGTCACGGTAGACAAACGCGTCCACGCCCGCGGGCCCGCGGTAGCCCGCGTGGGCCAGCCAGCGCCCCGCCACCCGCGCCGCGCGCTCCAAGGCGGGGCGCACCGGGTCGTCCGCCGGCAGGGAGGCGTTGCCCCGGTAGCGGCCGGATGCGTTGTTGCGCAGCACCAGGGTGAACAGGAGGCGCACGGTGAGGTCGTCGTCCACAAACAGTTGCGTGGAGTGGTCCGCCAGGCGCTCCACCCACGGCTCCAGCACCAGGGCTCCATCACGCCGCAGGTGCGCCTGCGCCCGGGCGGCCGCGCGCGCCGGCAGGGTCCGGCCCCTCCCCGCCACCCTCCCGCCGCCCGCAAAGCCGAGCACGGGTTTGAGCACCCAGTGGGCCGCCATGGCGTCCGGCACCCGTGCCAGCGCCTCCCGGATCGCGTCGACGGACGTGACCACCCGCACGTGGGCAAACAGGCCCGGCTCCAGACCCTCAGAACGCGCGAGCTGCGCGGAGAGGTCCTTGCGGTTGCAGCGCGCGGACACCTCCTCCTCGCGCGGGTTCTCGGCCGTGCGGTCATCGCGCGCGTAGGCGACCGCGTGGTCGCCCGGCGTATTCCAGGGCGCCGCCGCCGCCGCGGTCTCGTCATAGAGGCCGGCGGCACGCGCCTGGCGGCGCAGCGCGTCCCCGTCCAGGTCCGTGCACGCGTCACCCAACAACAGCTGCACGCGGCTCCCCATGGGTCCAGCCAGCGCAAACAACCGCGCCACCAGCGCCGCCGCCTCCGCGGCCGGGCCCAACGGCGGCGGTTGCCGCGCCAGGCGCATTTCAAAGTCCGGGTTGCACCGCAGCAGCGTGGTCACCCTGGCCGCCCCCGGCGCGGGTGCTGTTCCTGCGGGGACCGCGCCACGCGCGTGGCTTCCACAAAGTCCGCCTCCAACCCCGCGCGCACCCGGGAACTCACCACAAAGTTGCGCCCCTTGGCCCGGTGCAGTCCCAGCGGGAACGGCGTCACGCGTTGGTAGGCCTGGAGCAGCGTCTCGGCGGGCCGCGCCAGACGGCGCACCCAGCTGGCGGACCAGGCCACGTGACCCACTTCGTCGTCGTGGATGCGCTGCATGACGGAGGCCTCCGCCTCCGCGCCCGCGGTGCGGAACGCGTCGCGGTAGAGCAGCGCAAAGTCCAGGTTGGCGGTCTCAAACGTGAGGCCCACGGCGCACAGGAACGCGAGCGGGTCACCCAGCCGCACGGCCTGCGCCCAGAAGTTGCCGTTGCACGCCAGGTCACCAAACCGCAGCCCATGTGCGGCCAGGCGGCCCAGGTAGAGCCGGAAGTGGCGCTGCTCGTCGTGGAGGTTGTTCATGATCCCCTGCCGGAACGACCACGGCATTGCGGGGAAGGCCAGCACCGCCCACGCCATCAGCTCCAGCGCCTGCAGTTCGTGGTTGGCAAAGCGGTGCAGACATTCCGCACGCGCGGCCGCGGCGGTGAGCTGGCCCGGCCGGGGGAGGCGCTCCCCCTGCGAGATGATGCGCAGGGACGGCGCGCGCCCCGGCTCCCGTGGTGGCACGGCCGGCAGCGGAACACCGTCCACGAGGAGCGCCGGATCAAACGCGGCCAACTTGTCCTCCAGCGTGGTCCCCTGGAGGATGCGCAGCGCCAGCCGGGTGGTGTCGGTTTCCGTCGTCACGGTGCCCCCGGTACCACGCGGTACACGCGGTAGCTCTCGTGGATGGCGCCGCGCAGTTCCGCCACCAGCGCCAGCGCCCGCCCGTCACCCAGCAGCACGCGCTCCGGCGGGCCTTCCACGTCGTGCGTGAGGGTCAGCCCGGACAGCACTACCACCGGCCACGCATCCCGCAGCTCCGGCGGTAGCGCGCGCACCTGCGCCACCACGTCGGACATCCGCAGGTTCTCCGAGTCCGGGTTGCGCACGTGGTCCATGGACCGGTGGTCCCACCGTGCAAACCTCACGTACGCGCCGCGTGCCAGCGACCACGTGGGCGGGCGGTTGCGCCGGTAGGCGAGCACCGGCGTGTAGAACGCCTCGGCCCGCACCAGCACGGGGACCTCCGGTACGGCCTGGTCCAGCAGCGCGGCCACTTCCGCCCCGCGCGAGGCGGGGAGCCGCCAGCGCGCTTCCACCTCCACCCACGCGTCCCACGCGCCCAGCGCAACGGCCGCGGCAACCACCGCGTTGCGAATGGGGGCGCGCGGCCAGTGCCACGCCGCGTCCACGTGTTGCCGCAGCAGCGCCAGCCACAGGAAGTGCATCATCCACAGTTGGAACGGTTGCGGGTAGGCGGCCAGCGCCACGCCGAGCGCCACGCCGGCGGCTCCGCCCAGGGCGACCACCACCGCCAGCCAGGCCCGGTGGTGCTCCCGCACCGCAATGCGCCAGGTCATCACGCCCAGGAGGACCGCGGAGGCGGGGTCACCCGCCGTGCACCGCGCCAGGGCAACCAGCGCGTCCGGGAGCGCCGCGAGGTTGAGCGAAAGGGAACCATCACGCCCGAGCAGGCCCGGGACCGGCCACAGTTGCAGCACGGCCAGCGGCGCCGCCACCGCCATGGCGACGTGGGCGGCGCGGCGTGTGCGCCCGTCCACACCCGGGGAGATCAGGCCGTGGAGCCACCACGCGCCCGCCAGCCAGCAACCGGGCAGCGACGACTGACACAGCAGGAACAACAGCGCTGCCTGCACGCCGGGCCGCACGGCACGGGCCCGCAGCTCCGCCAGCACGACGAGCAGGACCAGCGTCAGCGCGTATTGCCGCACGTTGACCAGGTACCAGGCCGTGGCGCCGGAGACCGTCACCCACGCGCGGAACAGCAGCGGCGCGCGCCAGGTGCCCAGCACCGTGATGAGGAAGCCCACTGCGGCAGCGGCGCACAGCACCTGCGCCGCCAGGGGTGACAGGAGCCCCGCACCGGCAAGCGCGCGCAACAGCAGGTGCCACAGGCCCGGCGTGCCCTCCTCGCGCAGCAGGCGCCACAGCAGCACCGCATCGTCGGCCTCGCGCGCCAGCACCAGCGGCTGCGCCTCGTCACGCCACAGCACCTGGCGGGCATGCGTGGCCACCACCAGCAGCGCCAAGGCCGACGCGAACACCCACCCTGCCGCACGGGCGAGGGGCGGGTCAGCCCGGACGTTGGCGTCGGTGGTGCGCACGCGAGCGGGCACGGTATACGACGGGAACACTTCGCGGCGAGGCCCCCACGGTGGATCCCAGGAACATCGCAGTGATTGCCGGTGCCGGCCCCGCGGGGCTTACCGCCGCGTGGGAACTGCTCAAGCGCACGGACATCGTCCCCATCGTCGTGGAGCCGGCGGCCCTGGTGGGCGGCATCGCCTCCACGCATGAGCACCACGGCAACCGGATTGACCTCGGTGGCCACCGCTTCTTCTCGCGCGCGCAGCGCGTGATGGACTGGTGGTTCAACATCCTGCCGCTGCAGGGCGCCCCGTCGTCGGACACACTGGCGAGGGGGCACGCCATTGACTACGCGCGCCAGGCCACGCAGGACTTCCTGCGCCCGGAGCTGTGCCCGCCGCGCTGGCGTGACGCGCTGGTTGGCACGCGCCTGGTCCGCCCCGCGCCGGACCCCGAACAGGAAGAGGAGGTGATGCTGCAGCGGCCACGCCTGTCACGCATCTTCCACCGGCGGCGCTTCTTCCCCTATCCGCTGAGCATCACGCCGCGCGTGATGGCGGACCTGGGCTGGACCAACATGGCGCGCATTGGCGCGTCGTACCTGCACGCGCGCGTGGCGCCGCTGCCGGATGAAACCTACCTGGAGGCGTTCTTCATCAACCGGTTCGGGCGCCGCCTCTATGAGACCTTCTTCCGTGACTACACGGAGAAGGTCTGGGGGGTCCCGTGCCGGGACATCCGCGCGGACTGGGGGGCGCAGCGGGTACGGGGACTCTCGCTCACGCGCGCGCTCACCACCGCCGCGCGGGACCTGCTGCGCACCGACGCGCAGCGCGCCCATGAAGAGCGCGAGACGACGCTGATCACGCGCTTCTATTACCCCAAACGCGGCCCCGGACAGATGTGGACCACCGTGGCGGACCAGGTGCGCGGCGCCGGCGGCACGCTGCTGCACGGTGCGCGCGTCACCGGGGTCCGCACCGAGGCGGGCCGCGTGGTGGCTGTCACGGTCCGCCATGATGACGGACGCGCCGAAGACATCCGCTGCGGTCACTTCTTCTCCACCATGCCGCTGCGCGAGCTGCTGGCCGGCCTGGAGCCCACCCCCCCGCCGGATGTTGCGCGCATTGCCGCGGGGCTGGTGTACCGGGACTTCCTCACCGTGGGCGTGCTGCTGCGCCGCCTCCACGTCCGGCAGCCGCGCGGCGCGCCGCTGGAGTCCGTGCCGGACAACTGGATCTACGTCCAGGAGGGGGACGTGCAGATGGGCCGCATCCAGGTGTTCAACAACTGGAGCCCGTACCTGGTGGCGGACCCGCGCACCACCACGTGGCTGGGGCTGGAGTACTTTGTGAATGACACCGACGCGCTGTGGCGCCAGTCCGACAGCGCCACCATGGCGCTGGGGATTGGGGAGCTGGAGCGCATGGGCTTTGCGCGCGCGGAGGACGTGCTGGACGCGTGCGTGCTGCGCGTGCCCAAGGCGTACCCCGCCTACTGGGGCACGTATCCCGAACTGCCGCGCCTGCAGCAGTACCTGGACGGGATTGGGAATCTCTACGCGGTGGGCCGCAACGGCATGCACCGCTACAACAACCAGGACCACTCCATGCTCACCGCCATGACGGCGGTGGACAACATTGTCCGCGGCGCGCGGTCCAACGCCAACCTGTGGGACATCAACCTGGAGATGGCGTACCACGAGGAGAAGTGACCCCCCCCCCGTCGCGGAGGAGTTGGTACAGCAGCGTGCGCCCGTCGTCGCTGCGGAACACCAGGCGCGTGCGGGCTTGCAGCAGCGCCGCCAGCCGCGCCTTCTCCGCGTCAGAGAGGCGCCACGCGGCGTAGTGACCGGCCAGCCGGCCCCATTCGTTGGGGCGCAGCAGCAGGGCGCCCACGCCCATGGCGCGCAGCGCCGTGATGACCTCGTCATCGGAACGGCCCTCGCGCAGCAGGCGCACCAGGGGTGAGACGTTCATGGCGGAGGTGGGGACCACCGGCGCGCGCAGGTGGAATGAGCGGCCATCGCCCAGCATCAGCACGTGCTCGCCGGGGCCCAGGATGCGCGCCGCCGCGCTGTCCGCCTCCGCGTACCCGGTGCCCGCCTCCACGTAGGCCCGCGGGTCCTCCACGCCCAGCGCCACCGGCAGCCAGTGGCCCTGCCACACGCTCATCCCGTGGTTGAAGGACGCCGCGTGCGCCGGCAGCGCCGCCGCCAGCAGCACGCCCAGTCCCACGCGCCCACGGCGTCCCAGGCGCTGCCACCCCCACGCCAGCCCCGCGCCGGATGCCAACACCAGGCACAACAGCGTGGGCCCCAGGAAGCGTGACGTGGTGAAACTGGCGGACCACAGGGCGGCCTCGGCCAGCGCAAACAGCAGGAACGCGCGCGCCGCACCGCGCCGCCGCCGCACAAACACCAGCGCCGGCAGCAGCGCCAGCACCCAGGCGCCGGCCCATTCGCGGCCCAGCGTTTCCCCGCCGGTGAGAAACACCTCCGCCAGGCTGCGCGGGCCCGCGTCCAGCAGCGCCTCCGCCAGCGGATGTGTCTTCATCTCATCCAGGAACGCCGTGTGTTCCAGCAGCGACCAGTCACGCCCGCCCAGCACCGTCCACGCCGCGGGCATCAGCGGGTTGCCCGTCAGCCACGCGTTCTTGATGAACGTGGGGGACGCCACCACCGCCGGGAGCAGCCCCGTGGCAACCACCCACGCCACCGCCGGCCCCGGCCGCCAGGTCCCGCCGCGCACACGCCGCCACGCCACGGTGATCACCACCAGGCCCCAGGCCGGTAGGACCAGCGCCAGCGCCACGTTCTTGGCAAACAGCGCGCCTCCGGCCAGCAGCGCGGACACCAGCACCGCACGCCAACCCGGCACGTGCCGCAGGCTCCAGGCCAGGTGGATGGCGGCCATCCCCAGGCACAGCACAGGGAGGTCATTGGTGGGCAGCACGCCAACAATGGCAACAAACGGGCTGCCGACCCACAGCAGCAGCGCCGCCGCGGCCGCGCGGTGCCCCACCGTGCGCGCGGCGAGGTCCGCGACAATGGGCAGCAGGGCAACGCCGAAGGCGAGGTTGAACACGTTGGCGGCGACCCCCGTGGCGTCCCACGCCAGCCCCACCGCGTTGAGCAGGTCCACCAGGAACGCAAAGCACGCGTAGATCATCCCCGGCAGGTGCACGAACCCACCGTGGCGCAGGTACTGCTCGGGCACGGCGTAGTGGTAGACCAGCGCGTCGTAATACAGCGTGGGTACCAGCGCCGCGACGAGCTCCACGGCGAGCGCCGTGCCGACGAGGAACTTCCCGGCGGCGGGCAACAGGCGCCACGCGCGCACCGCCGGGTCACGGCGGGCGGCGCGCGGTGGCGGCCCTCCGGTCACGCCGTAGAGCGCGGCCAGGGCCACCACCAGCGTCACCGGCACGGGCCGCAGCAGGCCGGCAAACGCCAGCAGGCTCAGCGCGTACCCCGTCAGGATGACGCCGGTGCACCAGCCCAGGGCCCATTCGGCGGACGGGCCCACGCGGTCCGCCGCGCGCGCTCCCAGCAGCGCGCGCAGCAACCGCCGCCCGCTCACCGCCTGCGCTCCCACCAGGCACGCCCCCCACAGCGCCGGGAACAGCGGGAACGCCCCGGGCAGCCCGGCGGCGCGCGCCAGCGCGGCCAGCGCCGCCGCGCACGCCAGCGCGGCAAGCACGGTGGCCGGGCGCGCCCAGGACATGGATGGAGTCAACCTCGTCGAGGCGCGGGGCCGCCCGCGCGGGAATGCGGCGGATGCCATCACAGGAAGGTCCACCGCGACAAGACGCGGCGCGGTGGTAGCCTCGCGCGCCGTGGAGATGACACCCACCCGCACGCTGTGCGCCGTGGTCCTGCTGTGCGCGGCCGTGGCCCGTCCGGCGGCCGCGGCCGAACCCGTGGAGGAAGACGCATGGGGCCACGCGTTCTACTTCCCGGCGTCCGCCGCCGGTGGGCCGGGACGCGTCCCGCTGGTGGTCTACCTGCACGGCTGCAACCAGCCGCGCTGGCACGCGCTGGCAACCACGCGCCTGCAGGCGTGGGCAGAGGCGCGCCGCTTCGCCGTGCTCCTCCCGGAGCAGTCCCGGCTGCGGAATGGATGGAAATGCTGGAATTGGTTCCTGGGTGATGATTCGCTGGAAATGGATGAAGTGGTTGCCCTGGTCCGCTCCTACCAGGACCGCTTCCCGCTGCTGCGCCGGCGGACCTACGTGATGGGTCTGTCCGCCGGCGGCGTGCTGGCCGCCCACCTGCTGGCCTGCCGCTCGGACGTGTTCCGCGCCGGCGCCGTGCACTCCGGTGCCGCCTACCGCGCCGTGGGCCTGCCGGAGGTGGCCCCCGGTCTGGACGTGCTGGGGGCGAGCCCCCGGGCGGAGCGTTCCCTGGGGCGCTCCGCGTACCGCTGCCTGCAAGCCACCCGCCGGCCTCGCCCCGTCTCCGTCCTGGTGCTGCACGGCAGCGGTGACCGGGTGGCGCGGCCCGCCAACGGGCGGCAGGTGGCGCTGCAGTTCGCCTGGGCCAACGCGCGCCTGGTAGGGGGGCCGCTGGATGCGCCACCGCCTCCCATCCCGGCGGAGCGGCACCCCGCCACCGCCCACCAGCGCGCCTGGTCCGTCACGCGCTGGGAGGCTGACCAGGCGCGGGTGGAATGGGTGGAAATAGACGGGATGGGGCACGCGTGGAGTGGCGGCCCGGCGTGGATCCCGTTCAGTGATGACGAAGGCCCGGATGCCACCCGCCTGGCGCTGGACTTCTTTGGGATCAGCGGGGGGGAACCGGCGCGCTGAGCTGCTGCGTCAGCCGGGGGCACAGGTCCTTCCACGGAGCGGACGCATCGGCCTGCTCCAGCGCGCGCGCCAACGCATGCGCCGTCAGCGCCGGTTCCACCCGGGCCTCCCCGTCCAGCCACTGGGCCGCCGCGTCCACCGCGCGCGCCCACGTCCGCCACAGGTGCCGGTTGAGCGGGTGCTGCGCCCGCGGCCCGCCCTCCAGCGCCGGGAGCAGTTGGCACAGGACCAGCGCCCCGCGCAGTGACTGCTCCGTGACCAGGGGCCGCGGCGCGCGCGTCAGGAGCACCAGCGGCCCCCGCACCTCCGCGTGCACGTCCGGGGCGGCCCAGGGACCCTCGCTGGGCCGGGCCACCACGTGACCCGCCGCCAGCACCCCCCGCACCAGCCCCTTCAGCGTGCCCTGCGGCGGCGCGTGCAGGCGCGGCTCCACCACGGGCAGCGCGCTGTCCAGGTACCATGACGTCCCCAGCAGCCCCTCCGCCACGGGGAAGCGGCGCGTGCCGTCGGGCAGTTCGGCGCCCCACAGCACGTCCGTGTCCTGGTCAGACACCCAGAACGCCTCCGCCGGCAGCATGGCGCCCAGGTAGCGCGCGTGCACCGTCAGCGTCTGGTCGCGTGAGGCGTCCACTTTCGGCACGGCGTGCACCGCCAGCAACACCGGCGCTGCGGCCGCCGCCAGGACCCCGGGGAGCCGCCACCGCGCGCCCACGGCGCGCCACGCGGCATCCAGCGCCAGGCCCGCCAGCAGCGCGCCGGGCACCGCCGCCGCCCCCAGCAGCCGCTCCAGCGCCTCAGCTTTGTCATCGTCACGGCCGGGCAGCTGCGCCGCCGCCAGGAACACCAGCGCCAACACCAGCGTCCCCGCCACGGCCACCGCCAGCACCCGGGACCGCCGCCACGCCACCACCGCCCCCACCACGCAGCACGCCGCGGCCGCCACCACACCCCACGCGCCGCCCAGCGCCCCTCCCAGCACCTCCAGGCCGGACAGGGGGCTCGCCCCCGGCGCCACGCTGCTCAGCGTCAGCGTGCCGTACTCCTGCCGCAGCACGTGGCCCGCCACGTCCCCCAGGTCCTGCAGGTTCCCCCAGTCCGGCGGCGCCACCCCGCGCCGGAGCTGCAGCATCCCCCACGCACAGAAGGCGACCCCCGCCAGGAACGGCACCGCCATCTGCGCCAACCGACGCGCCCGGCCCGCCGCGGGACGCAGCAGCAGCCACGCGGAGGCCAGGAACGCCGGCGCGGTCAGCACCGTGATGGGATGCTGGCCCGCGGCCGCCGCAACCAGCAGCCCCACTCCCACCGCGTCCCGGGCGCTGTACGCGGTCCGCGTTGCCAGGGCCGCCGCCTGCGCCAGCACCAGTGCGGACAGCAGGAACGCGCCGGCAAACACCTCCACCTGCACGCCCATGGCCCACGTGGGAGGGAAGAACCCGTACACCAGCGCGGCCAACGTGCGCGGCGGCGCGTGCACCCCCGCGCTTCGAAGCGCGCACCCCAGCGCCACCACCGTGGCCGCATGCGCCACCAGGTTGGGCAGCGCCAGGCGCGTGGCCGGGTGGGGCAGGGGCAGCAGGATGAACAGGCGGTCCGCCAGTGACTGCAGCACGAATCCCGGCGGGTGGCGCACGCCGCCCTGCAGCGCGGCAAGGATCTGTTCGCCGGCGTCACCGTTGAGGGGCGCCACCGCCAGCAGGGGCAATGACAGCAGGAAGACGGCGGCGCCCGGGAGCCACGGGTGGGCCAGCAGGCCGTCATCCCGGGCGGGCGCGGTGAGGCGGAGGGACCTTTCCACGTGGCTTCCCAGGCCCGGGGGCGGGCGGGCAAGGACTGCGGTACCATGCAGCCCTCCACGCGGCGAGGTCAGGGTCATGACGGCGAAGAGCAGGTTGGCGCTGATGCTGGGCACGCTGGTGGCGTGCGTGGGGTGTGACCAGGGCACCAAGGAGCTGGCGCAGCAGTGGCTGCGGGGCGCGGCCCCCACCCGCTACCTGGGCGGCGTGGTGACCCTGCAATACGCGGAGAACCCCGGCGCGTTCCTGAGCCTGGGAGCCGGCATGGATGCGCGCGCCCGCTTTGTGGTCTTCACGGTGCTGGTGGGGCTGATGGTCCTGGGGCTGGCGTGGGCCGCGCTGCGCGGGCGGGATGCGCCGGCTTCGTCCGTGGTGGCGTTGGCGCTGATGGCGGGCGGGGGGCTGGGCAACTGGTGGGACCGCGTGGTGCACAACGGGGTGGTGGTGGATTTCATGATGCTGGGCCTGGGGCCGCTGCACACCGGCATCTTCAACGTGGCGGACGTGGCCATCATGGCGGGCGGCGGCGTGCTGCTGTGGCAGTCCCGTGGCCCAAAGGCGCAGGCCACGGCGGGGCCGCCTCCGCCGGCGGCCGGGGCGGCGCCACCTGGCTGACCGCGGTGCGCAGCGCCTCCAGCTCCTCCAGCCGCTGCAGCATGCTGTCCCGGTGGGTGGCACCCCAGTAAACGCGCCCACAGGACGGACAGCCCACAAACGAATGCTGCGTGGCAGCAACATACGGCGGCACGCGGCCGCGGGCGGCCTGGGGGTCTACGGGCACCAGCGGGGTGTTGTCTTCGCGGCAGCGGGTCAGCGCGTGCTTCACCAGGCTGAGGTCCAGCGCGCGGGACACTTCCAGGATCTGGTGGAACACCACGTCATCCTGCACCAGGTGCGCGCGCGGACCCAGCCGCTCCGCCACGCGCGGGCTGCGCGTGAGCACCAGGCGCTCCTCGCGCACCGCACACTCCAGCAGACTGTCCGCCTGCGCCGGCTCATCCCGCCGGACCCGGCGCACCGGACCCAGGAACGCCGTGTCGTGCCCGGCGGCCCGCAGCCAACGGCACAGCGCTCCCAGGGTTCCGTCACACACAAAGCGCCTCATGCCGCCCATCCTAGCGGGAAGCTGACCCGCGCGGCGTGGCCACCCTCCGCTTGCTGGCGCCCTTGCCGCGCCCGGTGGGGCGCGTTGTGTCCGTCCCCAGCCTGTGCGGGACGTCCATCCCATCCGACTCGGGCGTCCCACCCCCTACCCGAGGCCGTCCTACCCCCTACCAGAGGCCGTCCTACCCCATACCCGAGGCCGTCCTACCCCCTACCCGAGGCCGTCCTACCCCCTACCAGAGGCCGTTCCACCCCCTACCCGAGGCCATCCTACCCCATACCCGAGGCCGTCACACCCCCTACCCGAGGCCGTCCCACCCCCTACCCGAGGCCGTCCAACCCCCTACCCGATGCCGTC
>JACRCW010000155.1 GCA_016218805.1 Deltaproteobacteria bacterium | reverse complement strand
GAGTTTCGATCTAGACGAACACAGGTCTCCTCATCGGCTGGCCGGGGCAGCTCGGATTCCCACCCCACGGGCGTACTTGAGACGCGGCCGCGCCCCCGCCCGGGTACTGACGTGGCCCGGCACGGCGGGCGCCGGAGCAACCTCCGCGCCAAGCACATCCCGCCGTCACCGCGCACGTGCCCGGCATTCGCCCCGCCGGATTCCGGACGCCGCTGTCCGAATCCCGGTCATGCGCCCAAGGGCCCGCGCGCTTGCGCCGCGGCCGCCGCGCATGCTTGGGTGCCGCGCCTTTTCAGGGAGAACCCTCGATGACCACTGACACTGCACCCGCCTGGGTGGGGCCCAAGTCCAACAGAACGCTGATGGGCCACCCTGCGGGCCTGTTCGTCCTGTTCTTCACGGAGATGTGGGAGCGTTTCTCCTACTACGGGATGCGCGGGCTGCTGAAGCTGTACATGGTGAACTACCTGTTCATCACCGTGCGCCAGACGCTGCAGGGCGGCGGCTACACGGGCGAAGGCAACCCGGACAGCGTGTGGGGCTGGGGCCTCATCAAGGCGCTGCTCCCCCGCGTCGACGTCACCGACCCGACGATCATCAAGGAGTGCGTTTCGCCCAAGGTCGCCGCGCTGATGGCCGGTGACGCGGCCAACAACATTGCTCCCGTCGCTGCGGACCTCGCGCAGCGCATCGCCGAACAGACCTGCGCGGTCTCCCCCAACGCGTCCATGTTGTACGGGTTTTACACCGGCTTTGTGTACCTCACGCCGCTGCTGGGCGGATACCTGGCGGACAAGGTGCTGGGCCAGAAGCGGTCGGTGATCCTCGGCGGCACCATCATGGCCATCGGCAACATGGTGCTGTTCGGCGCGGAGAACCTGTTCTTCCTGGGCCTGCTGCTGCTCATCATTGGCAACGGCCTGTTCAAGCCCAACATCTCCACGCAGGTGGCCAACCTCTACCCGCCGGGGGACAACCGCCGGGACGGCGCCTTCACCATCTTCTACATGGGCATCAACCTCGGCGCGTTCATCTGCAACTTTGTGTGCGGGACGCTGGCGGCGGCGTACGGCTGGCGCTGGGGCTTCTTCGCCGCGGGCATTGGGATGTGCATTGGCGTGGCGGTGCAGCTGTTGGGACAGGGCCTGCTGGCGCCGGACACGTTGCAGCGCAAGCAGGCGGCCGGCGCCGCGGGCGTCACCGAGCAGAAGCCCGCCGAGCACAAGCCGTTCACCAAGGAGGAGTGGCAGCGCATCTGGGCGCTCATCATCCTGTGCGCGCTCAACGTGGTGTTCTGGGCGGTTTACGAGCAGCAGGGCAACACCATGCAGACCTGGGCGGATGAGCAGACGGTGTGGCCGTCCTGGGCGTCGTCCACGTGGTTCCAGTCCATCAACCCGTTCTTCATCTTCCTGCTGGCGCCGTTCTTTGACCGCTTCTGGGTGTGGCAGGGCAAGCAGGGGAAGGAGCCCTCGTCCGTCGCCAAGATGGCCATCGGGTGCTTCATCCTGGGGCTGTCGTTCATCGTGATGATCGTGGGCGCGCGCGTGGTGGGCAACGGCAAGGGCAGCATCTTCTGGCCCATGTTCTGCACGCTGCTGCTCACCGTGGGCGAGCTCTACCTGTCACCCATCGGCCTGTCGCTGGTCACCAAGGTCGCGCCCACGCGCATTGTGTCCATGATGATGGGCATGTGGTTCATGTCCAGCTTCTTCGGGAACATGCTGTCCGGCTACATCGGGCAGTTCTACACGTCTATGTCCAAGGACGCGTTCTTCCTGCTGCTGATGGTGCTGGGGCTCATTGCCGGCAGCTCCATCTGGGCGTTCAACAAGCGCCTGAAGGCCGCCATGGGCGCGCACGCGTAACAACTGCAAATAGGGAGGGGTGCCCGCGGCCAGCCGGCGCGGGGCCCCGTTTCACCCTGGCAACAGCGCCAGCCCACCGCCCAACTGCCGCGCCAGCGGTTCCACGCAGCACACAAACAACCCCGGCAGCGCACCGGTGATCGCCAGCTCAAACACGTGCGGGTCCCGCAGGGCCTTGCGCGTGACCATGGTCTGGACGGCGGGCACCTCCAGGCGGCGGGTGTTGCGCGGCCCTTCCAGGAACACTTTGAGGCGGCCCGCCAGCAGCTTGGGTGCCACCACGTCCCGCTTGCGGCAGGCGGCCAGCACGGCGGGGTCGTGCGAGAAGCCCTCGCACGCGCGGAAGGCGGCCTCCGGCGCGGGGAAGTTGCCGGGCGTGTGCAACTCAAAGGCAAACCCCAGCACGTCCCCGCTGGCCAGGTACACGTCCTGGCCCTCAGAGCGCGGCCTGGCCGCCAGGTATTGCCTGCGGAACGCCGCGGCCAGGTGTTGCCGCTGCGCCTCATCCAACAGTGCATTGCGGAAGTACACATCAAACTTGTCAATGCCGCTGAAGGCGCGGCCCAGTTCGCCCACAATCTGCGGGGTGCCCTTGTACAGCGGCGGCCCAAACGTGAACTCCGTGGAGCGCACGCACGGAGATTTGGCAACCTCCTGCACCAACAGGCCAAACGACCGCAGATCGGGGAGCACGACCCCCAGCAGGACGGGGACTTCCGACTGGCTCATCGGGTTTCCTCGGGTTGGCGGGACGCTATCACGCCTCAGTAACCGTTGGGGTCCCATTCAAACGGTTCAAACACCACCTTCACGCCGGCACCATACTTGCGCGCCATCTCATAGCCGTCCGCGTCCAGATACGGCGCCACCACGCCCGGCAGCGGGCCGCCCACCGCTTCCATTTCGCGGCGGTGCCACTGGAACACCGTGGCCAGCCGCAGCGTCCGCGCCCCGGCGTCCACGCGGTTGCGGGCCGGGTCTGAAATGAACCGCTGCGCCGCATCATCCAGCTGGCTGTCCAGCACGTCCGCGCGGTAGGCGGTGCCCTTGAGCGGCGGGTGACCGCGCGCCCCGCAGGTCAGCGCCAGCCACGCGCGCGGGTCCTTGAAGCGCGGGAGGATCTTCTGCTCCACGTCGGCCAGTGACACGGATTCGCCGCCCTCCACCTTCACGGCCACCTTCACGCGGTTTCCGTCCGGCGGGTTGAGTCCCGTCCCCTGCACGCTGCGCAGCGGCATGCGGGACACAAAGTTCTTGATGCACGTGGCGTTGTACGCATTGATCCAGAACGCCAGCTTCTGGGGTGATGTGAACGCGGCGTACTGGGCCGGTGTCACCGCGCCCACCGTCGTCAGGTACGCGTCCAGCGCCTTCCCGCCGTCCCCCGCGTGCAGCGCCGTGTAGGCCACGCGGCCTTCGTTCACGTGGGTGCGCAAGACGCGCGTCCAGGCTTCATGGGCGTGGTCAAACCCGTCCGCGCGCGCGGGCATGGCCGCGGTGACGACGGAGAACAGGAAGAAGGGCAGCCAGCGGCGCACGACCCGCATAGAGTACCAGATCAGCGCCGCAGGCGCGCCGGCCGCCGCGATCCCTTGAGCGGCGCGGCCACGAAGGCCCGGATGGCCTCCACAAACGCCACCGCGGCGGCCTCCAACTCCGCCAGCTCTCCGACGAGGTACGCGCCACCAAAGTTGGTCTCCGACGGCGGCGGGATGTGCCGGGCCAGCCGCACCCGCGCGGCCTTGAGCGCGGCATCCAGGCCAATCACCGACTCAATGGGTGGTGCGATGAGGTAGGCCATGGGCTCACCCGGGGCGAGATCCGCCTGGGGCGGCAAGTAGCGCCCCGTCTGCGTGATCACGTGCGCGAAGAACGCGGGCTGACCCGCCCCTGCAAACGTGTGGAAGCAGATGCTCTCGCGCAGCCCTTCGCGCAGCGCCCACAGTCCCTCGGTGACCACCTCGGGATCCGGGCCCGCCAGGATGCCCAGGATCTCGCCGGAGAATGGGCCGGAGGCATGCCGGGCGCCGGCGTAGAAGCTCTTGGCAAACACCACGTCCACGTCGGCAAACTTGGTCGCGTGGTCCAGGGCCACATACGTGGCGTCATCCTGGTCACAGGTGACCAGGCCAAACGAGGCGTGCCGCGCCGGGTCCAGCTTCAGGGCGCCCAGCAGCTGGGCGTCCACGGCCTCAATGAGGCGGCAGGACAGCAGGACCGGGCGGAGCGGCACCAGCCCCGGCGGGGTGAGTTCAACGGTCAGCCCCAGCGCCATGTCACGTCCCGCTCTGCGTCAGGTGGATGCCGCCCCCGCCAGCCGCAAAGGTGCGCTTGAGCAGCAACACGCATTCGCGCGCGGCCTCCTCCGGCGGGAACCCCAGCGGCCGCACGTTGGAGATGCAGTCCTTCTCCGCATTGTCCTGGCCCAGCTTGGGCCCATGCGCCGTGTAGATGCTCAGCGAGTCCCCCGTGCCCAGCCCCGGCCGTTCCCCGACGAGGATGGCCGTGGCCTTGCAGCCCAGCAGCACGCCAATCTCATCCGCCACGCCAATGCGCGCGTACCGGACGAACAACGGCATGCCCGTCTTGTAGCCCGCTGCCTCCAGGCCGCGTTGCAGCGCGGGGACAAGTTCCGGTCCCTGCTCCAGCGCGGCCCACGCGGACAGCCCGTCACCCAGGATGACCTGCACGTCCGCGCCACGCGTGCCCTCCTTCTCCAGGCGCGTGCGGCTCGCATCGTCCAGGCGGCGGCCGTGGTCCGGGTAGAGCAGGTACTCGTCGTGGGTTGTGCAACGGGTCTGCAGCGGAATGCACCCGTGCTGCGCGGCAAAGTCCTCCGGTACGGCGCTGTGCACCGCGTCCAGGGCGATGGCGTGCTCCGCGCGCAGGTGGATGGACACCTCGGTGAGGAAACGCGTGCCGGTGCGTCCCTTGGCCAGCCGCGCGGGCGTGGCGTCCTTGATGCGCTGCAGCTCCGTGGGATCAAACGGTGACTGCTGCGGCTTGTGGCGCGCGCGCACCAGCATCCCGTCGGGCGCGGTGGGCATGGGACCGCCGGCCTGGCGCGGCGGCTCCTGCTGCAGCAGCTCGCGAAGCACTTCGCGGACGGCGGCGGCCACCTGATCCCGGTCCATTTACGCAGCCCCCCGCTTGGTGAAGATGGACGGGTCACCCGCGCGCGCGGTGAGGCGGCCGTTGCGCCACAGGCCCATCTCCTCCATCCACGCTTCAAACTCCGGCGCGGGGCGCGTGCCCAGCAGTTCGCGCAGCGCCGCATTGTTGTGGAATGACGTGGTCTGGTAGTTCAGCATGACGTCGTCACCCATGGGGATGCCCATCAGGTAGTTCACGCCGGCCAGGCCCAGCAGCATCTCCAGGTTCTCCTGGTCGTTCTGGTCCGCCGTGGCGTGGTTGGTGTAGCAGGCGTCGCACCCCATGGGGATGCCCAACAGCTTGCCCACAAAGTGGTCCTCCAGGCCCGCGCGGGTGATTTCCTTGCCGTCCTTCAGGTACTCGGGACCAATGAACCCGACGACGGAGTTGAGCAGGAATGGCTGGTAGCGCCGGGCCAGGCCGTGCGCGCGCGCCTCCATGGTGAGCTGGTCCGTGCCGTGGTGCGCGTTGGCGCTGAGCGCGGTGCCCTGCCCCGTCTCAAAGTACATGACGTTTGGCCCCTGCGCGGTGCCTTCGCGCAGCGCCATGTCATGCGCCTCGTCCAGCATCTTCACGCTGATACCAAAGTTGCGGTTGGCGCCCTCGCTGCCGGCAATGGACTGGAACATCAGGTCCAACGGCGCGCCCTGCTCCAGCGCCTTCATCTGCACGGCCAGGTGACTGAGCACGCAGTTCTGCGTGGGCACACGCCAGCGGCGCATGAAGTCCTTCACGCCCTTGAGGATGTCCGCGGTGTTCTGCACGGAGCCCGTGGACGGGTTCACCCCAATGACGGCGTCACCATTGCCGTAGCTGAGCCCTTCCTTCACCGCGGCCAGCACGCCGTCCAGGTCGTCCCGCGGGTGGTTGGGCTGCAGGCGGGATGAGACGCGCCCTTCCATGCCCAGCGTGTTGTTGCATTTCACGACGACACGGTGCTTACGCCCGGCCATGACCAGGTCCATGTTGGTCATCAGCTTGGCCACCGCGGCGGCAACCTCCGGCGTGAGGCCGGGTGACACCTCGCCCATGTCACTGCCGGTGGTGTCCGGATCCAGGATCCACTCGCGCAGCTCGGCCATGGTCCAGCCGGCCACGCGGCGGAACGCGGCCTCATCCAGCCCGTCCTCAACCACGCGCGTGACCTCGTCCTTGTCGTAGGGGATGGCGGGGTGTTCGCGCAGGTCTTTCACGGTGAGGTGCGCCACCACCCACTTGGCCGCCGCCATCTCGCGCATGGAGCGGGGTGCCAGCCCGGCCTGCACGTCACCGGAGCGCGGCTCATTGGCACGGCCCAGCACGTCCCGCACGTCGCGGAAGCTGAAGGTCTCACCGTACAGCGTCGTGCACAGCTTCATGGCGGCCCGGTCTGTAGCGCGCGGCGCGCGGGAGGCACAACGTCAGCCAACGTTGAGCAGTTCCACTTCAAATACCAGCGTGGAGTGGGGCGGGATGACGGGGGGGAAGCCGCGCGCGCCGTAGGCCAGCTCCGGCGGGACGGTCAGCTTGCGCATGCCGCCCACCTTCATCCCGGCCACGCCCTGGTCCCACCCCTTGATCACCTCGCCGGCGCCTAGCCGGAACGCAAACGGCTCGCCGCGGTCACGGCTGCTGTCAAACTTGCTGCCGTTGGTGAGCGTGCCGACGTAGTGCACGCTGACGGGCTTGCCCGCCTTGGCCTCGGGGCCTGTGCCCGCCTTGAGTTCCTCGATCTTCAGGTCCGCCATGGGATGCTCCTTGGGGTGTGGGCGCACCCTAGCGGTGGCGACGCGGCCGGGTCACCTCCGCGGGGGCCGTTGGACTTCCCGGGGCGCGGTCCTGCTAGGGTCACGGGTCATGGCCACCTCCGCACCGCTGTCCATGCCCGGCTTTGAGGGCTTTGAGGGCGTGGAGCTTCTGCAGAAGCTCCCGTTGTTCAAGACGCTGACGTTTGATGAGACGCGCCGGCTGTTCGCCGTGGCGCGGACGGAAAAGCGCGCCAAGGGTGACGTGGTCATCCAGGAGAACGAACTGGGCGGGGCGCTGTACATCGTGAAGTCGGGCAGCCTGCGCGTGCTGGCGGATGGCAAGGAGGTCAACCGCGTGGGGGCCGGGGAGCTGCTGGGTGAGATGAGCCTGGTGGACGAGCTGCTGACCAGCGCGCGGGTGGAGGTGGTGGAGGACGCGGAGCTGCTGGTGCTGCCACGGCGCGAATTCGAGGCGCTGATGACGTCGGACCTGGCGTTGCAGGTGAAGGTGTACCGCGCGTTCTGCCGCACGCTGTCGGAGCGGTTGCGGCGCGCCAACCAGGCGGCGATTCGCTGACACGTCTTGTTTTGCGGGAGGGCACGGCATGGACCTGGCTACGTTCAATCAGTTCCTGGGCGCGGCGGTGAACAGCGGCGCGTCGGACATCCACTTCAAGGCCGGCGTGACGCCGGCGGTGCGCGTCAACGGGGAACTCCGCCCGGTCCGCGTGCCCGCGCTGCGCCCTGAGGACACCATGGCCATTGCGCGCCACATCCTGACGGCGGCGCGCTGGCAGGGTGACGCGCAGAAGCTCCAGGAGGTGGACACCAGTTACCCGCTGGAGAACGTGGGGCGCTTCCGCGCGTCGGTGTTCCGCCAGATGGGCCACCTGGCCGTGATCATGCGTGCCATCCCGGCCAACGTGCCCACGTTTGACCAGCTGGGCCTGCCCGCCGTGGTCAAGAAGATCGCCGAAGAGGACCGCGGCCTCATCCTGGTCACCGGCGTCACCGGCTCAGGCAAGACCAGCACGCTGGCCGCGTTTGTGAACCACATGAACCAGACCACGCGCCGGCACATCCTCACCATTGAAGATCCCGTGGAGTACATCCACCAGGACAACTTCGCGCGGGTGACTCAGCGTGAGATCGGGCCGGACACACATAGATTTGCCAGCGCCCAGCGCAGCGCGCTGCGGCAGGACCCGGACGTGATCCTCGTCGGAGAGATGCGGGACCTGGAGACCATCGATATTGCGCTCAAGGCCGCGGAGACCGGGCACCTGGTGCTGTCCACTGCGCATACCATCGACGCGTCCCGGACCATTGGGCGCATTGTGGGCGCCTACCCGTCCGACGCGCAGCCGGGCGTGCGCAACCGCCTGTCTGAAACGCTCAAGGCCACCATGAGCCAGCGGCTGCTGCCGCGCGCGGACGGCCGGGGGCGCGTGGTGGCCGCGGAGATTCTCATCAATACGCTCTCCGTGCAGGAGTGCATCCGCGACGCCGACCGCATCAGCGAGATCAAGGACCTGCTGGAGAAGGGCCACGACGTGTACGGGACGCAGAGCTTTGACCAGCACCTCTCCTGGCTGCTGCAACAGGGCGCGGTCACCATGGAGGCCGCCACCGAGGCCGCCACCAACTCCGCGGACTTCGAGCGCGCCGTCGCCCTGGGCTGAGGTGCTGCGGTGTGCACCGCGGGTGGCGTCCCGTCGCCGCGGGTATACATGGGAGCGCATGCACTGCAGTCCATACCGTCACACGCGCACCGCGTGACGGGCATGGTCCGTGCTGGCTCAGCCTCCGTGTGGCGCTCCGGGCTTCTCCACGTCAGTTGGGTGGTCCTGGCCGTGTGCTCGGGCGTTGGGACCGCACGTGCCGCGGCGTGCTGCGGAACGGGCTACGGCGTGGGCGGGCGGCTGGCGCCGGCGGAGCGCGCCGCGGTGACCATGCAGGCGTCCGGCACGGTGCCGTACGGCAGCATGAACGCGGACGGCCGGTTTGTGCGCGCGCGCAGCGTCTCCTTGGAGGGACGGCCGGAACTGAGCGGAATGGTGCGCCTGTGGCGAGGGCTGCAGGCGGGCCTGGCGTTCCGCGGCGTGACCCAGGTGCGCGGCCTGCCGCGCAAGCGCGCGGTGGGCACGGGCATCGGTGACGTACGCGCGTTCGGGCGTTACGAACTGGTGCCCTCCGGCGGGTCCGGTTGGGTCCCGGGCTTTGCACTCACCGCGTCCCTCACGCTGCCCACCGGGCGCGCGCCGTGGGCGGGCCGTGATCCCGCGGGCGCGGACGTCACCGGCACGGGGCTGGCGTCACTGCGCGTGGGCGTCGCGCTGGAACACGCGCTGGGAGAGGACTTCTTCTGGGCGGCGGGAGGAACGGTGGGCTTGAGCCAGCCCGCCGCCAACGCGGGTGGTTTCCGCGTGGAGCACGCACCGCAGTTGCAGGTGTTTGCGGCGGGCGGTCCCACGTTGCGGCGCACGCTGTCACTGGCGGCGGGCCTGCACTACCAGCGCGAGGGCGCGCCGCTCATCAACGGGCGCCTGGCGCCGGGTGCGGACCGGTCCAAGGCCGCGCTGTTCGGCGTGGCGTCGTGGGAGTTCGGGGAGCGGTGGAACCTGGTGGTGACGGCGCAGGCGGACCTCCCGTATGACCGGACCGGCCGCAATGACGAGCTGACCGCCGCGGTGACCGGTGGGCTGCGCTGCATTGTCGGCGCGTGGGAGTGACATGCGAACGATCCGATGGATGCTGATGGCCGTCCTGGCGGCATGCACCGACGGCGGGGATGGATCCACCGCGGGTTTTGACGAGACAAAGACGGGCGACCACGGCCTGTACGCCTTCCACCTCACGTCCGCGGACGTGCCGCAGCAAGGAAGCAACACGTTCACCCTGGAGCTGACCGCATCCGGATCACCCGTGGACGGGGCCACGGTCACCGTGGATGCGCTGATGCCGGCGCACGGCCACGGCAGCGGCACGCCCATCACCGTGTCCGCCGCGGGAAACGGCCGCTACACCGTGGGCAACGTGTCCTTCACCATGGCGGGCGCGTGGGACCTCACCTGCAGCGCGTCACGCGCGGCCTCCCAGGACAGCGCCACGTTCCACCTCGACGTGCCCTAGGCCTTCAGCGCGTGCGCGCGCACGCGTTATCCGGCCAGCGCCGCAGACTGCCGCGCGTGAAGGTCCACTCGGGCAGGGCCAGCTCCGCGCCAAAGTCATCCGTGTACCAGGGCGCCAGGTCACTACCGGGCCGGCTGACAACGTGGACCTCCTGCGCGGGCATGTGGCTCTGCAACACCAGGAACGCCACGCGCCCGTCCGCTGCGCGCGCCACGTCCGCAATGGTCACCGCATGACCGGGGCTCCCGCCCATCACAAACACGTCCCCGGCGCGCACCGCCTTCACATCACCCACCGCGGCGGTCTCCGCCGCCACGCTGAGGGTGCCCGCGTAGGTGAACACGTTGGCCAGCCACGCACGGAAGCTGGCATAGCCCGCGTCACGACGTGCGGTGGCCTCCCAACCCACCTTCCGGCCCTTCACGCGCGGCCGTTCGCCCGCGCGCCAGCGGGACCAGGGCACTGCGTCCCCTGACGTGTAATGGAAACACAGCGCGTCCTCCCGGCGCGCGTCCCGCAGGTACTCCGCGCGCAGCCGGATGGCCGCGTCCGCGCACTGCTGCAGGTCACCCTTCCCCACGTCCAGGTCCACCACCGCGGCGTGCCCGTCCTGCCACGGCTTCTCCGTCCCGTCATGCAGGCGCACCGGCGGGTTGCCGTCCTTCAGGGGCAACCGCCGCAGCCACGCGGCGTAGCTGCCTTCCTTGACGGGAACGCGCGCAAACCCCGGCGGGACTGCCAGGTCCCCCACCGTGCGCACCACCGGCTCCGCGTGCGGCCACGGCGGTCCGGCCAGCGCCATCCACGACGTTAAAACACACGCGGCGGGGGTCATGCGGCCGCCTCAGGTGTGGTTGGCATTGCGTTCAATGACGTCATGCCCCGCGGCGCGGGCCTGTGCCACCGCGACGGGCTGCGTCACGCCACAAAAGACGCGGCTGACCCGCTGGTGGTCCACCACGCTGACCACTTCCACCTGACACACCACACCCACCTCCACGCGCCGTCCCGTCGTCGTCGGGCGCAGTTCGTGGATGCGGCGGAGGATCAGCTTCTGCGCGGGGAGAGCCGCCAGGTACGCGGTGAGTGCGGCCACGTCCTCAGGTTGGTCAATCGGCATGGCGCGCGGTGTAGCGGAACCGCGCACAACCCGCCACGCCCGGCCGCTTCCCCGCAGGCGGAGCGGTCTGCTACCCACCGCCCCACGGCGATGACGGTGCGCCCGGGGAGGCTTGGCGACATGCGCGTAACATCCATGCGGGCGGGGCTGGCGGGCGTGGTGGCGGTGGCGGCCATTTTCTACGCGTGTTCTGGCGGCCAGAAGAAGGATGACCAGGGCGCGGATAAGAACGCCAAATCACCGTCCGTGAAACTGGCGGAGGTGGCGGACGCTGCGTACAAGGCCTACTTGGCGGACCGCCCTGAGTACGCCACCATCCTGGGCGTCCACGATCACGACGACAAGTTGTCCGATGTCACCGACGACGGCCGCAGCAAGGCCACCGCGCGCGCGCGCGAGTTCCTCGGCACCGCGGAAGGCCTGGACGCCGCCAAGCTCAAGCCGGAAGAAAAGGTCACGCGCGAACTGCTCATCCGCACGCTGCGCGACCAGGTGAAGGCCGACGAACTGGGAATGCACTGGTGGGCCGCGCTGGACCAGCTGGGCGGCCCGCAGGCGGGCGGCTTCGCCCTCGTCGTGCGCAAGTACCACCCGCGCGGGACGGTGAAGGACCTGGAGAACCTGGTCGCACGGTACAAGGCGTTCGGGCCGTGGATGGATGCGTACGTGGCGTTGCTGGCCGCCGGGCTCCAGAAGCAGCTCCCCGCCCCGGCCGTGGTGGTGGACCGCGTGGTGGCCCAGCTGCGCGAGCTCAACGCGGAGAAGCCGGACCAAAGCAGCTTCCTGGTGAAAGAGTGGCCCGCCGGCATCAGTGACGACGACAAGAAGCGGTTGGAGGCGGACCTGCTGGCCGCGGTGAAGGACGTGGTGCTGCCCGCCTACGTCAAGCTGCAGGCGTACCTGGAGAGTGAATACGTCCTCAGCGCGCGCGCCGATCCCGGGCTGAAGGCGCTGCCCAACGGCGAGGCGATCTACGCCTGGCTCATTGAGCACCACACCACGCGCGCGCTCACCCCGGACGACGTGCACCAGATGGGGCTCAAGGAACTGGAGAAGATTGAGGCCGAGATGATGACGGTGGCCCTGTCCCTCAAGCACAAGAAGGGCCGGCCGCTCACTGAGTTCAACGACAAGCTGCGCAAGGACAAGAAGAACTTCCCCAAGGACAAGGCGGAGCTGTTGGCCGCGTACAAGGCCGCCCTGGACAAGGCGCGCGCCAAGGCGCCTGAGTTACTGGAGCGCCTCCCCAAGGTGGACGTTGACGTCGTGGAGATGGATGCCACCCGCGCCCCCAGCGCCCCCGCGGCCTATTACGAGGAAGCGGACCTGGCGGGCACGCGCAAGGCGGAGTTTGTGGCCAACCTGTTCAAGCCGGAGACCCGCCCGCTGTTTGCCTCCGAAGCGATCACGTTCCACGAGGGCATCCCCGGTCACCACGTGCAGGTGGGCCTGGCCCATGAGTTGGACGGACTGCCGGCCTTCCGGAGGATCCTGGACATCTCGTCTTTCACGGAGGGATGGGCGGTATACGCGGAGAAGCTCAGCGACGAGCTTGGCCTGTACGCGTCACCGTTGTCCCGCTACGGCTACCTGGGCTTCCGCGCGTGGCGCGCCGCGCGGCTGGTGGTGGACACCGGCCTGCACGCCAAGGGCTGGGACCGGGCCAAGGCCGCGGAGTTCCTGAAGCAGCACACCGTGCTGGGACCGGTTGACGTTGACAACGAAGTGGACCGCTACGTGATGTGGCCCGGCCAGGCGCTCAGCTACATGGTGGGGGCGCTGGAGTTGGACAGCCTGCGGCAGGGTGCGGAGGCCAAGCTGGGCGCCGCGTTTGACCGTAAGAAGTTCCACGCCGCGGTGCTGATGAATGGCGCGGTGCCGCTGGACGTGCTGGCCCAGCAGGTCCAGGCCTACGCAGACGCCGCTCCGCCGCCCGCCGTGGACGGTGGCGCGCCTGACGCGGGCAAGTGATTCACTGCACCGCGCGCAGCTACACCAACTCCGCCGCGTCCGCCACGCTTCAGGGCCCGTCGAAACACACGCCCGCGTCGGTCTCGCAATGGACGCCCGCGTCCCCGCAGTCCGCATCCGCGGCGCAGTACGGCGGCGCCAGCACATCCACCAACACCACGTGACGGCGGATGGAACCGGTGGCGCCGTCGTCATCCTCCACGGTGACCTCCACCTCAAAGTTGCCCGGGCCGGGGAACACGTGCTGCACGGAGCTGTGTGGCAGGATCTCCTCCGGCGTCCCGTCTCCAAACAGGTACGTGTACCGCGCAATAATCCCGTCCGCGTCCGTGGACGCGGTGGCGTCCAGTGTCACCGGCTGGGTGGCCTCCCACAACTGCGGCGTGCGCAGCCGCGCCACGGGCGGCTCATTCTCCACGGCTGACGGGCAGCCGCCCAGCAGCAGAACCACGGCGAAGAAACGGTGCGCGCGATGCACGGGACGCCTCAGGGGCAGTTGTCCGACGCGTTGACCAGCGTGGTGACGCCCGGCGCCACCGCGCCAAACGTGAAGTAGCCCTGGTTGCGCACCATGGTCACCACGTCATTCTTCACGGCCTGGCTGGACTGCGTGTACGGACGGCAGAACCCGCGCGCCTCCACCACCTGCCCCTGCGGGTTCTTGATGGTGACCACCACCTTGGCGGTGGACCCGGCATGGCCGCCGCATTCGCCGTCCAGCGTCTGCGCCAGGTACAGGCAATCCGTCTCTGAGATGCAGTAGCCGTTGTACGGCTCACCGGACACGCCGCAGGCCACGTAGATGGACGGGAACTTGTCCCGCGGGAAGCAGTAGTAGCGCAGCGGCGGCGTGCCGCCGTACCCGCAGATACCCTGCGCAAACGCGGCAAATCCGCTGCGGTAGTAATCACTGCAATCATCCCAATAGCGGGTCTTCACCATGAAGGTCCCGTCGCCACCGGCCTGATTGTGGCTGATGCTCTCCACCTGGTACGGCTCCGGCGCGGTGCCGCCGCTGGCGCGCCACGTGGCACCACCCTGCGCCCCAAAGCTGCACGTGCACATGTTGTCTGACGGGCATTGGCCGCCCACCACGGTGGGCTTCTCGCACGTGCCGCCGCCCGCCTCCATGATGAGGTCCATGTTCTGGTAGTTGTCTATCCCCGTCCAGTTGCCGCAGCCCTCCTGTTCCGTGCCCCCGCGCGTATACGTCATGACGGCGTCCAACCCCGGACCTCCGGGCGGCGGCGGCGGCGGCTCCGCGTTCCCCGTGAGCGCCGCGGTCACCGGCGTGGCAGAGAGGTTGTGCGCAAAGTTGAGCGCGTCTGACCGCGCGCCCGCCGTCCCCGTGGGCCGGAAGATAACCTCCACGGTGGCGGTGCTGCCCATGGGGATGGTGAGCGGGAACGGCGCCGGGCTGGGCAGGTAGAAACCCTGCGTGCCCTGCCCGTTGGCAAACGCGCCCGCCTGGATGGTGACGGACACGTTGCTGTTGTTGTGGATCGTCGTGGAGCGGGTGAGTTCCTGCCCGATCTGCACGGTGCCGAAGTTGATGGAATCCGCGCTGAGGTCCACCGTGGGCACGCTGCGCCCGTTGAGGGTCACCTTGAGCAGCCGCAGGTCAGGGTTGTCACTGTCCGCGGTGATTTCCAGTTCCGCTTGGTGCGTGCCTTGCGCCAGCGGCTTGTAGAACACGGGGATGGGCACCACCTGCTGCGGGGAGAGCAGCGCCGGCAGCGTCAGCCCCGCCGTCTGGACACCAAAATGCGCCGCACCCGCGCCCGTCAGCGTCACGCTCTGCACGGTGAGGATGCGTGAACGCGTCCCCGCGTTGGACGCATTGATGCTGAAGTCCGGTGACTGGCTGCCCACGTCAATGAAGCCAAAATCATGCGTGGTGGGCGCCACCGCCAGCTGCTTGTCACCCTTGAACTCCGCAAACAGCGGCAGCCGCACGTTGGTGGGGTCCGGGCAGTTGAACGTGCAGGACGACGCATCCGAGCGGATGGTGACGCTGCCCACGTCCACCTCGGCGTCCACGAGGTGGTAGGTCACGCTGATGCGCATCTCCTCGCCCACGGCAATGGCCACGGGGAGCGTGCTGGAGGTGGCCACGCCGTATTCGCTGCTGGTGCCGGGCGTGAGCGTCACCGCGGTGACGTTGAGCGGCCCGGAGCCGTCATTGCGCAGGATGGATGTGCGGATGATGTCCTGGTTGAGCAGCGGGTCACCAAACTCCAGCTGGTCAGACGGATTGAGGAACAGCACCCCGCCGCCCGGGTTGCCGGAAGAAGACGACGACGAGCCCGCGTCCACCGTCTGCAGCCCGCCGTCCGTCCGCACGATGCGGACCTGGCAGACGCCGTTGATGCACTCGCGGCCGTTGCCGCAGTCCAGGTCCTCCGTGCACGCCGCCACCCGCCGCGGCACGCAGCGCCCGTTTTCGCACTGCTCGGTGGACGCGCAGTCCGAGTCAATTTCGCACGACGCCGTGTCCACGGTGTTGCACCCGTCGCACGCGGTCAGCGCCACCAGGCCCGCCGCGACCGTCGCCACCCGCATCTGCCTGCCAAGACTGAGGTTTCTCATGACAGCCACCCATCATGCCCGTGCCCGGGCGTGCGTGCACGCGACACGGGGTCATCACCGTATCGGACGACGGACGGATGCTGGTGCGTGAAATGTGGTGGGTCCGCCCACCGGGACGTCAGGGGCAGGTGGGGCGCGGGGAGGTACCGCCAGCGGGCTTGCACACGCTCACGCCGACAAGGAACGGGTTGCCGCCGTTGCCGTTGTGCGTGAACGCAATGTCCATGTCCTGCATGCTCACGGCTGCGTCGTTGTCCTGGAACGCCAGGGTGAACGTGGTCTGCCCGCCCTGGGCAATGGTGAACGGCGTGCTCCACGCGGGCACCGTGCAGGACGTCTGGGCGGCGGTGCGCGTGCAGGACATGGTGAACAGGCCGTCTTCAGCGCGCGTGAGGCGGAAGTCATCCGTGATGGAGGCCGGCCCGTCAAAGGACACCTGGCTGATCACCAGGTCCGCCTGTCCGGTGTTGCTCACCACAAACGTGGCGGACCCGGTGGCCGTGTTGGTGTCATCACTGGCCGCCACGACGACGGAGCCCGGGTTGGCGGAGATGGTGCCCGCCACGCCGCCGGTGATGCGCACCGAATAGATGGTGTTCCCCGCCACGTTGCTCATGAACAACAGGCTCTTGCTGAAGGTGGCCGCGGACGGCGGCGCCCAGGTCACGTGCAGCACGGCCTCGTCAGTGCCGCCGGAGGTTGCGTCCGTGGCCGTCAGCACAAAGCCCTTGCCCTGCCCCTCCACGTCGCAGTTGAGGCCGGTGGAGGGGTCCGCGTCCCCGCCGGTGCACTCCACGTCCGCGGTATCCGCCTGGCAGCCGCTGGTGCACAGCGGGTCCGTGTAACAGGTCCCGTTGTCATTCATGTCAATGCACGTGGTGTTCACCGCCGCCTGGCTGTCACCCAGGTTGGCCACGCGCACGTCCTCCGTCTTGGAGGAGCCCGCTGCCACTTCGCCAAAGGCAATGAACTCCGGGGACAACCCGAGCCCCGTGCCGCTGCCCAGGCCGGTGACGTTGACGTTGGCCTGCCCGGCGGGTGGGTTGCCGTCACCGGTGCCCGCGGTGGGCGCGTCCGTGATGATCTGGATGCGCGCGCCCTGGATGCCAATGCGCGTGGGCGTGAACTTGATGACCACCGGGATGCCCGGGACGTTGGGGATGGCCTCGCCGCATGCGCCCTGGCGCGAAGCGGGGACGGAGACCGCGGCGCCGGGCGGCTGGCCATTGATGAGGTCCACGGCGAATTCCGGCTGCAGGGTCTGCCCGTCCGGCGGCAGCACGTTCACCCCCAGGATGTTGAACGGCGCGGTGCCGTCATTGCTGACGGTGATGGTGCGCGTGAGCCCGCCCGCGGCGCCCGGCTGCAGCTTGGGCGTGGAGCCAAACTCCATCAGCGTGCACAGACCGGGGTCCCCCGTGTCGTCCAGGTTGACCTTGCAGGTGGGCCACAGCTTGCCGGCCGTCTGGGCCACCGCTTCGCCGGTGACGGTGCCGCGCCGCTCCCCACCGCCGGTGGGGTCATTGGTGTTCACCCGCAGGGTGGCGGAGGTGAGGCCGTTGGAAGGCGCGGTGGGTGCGTAGCGCAGGACAATCTCGCCCTCACCCGCGGACAGGACGGACTCCGTGGGAAAGCTGACCACGGACAGCGCGCCGCCACTGTTGTCATCAGAGTAACTGACGCCGGTGATGGTCAGCTCCGCCTGGCCTTCATTGCGGACCTTGATGGTGCCATCGCACGACGCGCCCACCTGCACCACGCCAAAGCTGTAGACGGACGGCACCAGGACGGCGTTGCTGGTCAGCTTCTGCAGCTCGCCCGTGCACTCCTTGCATCCGGTGGACAGTGCAAGGGCAACAAGGAATCCCGGCAGGTAACGTCTCAAGGCGGCCTCCAGCGTCGTCAAAGGCCGCGGACCGTAGAAGACGCCGACCGGATCGTCAAACCGGGCTCAGTACTGGGCCTGCATCCGGACGTAGGGACCAAACGCGTTCTGGTTGACCTTGGCGAATTCGTCGTCGGAGACGCGGGAGAAGTTGAACCCCAGTCCGATGCGCACGAACGGCAGCGGCACGATCCCGATCTCCGTGACAAAGCCGTGGTCCAGCTGGGACTGCGTGAGCAGCGCCCGCAGGCGGTACTCCACCGCCACGTCGATGTCGCCGGGCCACTTGTTGAACCAGGGCACAAAGCGCTTGAGCATGCGGAACGCGTGGTAGTTCACGCGGTTGATCCACAACGCCATGAACGCGTTGCCCTCCTTGAGGTCCTCCACCTTTTCGCGGCTCCACTTGAAGGCCACCTTCTCCACCAACTGCAGGCCAAACGGCAGCTCAATGATGGGCTCCAGCGACGCCACGTCGGCGGAGGTGCGTTCAAACCGGCCCTCGGTCAGCATGATGGGGCGCAGCTCCAGGCGGTGGCGCAGCAGCGCCAGGACGCTCAGCCATTCGTGATGGATGGGGCGGTAGGCCAGGCCCGCGGCCAGTTCCTGCAGCTCCGCCTCCTTGAGGTTGAGGGTGAGGTTCTTGACGTCCAGCAGGTTGAACCGGCCAATGAATGACAGGTCTTCCGTCCAGTTCCAGGACAGCGTGTTGGCTGAGAACACGACGAGGCGGTCAAACCCGCCGCGGCGCTCGTCAGCGTTGTCCATGCGGATCTCCAGGCGCCCCTGGAACTTGAGCCACTTGAACGGGCTGAGGTTGACCTGCCCGTTGAGCGCGTCCCGGCTGCCGGACCCCAGGATCATGGGCTGCGCGCCCACCGCGCCGGGTGAGGCAAACGCGTAGCTGTCTCCAAACGCGTACGGAGTGGGCGTCCCGTTGGGCGCCGCCGTCGGCGGGCCGTTGGGGGACTCGGTGGTGGAGGTGCCCAGCACGTGCGTGCGCTCGTACCCGAGCGAAACGGAGAAGCCCTCCATGAGCGTCCACTGGTGGGACACGCCCATCACCGCGCGCGACTGCTGCATGCGCGTGCCGGTGTCCAGCTGGTATTCGCCGTAGGTGCGCGTGGTGGCGTCCGCGTTGCTGCCCGCGCCCACCACCGTGGTGGACAGGAAATCCCCGTTGCGGAACGTGAAGCGCTCAGAACCGTACAGGTCCGTGTGGTCATCCACGCGCGTGCGCAGGCCCACCTGCGTGGCGTTTTCGCCGTTCCAGCGCAGGCTCTCCGCCACGTTGAGTTCCAGGTTCTCCAGCAGCTTGATGCGCGTGCCCACCGTCGTGGTCAGCCGGTCATTCCAGCGCGGCATGAGCTGCGGGTCCGCGGTGAGCACGCCCTCCTGCCGGCCGTACAGCACCATGGTGTCCGCCACCTTGAAGTCCACCTGGCCCGCCACCACGTTCATCCACCGGCGCCGCAGCTGCTGCCAGTTCACCCGTCCAAAGTCCGCCCCGTCCTCCATCACGTTGGACGCGTATTCGCCGGTGAACGTGACGGGTCCCTCCACGTGCCTGAGCTGCAGGGTGGCCATTTCCCGGTGCAGGCGGCGGTACTGCAGCACCTGGCTGACCAGCGGCACGTCCGTCCACGTCCCGTCCCACCGCAGGCGCAGGCTGTCGCGGCGGGTGATCTGCCAGCTGCCCTCAGCGCCGTACTTCCACTGCCCCTGGTCAAACATGGTCCCGTCAGAGAAGAACCCGGGCTGCACGCGCTGGAAGTAGGCGCGCGCGCTCACGTCGGTGGGGGCCTTGCCCAGCCACCTGCCCAGCGCCACCTGCCCCTTGAGCTTGTAGGCATGACCCTGCCGCTCCGGCATGTACAGCGTGTTGTCCTGCACCACGGGCGCGGCGTTCACCGGCTGGCCCAGCGCCTGGTAGGTGAGCCCGCCGTCGCTGCTGATGGCGTTCTCCACGTTGACAGCGCGGCTATAGGCCCACTCCGCCTGCACAAAGTTGTCGTTGTCCCAGAACGCGCGCGCATGCAGGCCGCCCAGTTGATAGCTGGGGTTGGCGTTGCGCCGCCCCTCCAGCACGTACCCGCCGCCCACGGCCACGTGGTCCAGCAGCACCTGTTCCACCGCGCCGCCCGCACCAAACTCGCTGAAATCCCCCTGGCCCATGTGCTCATAGTCCACCACCAGATAGGCCGGGTTTCCCTGCGTGATGGCCGTGGGGTTCTGGTTGGTGATGAAGGTGGAGTCCGCCGTGGACATCAACGGCATGCTCAGGAACACGCGGCCTTCCTGGTAGCGGATGGTGTAGTCCTGGTTGCGCACCTTGAGCACGCGCAGGATTTCCTGGCCGGTGATGGCGTCCCGCACGACGACGTGGACGCGCTCGCTGCCTTCCACCACGTAGCGGTCCTTGAGGAAGTAGATGGACCCGCCGGTGCCCCGCAGCTCCACGTGCGCCGGCCGCCGCGGCGTGTCACCGCCCGCCGCAAACACGCGCGCCCGCGTGTGCCCCAGGTCCACCTGGCCCAGCACCGGGAGCGTGGGAAGCTGCACCCAGCCCTGGTCCACGGACCCCATCGCCGTGTAACGCGCACGCGCGTACCGGAACAGGTCACCGTTCTGCAGCGCCGCCGCCGTGTTGCCCACGTACAGCTCATTGGCGCCGGCCTTCACGCGCACGTACAGCGGGTAGCGCGCGCGCGCTTCCTGCACCTCCACGCCGTTGTCACCGAACGACGGGTAGTAGCTGACCCACTGCCCGGCCAGGTCACGCTCCTGGAACGGGTCATTGATGCGGTTGGAGTCCAGGTGCAGCGTGGCCTCAATGAACGGGATGCGCCAGAAGCCCTTCCACTTGCCGCGTGCGTACAGCGCGGTGCGCCCGTAGAACGTCAACGGCCCGCCGCGCAGCGACGCGCCCCGCGGGCTGAGCATGGGGCTCACACTGTTGTATTGGCCGAACTCGTCCAGGCGACCACCCGCACTGGCCGCGGTGTCCGTGAACGCCATGAAGAACAGGCCCGTCGTGTCGACGGTGTAGGCCCGCGTGATGATGCCGCGGTTGCCGCGCACGTCCTCGGCTTCCACCTTCAAGGTGGCCGGTCCTTCCGCCAACCCCACCACCGCCACAAACTGTCCGGTGACCGGGTCCACCACGGCCGCCTGCCCGTTGACGAGGACACGGTTGAGCGGGTGCGTCATGCCGCGCACCAGCAGGCGCGAAGTGCCCAGGCGCGCTCCGTCAGGCGGCAGGTCCACGACGAGCTGTGCGGCCATGGTCTCACCCGGCGTGGGCAGCGCGCGCACCGGCGGCGGCAGCGCAATGGGTACGGTGGGAACCGGCAAGGCCTCCGGGACGGGAGGCGCCAGCGCGAACCCACCCGGGGCCCAGTACGTCGTCAGTGCAGGCGTGGGCGACCAACTGGCGAAGTCATCCGTGCCGCCGTCCTGGGTGCCGCCGTCCAACATGGGGGGTGCGGAGGGCAGCACGTACCCGGCAGGCAGCGGCAGCAGCGTGGTGCCGGGAATGGGCCCCAGGGCCTGCGCCAGGGTCCGCGGTGCCGCGCCGGAATCCGGAAGCACGGCGTGGTGGCGCAGCACCACGCGGTCGCCCGTCACGGCGCGCCACGCAATCACCAGGTCACCCCGCCGCGTCTGGAACGTTCTGGCTGAGAACACGGTGCCGGTAAGCGGCACGGGCTGGCCGTTGACCTCCACGGCCGGCACCACCACTGCGGGTGCAGACACGGGCGCCGCCGGCACCACAAGCAGCTCCACGCGGCGGTTCTGCTCACGCGCGCGGCGGGATTTCCCGGGGACCAGCGGCTCCTGGAACCCCTTCCCCTGCGCCGCCACGGCGGACTCGGGGACGCCCATCTTCACCAGCGCTTCCTTGATGCGGTCCGCCTGGTCCTGCGTTTCAAACAGCGCCTTCATGCGCGTGGAACTGCTGTCGGTGTGCGCCGTGACAACGATGGTCCCGCCCAGGCGCCCGAACTGCTCGAGCATCCCGCCGAGCGCCATCTGCGCGGCCAGCGTGAGCTTCTTGGTCTTGGTGAACGGGTTTGAAAGGACCACGGGAGCGGGCTTTGCCTGCACGGCGATCTCGCCCTCAGGGGCGTAGAGCGTCACGCCGCCGGGAACCTCCGCCATGAAGCGGAACCGCAGCGTGCCGGGCCGCAACATGTTGGCACCCGTCTCATTCTGGCCGGACCAGCGGAACACCTCCGGGGGCGCGCCCTCCACGCGCTGCTCCCAGACCACCACCTCGTCACCGGAGAACACCCGCGGCCCCTCCGTGCCGGCGTCCGCGGACAGGCTCCCCGCGTCTCCGCCGTCCGGCGCACCACCGTCAGGCACACCACCGTCCGCCGCGGGCGACGGCGGCGGCGCATCCGTGAACACGCGCAGGCTCCAGCGCAGCGCATCCGGCGGCGCGCGCAACCGGATGGCAATCTCGCGGTCCGGCAGCCCGTTGTCGTCCAGCATGTAAGGCGCGGCGCCCCCGTCCGGCGCATCCACCTCCGCGGCCACGGAGCCGGCCGCGGGCACGGGGATGGCCGTGTCCTCCACCACCACCTGCGGTCCCGCCATGTCCCCGCGCACCGTCACACCCGCGGACTGCGGCGGCGCGGACGCGCCTTCCGGGAACGGCTGGCCGGTGTACGTGCGCGCCAGGATCACGCGCTGGCCCGACGCCATGGTCAGGTCCACGCGCACCAGCTCGCCCACGCGCATGGGCAGGTCCGTCTCAAACCGCACCCGTTCCTCGTCAAGCGCAATCTCCAGCCCGTTGAGGTTCACGCGCGGCAGGCTCTCCACCGGGGCCAGCGGCTCGCCCAGGGCCTGCACGGAGCGTGACCGGATGACCACACGGCGGTTCATCGCGCGTTGCGGCCGGCCCATGTTGGGCACGCGCGCCGCCTCGCCGCCGAACCCGCGCGCCTCCACCTGGTCCTTCGCCACACCCATCGTGGCCAGCTCGTCCCGCACGCGCTCCGCACGTTTCTGGTTGGCCTTCGCCTCCTTGGCCGTCGTCTTGTCGTCGCCGTGGACCTCCACCTCCACCTTGGTCTCCGCGCTCGCACCCAGCTTGGGCGCTTCCTCGCGCAACCACGCCAGCAGGCGCGGGTCCGGGCGCCCCTTCTTGTCAAACAGCGCACCCGCGCCCTCGTCTATGAGCGCCTCGTACCCGCCGCCCTCCTGCGCCGCGCCCACGCGGATACCAAACCGCCGCGGCGCACTGATGCCCACGTCACCGTTGGTGGCCACCACCGCCAGCGTGGCGATGTAACGGCGGCCGGCCTGCAGCCGCAGCTCGCCGGTGGCCGGGTCACGTCCGTCCCAGTTGAGAACCTCCGGCGGTGGCTCCTCCTGCTCCAGGGCCCACGCCACCGCATGGGACTCTTCGTCCTCCACGACGAGACGCCACCCGGTCAGCGGCAACAGCGTGGAAACGCGCGGGTGCAACGTCAGCGGCATCCCCAGGCCCTTGTCCGCCTGGAACGCCATCAGGTTGGGTCCGGGCCCCTGCCCAATGACCGGGTCCTGGTTCCCAAACGCAATGCCCAGGTCCACGCGCACCGGCTCCTGGCGCACGCCATCCAGGAACACCAGCCGCTGTGTCAGCACGCCGTGCACGTGCACCTGGTCCGGTGGCGGCGGACCGGGCGGGACCGGTTTCTGCCACGGCAACGGATACGAGTCCGTGTTGAGGACGACAAACGGGCGCGTGGCAGGGTCGCGCAGGCAGCGCACGCCCCAGCTCATCCGCGTGGGCAGGCCGCGCGTCGTGTAGAACGGGTTGCGGATGGGCGTCGTGGGCACGGCACCCGGCGGAAGCGTGTCCAGGTCCAGCTTGGCCAGGTGGCTGCCGGGGGTCACCAGCGTGAAGTGGAAACGTCCGTCCTCGTCAGTCTCCGCGTAGAAGCCCGTGTCCAGCACCACACGCGCCCCCAACACGCCCTCCTCGGCCGCGCCCTGCCAGCCGTCACCGTCCTGGTCACAGAAGACCTTGCCCACCACGGTGCCGTCGTCAAACAGCGTCTCCGGGCGCACCTCAACAAACGCGCGCGCCTCCGCGCTGATGGCCATCTGCCCGGCCGCCGCCCGCGCCAGCACGCGGTTCTCCGCCTGGCCAAACCGGGCGGACGGTCCCACCGCCAGTTGGTAGCGCAGCTCCATCTCAGAGCGGCCAAGCAGGTCATACGCGCCGAACACCAGCACCTTGCTCCCGGCGGGGTCCACCGTCGGCAGGCGTTCGCGCCGCGGCTGACCGCGATCATCACGCACGATGCGGTCCACGCGTGCGCTGCCCTTCACGTACGAGAAGCCCGACGGGATGGCGTCCGCAAACTCCACGCCGCCCATCTGGCTGCGCACCGTGAAATCCTGCGCCGCCGTGTTGGTGAGCCGCACGGTGTACGTGACAAGGTCACCGGCGTTGACCACGCGCTTGTTGGCCTGCTTGGTGAGGCGCACCACCGACGCCAGCGGGTCCACGGGCACGTGGTTGTGCAGCACTTCGCGCCCCGTGGTCAGGTCAAACCGCAGGTAGTAACGCACCTCGCGGTCCAACCGCGGCTGCGCGTCAGGGACCACGTTGCCGTCAGCATCCGTGCGGGCAAAGCTGCCCAGCGGGTTGGCAACGTGGTCTTCATTGGAGACGGGGATCACCGCGGACGGCCACACGGACGTGGGCTGCGGTCCGTCCAGCCCCAGGCGGTAGCGGCCCGCCAACGGGTCAAACCGGTAGCGCCCGTCCGGCCCGGTCACCTGGTCCTGCTGGCCCGCCGGCAACTGGTCCGCCGGCAGCACCGCGTCGTTCACGTCGGAATCATCGCCGTCGTCACGGAACAGCGTCACGCGCACGCCAGCCAGCGGGTGCCCGTCGCGCGAATCATAGATGACGCCACTGGGGTCAATGCGCAGGTTCTCCGTGCGCTGCTCGCCGGCGGAGAGGACCAGGCCGCGCTCCGCAAACTGCGCACCACCGCGCGACAGCACGCGCACGCGGTATTCACCGGGCGCCACCGACGCGAGCGCGTACTTCCCGTCGTCATCCGACACGGCCGACAGCACCGCGGTGCCGCGGGGACCGGCCTCCGCCGGGACCAGTGCCACGGTGTAACCCGCCACCAGCTTGTCCACGCCCGGATCCAGCCGCCGGTTGTTGCCGCCCACGTCCTCAAACACCACGCCTCTGAGCGACGACGTGCCCACCGCGCCGCCCACCCGCAGGGACGCGGGCCCCACGGTGAACTGCGTCCCGTCCTGCAGCGTGACCAGCGCCTGCGTGCGGATCTCGCGGCCGCTCTCCGTGGGCGTCCGCACCCGTGCGCGGAACGTGATGGTCAGTGACGCGCCCGGTTCAATCGTCTGTCCCGGCGCGCCCGGCGCGGAGGTCACGCGTGAGCCACCGTCCGCCGCAACAAACTGCGCCGCCGGCGCCACGGAGGTGTCATCCAGCTGCAGACGCGAATCCAGCGAAGCGTTGAAACCCGTGCCGTCAGACAGGCGCGCGGCCACGCCACCGCGGTTGGCCAGCGTGTACGTCACCAGCACCATGTCACCGGCCAACAGGCTTCCACCGTTCACGTCCACCATCGTCACGGCACTGCCACCCAGGTCGGCAGCCGTACCGGGCCGCACCACCACGGTGGGTTGCGCACCCGCGCGCGCCGGGTCGCCATCCGTCGGGACGTCCATGGCCGCCGGGCGGGACAACGTGCCCTGCAGTTCGGCCCGGTCCTGTCCCCCTGCCAGGTGCACGCGCAGCGTGGCCACCACGGCCTGGCCGCTCTCCACCAGCGGCATGCGCACGTAGAACCGCTGTGCGTTGGCACCGCCCGCGTCTCCGTCGTCAGCGTCGCTCACCGGCAACCCGCCCACCGTCAGGCTTCCCGCTTCCACCACCAGTGACGGTGTCAACGGCACGGTGGCCAGCACATCCGCCGCCGGCAGCGACCCGGGGTTCTCCACCACCAGGCGGAGCGTGGTCGCGCCGTCCGCACCGGTTGGGTTGGGGTCCGCCATCAGCGTGGCCGCCAGGAACGCGCCACCGCCCACCACCACATCCGTCGGGTCGCCCAGGATCGCCGGAGTGCGCGGGTCGTCGCTGGCCACCGTGCCCGCCACCTCGTCGGTGATGGCGGCCTGCGCACTCACCCGGTACCCGCGCGGGGTTTCGCGGGCCACGCGCACGTCAAACGTTGCCACCACGGATGCGCCCGCCGCCACGTCACCCAGCGCCGCGCCCACTGCCAGCGCCCCCACGTCTCCCACGTCCGCGGGCGCGCCGGCTCCCACGCGCGTGCTGCCCGGGACGTACCGCGTTCCAGACGGGACCGGCAGCACCACGGACACCGCGCGTCCCGTGGCCGAGCCGTCATTGTGCACGGTCAGGCGGTAGCTGAGCAGGTCACCGGGCTCCACTTCACCGCTGTTGGCATCCGTCACCACCAGCGTGGACGCAACAAAGCGCGGCCGCGACGACACCGCCACGGTGACCGGGCCGATGCGCGTATCCGCGACCTCCACCGAACGCGCGAACGCGGCCTGGCTGATGGTGATTCCGTCCGGCAGCGGTGACGCCACGCGCGCATTGAAGTGCACAACAATGAACTGGCCGGGGAGCATACGGACCAGTTCGGGCCGCGTGGAGGCGTCCCACGTCAACACGCCCCCCACCGGGATGCCGCCGTCCTCCGCCACCGGGCTGACCAGGGACGGGTCCGGCGTCACGCGCAGTACCGCGCCTTGTGTGACGGCCGTGCCTCCGTTCACCAGCGTGATGGTGAACCGGATGGGATCCAACGGCTTCACCACCGGCGGATTCCCGTCAATGGTGATGGTGGAACCCGCGAACGACGGCGCGCCGCGCAGCCGCAGCACCGTGGGGTCCGCCCCCGCGGGTGTCGACGGATCGTCGCTGAGCAGCGCGGCCGGGAGTCCGGGGTAACGCACACTGGCCTGGTTGGAGAGCACCGCGTTGCCCGCGACGCCGGGTTCCACCCGCGCGTCCACGGTGAGTTCCACCGCGACGGCGGCCGCCACGGACGTGAGGGCGGGCGTGGTCGTCCGGTCCCAATGCGCGTGCCGCCCGGTCAGCGTGCCGCCCTGGCCCACGGCGATCTCCACCAGCTCCGCCGGAAGATCGTCATCAACCTCCACCGCCGCGGCGGGTGCGCCGCCCACGTTCTGCACGGTGATGGAGTAGCGGATGCGGTCGCCCGGGATGGTGGGATCGCCGTTCTGGTCCACCACGCGCTTGGTGACGGTCAGGCGCGGTGCCCGCACGGTCACCACGGTTGGATCATCCACCGTCGTCGTGGCGGGGTTGTCCGTGCGGATGCCGGCGGGGAATTCGTTACTGCGGACCACGCCCTGGTTGGCCACGCTGGTGTTGTCCGCCACCGTGGCGCGGACACGCGCGCGGACCACCAGCGCCACCTCCCCGTCTGCCGGCCTGAGCCGCGCAAACGCCGGCACGCCCCCGGACGCCCACGTCACCGTGTTGCCGGACGCCGTGCCGCCGCCCTGCACCTCCACCACCTCCAGCGCGGGGTCCAACTCGTCGGTGACGGTCACGTTGCGGGCGGCGGTGTTGCCCGTGTTGCGCACGGTGATGCGCCAGGCCAGCACGTCGCCCGGCACCAACAGGCCGCCGTTCTCATCCGTCACGGTCTTGGCGGCCGTGGACAGGTCCACAATGGCGCTCACCGTCACCACCGTCGGATCCAGCGCCGCCGGCGTCGCAGGATCGTCGGACGCGGTTGCCACCGTTCCCTGCGCATTCCCAAAACCCTGGTTGCGCAGCGTCAGGCCGTCCGTTGCGGTGTCATCCACCACGACAACCAGCGTGACCCGCGCTTCGCCGCCAAACGGCGTGACGTCCGGCAGCGCCCAGCGGACTGTGCGCGTAAGCGCGTCAAACGTTCCACCGCCGGTGGCGCTGGTGAACGCCACGCCAAAGGGGAGCTCATCCCGCAGCGTGACGCCGGTGGCCGTGGCCGACCCGGTGTTGGTGATGGAGAACTGGTAGGTGATGCTGTCCCCGGGAGACGCAATGCGCGGTGCGCCGGCGGGCAGCGCCTTGGTGACCACCAGGTGCGGCTGCGCGACAACGCGGAACACCGTGGGGTCACGCGGCCCGGGCAGCGCCGGGTCATCCGACAGCACGGCCGCCACGCCCGTGGCGGCGACACTGGCCTGGTTGGACACCAGCGTCCCGCTGGCGGTGGTGGTGCGCACGCGCGCGGTCAGTGTGACGGTGACCGCCGCGGCGGACGGGGCAATGGCCGCCAGCGCCGGGAACCCCGCGCTGTTCCACGTCACGGTGCTGCCCGTCAGCGTGCCGCCCTGCCCCGCGGAGACAAACTGCAGCGCGCCGGCCAGGGGGTCCGTCACCACCACGTTGCGCGCGTTGGCCGTGCCGCTGTTGCGAATGGACACGGTATAGGTGACCTGGTCTCCCGGCTCCACGTCGCCGCCGTTGACGTCGGTGAACGTCTTGGACACGGAGATCAGCGGCGCGGAGCGCACCGTGAAGCGCGTCTGGTCACCGGGCGCGGCAGTCGCAGGATCGTCGCTGGTGAAGGGTGCGCCCGTACGGTTGTTGACAAACAGTTGCGCCTGGTTCCCCACCACCGTCCCGTCATCCAGCGGCAGCGCCAGCCGCCCGCGCACCACCAGGTCCACCTGCTGACCCGGCGCCACCGCCACCAGCCCGGACACCGTGGCACCGGTCCACGTGGCCGTGGACCCCGCCAGCGTTCCGGACACCACCACCGGGGTGGTCCACTGCGCCGGAAGCACGTCGTCCACCACCACGTTGCGCGCGGTGGCGTTGCCGCGGTTCTGGACGCGGATGCGGTACTGCAGGTCCTGCCCCGGCGTGGCTTGCGTGATGCGCGTCCCGGACGCGTTCAGGATCTCCTTGGTGGAGACGGACAGGTCCGCGGCCGAGGTGATGCGGATGGTGGTGGGGTCCGCCGCCACCGGCGTGTTGGGGTCATCACTGAGGAGCGCGGCCAGCGTGTCCGCCGTGATGCGCGCCTGGTTGGCAATGAGCGTCCCGTCATCCAGCGGAGTCTGGACGGTTGCGGTGAACGTCACGGTGACGGACTGCGTGGGTGACAACACCGCGAGCGCCGGCACCACCGCCGCGTCCCAGCGGATGCCACCGCCGCCCACCACGCCACCGTTGGACGGCACCGGGTTGCGCAGCCGCCCGTCCACCGGGTCACTGATGACAACATTGCGTGCGTTGGCGGTGCCCGTGCTGCGCACCGTGATGGTGTAACGGACGGAATCCCCCGGCGCGAACGCGCCACCGTTGAGGTCCGTCACCGTCTTGGTGGCTGACAACACCGCTGCGCTGGTGATGGTGATGACCGTGGGGTCACCCACCGCGGGCGTGTCCGGGTTGTCAGACGGGACGGGCGTGAGCGTATCCGCCGTACCCGTGGCCACGTTGCTGATGGTGATGCCGTTGTCCAGCGGCAGGCGGATGGTGGCCTGGATGCGGACGGTCTGGGACGTGTTGGGCGCCACGCTGGCCAGCGCGGCCAACGTGGTCCGGTCATACCGGACCGTCTGCCCCGTCAGCGTGCCGTTCACGCCGGCGTCAATGTTCACCAGGTTGGCGCTCAGCACGTCGGTGATGACAACGTTGAGCGCGTTTTCGGTGCCGGTGTTGCGAACCGTGAGGTCATACGCAATGCGGTTGCCCGGGCGGTACACGCTGCCGGGCGTGGTGAGGTTGCTGACGCGCTTGGTGACGGTGAGCGCCGGCCGGGAGCGGACCAGCAGGTTGGTCGGGTCCAGCGCGGCGGGCGTGGATGGGTCATTGCTGAGCACGGTGACGGCGCCCACCGCGGCACGCGCCTGGTTGGGAATGACTGTCCCGTTGGCCAGCGGGAACACCACGCGCGCGCGGAAGGTCAGCGTGACGGGCGTGCCCGGTGCCAGCGCCGTCAACCCGCCACCGGTGAACGTCACGGTCTGGCCCGCCACGGTGCCACCGGTTTCGGCCACCAGTGACGTCAACCGCGCGTCCACCGCGTCCGTGACCGTCACATTGCGCGCGATGGCGTCACCCGTGTTGGTCAGCGTGAGCGTGTAGCGCACCTCTTCGCCCGGCAGCGTGTCCCCGCCGTTGAGGTCGGTGACGGTCTTGGTCATGGCCACTGCGGGCGCGCTGGTCACGGTGAAACGCGTGGGGTCCGTGGCGCCGGGGAGACCCGGATCATCAGAGCGCACCGCGGTGGTGATCTCCGTGGACGTCACGCTGGCCTGGTTGGAGACCACCGTCCCGTTGTCCAGCGGAGTGCGGATGCGCGCGTCAAAGGTCAGCGTGACCGCGGAAGCAGCACCCCGTCCCAGCGTGGCCACCGTCCAGCGGACATTCCCGGCACTGAGCGCGCCCCCAGCGGTGGCGGATACAAACGTGAGCGACGCATCCACCGGATCGGTCACCGCCACGTTGGTGGCGTTCCCGTCGCCGGTGTTGGTGAGCGTGAGGGTGTAGCGGACGGTGTCCCCCGGCCGGGCAGGCGCTCCGTTGACGTCCGTCACCGTCTTGGTGACGGCAATGACCGGCGCCGCCGTGACGGTGAAGTTCACCAGCGGCGTGTCAAACGGTGCCGCCAGGTCCGGTGAGGCGATGCGCGCGCGGTTTCCGATCACCGTTCCGTTGGCAACGCCCGCGTTCACCCGGCAGTCCACCGTCCGCGTGACGGTCTGCCCCACGGCCAGGTTGCCCACGTTCCACGTGACGTTGTTACCCGTAGCAATGCCGCCCTGCCCCACGGTCACAATGGCCAGGTTGGCTGAGATGGCATCTGTGACGACGACGCCAGTGGCCGCGCGCGTGCCGTTGTTGGTGACGGTCACCGTGTACCGCACGGTCTCCCCGGGACGCGTGGGCGCGCCGTTGACGTCCAGCACGGCCTTGGTGCTGGTGGTGACATCCGGCCGGTTGCGCACGGTCACGGCAGGAGCGGTCACGGTGACCACCCGCGTCACGTCTTCCTGCGGCGTCAGCGTGGCGCGGTTCACCAGCGTGGCACCATCCGGCGCGGACGCCAGCACGGTGGCGGTGAACTCCACGTCCGCCGTGGCGCCGGCCGCCAGCGTCACCGTCCCGACGACGCGGCCGGTGCCGTTCACCCCTCCGGGCTGACAGGTGACCCCCGCAGGGGCCGCCATGATGGTGCACGTGCCAACGTTGGCGGGCAGGTCATCCGCAATGGCAACGGTGGCGGAGCGGTTGCCGCTGTTGATCGCGCGGATGCGCCACCGGATGGCAGTGCCGGGACTGGCCACCAGTGACGCGGGACTGACCACAGTCTTCTGCGAAGTGGTCAGATCGATCCGGTTGCGGACCGTCACCGTCGTCGGGTCCGCCGCCACCGCGGTGGACGGATCATCGGACCGCATCGGGCCGCCGCCGGGGAAGGTCACGCTGCCCTGGTTGCGCACGGCGGTGCCGTCCGCGGTGCCGGCACGCACGCTGGCCGTGAAGACGATGACGGCAGTGCCCCCCGCGGGGACGTTGATGCCGTCCACCTGGAGGCGGCCGGTGGTGACGTCGGAAATGAGCGTGGAGCCGGCCGGGCGTGACGTCACGGCAACGCCCTGCAGTTCCGCGGGCAGTACGTCCACCACGCTGGCGCCGTTGACGTTCTGGGACGCGTTGCCAAACAGCGTCAGGGTGTAGGTCAGCGTGGCGCCCGGGACCACGCCACCGCCCGTGGCGCCGGACACCGTCTTCTCAAAGCGCGCCAGTACCGGCGCGGTCACCGTGGTGGACGCCTCCACCGGGAAGGGCAGCACGTCGTCCGCGGAGATGCTGGCCACGTTGCGGACCGTGCCGGTGAACGTGGTGTTGATGCGGACCTGGAAGCGGACTTCGCAGAAGTTGCCCGGGCTGGCGATGCCAATGGTCCCCAGGTTGACGCCGCCGGGCTGGAACAGCCGGGACGTGCCGCCCACGTCACCGCTGGGGGCGCCGCAGGTGTTGGTGGTGCTGCCGGCCACGTAGGTGGTCCCCGCGGGCAGCGCGTCGGTGACGCGCACGTTGGTGGCGTTGGCTGCGCCGTCATTGGTGACGCGGATGGTGTAGGCAATGACGTCACCCGGAGAGGCCGTCACCAGGCTGGCGGTCTTGAACGTGCCCGCGTTGGCCAGGCGCGGGGAGTCCGTGTCCAGGGCCACAAACAGGTAGCCCAGGAAGAACAGTTCGCCGCCGCCGTTGTCCCCGCCCACACGCCCGTCTCCGCTGCCCATGACAAACGTGAGTGACGTGTCCCCGCCGTTGATGACCGCCTCCACGCCACCCACGCCCACGTTGAACGAATCCACGTCCACGCCAACGGAATCCCCGCCGCCCTTGTTGCTGCTGTTGAACAGGTTGCCCGACGGGTTGAGTCCCGTCCCATCCGTCACGCGCCAGCGCGCGGCGTGGGACGGCGTGCTTATCTCCAGGAAGTCCAGGCACGTGGTGCAGAACAGCGGGTTGCCCGGCTGATCCTGCGGCGGCACGCCCAGCTGCCGGTCGCCCTCCAAGGCAAACATGGACAGTTCCGCGCGGGCATTGGGCCGGGCGTTGATCCCCGTCATGGTGAACGCGGAGCTGATGCCGGAACCGCCGCCGGGGCTGCCGTAGTCCTCGTCGGCGTACAAGAACCCGTCAAACAGCACCGCGTCACGCACCACCACCGACGACGCCGACTGCCACGCGACGACGATGCTCCACCCGCCGTACTTGGCCTGGCAGTTGGGATCCCCGGGGGAGCACTGGCCCGGTGCGCCTTCCGTCAGGCCCACGGACGCCTGCATGTCCCCCATGGTGTACGTGCCGCCCAGCTGCCCGCGCGGAATGCGCGCCAGCAGCCCGGTGATGTTGCGCCGGCAGTAGTAGAAGTCCATGTCAATGGTGGGCGTGCGCACCGACAGGCAGCGGTTCTGCGACAGGTCGCACGGGGTCTCGCCGGGTTCGCAGCGGTCCGTGCGCAGGTTGAGGTAGTTGCCGCCGCCGGGGGTCAGCAGGCGGACCTCGTTGTCCGTGCCGAAGAACGGGTCCGCGCTGCCGCTCCAGAACAGCCACGCCCCCGCCACCACCGCGTCACCGGGTACGGCGGCCAGGAACGCGTTGCTGTCCGGCAGCAGGGCGATGTTCACGCCGAACCCGTCCGACACCATCATGGAGGCGCCCGCCGTGTTGGCGCTGCCCTGGACCTGCCACGCGGCCAGCTGCGCGGGCGGCGTCCCACCGACGGACGCGCGCGCGGGCAACGCCAGCGCCAGGAGCGCGGCGGTCACCAAAGTCCCCTCGAGTGCACACTGCCTGCGCATCCTCGCCTGGCCCGCCGGATCGTCCGCGCCCCCGACGGGCACGGAACCGGCCGGGCAGTATAGACCCACCCGGAGTTCACTCAACGGAAACGACCGGGCGTGTGGGATGCCGGCGCCACCCGGCGCCGCGCGGCGCGCGCTGGCGCCGTTCAATCATCCTGCGCGGGCACCGGGATCTTGAGGAACGGAATCTCCTCCTCCACCAGCTTCCGCTCCTCCTCGTCCGTCGTGGTGCCGCGGATCGCGCGTTCGGGGGCGAGCCCCAGGTGGATGCGGCGCGCCTCCGTGTAGAAGCGCTCACCCACGTCGTCGCTGTTGGCGCGCAGGTGCGCCGCCAGGGTCCCCAGCGCTTCGCGGACCTGCGCGGGTGACAGGTGCACGGTCTCGCCGCCGCCGGCGGGTTCCGCCACCGCCGGGCGCGGCGTGTCCGGCGTGCCGGCCTTGTCCGCGGCGGAGCGGCGGATGGCGCTGCCGGTCAGCAGGCGCTCCACGTCATGTGACCCGCAGGAGGGACACTCAAGCTGGCGGTCCTTGTGCTGGGCCTGGAAGGCCGCGAGGTCCTGGAACCAGCCCTCAAAGCGGTGTCCGTCGCGGCAACCAAGGTCGTAGATGACCATTCACTGCAGATAGCCGGGTGCGGGCCGGCATGTCACTCGCCATGACCTGGCCCGTCGTCGTACACGCAGGTTGGAGGTCCACCCATGAGCGATTCCTTCCGCACCGGCGGGCACGTGTTTGGCATCCACCGCGTGGTTTCCCCGGCGGGCGTATTGCCCCAGCAGGCGGACGTGCTGGACGCGTCCCTGCCCGCCTGGGACAACGAGCTGGTCCTCGACGTGGACACGCTCAACATTGACGCGGCCAGCTTCCACCAGCTGTCGCTTGACGCCAAGAGCGATCCCGCGGGCATTGCCCAGCGCATCACGGACATCGTGGGGAAGCGCGGCAAGATGCACAATCCCGTCACGCAGAGCGGCGGCATGCTCATTGGAAAGCTGCGCGCCAAGGGTCCGCGCTACCACGGCCCCGTCCACGCTGAACCGGGTGACCGCATTGCCACGCTGGTGAGCCTGACCCTGACGCCGCTGTCCCTGCAGGAGATCCGCAAGGTGCACCTGGGCAAGGATCAGGTGGATGTGACCGGGCACGCCATCCTGTTTGAGTCCGGCATTGGCGCGCGCCTGGACGGCAGCCTGCCGGACCGGCTGGCGCTGGCCATTCTGGACGTGTGCGGAGCGCCGGCGCAGGTGGCGCGGTTGGTTCGCCCGGGCATGACGGTGGCGGTACTGGGTGCGGGTAAGAGCGGCATGTTGTGCCTGGCGCAGGCCAAGCACAGCCTGGCGGGCAGCGGGCGGCTGCTGGCGGTGGACGCGTTTCCGGACGGACCGCAGGCCGCCGCGCGGATGGGCTACGCGCATGACGCCATTGTGGTGGACGCCAAGAAACCGCTGGATGTGCACAAGGCGGTGGAGAAGGCCACCGGCGGCGCCATGTGTGACCTGGTGATCAACACCGTCAACGTCCCCGGCACGGAGATGGCCACGGTGCTGGCGGCGCGCCAGGGCGGCCGTGCGTACTTCTTCAACATGGCCACCAGCTTCCAGGCGGTGGCGCTGGGCGCCGAAGGCCTGGCCCGCGACGTGGAATGCCTCATTGGCGTGGGGTTTGCGCCCGGGCACGCGGAGTGGGCCATGCGGCTGGTGAGGACGGAGAAGCCGCTGCGTGACTGGCTGGAAGGCCGCTTCAGCTGAGGTTTGGCCCGCTGCCGGCGGTGCGCCTATGCTCCCGCCATGACCGACCCGACGCAGCGGTTGTGTCCACGCTGCGAGCAGCGCACGCCGGCGGAGATATGTCCGACCTGCCAGGAGCCCACCGCGCCGGCCGTCATTGACGGACGCTACGCGCTGGAGGGCGTGCTGGGACGCGGCGGCATGGGCGTGGTGTACCGCGCGCGCCAGCTGGCCGCGGACCGCGGGGTGGCGGTGAAGATCATCAACACGCGGGATGACGGCGTGGTCCAGCGCTTCATGCGCGAGGCCCGCGTCACCGCGCGGCTGGAACACCCCAACATCATCCGCGTGTATGACAGCGGCGTGTCGTCGGACGGGATGCCGTTCCTGGTGATGGAGATGCTGCGCGGGCATGACCTGCGCCAGGAGCTGCGGCGCGGCAAGCCGCTGGCCCTGCCGCGCGCGGTGGGCATTGCCACGCAGGCGCTCAAGGCGCTGCACGTGGCCCACCAGCAGGGGATGATCCACCGGGACATCAAGCCGGCCAACATCTTCCTGCACCAGGCACCTGACGAGCCGGAGACCGCCAAGGTCATGGACTTTGGCATTGCGCACGTCACGCAGCTGGACGGCGAATCCATGAAGCTGACCCAGACCGGCGTGGTGCTGGGCACGCCCGCGTACATGTCACCCGAGCAGCTGCAGGAGATTCCGCTCGACGGGCGGACGGACATCTACTCGCTGGGGATTGTCTTCTACGAGATGCTCACCGCGCGCGCCGCCTTCCGCGCGGACACGCCCATGGGCCTGGCCATGAAGCAGATGCAGGCCATGCCCACCCCGGTGGCGCAGCTGCGGCCGGATCTCGCGGGGATGCCGGACGTGCAGAAGGCCCTGGACCGGCTGCTGGCCAAGAACCGGGACGACCGTCCCGTCAACGCGCTGCACGCCATCTCCGTGATCCAGCAGCTGGTGCCTTCGCCGGTTAACCTTTCCGACCCGGCGCTGCTGGCGCTGCGGACGGAGGACTTTGTGGCCATGGGGACCAGCGGGCAGCCGGCCGCACCCGTTCCCACCGACGACGGCCCGACGATGCGCATCACGCCGGACCTCACGGCGCTGGCCCCGGCGCCCGCCCACAAGCCCGCGCTTCCCCTCCTGGCCGGGGGCGCAGCGCTGGTGGTGCTGGTGCTTGCCGCAGGGGCCTGGGCCCTGGGGCGCGGTCCGCCCGCCGCGGAGCCGTCCGTCGTCACCGCGCCCGCACCACTGCCGCCGCCGCCGCCGGCACCCACCACGGTGGCCATCTCCGTGCGCTCCAACCCGCCGGGCGCGCTCATCACCGTGGACAATGCGTCCTGGGGCCCCGCGCCCGTCACCCGCACGCTGCCGCGCGGTGGCGGGCCTGTGACGCTGCGCGCCGTGCGGGAGGGTCACCAGCCCGCCATGCGGGAGCTCACGCCCGACCACGACCACGACGTGGAACTGGTGCTCACCCCCGTGCCGGTGGTGCAACCGCAGCAACCGGCCCCCGCCAAGGCCGCGCCACCCGCGCGCAAAAGGGCCCCGCGGACGCCGCGGACCCCGGAGCCCTCCGGGGAATTGCAGCCGGAGGAGCTGTGATGCCCGGCGCCCTCCTCGTCGTGGCGTGCCTGGCCGCCGCCGGCCCCGACGAGGCGGCGCGCCAATACAACAAGGAGGCCATCGCCGCGTACAGGGTGCATGACTACGAGGCCGCGCTGGTGGCCTTTGAGCGCGCCTGGGAGCTGTTCCCGGACCCCAAGGTCCGCCTGAACATGGCGCTGGCCAATGAGAACCTGAACCGGTTTGACGACGCACAACTGCACTACGAGGCCTTCCTCCGCCAGTACCCGCTGCACGAGAAGGCCCCGCAGGTCCGCCGCAAGCTCAAGGAGCTCGCGTCCAACATGAGGAAGTGGGGGAAGGTCGTCGTCACCGTCACCCCCGAGCCCGACAGCGTGGAACTGGCCGGCCGGCGCTTCCGTCGCTGGCCCGTCAAGGCGTGGCTGGAACCGGGCGGCTACCCGCTGAAGGTGGAGAAGCAGGGCTACCACGTCCACCAGGAAACCGTCGTCGTGGACAAGGGGCAGCGCGGCGAGGTGCGCGTGAGCCTGGAGCCGCTTGCCGCCACCCCGGCAACGCTCCCCGAGCCGGCCCCGGAGCCGCCCGCGCCCGTCGTCACCCCCGCACCCGCACCGGCCGCCACCCCCGCTCCGGCCCCCGCTGAACCCGCCCCTTCGCGTGCCGCCGCGTGGTTGACCCGGAGCGCCGGCGCCCTCGCGCTCGTCGGTGCGGCCGGGCCCTTGGCGCTGGCCGCGGCGTCCGCAGGCGCCGTGGCGGCCATCTATTCCGTCGTGTGGTTCGTCCCGGGTACGGACTTCTACCGGGTCCCGCTTCAGGCCGGCGTCTGGGTGGGCGCCGCGGCCGCCGGAGCGGGCCTGCTCCTGGGCGTGGTCACTGTTGCCGCAGGCCTGAGCGCAGTTGTTGCGTCTCTGTTACTCTGATTTTTCGCACTTACGCTCACCTACATTGACAATTGGCCGCGATAATCCGCACGCTGGCGGCGTTCTGCCGCAGGCTGGCGTGCCTGGGCTCATCCTCGAGGTGTGCAATGCGTTCGATCGGTCGCGGACTGGCCGTGGTTGGCCTGGTGGGCCTGGTGGGCTGTACCGGTGCAAGCAGTTCCTCGGACGAAGGCGCCTCCAGCGGCGGGTCCGGCAACACGGGTTCCAGCAGCAGCGGGCAGGCGGGCAGTTCGTCGGGTGCCACGTCGGGCGGCAGCAGTGGCACGTCGGGCGGCAGCAGTCGCGCCGGCAGCAGCGGGGGCGGCAACGCATCACGGAGCTCGTCGGTGGGCGGGGGAACCTCCAGCAGCACGCAATCGTCGTCGCTGACGTGCGGCGCGGGCCTCATTGCGTGTGACGCGCGCTGCGTGGATCCGCTTTCCGACCCGGACTTTTGCGGCGCGCGTCTCAATTGCCAGGGAACCAACGCGGGCACCCAGTGCGTGGGCAACAAGGCCTGCATGGACGGGTACTGCACGTTCTCATGCCCGCGCGGCCTGGTGGCATGCACGGACCCGGTCACCAGCACGCCGGTGTGCGTGGATCCCACGGTGTCGTCGCAGTTCTGCGGCGCCCGCGCGGATTGCCAGGGCACCAACGCCGGACGGACCTGCACCGGCGGTGAGGTGTGTGACGGAAACGGCGGCTGCTCCACAAGCTGCCAGGCCGGGCTGGTGACGTGCGGGGGCGGTTTTGCCAACGCGGTGACAGCGACGTTCCAGGCCAAGAGCGGGTCTCTGCTGCAGGGCTCCGCGCGGTTCATTGAGCAGGGCACCAGCAGCACGCAGGCGGTCATCACCGTCGTCGGTGCATCCCAGGGTCAGCACCTGGTCCGCGCGCACGCCTCCGGGGATTGCAGCGGGCCGGACGCGTCCAACGTGGGGGCGGCCTACCAGTCCATTGGCGTGCTGTTTGTGGACTCCAGCGGGGCGGGCGCGCTCACGGTGACGGGCGGCTACGGCACGGCGGACATGACCGGCCGCGCCATCGTCCTCTTTGAGGACGCCGCCGGCACGGGCGCACGGATCGGGTGTGGCGTGGGTGGTGCGCCGTCGACGGTGCCGCTGCCCTCCGAATGCATCAACCCGCAGTCAGACCCGCGGTTCTGCGGCGCCGGGGCGGACTGCAGCGCGAGCCAGGGAGACCAGTGCACGTCCGTGGAGGCCTGCCAGGCGGGCGTGTGCGCGCCGTGCCCCTCCGGGGAGGTGGCGTGCGGCGGCTACTGCATTGACCCGTTGGCTGACGAGCGGTTCTGCGGCGCACAAGGCGACTGCCTGGGCGGCAACGCCGGCGACGCGTGCGGGACCAACGCGGCCTGCACCGCCGGCACCTGCGCGCCCTGCCCGTCCGGCACCGTACTGTGTGACGGCGCGTGCACAGATCCCACGACGAGCCACGACCATTGCGGAGCGCTCCCGGGGTGCTTTGGCAGCGCGGCGGGGACCGAGTGCGGGGCCAGCCAGCAGTGCGTGGGCGGCCAGTGCGTGACCTGCGGAGCGCCGTTCCTCACGTGTGACCGCACGTGTGTGGACCCGCGCGCCAATGATGACTTCTGCGGCGCCACCGCGGATTGCGCCGGGGCCAACGCCGGTGCCGCCTGCACGTCCAACGAGATCTGCACCTCCGGCACCTGCACGGCCTGCCCCAACGCCACCGACGTCAACTGCAACCACCAGTGCATCAACCCCGCGCGGGACGAGCGTTACTGCGGCGCCTCCGCCAGCTGCACCGGCGTGGACGCAGGGGACGCGTGCACCGGCGCGGAGTACTGCATTGACGGAACCTGCGTGGCCTGCCCGGCACCGGGCGTGGTGTGCGGCACCACGTGCATTGACCCCACCAACGACGACAGGTTCTGCGGCGCGACACTGGAGTGCGGGTTTGACGGCGTGGGCAGCGCGGGCCAGCAGTGTGACACCGCCAACTTCCAACATTGCGTGAACCGCGTTTGCACGCTGGTGTGCCCGCCGGGGACGTTTGCGTGCGGGAACACGTGCGTGGACCCCGCTGTGGACAACGCGCACTGCGGCGCCACGCCGGGCTGCGGCATCAGCGGCGTGGGGTCCGCAGGGAGTGCGTGCACAGGCAACACCGCGTGCAACGGCAACGGCGAATGCTCCGTGCTGTGCATCCCGCCGCTGGTGAAGTGTGGCAACCGCTGCATCGACCCGTACAGCGACAACACGTACTGCGGCGCGCAGCTGGATTGCACCGGCGCCAACGACGGCACGACGTGCGCGACGGGTTCCTACTGCTCCGACGGGCTGTGCCAGGCGACGTGCGACGTGGGGTTCATCCTGTGTGGCGGGCGGTGCGTGGACCCGTCCATGGACCGCACGTACTGCGGCGCGCGGCTCAACTGCGCGGGAGAGAACGCAGGGGACGCGTGCATCCTGGGCGAGGAGTGTTACCTGGGCCTGTGCGCACCCAGCACGCAGAGCTACGTGGGGAGCCTGCCGCGGCAGAATGGGCGTTGGTCCTACGGTGGCGTCGTGGGGCTGCCCGGCGCGGTGAGCACCTGCCGGCAGTACTTTGGCGCGTCCACGGACGTGTGCACCTACCCGGACATGGTGAACGCGGAGACGCGCGGTGACCTGGTGGACCCGGTGGACACCGGGTTCGCGCAGGTGGACCGGTGGTGGATCCACGTTTCCACGACGTTGACGTTGGGCGGAGCCACCTACCCCACCGGCGCCGACTACTACTGCGGCAACAACAACGACGGGCAAGCACCGTGGACGTATCCCACGGGTGACCAGGGGCACTCGGGGTATTTTGTCGCCGTGGCCGACCGCGCGGCGGGCACCATCACGGGAATGACGGTGACGGGCGCCGGCGGGAACTTCTGCCGCGACAGCATCTACAACGTCTCTTGCTGCCTGCCATGACGCGCCGATGCGCCCCGCCGCGCTGATGCTCCTTGTTGGAGCGGGGTGCCAGCCCGCTCCCGGCGGCGGTCCCCAGCTTGTGACTGCGGCCGCCATCCAGCGCGCGCTCACGTCCGCAGACGAGGCGTGGCTGGGCTACGCGGTGGACCCGCCCGACGACGCGGAGATCCGCCGGCAGGTGGACCTTGCGGTGGACCTGCGCTGGCGACGGGACGCGGACGTGTGGCTGGACCAGAAGGAGCCCGGCGAACAGTACTTCCACGCCATCCGCGACCAGGGCGCGTTGGACCGCGTTGGATTGGGCCCGGAGGCGCTGTTTGTGCTTGGGGATGACCTGTTTGAACTGTCCTTCCGCCCGGAGCACGGGCTGGGCAACGGACTGGGTGGGCGTGACGGGATGCTGGCGGGACCGCACGCCGCGCCCAACGCGCGGCGCGTGCACCAGGGGGAGTTTGGCGGGCCGGACGCGCTGGGCTGCTCCGAGTGCCACTTCAAAGGCGGGCTCAACGGCGCGGGTCACGCCACGCAGAACGCGTTCCTCCGCGGTGATGGACGGCGGACGCGTTCCGCCGACGTGCGCAATCCACCGCACCTGCTGGGCCTGGGCGCCGTGCAGCGGCTGGCGCAGGAGATGACCGCGGACCTGGTGGCCCAGCGTGACGCCGCCGTGGCCGCCGGCGCAGCGCGAACCTACGCGCTCACCAGCAAGGGTGTGTCGTTCGGGTCCATCAGCGTGGCGGCGGACGGCATGGTGGACACGGCGGGCGTGCGTGGCGTGGACGCGGATCTCGTCGTGAAGCCGTTCGGGTGGAAGGGCCATTCCCCCACGCTGCGCGCCATGGCGGAGGAATCCTTCCGCATCCACCTGGGCATTCTCTCCGTGCGCGCCGAACAGGCGCTGCAACGCGGAGACCTCCCCGCCGCGCTCTACGGCGATGGCGACGCATACGATGCCGACCGCGATGGCGTCTCGCTCGAACTTGACGACGGCATGCTGACGACCATGGTGTTCTACCTGGCGCAGTTGGAGGTCCCGGTCATCCGCATTCCGCAGGACACCGGGCTGGCCATTGCCCACGCGCGCGGCCGCAACGTGCTCAGCGAAGTCGGCTGCACCGGGTGCCACGTGCCGTCCCTGGAACTGCGGAATCCCGTCCTGGAAGTGCGCCCGGAGGCGGACCCGTGGCGGGGCCTTTCGCCGCCGCTCTTTGTCGACGTGGCGCGGGACGGGGAGCGCCCCAAGGTGGAGCCCACCTCCGCGTCACTGACGCCCACGTACAACGTCACCCTCTTCAGCGACCTGCGCCGGCACGACATGGGCGAGGCGCTTGCGTCCCCGGGGCCGCAGGGAAACATCCCGGCCACCGTGTTCCTGACGCGCCCGCTGTGGGGCCTGGCCGATACAGCGCCCTTCCTGCACGACGGACGCGCGACGACGGTAGACGAGGCCATCCGCCTGCACGGCGGCGAGGCGGCCGCGTCGCGCGATGCGTACAACGCGCTTCCGGACGAGGAACGCCGCGCGCTTCGCGTCTTCCTCCTCTCACTGACGCGCTCCGACCGCGCGCTGGTGCCGTGATGCGCAACCGCGCGCTTCCCGCGCTGGCCTGCGTCGCCTTCCTGGCCGCCTGCGTACCGCAGAACCATGACGACCCCAGCGTGGACGCAGGGCCCGTTGCGCTCCCGTGCCCTGAGCCCGCCCTCATGGACCGCCTGTCCATGGATGGAGCGCGTGAAGCCTTCCGCTGGCGCGGCCTGCAACGCGAAGCCCGCCTGCACGACGAGGTGGAACCCGGCTGGCTGTTGCGCCGTACCCGCGAGCGCCTCCCCGATCGCGACGTTGCGGAGGGCCGCGTGTGCCCGACGGAGCTGGCCACCGCGGGACGGCTGCTGTTTGAGCACGAGTTCACCCGTGACGAGGGACTGGGCCACGGCGCACACGATGGGACCAACCCGTTCCGCCGCGTGCACGCGGGCGAGCGCGGCGGGCCGGACACCACCACCTGCGCTTCCTGTCACTGGCGCGGCGGACCCCTTGGAGCGGGCGCCGTCACGGACAACAGCTACCTGTTGGGTGATGGTGACGACGTCACCAGCGCGGATGCGCGCAACCCGCCCGCGCTGCTGGGGGCCGGTTGGGCGCAGACCGTGGCCGAGGAAATGAGCGCGGAGTTGCAGTCCATCCGCGATGCCGCCGTGCAAGAGGCGCGCGTATCCGGAGTTGCGGTGGCGCGCATGCTGGGCGCCAAGGGCATCCCGTTCGGCGTGATCACTGCGCGTGCGGACGGAACCGTGGACACCTCCGGATTGGACGGCGTTGACGCGGATCTCGTCGTCAAACCGTTTGGCTGGAAGGGGACGTTCACCACGCTGCGGGAGTTCATCACCGGGTCTTTGCACGTGCACTTCGGGATCCAGTCCGACGCGCTTGGCAACGGGCCCGATCCCGACGAGGACGGCGTCACCCACGAGTTCACCGATGGTCAACTCACGGCCCTCACCGCGTACGTGGGACTGGCCGAAACACCCATTGTCCGCGCACCGGATCCGCTGCCGCCGCTGGGTCCCCCGGCGACGAACCTCCCCGCGCCCGTGCCGCGCGACTACACGGACGAGTTTGCGCTGGGCTACGCGTTGTTCGACTCCATCGGTTGCACGTCGTGCCACGTGCCGGTCGTGTTCCTCCGGGACCCGGTCCTGCGGATTGCGTCCACGCACGGCACGCTGGAGATCAACCTGGCCCGGTACGCACAGTCACCGCGCCCCGCGTACGACCCCGCCGCCGCCGGCTACGCGGTGTGGGCCTTCAGCGACTTCAAGCGTCACGATCTGGGACCCGAGGCCGCGTCGCTCCACGTGGACCGCGGCGTTGACCGCAGCACGTACCTCACGCGCCGCCTGTGGGGCCTGGCCAATAGTGGGCCCTGGTTCTACGACGGGCGGGCGGCATCGTTCGACGCGGCGATAGAAGCGCATGGTGGCGAGGCCGCGGACGCACGCGACGCCTTCCGCGCGCTCTCCTTTGATCAACAGGGTGCGCTGCGGGTGTTCCTCATCTCCCTGGTGCGTGAGCGCGCGGTGCACGTCCCCTGATCACCGCAGTCCGCCGACGAGGTACACGCCCACCCAACCGTTGTTGGTGAACCCGTCCGCGGATGCGTGATGGGCGGAGACCACCAGCCCGGGGCGACGGTGGCGCCCCACCGCATCGGCCGCCTCAACGTGCCACCCGAAGTACCCCTCCGGCGCCGTTCCGCTCTCCTCCAGAATAACCTCGCCGGTCCGGCCGGACCGGACCTCCAGCCGCCCGACGGCAGCGCCCGTGCGGTCATGGTGCAACGGCGCGCTCACTGCCACGTCCGCCACGCCGTCACCGTCCACGTCACCCGCATGCGCCACCATGCGCCCGTACAGATCATCCGGCTGGCGCGCGTCCCACGCAAAGCGCTGCACCCCGGTGGACAGAAACACAAACGCCCTCCCCGGCGGCGGGCGCTCCACGCGTCCGCTGCCTGGCGCACCGACTACGACCTCCTCCAGGCCATCACCATCCAGGTCCGGCAGCGCGGCGACGACGTCACCAAAGAGCCCGTCAGCAACGGTTCCATCCATCCGCCGCAGCACGCTCCCGCTCCGCGTAGAAACGACAAACACCGCTCCCGCGACCAACGCGGACGGCGTGTCTGCTCCCGGTGCGCCGACGAGGACATCCCGGTCACCGTCCCCGTCCTGGTCACCAATGCCGTGAACGAACCACCCGAACGCCGCGGCGGACGGAGGCTCCGCAAACGTGCGCAGGACGCTGCCATCCGCCCCGGATAGGAACAGCACGCGACGTGGCGGCCCAGACGGGTCCCCCGCCAGCACGTCCTCCACGCCGTCACCGTCCACGTCCCACGCGCGGGACAGGTGCCAGCCCACGGCGGAGTGTTCTTCGTATTCGCGCGTCCACAGTGGGGCCTCCGCGCTGAGCGAGTACGCCGTTACGCGCGGGATGAACCGCCCGGCCTCCGGTTCCGCGTTGGGCGCCGCTGCGATCACGTCCGCGCGCCCATCACGGTCAACGTCCGGCCCCAGCACCACCGCGTGCCCAAACAGCGCATCCTTCAGCGTCGTTCGCCACGTGCGCACCAGCGCGCCATCAACGGTGGACCACGCTGCCACGTACGCCTCCGGGTCCGGCCGTGACCGTGACACCCGCGCCCCCACCGCGAGTTCCGCCGCACCGTCACCGTCCACGTCAAGCGGCGGAGAGAACCGGAAGCCAAGTTCGCTGTCATCGCGTTCGCCCGTGAGTGCGAACTGGAGGCACATCGTTCCCGGCCCGCGGTCCATGACGCCGTCACAGTTGTTGTCGGCGCCGTCACAGACCTCCGTGGCGCCGGGAAACGCGGACGCGTCCTCGTCGTCGCAGTCCGCCCCCCCGCACGCAGCGGCCAGCGCGCCATCGCCATCGCGATCGGTGGAACACGGTGGCCGCACCCCACACCCAGCCAGGAGCGTGACCACCACGACGAACGCATGTCTCATGGCCTCAGCGTCCGGCATGCCCGGGTGATCGCGCAAGCGACGTTGTGAAGCGATCCGCTCCTCGTTAACACCGTGCCCAATGCACAGTTCGTTGAGGATGTGGGCGCTTGCGGGGGCGCTGACCTGTGCAGGGGTCCTGCCCGCGCGGGCGGTGCCGCAGGGCATCACGGGGCGTTCAGGGAAACAGGCGGGCGTGACGTGCCTGTCGTGCCACCGGACACTGGGCCGTGATCTGCGCGTCTCCGTCGCCATTCTGGATGCGCAGGACAACGCCGCGGTGATGCCGCTGAGTCCGGCCTCCACGTACACGGTGCGCGTGCGGGCGCACTGGTTCCCCGGCGGCAACGGCACCACGCCCTTTGAAGCCGGCTTCAACCTGGCGGCCGGGGATGCCGCGCGGCCCACCACGTCAGGGAAGTTCACCGTGCCCGCGGCGGAAGCCGCCTGGGTGCGGGTGAGCGGCGCGGAAGCCACGCACGCGGTGAAGCGCCCCAGCGCGCTGGCAGCCGGCCGCCACCAGGTCACCTGGACCGCCCTCTGGCAACCGCCGGTCCTGCCGGCGGGCGCAGACGGGAACCTGCGCGTGTTTGCCTCCGTGCGGAGGGCGCGCGGTGAGATGCGCCCGCTTTCCGCGGTGTCGGACACGCCCAACACGGCCAACGCGACGGAATGCGGCACCACCGCGGGCGGACCGGCGGCGTGCGGCGTCCCGGTGACCGTGACGACGACGAACTGCGTGGACGCGGACGGCGACGGGTACGTAAGTCAAACCGGGTGCGCGTTCACGGATCCGTTGCAGGGCACCGGTGACTGCGACGACGCGGACCCGGCCATCCACCCGGGCGCGGCGGAACGGTGCAACCAGCGGGATGACAACTGTGACGGCGCGGCGGACGAAGGCACGCGCCTGCGGCGCTACTACAGCGACGCAGACGGGGATCAGTGGGGTGACCTGCAGGCAACCGGCGTGGTGGTGTGTGACGTGGCCAGCGCGCTTGCGGCGGGGCTGGTGAACCCGGTGACAAACGGACTGGACTGCGATGACGCGGACCCGGACACGCATCCCTCCGCGCCCGAACTGTGCGACGACAAGGATCAGGACTGCGACACGCTCCCCGTCAACGGGCTGACGTGGAACGGGCTGGAGCACGGCGCGCCATGTGATTCCCCGCTGGATGATGACTCCTGCGCGCGCGGCCACGTGGCGTGCGGAACGCTGACGGAGCTCACGTGCGCGGGGGACACGCCCAGTCCCGAGCGGTGTGACGGCGCCGACCACGACGACAACTGCGACGGCCGCTCCGACTCCGCGGCATTCCCGGAGTTGGGGCGCGTGTGTGACCCGGGGGTGGACGCGGGGCGGTGCAACGTCTCGCTGTACGCGTGCTCCGTGGACGGGACCGGCCTGCGGTGTGACACGCGTCCGTTCACGCCCGGCGCCGCGGAGGTGTGCGGCAACGGCGCGGATGATGACTGCGACGGCGACGTCGACGAGACGGAGGGGCTCACCTGGCAGGGCCTTGCGTTTGGGCAGGCGTGTGATGCGCCGGTGGACGCGGACTACTGCGGGATGGGCGTGGTGGCGTGCGCGGACTTCCTCCCCGCGTGCGTGGGGGACGTTGCCACGCCGGAGCAATGCGCGGACACCCTGGACAATGACTGTGACGGTGAGACGGACGAAGCGGACTGCGAGCGCGTGGACGCGGGCGTCCCCTCCGATGCGGGGGCCTCCGCGCCGGACGCCGCGGTGCTGCCGGCCGATGCAGGCGCGCCTGCGGTGGACGGCGGCCCCGGTCCCGAGACGGAAGCCTCACCGCCAGGTCGTCGCTGTGCGTGCGCCACGGCCCGCGGCGGCGTGCCGCCGTGGTTGCTGCTGTTGGCGCTGGCGTCACGGCGGCGCCCACAAACACCAAGCCCCCCGGCCGTCTGACGACGACGCGGGGGGCCCGTGTACTGCCCGCGGTCCTCAGCGGTTCACTTCTGCAGCTTGTCCTTCAGGAGGTCACCCAGCGTGGCGCGGGATTCGCCCTTGGTGGAAGCGAGATAGGCCCGGTAATCCGTGCCTTCCTCGGCCTTCTTGACCGCCTTGATGGACAACCCGATCTTCCGCTCCTCGGCGTCGACGTCGATGATCATCACGTCCACGTCCTGGCCGATCTTGAGGAAGTCGCGCGCGTTCTCCACGCGGGCGTCGTCGAACTCGGACACGTGGCACAGACCCTCGATGCCCGGCTCGATCTCGATGAACGCGCCGAAGTCGGTGATCTTCTGCACCTTGCCCTTGACGCGCGCGCCGCGCGGGTAGGCCTGCGGGATGCGTCCCCACGGGTCCTCGTGCAGCTGCTTGATGCCCAGGGAGATGCGCTCCTCCTCGGCGTTGATGTTGAGGACCACCGAGGGCGGACCCCCGCCGGCGGCGTCACAGCAGGTCGAACGCGGTCAGGATTCCGCGAATCTCGCCGTCGTCAGCATCGGCGACCACCGCAGGGCCGGTCGCACCGGCCCAAGTCTTGTAGTCCACGGGTTCGCCTGGCCGGACGACTCGTGCCGCCTCCAGCACCAAGCCCCCGGCCGCCGCTTCCTCAACGGTCTGGTTGTCGCGCCCGTGTTGACCGGCCCGGTAGGCCACGACGGCGTGATCCGTGATCAACATCCACCGCCGCTTCGTTCTTACAGGGAGGCTTGAGAACTGGTGCACCATCATGGCCTGCCTGACCATCCTCAACGTGTGCCACGATTCCGCGCACACGGGGTTTGGCCACCATGTAGTCCTGGACTCGACGCAGCTTTGCGCGCTCCGCCATCGCTTCCTCCAGGCGCAGGGCCACTTCGGTGGCTTGCGCGGTCATGCGGCGCGCGGCCGCGCCTTCGTGAATGGCGTCGTTCCGGGCCACACGCAGCGCGTCAAGGAGCCCGCCCTCGTGTGCCAGCGCGTCATCCCCGATGAATCCCGCGATGTGCTTTGCGTATCCACCGAGACCGCGTGGGGTCCTGCCGTTCGCCAAGTACGATCCAACCGCCTCGATGGCCACGAACACGTCGCGGTAGCCCTCGGCATCGGCGAGGGCGGACGTCCGCGCATCACGGAGGAGTGCACGGAAATGAACCGCCTCCACCGCGGTCGTCAGGCGCGCGCTCACAGGCCGAAGCTCGACAGGGGAACGAGAGTGGCGCTGAACGCATCCCAGACGTGGCGGCCGACGATGAAGAGTCGCGCGTTGCCTTGTATAACGACGCCGGCGGATACCTCGGGAAGGGTGGACGCGCATTGGAGTCCGGTCCCGGCCTTCACGCACGCCGCACTGCCATCGGCGCCTATCGTTGCGGGTCGGGCGCCGAACACCCCCGGCTCCACCGGCGCTAACCACTCCAGCTCCCCGCTGCTGCGCCTCACGGCGTACAGGCCCACCCGGTTGGCCCAGTACAGGCGATCCGCATCAGCTCCGACGATGAATTGCGGTTCCATCGATCGAACCAGTTCCATCGGCGTCGGCTCGGCCAATGGCCACTCTGCGAGCGCGCCCGAAGACAAGGCGAAGAAGATCGTCCCCGCCGAATCACACCACCAGTCAAGGACGCCCAAGGGCACACGTGAGACCGCGGCGCCCACGCGTCGCTCAAGGACCCCACCCACTTGGAAATAGGATGCGCCGCCGCAAGCTGCTACGACCTGCCCCTGGGACGCCTGTGCGCCCACGGCTCCTGTGCAAGGATCGGCCGCGGCGCCGTCCACGACTAGGCCGCCCTCTGACGTGACAAAGGCGGTGCCCAAGGGGCCCAATGGGACCGACACTGGCGGCCACCGCCTCGCCGTCAAGGATGCGTCGAGGAACTCGAGAGCGCCCTCGTCCTGGAGAAGCCAGCCTTGCCGGTCGAGCGCCATGGTCCAGGTTGCGGAGATGACCGCGAGCAGCGCACCACCCGCGTGCGCCTGAGCCTTTCTATAGGCGCCAAACCCGTCAAAACGGTCGCTGCCGGTCGGTTTCTCCCGCAGCAGGTGAACGAGGCTGCGGCTTTCTGGCTCCGATCCAATCTCCGTCGCGGCGCCGGTGGTCGGATTGATGCGTAGCAAAGTCCCGCTGCTCCGCGCGTACACGCCATCGTCACGACTGCTTGCAAGGAGACTGCATCCACCGGAGGGCAACGTGGCGTCGACAAACGACTCATCAGTGCCAGGCGCCTGGAACAGACGGACCGCGCCAGCACCCGTGCACTCCGCCAACCGGTTCCCAATCCATGACCATTCGCGGCCCGCGCCCGGAGCGAATACGGACGGAAGTTGCGCAAACGCGCCCTGCCCTGGGCCCCGTAGCCAAAGCCCGCCACCGGCTTGGACCGCCAGCGCCCCGGCCGTCGAGTAACTGCATGCTTCGACGAGGCCGCTGATGCCGGTGAGGGACACTGAGTTCAATACAGCGTCACTACCGACGGCGTTCGTCACTTCGGCGAACGTGGCGGCGTAGGTGGCAAGGAAGACTCTTCCGCCGGTGGGATCGCGGCAGGTGGTCATGATAGTCCCAGACGGCATTGGCGTTGGTCCGCTGACCTCTCGCCATCCCGCCGCGCGCCACTGCCATACCGCCACCTGACCTACAACAATGACGGCGTCGGGCCCCAGGGGCTCGATGCGGCCCTGAACGGGCGTCGGCGGAAGGACGGTAGCGGACTCGTCATCATTGACTCGAACGAGGGGTCCGGCGCCGTGAGTGTTGCTCAGGAACATCACTCGTGACCCAGGCGCGGCGAGCACCGCCGATCCGGATGCAACTTGGTACAGTTCTTCCAACGAAAGGACGCACTCCTCCGTCGCGCAGTCCCCGACGGTGGTCACCGCGAGCGGCTCCGCAACGCACGCGGGGCCTGACGACCCACCCGTGGACGCCGACGACGCGGCGGTGCTGGCAGACGCACCGGTCGACGACGCCGGGGCGGAACTCGCGCCGCTGGAACCCGATCCAAATCTTGACGCGGACAAACCCGCCGCCGAAGTCGTACCCGCGCTGGAGCCCGGGTGGTGTAAAGTCTTTTGTGTCTGAGAAGATCTGCGGCATGTTGGTTTCCGACGACAGAATTCAGTTGAGCAGCGTTTTGGCTTGTTCCAACGGGGAGTTTTCGACTCGCTGTTGATGCCTGAGATTCCGGATCTTGGG
>JACRCW010000152.1 GCA_016218805.1 Deltaproteobacteria bacterium | reverse complement strand
TCATCATCGCGGGCCGTCGCATCATCTACCGGTTGCTGGCCTGGAACCCGTGGGAGCGGATCCTGTTCCGCTTCCTCGACGCTGTTTGACCGTGGCAGGCGCGCGCCGGCACGGGATTCCCGGCCTCGCGCCTGCGCCCCCTCAACTCCACCCTGAACCCCGGAAACGAGACTTTTCGAATTGACGACCAAATCGCTCAGCGCGCTGATCGCGCGCATGGGATCCGTGTGTCCGCGCTGGAAGTAACTCGCCCTATGTTCCGCAAGCAAGAAGCATTCCCGTACCCCACGCGCTTCTTTTAGGTCTAGTGTGCAGAAGGACGTCACTGCTGACCCAGAAGCCGCCCGCTGCGCCCGTCGTCAGCCGCCGGGCGGCGCGGCGGTGACCAGCCCGCGCACGCGCGCCAGCAGGTGCGGGCCGATGCCGCGCACGTCCCGGAGCGCATCCACGCTGGCAAAGGGCCCGTGTTCCATCCGGTGTTCCACAATGCGGCGGGCCAGCCGCGGGCCAATGCCCGGCAGCGCCGCCAGGTCCCGGTCCGTGGCGCGGTTGACGTCCAGGGGCACGCCCAGCAGCAAGCGCGTTGCGCCGCCGGCCTCTGGCAGAGCGCCATCACACCTTGCCACCACCGTGGCCTGCGCATCCGCGCGCGTGCCGCCGGGAGCGGGGCAGGGCGGCGCGGGCACGGACGGTGGCGCCGCCGGGGGGAGCGCACGCAGGACCGCGGCAATCCACAGCGCACCGGCCAGCGCCCAAAGCGCGCGCAGCCGCCCGCGGCGGGCGTCCACCGGTGTCACGCCGCCTTGCCCAGGCCAAACCCGTCGTGCAGCGCGCGGACGGCCAGCTCCGTGTACTTCTCGTCAATGACGCAGCTGACCTTGATTTCACTGGTGCTGATCATCTGGATGTTCACGCCCTCGCGCGCCAGCAGGTCAAACATCTGTGCCGCCACGCCCGCGTGGCTGCGCATGCCCGCGCCGACAATGGACACCTTCCCGATGCGCTCATCACTCTCCACGCCGCTGGCACCCACCGCGGTGGCCACCTCCCCTGAGAGCTTCAGCGCCTTGGCGTGGTCCGAGCGCGGCACGGTGAAGCTGAGGTCCGTCCTGTGGTCCACGCTGGCGGTCTGGACAATGACGTCCACGGAAATGTTGGCCTCCGCCAGGGCGCCAAACAGCCGCGCCGCCACGCCGGGCTTGTCCGGCACCGCACGCACGGTGATGCGCGCGTCGCTCTTGGAATGGCTCACCCCCGTCACCAGCACCTTCTCCATCATGGCGTCCTCCTCGCACACCAGCGTTCCCTGGGGGTCCACTCCGGGCCCGTCAAAGCTGCTCACCACCCGCAGTGGCACCTTGTACTTCAGGGCCAGCTCCACGCTGCGCAGCTGCAACACCTTGGCGCCCAGGGACGCCAGCTCCAGCATCTCCTCGTAGGAAATGCGGTCAATCTTGCGCGCGCCGCTGACCACGTTGGGGTCGGCCGTGTAGACGCCGTCCACGTCGGTGTAGATGTCACACCGGTCCGCTTTCAGCGCCGCGGCCACCGCCACCGCCGTGGTGTCACTCCCGCCGCGGCCCAGCGTGGTCACGTTCCCCTCGGGGTCCACGCCCTGGAAGCCGGCAATGACCAGGATCTCGCCCTGCCTGAGACGGCTGCGGATCATCTCCTCATCAATGGAGCGAATGCGCGCCTTGGTGAACGCGTTGTCCGTGACCAGGCGGATCTGCCCGCCGGTGTAGCTCTGCGCCACCGCGCCCTGGTCCCGGATGGCCATGGCCAGCAGCGCCACGGACTGCTGTTCGCCCGTCGCCACCAGGGCGTCCAGTTCGCGCTCGTTGGGGTCCGGGCTGACCTGCCGGGCCAGCCCAATGAGCCGGTTGGTCTCCCCGGACATGGCGCTGGCCACCACCACAACCTGGTGCCCCTCCCGCTGGGTCTGCACGCACCGGCGGGCCACCGCGTGGATGCGCTCCACCGTGCCCACGCTGGTGCCGCCGTACTTCTGGACAATGAGCATGCCTGCTTGCGCCTCCCCCGCCGCCGCGCGGGGACGCGCGCCGTAGCAGACGCGGCGCCGCCGCGCATCCGCGAACACGCCGACGGCCCGCCCCGCATTCAGGCGCGTTGAAACCGCTGGCGGGCCCCGCCTACAGTGACGTCCATGGCAACAGGCATGATCAGCAAACAGGACGCGTTCCATCACGCCGCGTGGCGGCGGCGCCGGCGTACCGGGCTGTTGGCCGGGCTGGTGCTGGCGGGCTTCGGCGCGTGCCGCTGCCAGGATGAGGAGCTCAACGACCTCAAGCCCGACGTGGCGGTCCTCCCCACCCCGGTGGACTTCCAGCTGCGGCAGGTGGGGGCGGACAGTTCGCTGCCGGTGCGCGTGGTCAACCGCGGCACCGCGGACCTGACGCTGCACAACATCACCGTGGAGCCCGCCACGGCGCCCTACACGGTGTCCCTCCCCGGCGGGACGGCCTACCCGTTCCAGGTGCCCACCGGCGAAGGCCCGGAAGCCCAGGTGAGCATCCAGGTCACGTTCCACCCGCCCACACGCGGGCCGCACAACGCCATGCTGGTGGTGCAGAGTGATGACCCGGACCAGGGGCGCCTGGAGGTCCCGCTGCTGGGCATTGGCGGGCCGCCGCGCCTGCGCGTGACACCGGACAACGTGAACTTTGACCTGGTGAACCAGGGCACGCCGCAGAGCCGCACGCTGGAACTGGCCAACATTGGCCTGGACACGCTGCACGTCACAGCGGTGCAGATGGACCCCTCCTCCAACCCCGGCTTCCGGCTCACGCCCGTCAACAACTTTGGCTCCGGGGACATCCCGGTGGGCTCCACCGCGCTGGTCACCGTGGACATGGACCCGTCCGTGACGGGCCAGGCCACCGGGTTGCTGCACGTGCTGTCGGATGCCGACGGTGAGCCCGACAAGACCGTGCCCATTGCCGCGGTGTCCAACCTGGGCCCGGCGGTTGAGGTGGTGGAGAAGGTGACGCGGCAGGCGGACTACCGCACGGACCTCTACCTGACCGTCACGCTGGACGCGTCCGGCACGGTGGACGCGGAGGCGGACAACTTCACGCTTGCCTGGCGCGTGCTGGAGCGGCCGCCGGGAAGCCAGTCCATCCTGGAGAACACCACGCTGCCCGCCGAGAAACAGCTCTACATCGACCAGGTGGGCATCTACCGTGTGGAGGTGACCGGGACGGACGTGCGTGGCGCCGTGGGCAAGGCCACCGCCACCATCCGCGCCATCCGGGACCTGGCCCTGCGCCTCACCTGGGAGCCGGACCCCAACGCCGCGTGCCGCTCCGCCGCCACGCCGGAGTACCAGTGCGGCAAGACGGACGTGGACCTCCACCTGGTGGCCCCCGGTGGCGCCGTGGGGGACTACTTTGCATCCTGCGCCGCGCAGGCCAGCTGCAGCGCGTCCTGCGTGCCGTCGGGCGGCGCCACCTGCACCAGCCAGGGGCTGGACTGCGCGTACGCCAACCGGTCGCCGGACTGGGGCACGCTGGCGTCCACGGACGATGACCCGCGGCTGGATATTGACGACGCGTACGGGTACGGGCCGGAGAACATCTCGCTCAACAACCCGGTGGAGGGTGACTACCTGGTGCAGGTGCACTTCTGTAATGACCGCCTGCAGAACGAGGGCGCCGTGGCCAAGGTGGAAGTGCTGTTCCACGGCGAGCAGGCCACGCCGCCGTTCCTGGGACCCGTGGTGCTGCCCACCGAGGGGTCGCTCTGGCTGGCCGGCACCGTGCACTACAACCCCAACGCGGTGGCACCCGCCAGCAAGTTCACGCTCACCCCGCTGGGCACCGCCACCAACCCCGTCATCGTCGACGGCGCGCCCAACCTCTGCACGCAGTGACCATGGCGGCACGCCGCAGGCGCACCAAGACCCCATCCCGGTCCAAGCCACGCGGGCGCGCGCGCGGGCCGCGCCCACGTCCCGTTGCCGCTGCCGCGCCGCCGGCCTCCCCCGCGGACCCGCGCGCGGAACTGCTGCGCACCTCCACCACCGGGACGCTGCCCCCCGCCAACCTCCCCGGGCAGCCGTCCGTGGTGCCGGGCCGCCCGCCGGTGCCGGCCCCGCCGTCGGCGTCCATGGCGTTCATTGGCGCGGCGGTGCTGGGCCGCCCCGCGGTGGCCCTCAGCCTGTACCGGGAACCACCGGTGCACCAGGGCGGCCGTGAAGCGGACATGTGCGCCCACTGTGACGTGGACTGCTGCACCGGGCACGTCATCCCGCTCAACTGCGTGGACGCCTGGCGCATCCACCACACGCTGGGCATCCCATTCCGCGAGTTCATTGCCCTGGTGCCATGGGACCACAGCGTGCCCACCCACGGCGTGCGCATTGGGGAGGAACGCTTCTCCATGGCACTGCGCCGCCGCTGGGACGGGTCCTGCGCCTTTTTGTTGCGCGTGGGCCAGGAGCGCCGCTGCGGCATCCACGCGGTCCGCCCGGACGCATGCCGCATCTTCCCGTTCATCCCGGACGCCGGCATGCAGGAGCGCGAACCCGGCGACGGCCTGGTGCAGATGCACCCGTTCCACTGCCCGTGGCGCTGGCCCGCCACGCCGGAGCACAAGGCGCGCGTGCTGCGGGACATCCGGGACAATGAGGCGCACCGCCGCGCTGACCGGGAGATCCTGTCGCGCTGGTTCTGGGCGGTGGGCGTGCCCAAGACGGCGGAGAACTTCTGGGAGTATCTGGAGGTGGAGATGCCGCGCCACTTCCTCCGGCCGGACCAGAAGAGCCGCTACCTGACCACGCTGTGGTGAAACCCGTGACCACCTCTCCGCATGCTGCAACCCACCCCCAAGTGGACGCCTGGTGCGACGGCGCCTGCCGCGGCAACCCCGGCCCGGGCGGCTGGGGCGTGGTGTTGCGCTGGGGGGAAAAAGAGAAGGAGCTGTCCGGCGGGGAACCGGACACCACCAACAACCGCATGGAGCTGACGGCGGCCATCCAGGTGTTGCTGGCGCTCAAGAAGCCGTGCCGCATCACCATCCACACGGACAGCCAGTACGTGGTGAAAGGCATGACGGTGTGGAGCCACGGGTGGCGGCGCAATGGGTGGCGCAACAGCCAGAAGAAGGCGGTGGAGAACCGGGACCTGTGGGAGGCGCTGCTGTCCGCCGCCGCGCCGCACCAGGTGCACTGGCAGTGGGTACGCGGGCACGCGGGAGACCCCATGAATGAGCGCGTGGACGCCCTGGCGACGGCAGCCGCCGCGGCGGTGTGACACGTGCACCGGGCGGGACGCCGGATTGGGCGTCCGCCGGCCGGTAGCACCGCCTGCCGTGGGGGTGGCCAGCGCTGCTGGGAAAGCCCAGGCGCGCGACAAATACACGGCCAGTGCGGCGCGGGTCTGACTCGAGACGAGCAGCGGGTACCTGGACCCGGCCCGACGACCGCCCGCCGACCGAGCCCGCCTGCACCGTGGCGTGGAACACCATGACGGAACCGGGCCCCAGGCAGGCACGGGGGTTGCTCAGCGCGGCAATTGTCCAGGCGGGCGCCTGAAGGTGCAGTCAGCCGGAAACGGGGAAGGACCGCGTGGCCACCGGTTCATCCACGGAGGGGCGCTCAATCGGATGGGAAGGCGAAAAGCAACGGTTGTCCCCAATCCTCCGAAGGGTCTTGTGGGTGCCCGAGGGCTACCCAACGCGTACGAAAGAGCCCGGTGTTCCAACGGTGTTGGCCCGGATACACCCGTACGCGGAACCGCCTCAAACGCGGCGACCCAACGAGGCGCGGTGGCAGGCCGGGAAAGTCGAAGGACCGCGAGACCCCAAGAGGGACCCGGCGGAGTCACTCCGGTCAGCATTGACGGAGGGTGTGGTGGAGGAATGACCGGATTTTGGACGCAGCGTCCGGAAGTCGGTCATTGAGGTGACCGGGAAGGTCACCGGGAAGGACGGGGAAGAAGGACGAGCGAAGCGGAGAGGTACCGGGGAGCGGGCATCCACGGTGAGCACAGCGAACAGCCCGACATGGTACCGCTCGGCAGGCTTCCCCGCCGGACGCGTTCCCATGCCCGCCGTCTCCCTTCTTGCCGCTGCGCGCCGTGCCCGCGGCGGCGCACGACACGACCCGCACCCCCCAACGAATGGCGGCGCTGGGTGCGGCCTGGGTCACGCACGTTGCGCGGCGCTTCCATCGGTCTCCCGGTTCCAGTTGCGGGGCCGCGCCGCGCGAGCGCCCCTGCAGCACCCGTCACGACCCAAGCGCGCCGCCTGGCGTGCGGGGCAAGGTGACAAGGCGCGCGGCCTGCGCCACCATTCGGGGTCATGAGGTTCCGTCGTGGGGCGTGGCTGGGATGGGTGCTTGCCGCCGGCACGGTGTCGGTCGGGTGCCCAAGCGCGCCACCGTCTCCGCAGGACCTGTACGTCGGCCCGCCGGGGACCACCGCCACGCACGTGATGGTCACGGTCCAACCCGGTGTGGTGCCGCCCGGCGGCGCCTGGCGGCTGGTATCCCTGGCCAGCGCAGGTGACCGCGAGTCCACCCGCTACCTGCCAGACCCGCCGCAGAGCGCACCGCTGGACCTCCCCAGCCAGTACACCATCATCGCGCGGGGGGCGTCCGGGACGCTGCGCGTGCGCGTGGAGGCGCTGGCCCAGGACGGGGTGGTGGTGGGGCGCGGCGCGGGAGCGGTGGAACTCATCCCGCAGCAAGGCGCGTCACTGGGAATCACGCTGGAGAAGCCCTGCCGCCAGGACGTGGAGTGTGACCTGCGCGGTCGGTGCGCCGGGACGCGCGCCTGTCAGGAGGGCATGTGCGTGAAGATCACGGACCCGTGCGCCAGCCTGGTGGCCTGCGCGGACAGCCGCTGTGAGGAAGGCGTGGAGGGCTGCGTGGTCACCTTCCACCATGACCGCTGCGGTTCGGACGAATACTGCGACGTCATCCGCGGCTGCCAGCGCGGAGACCCCTGCGAGGTGAGCGGGGACTGCGTGGCGTTGGGGGACCGCTGCCAGACGCGCGTGTGCGCGGAGGGCCACTGCGTGGCCGGCGCCCCCGTGAACCCCAGCGACAACAACCCCTGCACCGTGGACGTCTGCCAGCCGGCCGAAGGGCCGGTCCACTACAACCTCGCGGAGGGCAACGTCTGCTCCGCCCAGACCGACCCGGTGCGCCAGGTCTGCCAGCAGCTCCAGGACGGCGGTGTGCTGGCGTGTGTGGACTCCACGTGCGGAGACGGTTTTGTGGACGTGGGCCACGGCGAGCAGTGCGACCTGGGGCCCGGCAACGACGACGAAGCCTGCACGCGCACCTGCCGGTTGCCCCGCTGTGGTGACGGCGTGCGGTCCGCGTCACTGCTGGAGGAGTGTGACGACGGCAACACGGACCTCTCCGACGACTGCGTGGCCTGCCGCCGCGCACGCTGCGGTGACGGCTACACGCACACCCGCGGCACCGGGAGCACCGAACAGTGCGATGACGGCGTGAACAACGGCATCAGCAACTGCAGCCAGACCTGCCGGTTGCGCACGTTTGTGGCGGTCCCGGTGATGGGCGCCGGTGCCAACTGCCCGGCGGGCAGCCCGGACGGTGGCACGCCGGTGGACCCCGCGGATGGCGGCTGGGACTACATGGGCTACCCGCCCACGGTGTGGCCCGCCACGGGTGACGCGCGCTGCCAGGTCCTCACGGACGTGCAGGACATTGCGCTGCGGCACCTCACCGCCAACGGGACTTCGTCCGTGGCGGACGAGTTCATTGTGGTGGACGCCACCGGCGTGTACGCCGTGAATCTGCGCTCCCTGCAGGTCCGCCGCATGTTCCCCGGCGACGACCCCGCGCCGGTGCGGTCCTGCCCCAACCCCGCCAGCAACTGGACCCTCCCGTCCGGCAAGGGCCTGCCCGCCTCCTACGAGCGCTTCCGCGGCATCATGCTGCTGAACACCACGCTGACCTACCGGACGGACGCCACCGGCCGGCTGTTCCGCGCGCTGCTGCCGGAGACCACCGCCGGCGGGCAGACCCGGCTGCAGTTCTTCAACTACGTGGGGAGCGCGGCATACAGCATTGCTGACTGTTGCGAGACGTCCAACCAGGAAGTGTGGCGGGACGGCGCGTGCTTCTCGTGCGTGGGCGCCAACATCGTGTTCCCCGCCGTGCCGCAGATGTTCTTTGACTTCCTGGGGACGGTGATCACGGTCATGCCGGACCGGACCGTCCGCCGGCTGCACGCGGTGGATGAGGGGAACGACTGCGGCGGCAGCGGGTCCAACATCATCACGTTCAGCGCGTGTGCGGAGCTTGCCGATGGCGGCGTCCCGGACGCGGGAACCAGCTACGGCTGGTCCCACGCCGCCTTTGTCCCCACCGCGTGCCTGGACGGCAACACGGTGGCCGTGCTGATGGCCTCGGAGATGGAGCACGACGTGGTGCGCGCGGGCATCAACCTGCCGGCAGACATCACCACGCTGTGCATGAGTGCCTACCGCACGGTGGCGGGTTCCCGCGGCCGCAGCGGCGGGTCCTCCGCGGGGGTCCCCGCCGTGGGCGCGCTGATTGACACGCCCACGGGGCTGGGAATGGATTCCGACTGCAACGTGTACTTTGCGGACACCGGCAACGGCCTGGTGCGTCAGGTCACCCGTGACGGCGTGTTGCACACCATTGCCCAGGTCCCTGGCCTGCGGACCCTGGCCGTCCACCCCACGCTGGGCGTGGTGGCCGCCACCGGACAGGCCATCCTGCGCGTGCTGCCCAGCCCCACGCCGTGAGCCTGGTGGCTGCCCGACGGGAGCGGCGGCCATGCGTTGGCCGGCACCACCGCGCGGCTCGGCGTGGTGGCGCGCGAAACGCTGATGAACCAGGTGAACGGGAGGATGCCGGGCGCGCTCGCCCACTTTGGTGCCCTCCAAAGCGACATGTTACCGTGGCGAGATGAACGCTTGGCCCGCGCTGCGCACGACACCTTCGGGCGACCCAGGTCCCGAGTTGTCCGAATCGGCGTGGCTCTCGATGCCGGAAGACACGTCGGGGGAATGGGCGCGCGGGCGGCTGGAGGAGGAGGAAGTGCCAGACGTGCTCCACGAGTTGGCGATCTCCTGGCTGATGGCGGTGCTGCGCACGTGGTTGTCCGGCAAGGGGTTCGTGATCGGGTCGGAGGCAAAGCTCCTCGTCGCGGCGCAAACGGGCCGCAAGGCAGACGTGGTGATGTTCCTGCCCGGAAGCGCGCCCCCACCGCGCCGGGGACCCATCCGGAATCCGCCGGATGTGCTCGTCGAGGTGGTCACCTCCACACCGCGGGATGAGCGACGGGACCGCGTGGAGAAGATGAGCGAGTACGCGGCGTTCGGCGTGCGCTGGTACTGGATTCTCGACCCCGCGCTTGGTTCGTTCGAGGTGTTTGAGCGCGACGCAGCAGGACGGTATGCCCGCGCCGCCGCCGCCACCGAGGGACGTCTGGAGGTCCCGGGGTGCAAGGGTCTGGTGGTGGACCTGGACGCGTTGTGGGGCGAGTTGGCGCGCCTGCCCGAGGAGTGAAGTGCATTGGGGCCTGCCAGTTCCTCGGGCGGCTCGGGCACGTGAACGTGCAGTGCAACAGCCCCAGCGGCGCCACCGCGCCGCCCACCCGCACGCCGTCCATGTCGTACACCACCGCCCGCGGTGATGTTGGCGGACATCTCGGGCTTCACGCGCGTGGCCGAGCGCCTGGCGCGCGGCGGGGCCGCCGCCGGTGCGGAGCGGCTCACCGCGCCAGGTCACGCATGACGGCGTGCTGCACACCCTTGCCCAGGTGCCGGGCCTGCGGACCCTGGCCGTCCACCCTACGCTGGGCGTGGTGGCCGCCACCCGGACAGGCCATCCTGCGCGTGGGTGTGATCGCCCATGGTTGTGGCCTCCGTTCCATGGCGACCAGCCGGAACGCAACGCGGGGCCGACGTCGTCTGACGGGCCGTCTTGGCAGGTGCCGCGAGACATGGGCCCCTGTCTCCCGTTCTACAACCATCCCATCCCGCATCACACCCGTGGGCGGCGGAGAGGTGGCCCGTGGGCGTGGGCGCGGTCGCATGCGCGGCGGGCGGACGGGTGCGTGGGGCTGCTGCG
>JACRCW010000150.1 GCA_016218805.1 Deltaproteobacteria bacterium | reverse complement strand
TCGAGGACTCGCCTTTGACCTCGCACGCAACAGATCGTTTCCGCTGACCTTTTTCAGAGCCACACGCCCTTGCCTCGACTCACGGCCCTCCGGAACGCAGCCCCCCTCTCAAGTTCCCAAGCCAGAATGCGATCGCCCTGGTCTTCAAGGGAACGGCTGGTCTTCACCCGGACGCGGCTGGTCTTCACCCGGACGCGGCTGGTCTTCACCCGGACGCGGCTGGTCTTCATACCCTGGCGCGGCTGGTCTTCACCCTGGCGCGCCTGGTCTTCACCCGCGTCCTGCCAAGGACCGCAGGGGGAGCGGGCGTGCTGGCAGCTTGGTTCTGACCCGCCGTCAGGTAGAACGTCCCCGACGACGACTGCCGCCCGCTGCGGCCCGAGTTGTCGGCTGTGAGGGCCACGGTGGACCTGAGACGCGGGACAGCGCGACGGAGCCCGGGCCGGGCCGGCTGGTTGCTGGCCGCCGTGGTGGTGTTGCCCGCCTCCGGGCACGCCGCGGGGTCAGCGGCCCGCCTGGAGGAGCTTGCCGCCGTTGCTGACGCGCTGGTGCTGGCGGACGACGCTGCGGCGCTGGTGGCCGGCGTGCCGCCGCTCCTCAATTGGGCCGGATTGGCGTTCCCCACCTGGGCGCCCATGGCTCTTGGCGTGCTGCGGGGACGCGCGGGGGCGTGGGATGCGCTGTCCAAGGCGGCGTGGCGGGATGCGGGGGTGGCGCCGGGCACGCGCGTGGCTGTGTTGCGTGCGCGTGGGCAGGAGGCGCCGCTGGTGGCGGTGGAGGGCGTCGACCTCGCCGCGTGCCAGCGCCTGGCCGCGGCGGTGCGCGGCGGGCCCGCGGGTGGGGCGGAGGCTTGGCGTCGTCGGGGAATCTGCGTGGTGGCCGTGGGCGACTGCGCCGCGGCGCCGTGCGGTGTGGGCCTGGATGGCGCGGCCCGGGCGGCGGACCGGGGCGCGCGCGCGCTGGCGGCGCTGCCCGGAGGCGGGGTGCGCGCCTGGCTGGCGGGCGCTGCGCTGCGCGCATTTGCGGGGCCGCGCGCGGCACGGTCCCTGGAGGAGGTGGGCGGCGTGGTAGGCCGCCTGGACGTGTCCCAACGACCGTGGCGCGTGGACGGAGAGCTCCTGCACGCGGCGGCAGCGTGGCCGTGGGAGGCGCTGCAGCCGCTGCCCGCGGCGGGGTTGCTGCGGGAGGAGGACCCGGCCCTGGAGGTGGTGGTGGCGCCGGCTCCCGCACAGGCCCGCGCGGCGCTGCGCGGCCGGCCCGGCACCATGGCGGGCGGGCTGGCGCGGGCGGCCCAGGACGGGTTGCTGGAGGGCCCCGTGACGTGGACGTGGTCCTGGCGCGGCCTGGACGCGTCCGTGCCCGGGAGCGTGGGGTGGCGGGGAACGCTGCGCTACGGCCTGGAGGTGCACACGGCCTTCCCCAGCGCACAGGGCGCCCGTGACTGGTCCCAGCGGCTGCACCGCGAGTGGGAGCAGGACGGTGCGGTGTTGACCGACGGCGTATACGCGTGGGGTGACCGCGGGCTGGAGTCCACGCAGCAGGAGCGGCGGGTCAGTGTCCGGGCGGTCGGCCGGTCGTCGTCCGCGGTTCGGGTGGAGGAGGCACCGCGCCAATGGCCGGGCGCCCACCTCCAGGTCCGGCTGGATGGGCGCCGGGTGCTGCGCAACCTGCGGCGCGTCCCGCTGCTGGCGGCGGCGGACCAGGAGGACCTCGCGTGGGCCCCCGTCGTCACCGAGCTGCTCGGACCCATGCTGGAGCGCCTGGAACTGCTGGACGCGGGGCTTGCGCCGTCATCACGCGGCACGCGCTTTGCGGCCACGGTGGCCCTGGCCGGACTCCGCTGATGCGGGCGTGCGGCCGCGGCCCCCGTTGCGCCCTGGCAGAGCGGCCCGCTACGTCAGCCCCGTGCCCATGACCCTGCCCCGCCCCGAGGAACTGGCGTGCACGCCCGTAGAGCTGGCGGGTCACACGCTGCAGGTGTGGCACATCCGTGACCTGGACGCGTTCCTGGCGCGGCTGCTGGATGAGCACCCCGTCTTCCCCGACGACGACATCCCATACTACGCGTGGATCTGGCCCTCCGCGCGCGTGCTGGCGGAGGCGCTCTTGGCCGGCCCGCCGCTGGACGGCGTGAGCGCGGTGGAACTGGGCTGTGGCACGGGCATGGTGGGCGTGGCGGCGGCGGTGAGGGGTGCGCAGGTGACGCTGACGGACCTGCAGGAGGGCGCCCTGGAGCTGGCCCGGCGCAACGCGCAGGCGTGCGGGACCGGCGCCCGCGTGACCGTGGCGCGGCTGGACTGGCGGCAGCCGCACCTGGCTCCCGTGCCCCTGCTGCTGTGCAGTGACGTGCTGTACGAGGCGCGGCTCGCCGAGCCGCTGGCGGCGTGCGTGGCGGCGTTGCTGGCCCCCGGCGGCACGGCGCTGCTGGCGGACCCCTCCCGCCCGCACTTTGGCCGGTTTGTGGATGCCGCCGCGCGGCAGGGCCTGGAGGTGGAGACGGGGCCGGTGCGTCCCACGCCTGAGGGCGCAGACGTGCGGCTGTACGCGGTGCGGCGTCCCGGCGAGGTGCACACCCCGCGCTGGGCGTGGGACACTGGCCGCGTGGAACGGGGGTGCTGATGGGAGCGGGGACCACCGCCGGGGGGCGGTCTGACACGCCGGAGACGCAGGCCATGACCGCCTGGCCCCGCCTCCCGGGCGAACGGCTGCGCGTGCTGGCCTGGGAGCCCCATCCGGATCACGCCGTGGTCATTGCGCACGCGCTGGAAGACGCTGGCCAGCGCGCGGAACTGGCTTCCACCCGGGAGGAGGCGTTGGAGCGCGCCCGGCAGGGCGGTCATGACGCGTGGGTGCTGCCCGGTGACGAAGCGGGGCTGGAAGTGGTCCGCCTGCTGCGGCGCAGCCACGCGCAGCAGCCCATTGTGGTGCTCACGCCTGGCAGCGAGGACGGAATCCGCGCCGCCCTGGAGGCGGGTGCCACCGACGTGCTGATGCGCGTTCCCGGTTACGAACTGCCGCTCCCGTCACTGGTGGCGCAATCCATCCACCGGGACCGGACGCACCACGACCTGGCCCCGCGGCTGGCCGCCATGGCGGAGCGCGTGGCGGAGCTGGAGGACCAGGTGCGCGCGCTGCGTTCGCAGCTGGAGGTGCGGACCTCCGAGATGGAGGTCGCCCGCCGCGGCGTGCAGGACGCGTACGCGCAGCGCTCCACCATGCTGGCCAACGTGAGCCATGAGCTGCGCACGCCGTTGACCACCATCCTGGGCTTCACCGGCGTGCTGCAGGACCGCACCAGCGGTCCCATCACCGCGGAACAGGAACAACAACTGGAGCTCATCCGCAAAGCGTCCATCCAGCTGCTGGCGCTCATCAACGACGTGCTGGAGATGGCACGGCTGGAGGCCGGCCAGGCGGAACTGGTGTGCCTGCCGGTGGACGTGGGCGCGCTGCTGCGTGACTGCGCCGAGGGCCTGGCGGACCAGTTGCGCGGCCGTCAGGTGGCCGTGGATGTGCGGCTGCAGCCCTGCCGCGTGGAGAGCGACCCCACGCGCCTGCGCCAGGCCATCTGGAACCTGTGCCAGCACGCCGCGCGCACCACGCTCAAGGGCTCCATCACCCTGGACCTGCAGCCCGCCGCGGACGGCGGCGTCACGCTGCGTGTCACGGACACCAGCCCCGGCATGGGGCCGGAGGACCTGGCCCTGCTGTTTGAGAAGTTCCACCACATGCCGCCCACCCGGCGGAAGGTCTCGCGCATGGGCGGACTGACCCGCGGCCTGGGCATCCCGCTCGCCGCGGACCTGGCGCGCGCGTTGGGGGGCAAGCTGGCGGCCGCCAGCACCATCGGGGTGGGCACCACCTTCACGCTGGAACTGCCCCCGCGCTCGCCCCCGCCTACGCCGCGCCGCTGACGCGCGCGCTCACTTGCCCAGGCTCACCTTGGCGGACCGGTCCGGCTTGGCGTCTGGCCGGCCCACCGTGCCGCGCAGGCGGAAGTGGAACACGCCGTCCTCGTCCCTGGCCTGTTTCATCTGCGGCGAGAAGTCAAACACGGTGGCGTACCTGGGGTTGGCCTTGAGGAAGGGCTCGGACAGCTTGAACTGCAGGATGCCGGACAGCTGGCTGGCCTCCGCCGGCACGCGCACCTGCACGGGCAGTTCCGCCGCGCCCTGGATGTCCGTGCCCGTGAGCGTGATGGGCGGGCCACCCGTCTTGCCGTCCGCCACCTTGATGAGTCCCTCCAGCTTGCCCAGGTCCACGCGGGGCAGGGTGAGCGGGCCGGTGAACATCGGCAGCGTCAGCTCACCGGGGCCCATTGCCAGGCTTTCGCCGCGCAGCTTGATGGTGCCGTTGGCGTCCTTGGGGTCCTTCCCCAGCGTCAGGTCCACCTCGCCACCCAGCGTCCCCTCCGCCGGGACCTTCAACTTGTCCCGCACGGCGGCAACCTTCCCCCACGCCAGACCTTCGCCGTGCGCATTGACGCTTCTCAGCTCGCGGAAGCCCTCGCCGGCCAGCACCGCGTCCCCCACCACGTTGCCGTCATACGCGTCCACGTTGAAGGACACCGCCAGCTGCTTGCGCAACAGGCCCAGCAGGCCCACCCGCACGCGCACGCGGTCCAGCACAATGGGGGCGGCCGGGTCCGGGTCCGTGGTGACGTCATGGATGGTCATGCCCCGGAAATCCAGCCCGGAGAACCGGTACAAATCCATGCTTTCCACGGTGATGCGCCCCGGCTTGCCGTATGGGCCGGGGTTTTTGCGGGAATTGAGCGCCTTGGTCATCTCATGCATCACCCGTGGGCGGATCACGTCCATGGGAAAGGTGAGGTACAGGCTCACCAGAAAGCACGTGATGAAAAAGGACGGATATCCCAAGAAACGCAGGACGCGGGAGTTCGCCACGGTGGGCCTCACGGTTCCGCGGGCGCGGCTTCCGCGCCCGGCGTGGCACCGGCCTGCAGCCGGTAGGTGGCAACGGTCATGGACACGTCCAGGAGTTCCGGGTCCGCAAAGGCCGTCTTGGCCTTCAACTTGGTGACCTTCACCAGACCCGTGTTGGGCGGACCCTCCAGCTTCTCCAGGAACTTGTTCAGCTTGGTGATGGAAAGCCCTTTCAAGGTCACATCCACGCTGATCTCGTTGATGCCCGCTTCCTTGATGGGCGTGGTGCGCTCGTTGAGGTTGTCCAGCCCCATGCCCAGGTCATGTGCCGTCTTGTTGAGCAGTGAGAACAATTGCACGGGATTGCGCTGCAGCTTCTGCCGCTGCTGGTTCTGCTCCGCTTCCGCCTGGCGGTAGCGACCCTCCAACCCTTCAATCATCTGCAGCTGGTCGCGCCGTTCCTGCAGGCGCCGCTCCTCGCGCGCCAGCCGGTTGCCCACCAGCAGGTAGATGCCGCCCACCGCAAACAGCAGCAGCACCACCGCCAGGAACACCACCAGCACCTGCTCGCGGGAGGTAAGCCGCGAAAACGCGCCCGCCGCGGATTGCATGGAATCACTCATCCCGGCACCTCCGCCGGCGCCGGACACTCCAGGTCCACGGTTGCACTCCACCCCACCTTGGTGCCCTCCTGCCGCGCCGGGCCTTTCTCCACCTTCTTGAAGCACTCGCCGCCTTCCAGCGCCTTCACAATCTTGTCCACGTTCTCAAAGCTGTCCGTGGTGCCCTTGAGACGCACCTTGTCTGACGTCACGTCCAGGCTCTCCACCTTCACCGTCACGTCCTTGGGCATCCGGCTGGCCACCTGGATGTACGCGTCCACCGCGCTGCGGGACGGGATGGCGGATGCCCCCGCAACCCCCGGATTGATCTTCTCCCGCATGATGGCCAGGCACCGCTCCGCGCTGTCCATGGGCTGGTTGAGGATGGACTTGCAGGTGTCCCGCTGCTTCTGCATCACCGCCGCCTCCTGCCGCGCAATGACAAAGTGCCGCGCGTACGCGTTGAACGCGCCCAGCAGGGCCAGCGCCATGAACCCCGCCGCCAGTTGCGGTGCGCGCGCCACCACGTACTCGTAGTCGCCGCGGTAACTCATCTCACCCTGGCGGAAGTTGATGCGGCGCACGCGCCCCGCGCTCAACCCGGACAGCGCGTAGGCCATGGCCGCGGCGGCCTGCGGTGCCGTGGGTGTTTCCGTCTGGCCGGCCTCACCCGCGGGCGGCAGCACCGGTTGCAGCGCGCGGTCCAGCGCGGTCAGCGGCCGCACGGTGATGTTCAGCTCCGCCGCCAGGAAACGCGCCAGGTTGGGCACGCGTGAGGCGCCGCCCGTCAGGAACAGCTTGCGCACCCGCACCCGGTGTTGCGCCACCACGCCCTGGATGGTCTGCCGGATCTCCCGCACCAGCGGCGCCAGCGCGCTCTTCAATGCCGTGGAAATGCGCTGCTGCTCCGGGTACACCGCGGAGGCGTCTATCGTCTCCAGGTAGGCCTCGCGCAGCTTTCCCTTCTCCGCCTCCTCCAACGAAAGGCTGAATTCCTTGGCCAGCGTCCGCGTCAGGTCCTGCCCGCCGCGGATGATGGTCCGCGCGGCAATGACGTCCAGCCCGCGCGCCACGCACAGGTTGGCGTGCGTGGAACCCAGGTCCAGCATGGCCACCGCCGCCGGCAGCGCCCCCGGACCGGACTGGATCACCGTTCCTCCCGGCGTGACCGCGGGCTCCTGGCTGTCATCTTCGTCCTGCGCCAGCTGCAACCGCAGCTGGTCCAATGACAGGGATTCCAGCTCCACGTAGCGCGGCTCCGCGCCAAACTCCCCCAACAGGTCCAGCACCTGCTGCACGCTCTCCTTGCGCGCCAGGCCCACCAGCACGTCCACGCCGTCCCCGTCCGGCCGCGGGATGGTCAGCGAATCCCACGCTATCTCCTCCAAGTCGTACGGGACGGTGTCCTCCAGCTCCAACGGGAGGGCCAGCGCAATCTTCTTGGGGTCCTTCAGCGGCAGGGTCAGCACGCGGCTGGTTGCCAGCTCGCCCGGCAGCCCGGTCACCAGGATGTCCGCGCGCAGCCGCCCGCGCGCGCGCAGCGCCTCCAGCGCCCGGCGCGCCCGCGCGGGGTACGGCAGCAGCTTGCCGTCCTCACCGGTGTCCTGCGGCACCGGCTCCTCGTCAAAGAATGCCGGCAGGAACCCGCCCCGCATGGCGCGCTCCAGCCCCACCACCTTGATGCTGTGGTTGCCCAGATCCAGGCCTACAACCAGCTGCGCCATGACTCGTTCACTCCTCGTGGAAATACCAGTACTCGGGACGCCCCTGGAAGATCCGGAGCGTGACCACCCGCGTGCGCACCGCGTCGCCCACCTCGGCGCGGACCCGCATGGTGAACACCTCGCTCTTGGTCTTCATGGATGCCTTGCACCGCTCCTTGTTGACCTGGATGCCGGGGAAATTCTGCAGGGACGGAATCCCCAACATGGCCACAAACCCGTCGGGGTTCACCGTCCCCATCCCCAGCGCCAGCCCCTCGGAACGGATGTACTGCCAGAAATTCACCCGGTCCTGCAGCCAGAAGTAGTCCACACCCTGGAACATCAGCGGCGGCTCCGCGCAGGCGGCAATCAACCCCTCAATCACCGTGGGGTTGGTGGCGCTCTTGATGTTCACCAGCCCGTCCGAATGGATGGACACCGCCGGGCCAAACACCTTCCATTTCACGTCGTCCATGCCGGCAATGAGTCGCATTTCGTCATGGCTGTCAAAGTACGCGTTCTTGGGCTTGTACCGCTCGTCCAGCGCGTCATAGGTGGCGTCCTCATCACCCATGCTGTCCGCGGGAAAGCGCTCCGGCAGGCGCGCGTCCACGCGGTCACGGTCCGCATCCACCCAGTCAAAGAACGCCCCAATGAACTCAAACCGGTCCAACCGCTGCCCGTTCCCGTCCGGTTCCTCAAACATGAAGTTGTACTTCTGGGGTTCCACCAGCGCGAGCAGCCGGTACCGCAGCACCTGCTTCTTCTGCGCGGCGGACGCGGTCTGGTCAGACGCGGGGCGCAGGGACAACCGGCTGTCCTCATCCTCAATGTCCACGCGGAAGCCGCCCTCAAACGCGCCAAATCCGCCGTTGTCCGGCGCCGCCTGCTCGCTCTCCTCCGGCGTGGACGTGCTGTCGCCCTCGCGGATCTCCTTCACCACCTTGCGGACCTTCTGCTTGAGTTCATCCCGGTCAATGGCAAATCCCAGGGATTCCTGGATCTCGCCGGAGGCAAACGCGCGCAGCAGGTCTGAATCAAGCGGAATCAGCTGCCAGATGGTGAATCCCGGCAACGGCAGCTTCAGGGTCTCCGTGGCAAAGTCCAGCAGCGGCTGGATCTGCTCCTGGAACGCCAGCAGGATGCGTCCCATTTCCACGCCGCCGCGCGCCAGGTACTGCGCCTTGAGCAAATCGCGCTCGCGCATGGCCAGCCGCAGCCGGACCTCCTGGTTGTACGAGAAATCCGCCACCACCGCGCTCATGGTGGCCAGGGACACCAGCACCAGCAGCATGGCCACCCCGCGGCGCGGACGGCGGCCCGCCACGGTGCGTTCCCGCGTGAGTGCCGCCCACAGGCGCCGGAGTGCGGTGGTGGTGGCCATCAGAAGTTCAGCGTCTGCCACAGCAGGATGGGCGCCTGCGTGACCAGCTTGGTCTCCTTTCCGTTTTCGTCCTTGTAACTCATGGTGATCATCACGCGCTTGGGCAGCACGTTGGGCGTGTCAATGCCCTCGGTATCCCAGGCGTCCTTCCACTCGCCGGTCGCGTCATTCCAGTAGTCAAACAGCAGGTCGGACACGTCCGTGCACAGCGTCTCGGTCACCGTGTCCTCCTCCGTGTCCGGATCCGCGTCAATGCGGCGCTTGTAACGGCGCAGCAGCACGTTCTTGCCGCTGCCGTCGGGGTCGGTGTCCACAAAGTAGGAGATGACCGTCTGGTCGCTCTCGTTGACGTGCGCCACCAGCGGTTCATGCGCAAAGGCGCTGAATGTGAGGTGGTCCCCAATACCGGTGCCGCCCTCCTTGAAGATGGTGCGCGTGCGCCGGTCCTCCCGCGCATAGTGGTTGCTGATGAAAGCGTAGGAAATCTCCTGCGCCATGCGGTTCATGGCCACGCGAATCTCGTCCACCCGGTCACTGGCCGCCTCAATGCGCTCCTTGCTGTCCAGCGTGTTGGAGAACGCGGACCACATAAGTGATCCCATCAGCCCCAGCAGGGCCGCGGCCACCAGGATCTCCATGATGGAGAATCCGCGCGGAGTCCGGGAGGCGCTCATCGCGGGTCCTTGGGGTCCTTGGGTGGCTTGGGGTCCTTGGGGGGTTTGGGTGGGTCCTTGGGCGGTTCGCTGGGGCCGGTTGGGCCCGTGGGTCCGGTCGGACCGGTGAGGCCGGGAATCTGCGGGAGGTTGCCCAGCCCGGGGATCTTGGCCAACTCCGTGGCCAGTTTCACGTCATCCACCAGGTGCGTGACCACCTGCATGGTGTTGAGGCGCCCACCTTCCGGGAAGCGCACCTCCAGCGTCACCTCCCGCACGGAGTTCTTGATGACGTCCGAAGCGGTCTGCATGATGGGCGTCAGCATGCTCATGTTGAGACCACCTTCGCCGCCCCCGCCGCCGGGCGACGCGGCCGGCGCGGCGGACGGCGTCTTGCCGCCCCCCAGCATGCCCATCAGGTCCCCGCCGCCGCCGGACGCAATGTCCCCCATCTTGCCCACCGGAATCTCAATCTTCCGCGCCGTGGCAATCCACTTGAAATCCGGCTGGCCCTCCTTGGAGAAATCACCCTCAATCACCTTGTCATAGTCACCAAAGCCGTCTTTCTTCAGCTCAAACTCCACGTCCAGCATCTTGCCGCGCGCCAGGATGGTGCCCACCGTCACGTTGCGCGCATCAATGGTGGCCAGCGCGGCCCGGCCGTACGCTTCGGACAGCACGGTGAAACCCATGGCCAGGATGGCCAGGGCCACCATCACCTCCAGCAGCGTGAACCCGCGCGCGCGCCTCATGACGACGGGATCTCCAACGCGCGGTCCGCCACCATGGACCGGCCGGTCAGGCCGTTGATCTTGACGGAGATGATGCGCGTGTGGCCCTCGGGATCGTCGGTCAGGCGGATGACCGCCGTTTCCGTGCGGCCGGTGGGCCAGAAGTACAGGTGGCTCTGGCCGCGCTGGAATGCCTCGGATTGGTGCGCCACCCATACCTTCTCAAACGCCGTGTCATTCGGGAGCTTCTGGTGCCGGCCCAGGTCGCCCTCCACCTCCGTCCAGGTGGGACCGGCCAACAGCTTTTCCTTGAGTTTCTCCTCCTCGCTGTCTGAGTCCCGCCGCGCGGACCCGCCCGCCGGCACCTCCGTCCCTGCCTTGCGCTGCTGGATTTCCTGCTCCGTGAGCTGGCGCGCCTTCTCCAATTGCAGCGCAAACGTGCCGGAGCCCTCCTCCACCCAGTACGCGCCTTCGTCCAGGTCCAGCACCAGGCGCTGGGGTTTGCCGGAGATGGCGGCGCGCGCGTACGCCTCGCGCGCCATGCCGGAGATTTCCCCCGCCGCGCGCTTGAGCTGCGTGGCGGTGACGGACCGGAGCGCCGGGATGGACACGCCCACCAGCAGCGCCGCAATGAGCAGCACCACAGTGAGCTCCATCAGCGTGAACCCGCGCGGACGCGTCTCCCGGCCCAGCATCAGCGCCTCACTTGCCCTCGGCGGGCCAGTTGCCAACGTCGTCACCGCCACCCTCGGTCCGGTCCGGACCGTTGGAGCGGATGTCGAATTTCCCGGGATTCTTCACCCCGGGAATGGTGTAGATGTAGTCACCGCCCCACGGGTCCTTGGGCACCCGCTCAATGATGGGCTTGCCGCCGCCGGGCGGTGACACCAGCGCCTGCAATCCCTCGGAATTGGACGGGTAGCGCCCAAACAGGACCTTGTAGGAATCCATCGCCTTGGCCAGTTCCATGGCCTGCGTGCGGGACGAATCCAGCTGCCCCTGTTCCAGCATGTTCATGGCGGCCACGCCCACCGCGGCGGCAATCAGCCCCAGCAGCGTGATCACGACCATGATCTCAATCAGCGTCATGCCGCGTGCTGGGCGGCGGCGGCGCGCAGGGGCGCCCGGTTGCGGGGTGTTCTCAATGGCGGACATCGGTTTCCTCCTCTTGTTGCCGGCGGGCGCACACGCCCGTCATTTCACAAACTGGTTCAGTTGCAGGATGGGCATCAGGATCGAGAACACAATGAACCCGACCACGCCGCCCATGATGAGGATCATCAGCGGTTCCAGCAGCGTGGTGAGCATGCCCACGCGCACTTCCACCTGGGTCTCGTAGCTCTCGGCCACCTTGAAGAGCATGGCCTCCAACTGCCCGCTCTTTTCACCAATGGTGATCATGTGGATGACAATGGGCGGGAATTCCCCGGAGCGCCGCAGCGGGATGGCTACCGCCTCGCCCTCGCGGATGGACTCGCGCGCGCCCTCCAGCGCCCGCGCAATCACCGTGTTGTTGACGATGTTCTTGACAATATCCAGCGCGGCCAGCAGCTGCACGCCGCTGGACAGCAGCGTTCCCAGCGTGCGCGTGAACCGTGCCACCGCCAGCATCCGCACCAGGTGGCCAAATACCGGCAGTTTCAACACCGCCCGGTCCCACCACGCGCGCCCCGCGGGCCGCGCCAGCCAGCGCCGGAACACCAACACGCCCACCACCACCACCGGCAACAGGATGAACCACCAGTCCCGCGCCGTTTCTGACGCAAAGATCAGCATCCGCGTCTGCAACGGCAGCTGCGCGTTGGCGTTCTTGAACACCAGCGTGATGCGCGGGATGACCACCGTGAACAGGATCACCATGATCCCCACGCCCACGAGAATCATGATCGCCGGGTACATCAGCGCGCTGAGGATCTTGTTGCGCAGGCGGGACTGGCCCTCCGTGAAGTCCGCCAGGCGCAGCAGCACCACGTCCAACGCACCGGAGCTCTCACCCGCGCGGATCATGTTCACAAACAGGTTGGTGAACACCTTGGGGTGCTTCTCCAGCGCGGTGGCCAGGGATTGGCCTTCGTTCACGTTGCTCTTCACCTCAGACAGGATGCGCTTGAAACCCTTGTTTTCCACCTGCTCCACCAGCGCGGTGAGGCTGTCCACCAGCGGGATGCCCGCGCCCAGCAGCGTGGCCAGCTGGCGGGTGGCAATGGCCACCTCCTCCATGGAAACGCTGGTGCCCACCACGCCGGAGAGGTCCACCTCGCGCTGCAGGCCGCCGGCCTTCTTGGTGTCACCCTTGGCCAGCCCCTTCTTGCCGGACTCAAACACGTCCGTGACCATCATGCCGTCTTTGCGCAGGACGGAGCGGAGCCCCTTGGGAGAGTCCGCCTCCCGTAGGCCCTTCACCGCCCTGCCGGCGGCATCAAATCCACGGAATTCGTAGACCGGCACGGGTAGCTCCCTCCTCAGCCCATGTCATCGGCGGTGACCATGGCCACCTCCTGGATGGTGGTGAGTCCTGCCAGCACCTTGCGGGCGCCGTCCTCACGCAGCGTGGTCATCCCCTTGCGCACCGCGGCGCGCTTGATGGTGCCCGCGTCCGTGTTCTTCAGGATCAGTTGCCGGATTTCGTCATCCAGCAGCATCAACTCATAGATGCCGCGGCGGCCCACGTAGCCGGTGTTGGAGCACTTGCTGCAACCCTGCTTCTTGAAGATGGTGGGCGGGCCATCCAGCTTCTTCATGTCAATGCCCACCTCAAACAGCTCCTCCGCGGTGGGCTGGTAGGCCACCCGGCAGTCCGGGCACACCACGCGCACCAGCCGCTGCGCCAGCACGCCCACCAGCGAACTGGCAACCAGGAACGGCTCCACCTGCATGTCCACCAGGCGGGTGATGGCGCCGGCCGCGTCGTTGGTGTGCACCGTGCTCATCACCAGGTGACCGGTGAGGGACGCCTGGATGGCAATTTCCGCCGTTTCCCGGTCGCGGATTTCGCCCACCATGATGACGTCCGGGTCCTGGCGCAGGAAGCTGCGCAGCCCGTTGGCAAACGTGAGGTCAATCTTGGGATTCACGTGCACCTGGCCAATGCCCTGCAACTGGTACTCCACCGGGTCTTCAATGGTGAGGATGTTCAAATCCGGTGAATTGATCTTGGAAAGGCAGGCATACAGCGTGGTGGTCTTGCCGCTGCCGGTGGGCCCGGTGACCAGGATGATGCCGTAGGGCCGCTTGATGAGCAGGTGCATCGCCTCAAAGTCGCGCTTGCTGAAGCCCAGGTCCGTCAGCTCCTTGAGCACGCTGCTGCGGTCCAACAGGCGCATGACCACCCGCTCCCCGTGCGACGTGGGAATGGTGGACACGCGGATATCAATGTCCTTGCCCGCCACCTTGATGCGGATGCGCCCGTCCTGCGGCAGCCGCTTCTCCGCAATGTTGAGCCCTGCCATGATCTTCACGCGCGCGGTGATGGTGGACTGGTAGCGCTTGGGCGGCTTGATGATTTCGTACAGGTCACCGTCAATGCGGAAGCGCACCTGCATCTCCCGTTCAAACGGCTCAATGTGGATATCCGACGCGCGCGACTTGATGGCCTGGGACATCAGGCTGTTGACCAGGCGGATGATCGGCGCTTCGTCGCCTTCGGCGTCCAGCAGGTCCTTGGGTTCCTCCAGGGATTGCGCCACGTCAGACAGGTTCTGGTTCTCCTCCAGCTCCGCCACCGCGGCTTCCGCGTGGTGCGTGGCCCGGTCATACGCGCGGTTGATGGCGGAGACAATGGTCTCCGCGCCGCAGATGACGACGTCAACGTCCGTGCTCAGCAGCATGCGCAGGTCTTCCAACGCCGCGTAGTCCAGCGGGTCCGCCATGGCGGCCACCACGCGTCCGTCATCAGACATCCGCAGCGGCAACACGTGCGCGGTCTTGGCAAAACCAATGGGCACCCGCACCAGCACGCCGTCTGGAATGCCATTGGCATCAATGACCTCCTGCACCGGCAGGTCCAATTGTACGCCCAGCGCCTGCCGCACCACCTCCGGCGTGCACACCTTGGCGGCAATGAGCAGTTCACCCAGCCGCGCCTTCTTCTGCGCCTGGCCGTCCAGCGCCTCGCCCAGCTTGCCCAGCGGCACGCCAAAGCGCTCCACCAGGATCTCGCCCAGCGGGCGCCCCACGTACTGACCGGACTCGCGCCGCGGCAGCGGAGGCGGCAGCGGCCCCTCGGCCAGCGTGGCGTCGTGGGTGGCGTCGGGGAGGTTGGGGTCACTCATGGCGTACTCCTCACTGCGCGTCCGGCGGCGGGGGCGGAGGGACCGGAGCGGGCGGGATGGGCGGCTGGCCCTCCACGGGGGGCGGCGGCACCGGCTGCCCCGGCACCGGCTGGCCCAACACCGCTTCGCCGGCGCCGCGGACCGCATTGGGGTCGGCCGGCTTCTCGGAACTGTCGCCATCCTCACTGCCGCGCCGCCGGGGCGGGATCTCCCCGGGCGCCTGCCGGTCCTCCTCGCCGCTGATGATGGACTCACCGGGGAGGCCCGGGCCGCCGTTCTCCACCTTCATCATCTCCGCGCGCAACCGCTCATGCAGCGCGCCGTAGGGGCCCACTTTGCGCTCCCAGTCCACCGGCCCGGTGACCGGCGCCAGCACGCCGTAGAACGCCTCCATGAATTCCTGCCGTTCACGCAGCTTGCGCTCGTACACGCGGCGGAAATCCTCGTCATTGCGGATGATGTGCGGGGTCATGATCACCATCAGGTTGGTCTTGCGCACCTCCTCGTGCGGGCTGCGGAACAGAAAGCCCAACCACGGGATGTCACCCAGCACCGGCACCTTGCTCTCGCTCTTGATCTTCTTGTCGGAGATGAGCCCGCCAATGATCACCGTCTGCTCGTCCCGCACCACCACGGTGGTCTTGGTGGTGCGCTTGGTGGTGGTGGGCTGCTTGTTGCCCGGGGACACCTCCACCGGGTCCGCCAGGTCGCTGATTTCGCTGTCCAGTTCCATGCGGACGAAATTGGACGTGTTCACGTGCGGCGTGACAATGAACTTCAGCGCCACGTCCTGGCGCTGCACGGAGACAATGGGCGCAAAGGACGAAATGTTGCCCGCGCCCAGATTGGACGTGAAACCCGCGGCAAACGGCACCGTCTGCCCCACCAGGATCTCCGCCTTCACGTTGTCCGTGGTGAGGATGTGCGGCGTGGACAGCACATCCACGTTGCCGTCATTCTCAATGGCGTTGAGCACGGCGCCAAAGCTGGGCAGGTCCACGGTGTTGTTGCCCACCTTCACGGGAATGGAGGGGCCGCGGAATGCCAGGAATCCCAGGAACGCGGCCAGGCCGGTGGGGTCGGTGGTGGTGGTGAACGCGCCCTTGAGGCGGTTCTGCCCGCCCGGGTTGGCCATCAGGCCCACACCGGTGCCCAGCCCGGGCACCGGTGCCGTGTATGCGGTGAACCAGTCCAGCCCCAGGTCCTGCGTGCGGTTGAGCGCCACTTCCATCACCACCGCCTCCACAAAGACCTGCGGGCGGCGCACGTCCAGCCGTTTGATGACCTTGGCCAGGTTCCGGTAGTCCCGCAGTGACGCGACGACGACGAGGCTGTTGGTGGCCGGGTCCGCGGTGACCTTCACGTCCCCCTCAAACATGCCCTCCGGCTCGGCGCCCGGCGCCTTCTTCTTGTCCACCGCCTTCTTCCCAGCCTGCGCCAGGTTGTTGAGCGCGGCGGTCAGCTTCTCGCTGTCCGCGTTTTCCAGGTTGTGCACGTGCACCTGCGGCGCGCTGGACGGACCTTCCGGCACGTCCAGGATATCCGCCAGTTCCCGCACGCGCTTGAACCCTTCCGGCGTGGCCACCACAATGATCTTGTTGGTGCGCTCGTCAGCAATGATCTTGGTGACCAGGCCATCGCCATCGTCGTCCGCGGGTGCATCCGCGGCCGGCGCCGCGCCGTCCTTGGGCGGCGGCGCGCCGTGCACGGGCGCCTTCTTCTGCGCCTGCTTGTTGGGATCCAGGATGTTGGTGAGCTTGTTGGCCAGGTCCGCCGCCGCCGCGAATTTCACGTCAATGACCTTGATGGCCGTCTGGTAGCCGGGCTGGTCCACGCGCTCCAGCAGCTTCTTGATGCGGGACATGTTCACGGCCGAATCCGACATGATGAGCAGGTTGGGCTGGTACACCTGCAGGTCACCGGTGGCCTTGTTCAGCATGCTGTCCACCAGCTTCTGCGCCTGGTCCAGTTCCACGTAACGCAGCCGGTAGATCCAGGTGACCATGGCCTCGTCACCGGGCAATTCCACCTCATTGTCAAAATACGTGGGAATTGCTTGGCGGATGGATTGCTTGCGCTCCTCAATCTTCCAGAACTTGCCCGCGGGCACCATGGCCAGGTTGTTCACTTCCAGGGCCACCAGGAACGCGCGGTACGCCTCGCGCGCGGTGATGGGCTCCTCACACAGGATGGTGATCTTCTGGCCCTTGAGGTTCTCGCGCAGGATGAAGTTCTTCCCGGTGAGCTTGGAGATCTGCTTGACAATATCAACGAGATTGGCCTGCTCCTGGTTGAACAGGAACTTGCCTCCGGACTTCTTGCGCTTGTCATCCGCCTCGGTGGAGGAGGTGCCCTCCACCTGCGCCACGCCTGAGCGGGACGGCCCGCCGCCCAGGATGGAGGTGGCCCCCGGCAGCGGCGGCGGCGGCGGCGAGGGGGCGGGCGCCGGCGGCGGCGGCGTCACCACCGGCGGAGGGGTCTGCGGGGGCGGCTTGGCCACCGTGGGCGCCGGCCCCTTGGGGTTGAGTCCACCCGCGCGCTCCTTGATTTGCATGGGGGCGCGGTCCTTGAGGGAAGGCTGCAGCCCGCCGCGCACCGGTGGCATGCGCGTGCGCGGGGGCTTGCCCGGCGGCTCGTCATCCTCCTGCGCACGGGCAACGGTGGTGAACAACACGGCGAGGACCAGCGCGGACAGGCGCACCCGGCGGGCACGCGAGAAGTGGAACGTCTTTTCCGGGCATTGCGGGGGGCGGGTCATGTTTGCTCTCGTCATGTTCAGTTGATGGTGTACCGCAGCGAGCTCTTGGCGCCCTTCTGGCTCGCGTCGCCGCGCTGGACGTCCACGTTGATGTCGCGCGCATCGCGCAGCTTGGTGAACACGTCCAGCATCTTGTCCGGGCTGGAGATGTCATAGCCGTTGACGCTCTTGATCACGTCACCGGATTTCAGGCCAATCTTGTCAAATGCGCTGTTGGGGACCGTCTGCGCCAGCTTGAATCCCGTGATTTTGCCGTTTTCGAAATACGGCAGCCACCGCCCCTCCATGGCCACCTCAGACAGGCGGCCCAGGACCTCTTCACGCATGCCCGCCGGCGCCTCCCAGTGGTTGGGCCCCAGTTGCTTGACGTTGTCCATCATCTTGCTGATGGCGCTGCCCTTGCCCTTGGTGTCCCCGGCGGGGGCGGCGGGACCCGCCGGCGGGGGCATGGCCAGCGCCACCACGGGCTTCCCGTCACCGTACAGGTCCAGGTCCTGCATCTCCCCGCTGGCCACGTGCTCCAACCGCACCCGGAAACGGCGGATTTCGCGGATGAGGTAACCCTCCGCCACCTGGTTGCACGGGCTCATGGGCACCTTCTTCTGGATGCCCTCCGGGTCGGTGAGCGTGACCCATTCGCAGTCATTGACGGAGTGGATGTTGCGCTCCGCGTTGTAGACAATGGCGGCCAACGAAAACGTGGGTTCCGTGAACCACGTGATTCCCACCACGGACACGCCGTTGAGCGGGACAAACGGCGCCTTGGGGACCGCGGAGGACAGGTCCGGCCCGTCTGTCAGCGGCGTGATGACCTCCTGCTTCTCCGGCGCCAGCGCGGGGAACGGCACCCAGGCCCGCGGCTTCTCCGTCCCGCGCGGGACGGAACGCGCGGCCGCACCGGTTGCCGACTCACCCACCAGCGCCGCCAGTCCCGGCGCGGACAGGATCAGCACCACCCCGCGCACCGCCAACGCCAGCGCCGCCCCGGCAAACGCCAGGTTCACCAGGGTGGTGCGGATGTTGCGCGGGTGGTGGGCAAGGGCGGACATTGACCGGGTTTCCTCACTGGATGCCGTAGCTCATGGTCATCTTCTGGCCACGGCGGTTCATCTCCACATTGATTTCCTTGGCGTCCTTGAGCTTGTTGTAGACCTCCAGCGCCTTGTCCGGGGTGGACATGTCGTAACCGTTGATCTTGGAAATGACGTCGCCATTCTGCATCCCAATCTTGTTGAAGATGCTGTTGGGACGGATGGAGAACAGCTTGAAACCGTTGCTCTTGCCGTTCTCAAAGCTGGGCACAATGCGCGCCTGCGTGGCCACCGCGTTGAGGTTCTGCATCACCTCGTCAATGTCCGCCTGCGGGATGCGGTACTGGTTGTCCGCCACCTTGGTGATGCCTTTGCCCAGGCCGTCCAGGTCCGCCGGGTTCTCCGTGGGCGGTGGCGGCGCGCTGGAAACCTGAGGCGGGGGCGGACTCTTCTTGGGGTCCTCGTACAGCTCCAGGTATTCGCGGCGGTTGGCGGCCCGGTTGAAGAAGATCACGCGGTCCGGCTCAATGCTGGTGAGCGTGGCGTCCGCCGTGATTTGGTTGCACGGCGTGCGCAGCACGGGGGCGGGCGGCGGCGGCGTGCCGTCGTCGTCCGGCGGCGGCGCCGCCGGGGGCGGCGGCGGGCACACGTTGATGGAGTGCAGCGTGGTGGTGTTCCCCGCCAGGTCCGTGATGTTGCACAGCGAGAACGCGGGCACGCCAAACCAGGTGATGCCCACCAGTTTCAGCCGCAGCTGCGTGGGCACGGCCTCCTGCTCCGCCTGCTCCGCCGCGTTCTTGGCGTCCTCGGCGGCGCGCGCGGCCGCCTCCGCCGCCGCGCCCTCCAGCACGGGCTCAGGACGCGCACCAAAGATGTTGGCGTCCTCATCCAGGTCCTTCACGGTCTTGCCGCGCGCCGCCACAGGCGGCGCGGTCCGCCCCCGCGGCTCCGCAGCGGACGCAGCCTCCTGGGACTGCACCAGCGCCAGCGCCACAAACTGGTTGCTCCCGCGCGCCAGCAAGTAGGCCGCCCCCGCCAGGAACAGCAGGTTGACGAGCCAGAACTGCTTCTTGAACACGGTTTCCATGGCGGGTCTCGCGCGGACTCTCGCAACATCCGGGCCGAGCCCGCCATCCGCAAATACACCATGTGTTACAATCAGTTATTCATGCGCGCGCGCACCGGGAACGCCAGTCTGGCAACGGCCGCGAGGGGGGGGCCGGGGGCCTGCCAAAGTGGCATTTAGGGCGCGCGCCCGGCCGGGGCGCTGCCCACACACCGGACGCCGTCCGCGGCGCGCCAGGTGAGGTGCGCGGCCGCCAGGGACATGGGCGTGACCGCGTCGCGGAGGGTGGGGTCCAGGTAGCCCTCAGCCACCAGTTCATCCAACACGTCCACGCCCACGGGCATGATGTGCACGCGCAGCTCCACCTCGTCGGGAGGCGCGCCGGTGTACGAAAACACGCGCGTGCGGTGGGTCTGGGTCCAACCGGGCTCGGCGGGGGAACGCGCGGTGGGCGCGGGCAGGTGCTCCGTCTGCACGCGGCGGGCGCCCCAGAAGGCGTGCGTGGGGACGCCGTCCGCGTCAAACAGCTCATCCCGCAGCAGCCACAGGTCCGCGTCCGACGAGCGCACAATGTCCCGGTCATCCGGCAGCACGCCGGTGCGGTACACCTCCGCGCCGCCCCGACGGGCGCGGACCTCCACCCAAATGCGCCGGTCCTGCGCCGCACCGCTGGGGAATGCGTGCCCCGCCGCCACGTTCTCCAGCGTGACCTGCAGGGCCACCAGCGTTTGGTCATTGGACACGCACAGCTCGGCCAGCGCCGTGGTGTCCAGCAGGCGCTGCACGCGCTCGCGCTGGTCATCCCGGTGGGGAAACTCCGTCAGCGCCAGGTCCACCCCCGGGAACTGGTGCGAATGCACGCGCCGCACCGGCATGCCGGCGCCCGCCGCGGCCGGCCCGTCCGCCCCGTCCATGTGGCACGCCTGACAGGTGAGGCCACCCACCGTGGACGGGCGCGCGTACAGACTGTGCCGCCACTCCGCGAACGTGCGCTCCAGTTCCACGCCCGCGGGCGTGACAATATCGTGGCAACTCCCGCACAGCGCCGCGGCCTCCGCGCTGCCGCGGGCGTGCAGCGGCGAATACGCGCTATCATGCGCGTCATTGGCCACCGGGTTGCGGATGCCACCGCGCAGTGTGCCGTCACCGGCCAGGCGCAGCGGGTTGTTGTGCGTCCCCTCCACGGCCACCACGTTGTGGCAGAAGTAGCAGGTGACGCCCTGGAGGTGTTGCGGCACTTCGTGGAGATTGAGCCCGTCCCGCGTGAGCCCCGCGGCCACCGCCAGCGGCGCGTGGCAGCGCACGCAGAAGTCACCCAATGCGCCCCCGGTCTGCTCCTGCCCGCGCCGGTTCATCGCCAGGAACACCGGGTCCTGCGCCGCATAGGCGTGCATGCTGCCGGACCATTCTTCGTAGTGGGACGGGTGGCAGCGGCGGCACGTGGATGGGTCCTTGAGCGCCTCCACGTCCACCGGTGGGTCCCCGCCCGGACGGGTGCAGGACACGCCCGCCAGTACGGCACACGCGGGGAGCAACGCACGGCCGGCCCGGGAGACCACCCGCTTCACCCGTCAATGCACGCGTGGAACACCACGCTGCCGCCCGGAACGCCGCCGTCTGCCTCCGCGCTGAAGCGGATCTCCCAGCGGCCCGGCATGAACGGATCAAACGGCGGGAATACCCACGCCCCGCCGTCGGTCAGCGTCCCGTCAAAGCGCGCCGGGTTGGTGCCGTGCGCGTGCAACGGCATGAACGGCCGCAACACCAGCGTTCCGTCCACAAAAGGCGCGCCACCGGCGCCGTGGGCCTCCACCGTCCAGGTGTTGTCTCCTTTCACCGGCGGGTCCGGCACCAGGCCCAGAAGCTTCACCCGCAGGGCGCCGCCGTCGTCCGATCCAATCTCCGTGCCCACCGCCGCGGAGGCCAGGCAGCCGGACCCGGAGGAGGAGGACCCGCTCCCGCCGTCCGTGGCGGAGGTGCCGGTGCACGCGGCGGCAAGCAGGGGGAGCGTTGGCAACAGCGCAAGCAGGTGTCTCATTGTCGTCGTGACTCCGGGCGGGACCGTGCCCCCCGCCCCTGGGGTCATGCAAGTCACGGTGGGCACTGTGGCAGTGGCAACGGCGTTGCGGCGGTTCGGCGGTCCACCGGCGCACAACCGGCACCGCGACACACTCGCCGCGACCGTCTATGGGCACACGGTGCACGCCTCGCGCGTGTTCACCACGCTGTCCCGCGTCAGCCGTTTCTTCGCAGCCGCACGCCACGCTGGACGTTGAAGAAGTTCGTCTACGGAAATACCGCGCAATGGCCGCGGGCCGTACAGGCCGTCCTCGGCTTCGTAGGCGGGGCGCCTCCACAAGTAGACCGAGCCGCGGTTGCCCCCTTGAACAAGATCCGCGCATCCATCGCCGTCCACGTCGTACAGGTCGTTGTGGGACAACCACGTGGACAGGCGGACCGTGGCCGCGCGCCAGTCCTCACGCACGTAGGTCCCGCGGCCGGTCATGCGGAACAGGAGTCCGTGCTCCTGGTGCCCGTGGGCCAGCACCACGTAGGGCCGCCGCTCCTTGTCCAGCAATCCCGCCGCGGCGTAGCTCAATGCGGCCAACTGTCCGGTGTCACAACCCGGATCCAGCAGGTTCGGACGTGTGTCAAATGTGCCGTCCGGATTGGTGTAGATGACATCAACACCCCCGCCCGCCCGCGTGGCCACCACGTCCAGCATGCCGTCGCCGTCCAGGTCCGCGGTGGAAGGCCGCTGCTGTCGGGTGGTGCCGCTGCAACCGCCTGCGCCAATCACCTCGGCAACCAGGGTCCACCCGTTCACCGGATCGCCCCGAAGGATCTCCATGCCGGCCTCGTGAACCTGAACCAGCTCGTCCCTCCCATCAGCGTCCAAGTCCACACCGTGCGTTGAGTAGATCACCTTGCCGCTGCCCTCCACGACCACGTAGTCAGGAGCAAGGCTCATTGCGGCGGCATCCCATGCGTAGGCCAGGACCCACCCGCCCGCGACAACCATCAGGTACTCGTCCTCATTCTCGTCATGCCAGACGGTCCCACCCCAACGGTCAAACGGGATCGTGGCCACACGCCTGAGGTCAGATTCGCCCGGCCACCATTGGCCAGGGTGGCCGGCGAAGATGTCGGCGGTCCCCTCTTCGGCACCACTTGTGAAGAAGACCATGACGGCGTCGGCTCCGGCATTTGGCCGACTCATGGCAATTGCCGGGTAGGACGCCCGCCGGGTCGCCAGCCCGTCGGCCGTTGGAGTCCAGGTTGCCACCACGGGGTCGGTGGGGTCTCGGACAAAGTGGTCAACCTTGAATCCATCGGGGTCCAGGCAAACCCGGCGGGCGCCGTCAACAACGGAGACCCACCCGAGACACTCCCCATAGAGCAATCCCCTGTATGCGGCGGTCATGTGCGCCCAGTAGGGGAACCCCGCGTCCAGAATGGGCAGCACCTGGGTCAGCTCGCCGTCGCCCAATGCACGGAGCGTGTGATACCCAGGCGGGAAACGGTTCTCCAGCCAGATGTCCAAGGCGAATGCGTCGATGAAGTCGCGGTCCGGCATTAGCCCGGTCAAAGAGAAGGACACGCCGTCCATCTCGATTCTGTCGATGCGCGTCAGGCCGGCCACCCAGGTGCGCATCACTCCCGTGGTGACCAGGTCTGGGTATTCGTCGCCATGCACAGAAATGCTTGGATATGGGTAGCGCGGTCCGGCATCAGGCTCGTCGCTTTCACCGTGCGTACAACTGCAAAGGCACCACGCGAGCCCCGCGAAGATCACTCCAATGGTTGCGGTGGCGCTCCTTGGCCCGTCCCGCGCACCTTCCCGCTTCCACGCCACGCGTCGCCTCCCCTCTCGGCCGGGCATCATTGAACGCAAGCCTACGCCGTGCCCCGCGGGCGTCCAACACGCCACGCCAAACGCGTTCAATCGCACGTCACGCACGCTTCGCGCGGGGTCACCACGGCGTCCCGGGTGAAACACGCCTTTTCCAGTGCGACGCCAACCCGCCCAGCCGGCACCCGTTCCCGCCAGAGGGAGACACCATGGGGCGCACGACGTCCGAACCGGTTGAGTGGCCTCTTCGGCTGCCGGAGTCGCCGCCCCGCTCGGTGTGGCTAGCGAAACGCAGGTAATACAACGCGTCATCCATAACGGCTTCCGCTGCTCAGGATCGGATCGTACTTGATTAGCGGCCCCGTCGGCTCCGGGCTTGCCTGGATCGAAATGCGGCGCGGCGATGTGTCCAATGGAGGCTGGGAGCGGGCCCGTGGTTGGGGGGTCCACTCCTGTTGGCACGGGATGCCGAGCCGGCGGCGT
>JACRCW010000149.1 GCA_016218805.1 Deltaproteobacteria bacterium | reverse complement strand
GCCGAAGTTACCCTGCCGCCCTCACCGCCGGAACAACTCCCGTTGCTATAGCCACCACGCGCCTGAGTGAGCGCAAGCAATCCGTACGCCACCGCGGATGTCCGCGGTGCCGTATGCGCGGATCTTCCCGGGAAACAACAACCCAACCTGCGGGCGTCCGGCATCGCGGCGCTGAAAGCCGTCCTCCAAGCGAACTGGCGGCTCAGCTACCTCACCGCCGCTCGGGTCAGCGCGCGGCAAGTCGTGCCGTGGCGGCGGTCGCTCCAACCCAGTCAGACAGGTAGCATGCAGGCATGATCACCCCCTACGCAGTCCCGTCTGATGACTCCCCGCTGTCCAAAGCCGCCGCGCGTGCGTGGACGTGGGCGCATTCCAAAGCGAGTGGCCGCGGCGTGAAACTCGTGGTCTTGGCGGAACGGCCTCCAAGCGCAAGACGCAGGACCGGCGAGGTAGCCGTGTTCACGTTGGCTTCAACCCGGCCGTCATTCACGACGTTTGCTGGCTTCTTGGCCGCGTCAAGGGAAATGGGCATCATGGACGTGCTGGCTATGGACGACGACGTTCCGAAGCCTGTGCTAGCAGCGGTGAAAGCCGCTGGATGGTCCAAGGTACTCGATCATCAGGTTTGCGGATTCTGGTTTGGTCCCGCCGACGAAATCCCCACGCAACAACCGCAATGGATGCCCACGGGGGCGGTGGTCCCGCCACAAGGTGCCGCCTCAAGATCGGGCGAACTCGCTCACTGCCACCTGGTTCTTGTGCCCGTCGATGGGTGGTGGCACCCACTTAGGTACGGCGCCATTTGGACATGGGTCGCCACCGCGGGAATTGCGCGTGGAGAGACTTGGCGATTCGTACCGGAGCAAGAGGAGGGCGGGAGGTGGGGCCAGGCCACGTTGCGCTTCGACCAGTTTGTCTACGTGTCCCCCGCGATTGCAGCGCAGGCCTTTGAGATGCCAGACCGATTCCTGCGCGACGACGATGTCATTGTAACCCTCAAGGAGGCAGGGCAGACGTCATCATGAGTTCCAAGGAGGCGTTCAAGGAGAGCTTCCTTTCCAAGCAAGACGCCCTTGCCGCGCTGGATGGACATGTTCAAGCGCGGGTGCGTCAGGCGCTCAACGCCAACACCGGGGAGGCGCCTCGTCCGGTGTTGTCCGTTTCTGTTCTGGCCCACCTGGTCGGTGACGCCATTGACCGTGGTGACTTTCTCTGGGCTCTCGCTGGCTGCTGTCTTCTGATCGAACTTGTCTGTGATGCTGGCAAATGCGCTGCCGACTTCACCAAAGGGCTGGCATCCTTCTTGGGAGGCGTGGACTCCCGGAACCAGGGCTGGCTCGCGAAATTCTTCGTCCCACTGCGCAACGGGCTATTCCATCCTGCCAACGCCCACAGCAACATCAGGGAGATGGCCGAATGGATAAGGGACAAAGGCAAGAACGGCGCGCAGCCAAGATCCTTGCAGCACCGGCGACGGGAAAGCACGGCAGCTCCGCCGCAACAACAACCACGTTCGGCGCACAGCACGTTCTCAGCGACGAGTTTGTCGAGTACACGATCCGGAAGCTCGGCCTGCTTGTGAAACCCTTGTTGCCGTCGACGCAGCCAGCCAACGTGGTGCGCGTTCTCAAGCGTGCGCAGGCATGAAGGCCAGCGGCAGTGCAGCCAGCTCGTCGGAAGGGGGGCTTCCGCGGCGCGGTTTCCTTGCCCACTCACAACCAGGTTCGATGACGCGCTGGTCCTCGAAGATGCCGGTTGCGTACCACGTCTCCTTCCATGTCCAGGTGGACCGATTGTCCAACTTCGCGTGGTATTCGATGGAGCATGCGTGGCGCGGCACCCCGCGCCCGCGAGGCACGCGATGATCAAGTACATCGGCTCCAAGCGCACCCTGATCCCGGTCATCCTGGATGCCGTGCGACGCGCGTCAGACGCGCATTCAGTGATTGACCTGTTTTCGGGTACCGCTCGCGTTGGCCACGCCCTGAAGGCCTCCGGGTATCGCGTGCTATCCAACGACCACAACGCGTACGCGGCCACGCTTGCCCGGTGCTACGTGCAGGCCGATGCCGAGGATGTCGGAAATGACGCGGCCAGACTCGTGCGCGAGTTCAACGAGCTCAAGGGGACACCCGGCTATTTCACGGACACGTTTTGCGTGAAGTCCCGTTTCTTCCAGCCGAAGAACGGCGAGCGGATCGATGCGATCCGAGACGCCATTGCCGCCAAAGGACTGGCGCCTGAGCTTGAGGCGGTCATGCTGGTGTCGCTGATGGAAGCCGCGGACCGCGTGGATTCCACCACGGGCCTCCAGATGGCGTACTTGAAGGCATGGGCACCGCGGGCCTCCAATGACCTGGAGCTCCGCGTTCCCAACGTGCTCCCCCGCGCCAGGCACGGCAAAGGCCAGGCAACCTGCCTCGAAGCGCTCGAAGCCGCCGCGACTTTGGAAGCGGACGTCGCCTACCTGGACCCGCCGTACAACCAGCACTCCTACCTGGGCAACTATCACGTGTGGGAATCACTGGTGCGCTGGGACAAGCCGGAGGTCTACGGAATCGCCTGCAAGCGCGTGGATGTCCGGCAGCGGCAGAGCGTCTTCAACTCAAGGCCGCGGTTTGCGGAGGCCATGCGCGCGGTGCTCAACGCGGTGCGCGCGCCGGTGATGGTGGTGTCATTCAACAATGAGGGGTACCTGGCACGGGATGAGATGGAGGCGATGCTCGGAGCCCTTTGGGATGGCAAGGGCAAGGTCACAACCATTGAGAACGACTTCAAGCGGTACGTGGGCGCCCAGATTGGCATCTACAACCCGCAGGGCGAAAAGGTCGGCAAGGTCAGCCACCTGAAGAACAAGGAATACGTTTACGTCGTTTCGCGTGAGTGCCTTGCCGAGCGCCTTGCGCCAATCCAGCAGGTGACGGCGGAACAAATGGGGCTTTTTGACTAGGACGGGTGGGGCCAGGCCCTCCGGCGGAATCGTGCTCCAACGGGGAGGGCCGACTGTTCCGCGGGAATGCGTTGGTGGTCCATCGCACCCGTCACCGGTGCGGTCTTCCTGCGGCCCTCATCCAGCACACGCTGCGGCGGCCTGCGCAGATCCCACACGACCCCGGTGACGGACAGCATGCGGAGGATGAGGTGACACGGGTCGAACTCCCACCAGAAAAAGCCCTGATTCGCCGAAGAACAGTAATGGTGGTGATTGTTGTGCCAGCCTTCGCCCATGGTGAGCAGGGCCAGGAGCACGCTGTTCTTGCTGGTGTCCTTGGTTGCATAGCGCCGCGAACCAAAGATGTGGCTCAGGCTGTTGATGGCGAACGTGCCGTGGAACAGGAACAAAGTGGACACAAAGAAGCCCCACACGAGCGCAGGCAGACCGCCAAAGGCGAACAGCACCACTGCAAGCACGGTCGGCGGGACCAGATGGTGGTGGTCAAGCCAGCGCAGCTCGGGGAATTCCTCGAAATCACTGATGCGGCCTTTTGGCGTGGCGTCATTCCGCGAGTCCAGGATCCAGCCGATGTGCGCCCAGAAGAGTCCTTGGCGCGTGGGGCTGTGCGGATCACGGTCGGTGTCCGCGTATTTGTGATGGTTGCGGTGATGTCCCGCCCACCAGAGCACCCCCTTCTGCGCGGACGTCTGGGCCAGGAACGCAAGGACAAACTGGAACACACGGCTGGTCTTGAAGGCACGGTGAGCGAAATAGCGGTGGTATCCGGCGGTCACCCCAAACATGCGCAAGTAGTACATCCCAAGGCACAAGATCAGATCGGCCGCGGTCACGCCCACCCCAAGGGGACCGACCAGCGCCACCACGTGCATCAGCAGGAAGGGCACCACCTTCAGCGAGCCGTTCGTGATTCGCGGAGCCTTGGCCTGCCACGCCGCACGGAACGAGTGCTCCGCGGCAAACTGGAAATCCGGCAAGAACGCAGTTGGGGCCGTGGACATCAGACACCACCGTGAGCGGACCGGCGCGTCTCCGCCGGATCGCCTGCACCCATGGTGCTTGCTGTCTGTCACGACGCGGTCACGCCGGGGATCCGCGTCCCTGCGGGTGACCGCGTTGCGTTGCGGCCCAGGCGGCGGCGCACCGGCAGCGCACCCGGCTGAGTCGCTGGGCGCATGCGGATGCGTTCGCCCCCAGCAATGGGCCGGTGCCGGCGGTGCGGCCGCCTGGGTCCGGTCCGCCCGGGGCGCCCGGCAGCGTGCCGGTCGTCGGTCACCCCGTCATGCCCAGCGTGTGCTCGCGGCCCCGTCACCGGGCGCTTGCCCGCTCCCTCCCCCTGCTGCGACCTTTGCGGCCGGCCGGCGCATGGGCGCGCCGCCCCGGTGGGTGCATGGGATCACCGCTCTTGGACCTCGCAGACGCGCAGAAGGCCTGGCACCAGGGATTTGTGACCTGGACGCGTGACATTGGCGTGCCGCTGCCGGCGGTGCTGTCCGCGGCGCTGCCACCGGACGCAGGGGCGCCACGGCACCGGGTGATCCTGTTTGGTGACAGCGCGGGCCAACCGCTGTGGAAGCTGTGGCGGGACATCCCCGGCGTGCAGGCGCGGGACATGCTGCTGCAGATGGTGGCCACGCAGGCGGACTGCCACATGGGCAGCGTGGAGATGCACCGCGGGCTGTTTGAGAGCGCGCCCACGCAGGAAGACCACGCCGCGCTGCGCAACGTGGTGGAGGAGAACCTGGGCCATGCCGCCGCACTGGGCGCGCTGCTCATCCGCCACTTTCCCAAGCGGGGCGCCATTGCCGCCGCGCACCTGCTGGAGCGCCGCGCGGAGAACCGCACGCGCGTGCTCAACGCGTTCAACCAGCCGCTGCGGCACTGGGTGGACCTGTACTGTTTTGTAGCGTTTGTGAGCCTGTGCGCGCGGTTCGCGCTGGAGACGCTGGCGGTGGGCGGCTTTGCGCAGGTGGCGGCCACCGCGGAGGTGCTGGCGCGCCGGCACGAGGTGCAGAGCCGGTTTGGTGCGGCGGGGCTGGCGCGCGTGGTGGAGGCGGGGCGGGTGGGGGTGCCGTTGCTGCAGCGGTACATCAACCGGTGGGTGGCGCTGGGGTTGGACCTGTTTGGCTGGGAGCGTTCTGAGACGGCAGCGCTGGCCTGGCGCGCCGGGCTCAAGGGCCGCGTGCACGAGCGCGAGCGCGCCGCCCCGCCGGAGGACCCCACGCGCCTCAACGACGACGCGCGGGTGCGCTGGCTGTACGAGGTGGAGCGCACGCTGGCGCGCCTGAACACGCTGCATGACGGCGAACCGCTGCGCGTGCCGCCGTGGACCGCCAACCGCACCATTGGCGCGGAGGCCGCGCCGGCCGCCACGCCCTCCGGCGGGGACACCGCGTGGCCGGTGCCCACGGCGGAGGATGACGCCAAGGTGCTGGGCATTGCGCAAGAGGAAGGCTGGGTGCTGCCCGCATGATCGGCCGCCTGGTGGGAACGCTGGTGGAGAAGGACCTGCGGACCATTCTTCTGGACGTGGGCGGCGTGGGTTACGAGGTGGCAATGCCGCTGATGGACCTGGGCCGCGTGGGCGCCGTGGGCGAGAAGGTCACCCTCCGCATCCACACGCACGTGCGGGAGGACGCGCTGCAGTTGTTTGGTTTCCTGGCGGATGAGGGGCGCGCGGCGTTCCAGACGCTGATGTCCGTCAACGGGGTGGGACCCAAGCTGGCGCTGGCCATCCTGTCCGGCATTGAACCGGATGAACTGGCGCGCGCGGTGGAGAGCAAGGACCTGGCGCGCCTCACCGCGATTCCCGGCGTGGGGCGCAAAACGGCGGAGCGGTTGTGCGTGGAGTTGCAGGGCAAGCTGATGCGGCCGGGGATGGCGCCACCGGTGGCCGGCGCACCCGCCACGCCCACGCGCATCCTGATGGACCTGCAGAGCGCGTTGCTGAACCTGGGCTACCGCGCGCCACAGGTGGAGAAGGTGGTGAAGGCGCTGGACGAACAGGCGCGCGCCGGGGCGGGCATGGACGTCCTCATCCGCGAGGCGCTCAAGCGGCTGGCGGGCGGGGTTTCCTGACGGCGGGCGGTCGCACGGCGGAACGCATTGACAAGTCCTGCGCATTGGACCACACGCCGGGGGATTTTTTCCGGGTGTGCCGTCCACATTGGCGTGGACGTCCTTTCTCATGGAGTGGTCATGAAGCGAGTCGCAATATCGTTCCTGCTCGGCACGCTGGCGCTGGGATGCACCGGTGGCGGCGATGACGATGACAACGGCAGCAGCAGCGGCGGGTCCTCCTCGTCCAGCACGGGCGGGTCCAGCGGCACCTCCGGCGGGTCCAGCGGCACCTCCGGCGGGTCCAGTGGCACCTCCGGCGGGTCCAGCGGCACCTCCGGCGGGTCCAGTGGCACCTCCGGCGGGTCCAGCGGCACCTCCGGTGGGTCCAGCGGCACCTCCGGCGGGTCCAGCGGCACCTCCGGTGGGTCCAGCGGGAGCACCAGCGGCACCCCGGAACAAGCCTGCACGGGCGCACCCACCCTCCAGGCCGGCGTCAACAACGGTGACACCACCGGCAAGGTGGACGGCCTGGTTGGCTGCGACATTGACACGATCTTTGGTTCCTACACCGTCGGCCAGGACTCGCTGGAGCAGGTGTGGAGCCTGAACATCACGCAGGCTTCCGGCGTGCAGCTGGTGCTGGACGCTCCCTTTGACGGGTCCGTCTACATCCGCCAGGGCGCGGACTGCCCAACGGCAACGCTGTTCGCCCAGGGCTGCGTGGACAGTGGCGGCACGGGCGACCCGGAGACCGCGCGGATCGCCGTGTTGGAGCCCGGCCAGTACTGGGTGGTGGTGGAGGCCTACAGCAGCACGCCTGGCCCCGACCAGGCGGCCTACACCCTCACGCTCACCCTGACCCCCGGCGGCATCTGCCTGCCTGACGTCCTGGATGACCGCACGCCGCCGGTTGGCAACTCGCTGGCGGACGCGCTGGGCCCCATTGGCACGCAGAGGGATGACGCGGGCGCACCCGCGGATGTCACGCTGGGCCTGTGCGGTACAGATGAAGACTGGTTCACGTTCTTCACCTCCGGCGGCGATGTCACCCTGCACGCGATTCCCCCGACGGGCACCGCGGCGACCATGGCGGTGGCGGTCCAGTCCATCACCCGTCCCGCCACGGGCGGCGCGCCCATTGCGGGCACGCCCGTTTCCGGCACGCTGACCAATGGCGTGATGACCCTGGCCGCGCTCCCCACCGGCGAATACGCCATGAAGATCTCCGCCACCGGCGTCCCGCAGACCGGCGTGGACTACGGGTTCAACATCCTGTTCACCTGTGACCCGGACGGCGCCGAGTTCAAGGCCGACGGCTTCACGCCGGGCAACAACTCCCTGGCCGCGGCCTACCGCATGAACGGCACGTTCACGGACGACACCGGCGCCCCCGCGGACCAGGCGCTCAACGTGTGCCTGGGTGACGAGGACTTCTTCAGCTTCCCGCACTCCGGCGGCAACCTCACGGTGCACGCCATTGTTGGGGCCGGCGCCACGGGAACGGTGGACCCCAAGTTGTTGAGCGTGACGCGCGCCACGGATGGCACGCCCACCGGCACAGAGGTCACTACCGGCGTCACGGTGGCTGCCGGCATCCTGACCGCCACGGCCCCGGCCGCGGGCGAGTACGCCATCAAGGTCTCCGGAACCGGCCAGACCACGGCCGGAACGGCGTATGACTTCAACGTCATCTGGGCCTGCCCGCCGGACGACCTGGAGTTCAAGGCCACGGGCGCACAGACCAACGACACGGACGTCAACGGCTCCGGCCCGCTGGGCGCCATTGACGTGGCAGACGCGCTGACGGCGCGGCTGTGTGACGGCGACACGGACTACCTGTGGATCAACAACCGCGGCGCCACGGGCGACGTGGTGGTCACGCTGGGCGGCGGCAGCGCGCTCACCGTGGACGCCTTCCTGGCCACCGTCACGGACGGCAAACTCATGGGTGCCAGCGGCAGCGCCAACGCGACGATCGCGGCCGCCGGCGCGGACAAGACGGTGACGTTTGCCGCCGCGGCCTCCGGCGCGAATTTCCTGGTCAAGGTGGTGCAGGGCACCACGGCTCCGCCCGCCGCCGGCCTGGAATACCTGGTCAGCATTGCCATGCCGCCGCCGGCCAACGACACCTGCGCCAACGCCACCGCGTTGACGCTTCCGGCTGCCGGTGCTGCGGCCCTCCGCGTCACCGGCACTTCCGTGGGTGCCACGGATGACCTGGCCCGCACCACCGAGACGTGCGGCTCCATTCCCACGTCCGCAACGCCACCCGAGGTGTTCTATTCATTCACCGCGCCGGCCACCGCAGTCGCGTTGACCGTGACCACTGAAACGGAAGGCGACACCCTGGTCTACCTGATCAAGGGCGGCTGCACCGGCGGCACCGAGGTCGCCTGCAATGACGACTTTGGTTCCGCCTCCTACGGCAGCCAGTTCACGACCACGCTGGAGGCCAACGCGGCCTACACGCTGGTCGTGGACAGCTACCGCAACGGTACCGATTTCACGCTGGTGCTGAGCACCGCGACCCCGTGACGCACCTGATGCCCGGGCCCGCCGCCCTCATCGCGGCGGGCCCGGACTGCGTCCCCACCTGATTATGGCGTCACTGACGCATCGCGAATGACCTGCGCGTAGAAGCGCACCATCCGGCCCAGGTCCGTGAGCGGGAGGCGTTCGTCCCGGCCGTGGACGCGGCGGGTGTCCTCCTGGTTCATCTGCATGGGGCGGAACAGGACCATGTCCGGGGCCAGGCGCGCGTAGTGCCGTGAATCCGTGGCACCCACCACCAGCCCGGGGGCCACGGCAACCTCCGGGGTGACCCGCGCCAACGCGCGGTGCACCAGGCGGAACGGCGCGCCGTCCGGATTGGTAGGCGGGGGTGAAGCGTAGCCGCCCGGCTGGGGCGTGACGTGGACGCGGTCATCCGCCACGGCGTCCGCCACGTGCTCCAGCACGCCGTCCACGGTGTCCCCGGGGGCCAGGCGGAAGTTCACGCGGGCGCGGGCCCGCGTGGGCAGCACGTTTTCCTTGGGTGAGGCTTCCAGCATCGTCGGCGCGGTGGTGGTGCGGATCACTGCGGCGGTGGACGGCTTGCGCAGCAGCACGCGGTGCAGGGCGGGGCGCGTGAGCCACAGGTTGGCAAACGCCAGGCGCAGCGGGAAGGACATCTCCGTGCCCACAAAGTCAAACATGGACTGCGCCACCCCGCCGGAGCGCGGCGGCATCTGGTGCGCCTCCAGGCGGGCCACGGCGGCGCCCAGGATGGCGGCGGCGGTTTCCGCGGGCGGCATGGAGGAGTGGCCGCCGGTCCCCGCCACGGCCAGTTCCACCGTCAGGTACCCTTTCTGCGCAATCCCCAGCATCGCAATGGGCCGGGAGGTGCCGGGCATGATGCCGTCGGTGATGATCAGGCCCTCGTCCATGACCAGGAACGGGCGCACGCCGCGCGCCTCCAGCAGCGCCGCCATGGCGGGTGCGCCTTTGCCCAGCACTTCCTCGTCGTGGCCAAACGCCAGCAGCACCGTCCGCACCGGCTGGAACCCCGCGGCCAGCAGCGCCTCCACCGCCTCCATCACGCTGATGAGTCCGCTCTTGTCATCCATGGCGCCGCGCCCCCACACGGCGCCGTCCACCACCCGCCCGCCGAAAGGCGGATGCGTCCAGTGGCGCTCCGCGTCCTCCTCCACGGGGACCACGTCCTGGTGGGCGGCCAGCAGCAGCGGTGGCAGCGACGGGTTGGAGCCCTTCCACACGTACAGGAGGCTGGCGCCGGCAACCTTCTCGCGCGGCAGCGCGGCGTGCAGGAGCGGGTAGGACGCCTCCAGGTGCGCGTGCAGCGCGTCAACCGCCGCCACGTCGTCACCCACGCCGTCCTGGTGGCTCACCGTGCGCAGGCGGATGGCGGCGCCCAGGTGTTCGGCCGCCGCGGCCAGATCAAAAGCCAGCGGTTCCGCGGCCGGCGCCGTCAGCTGGTGGCTCTCCAGGGCGAGCGTGCGCGCAACCATCACGCCCAGCAGGACCAGCACGGCGGCCACCACGGCAAGGAGGATGCGACGCATGCGCGAATGGTCGGGCGGGAACCGGCCCGCGGTCAAAGGCGTTCACGGCGGGTCGGTGCCCAGCACTTCGCGGAACAGCAGGACATCGACGCGCTGGACTGCCCGAAGGCCACGCACCGATGACCGCGATCTCCATCCTCGAGGACCACGTGGAGATCGCGCGCGGCCTGGAACACTCCGCGCAGACCACCGCCGCGCGCCATGGGGCCGCCGTTTTTCAAAGCTGTGACCTTCGGTGGTATGAGCGACCCATGAAGATTGAGTCACTGCGGCTAAGGAACTTCCGCGCCTTCAAAGCGGTGGAACTCAAGGACCTGCCCACATACGCCATATTTGTTGGCGCCAACGGAGTCGGGAAATCAACCTTGTTCTCCGTCTTCGCGTTCCTGCGAGAGGCGTTCACATCGAATGTCTCGGTGGCGCTGACCAAACTTGGCGGGAGTCGTGGTTTGGAGGAACTCCGCACCCGTGGGGAAAAAGGTCCGGTGGAGATTGAACTCAAGTTCCGGCCTGGCACCGGCGCCCAGCTCATGACCTACCTGCTCAGCGTGGACCAGGCGCCGAATGGACGGCCCGTGGTGACGCGTGAGGTGCTCAAGTATCGGCGCGGGCAACACGGACAGCCCTGGCGTTTCCTCGACTTCCAGGATGGGGAAGGTACCGCCGTCACCAACGAACTCGAGAAGGTCAAAGATGTCCGCCAATTGAAGCGCGAAAACCACACGCTCAAATCCCCTGACATCCTTGCCATCAAAGGGTTGGCGCAGTTTGAGAAGTTCCCCGCGGTCAAGGCATTGGGCACGCTGATTGAGAACTGGCATCTCTCAGACTTCCACATCAGCAGGGCCCGTCCGGAACAAGAGGCCGGATACGCAACCCACCTTTCTCGGGAAGGAGAGAACCTCTCACTGGTTGTGGACTACCTGCAGAAGAGTCACCCCGAGACGTTCAAGAAGATACTGGACGCTCTCGGCAGGCGGGTGCCAGGAATCGCCAAAGTCGAGAGCAAAGTGACGGAGGAAGGGAAGGTCCTTCTGAAGTTCAAGGATGGGGCTTTCTTGGAGCCCTTCCTGGCCCGCCACGTGTCGGACGGGACCATCAGGATGTTGGCGTATCTGGCGCTCCTTTACGATCCGCAGCCGCATCCTCTGCTCTGTGTGGAGGAACCAGAGAACCAAATCTACACCAGCCTTCTTGCCGAGCTTTCCGAGGAGTTCCGGAGCTACGCGGAGCGCGGGGGCCAGGTGTTTGTATCCACCCACTCCCCGGATTTTCTCAATGCTGCGCGACTTGAGGAAGTCTATTGGATGGTGAAGACGCGGGGAACGACCAGAATTCTCCGGGCGAGTGACAGCAAGCAGATCAGCGCCCTCATCAAGGCCGGAGACCAACTTGGCTTCTTGTGGCGGCAGGGGATGTTTGAGGGGGCACATCCAGAATGAAGACCTTGGTCATCCTGATGGAGGAGCAGTCCGCCAAGGCGCTTCTCGAAGGACTTCTGCCGCGCATCCTTCCGGGAAACACTCGCGTCATCCCCCTTGTGTTTCAGGGAAAGCAGGACCTGGAGAGCAACATCACCAGGAAGCTCCAAGCGTGGCAGGATGACAAGGCGTCATTCCTGATCCTGCGGGACCAGGACAATGCGACGTGCAAGGCGGTCAAGGACGGGCTCGTGAGGCGGTGCCAAGCGTCCGGCAAGCGCCGGTGGAAGGTGCGGGTGGCCTGCCGGGAACTTGAGGCGTGGCTCCTTGGGGACCTGGCTGCAGTGGAAGCTGGGCTGAATCTCCACGGCGTGGCCCAGATGCAGGGCAAGAAGAAGTTCCGGGAACCCGACAACACGCAACGCCCGTCAGACGTGCTCCGAGAGGTCACGGGCGGCGCGTACCAGAAGGTGGGTGGCTGCAGGGCCATTGGCCCGTACCTCTCACTCAACAAGAACGCGTCTCCAAGCTACCGGGTCTTCGTGGATGCCGTGAAGGAACTCACTCGCTGAATCCGGTTCTTTGGAGTCGCCGCCGCGGCCAGGTCAAAGGCGTTCACGGCGGGTCGGTGCCCAGCACTTCGCGGAACAGCACGTGCGCGGCGTCCTCCCACAGGCGCCCCGCCGCCGCGATGCCGCCCACGTGGAGCGGCTCGCGCGCGAACGTGAGCCCCGCCAGGCGCGGCAACACCAGGTCCCACAGCGAGCCGTCCCCATCCGGGAGCAAAAAGCGGCGTATGGCGTCACGCGGCCAGGGCAGGATCTCCGTCGGGTCCGCGTCTGAGGGCGAGGTGAAAGCGTCCAGGTCCACGTCGAGCAGCACCGGCGTGTCACGCAGGAGCCAGGCGGGTTCCGCGCCGCGGCCCAGTTGCAGCGCTTCCACTGCGGCCAGCGGCGTGGGGTGGAGTTCCAGGCGGTGCGCAACGCCGTGCCGGTCCGTCCACGCCGGAGCGGTCACCGCGCCGGGCAGCCGCGTGCGGGCAAGGCACAATGCATCCCCAACCAAACCCGCCTCCATGGCCGCCAGCACGTGGCTCACGTTGCGGACGTCCAGCGTCCAGCGGGCGTGTTCGTCCAGGGCGCGCAGTCCCGCCGCGCGCGCGGGCACCGGGTCCACCGGGGCCACCAGGTCCGCGTGGCGGTCCAGGGTGATGAGGAGCGCCGCCGGCCGCTCCCCCAGCGCGTGCGCCCACGACGGAAGCGCCAGGCGGTGCGGGTCAAACACGTACCCGGGAACGGCCCTGCCCCGCACGCGCACATCCAGGACGGTGACGCCCGCCAGGCGTTCCGCGCTCATCGGCCCGGCTCCACCAGCGCGCGCAGGCGGCGCACACCCGCGGCGAATTCTCCGACGTCCATGCGGTCCGCCGCCCCCGGGCCAAACACCGGCACTCCCATGGCCGTCCCGGCGGCGAATGCCGCGCCCTGCCCAGGCGAACACGGCAGCAGCGCGGCAACCGGGACCGCTTCCAGGGCGCGCTCCAGGCGGCGCCGTGCACCATCGGACAACGACGTGGCGGGCGGCGGGTGTTCCACCACGCGCTCCACCACCACCACCGGATCCTGCACCACGTCCACCAGCTGCCACCCCACCTCCTGCGCCTGCTCCGCCGGGGACGCGAAACACCCCAGCCGCGCCTCCGCCCCGCCCCGCGTGCGCGGCGAGACGGCTTCCACCTGGCAGGTGGTGCGGAGCACCGCCGCCCAACGCGGGTCCGCGTCCAGTTCGTCCCCCGCCGGCGCCGGCTGGCCCGCCGCCCACGTCCGGAAGGTGGCCGCGGCGGGGTGCGCCGTCCCCCCCAGCACTCCCAGCAGCCCGGCCAGGTCACCGCGCGCGCGCACCGGAAAGCGGTGCTCCTCCACCCGCTGCGCCGCGCGCGACAAGCGCCACACTGCGCTGTGCTGCTGCGGCTGCCCCGGCGGGACTGCCGCGCCGCCAACGGACAACGTGACGGGGACGCGCGTCTTGCATCCGGTCTGCACCACGGCCAGCGGCCCATCGCGGAAGCCGCCTTCAAACACCGCGGGGCCGCCGGGGGTGGGCGGTGCTTCGGCGGAGGTGCGCAGCAACAGCGCCGGGCCGGACTGGGACTCCACCGCCGCCAGCGCTGCCGCCGCAAAGGCCAGCCCCCGCCGCAGACCGCACGCCTGCAGGCCGCCGCGGTCGTCCACGGTGGAGTGTGCCGGGCAGTCGGCCGGCCGCAGCGCCGCCACCAGCGTCATGGACGGGGTCCCCCCGCCCCGGCGGACCACCCACCCGCCCGGAACGGCTTCCGCCTTCAGCCCCGCGGCGGACAGCCGTTCATGCGGCAGCGCTGCGTCCGCCGGTAGGCCGGCCATTACCGCCAGCCACGCGCGCGCGGAAACCGTGGCACCGTCCTGCTGCGCCTGCACGCCGCCGCCCACGGCGCAGCACAGCGCCACGGCAGCCGCCGCGCGCCGCCTCTTCCGTTCCAGGCCATTCCGGGTATGGTCCATGCCCCCTCACCGACGGTTGGGAACCATGACAACGGCGACTTCGTACTCCAGGGAACCCGTGAAAGTCCTGCTGCTTGAGAACGTCTCCACCACCGCGGTGGACAACTTCCGCGCGGAGGGCTTCCACGTGGAGGTGCGCAAGGGCTCGCTGCCGGAAGCCGAGCTGACCCGCGCGCTGGCCGACGTGCAGGTGCTGGGCATCCGCTCCAAGACGCAGGTGACCCCCACGCTGCTGGCGCAGGCGCCGCGGTTGATGACGGTGGGCTGCTTCTGCATCGGGACCAACCAGGTGGCGCTGGCGGAAGCCAACCGGCACGGCGTGCCCGTGTTCAATGCGCCGTTTTCCAACACCCGCTCGGTGGCGGAGCTCGTCATTGCGGAGATTGTGGCGCTCTCACGCCAGCTGGGTGACCGCAGCAGCGAGCTGCACCGCGGCGTCTGGAAGAAGATCGCCACCGGCTGCCATGAAGTGCGCGGGCGCACGCTGGGCATCGTGGGTTACGGCCACATCGGCACGCAGGTGTCCATCCTGGCGGAGTCCATGGGCCTGCGCGTCATCTATTATGACATCGTCACCAAGATGCCGTTGGGCAACGCGCGCAGCTGCAGCACGCTGGCCGAACTGCTGGGGCAGAGTGACTTTGTGACGCTGCACGTGCCGGAGACGGCGCAGACCAGGAACATGATTGGGCCGGAGCAGTTGGCGGTGATGAAGCCCGGCGCGTGTCTGCTCAACGCCAGCCGCGGCACCGTGGTGCAGATCAACGCGCTGGCCAACGCGCTGCGCACGGCGCACCTGGCGGGCGCGGCGGTGGACGTCTACCCGGAGGAGCCGGAATCCAGCGCGGCCGACGGGTTCAAGACCGAGCTGCAGGGGCTGCCCAATGTGATCCTCACGCCCCACGTGGGCGGCTCGACGGAAGAAGCGCAGAGCGCCATTGGGACGGAGGTGTCCACATCGCTCATCAAGTTCGTTACGCAGGGCGCTACGACGGGGGCGGTCAACTTCCCCGCCGTGGAGCTGCCGCCCGCGCGGGGCACGCACCGCCTGCTCAACATCCACCGCAACGTCCCGGGCGTGCTCAAGGACATCAACAAGGCCGTGAGTGACCTGAACGCGAACATCCACGCGCAGATGCTCTCCACGGACCCGGACATTGGTTGCCTGGTGATGGACCTGGACCAGGACGTGTCTTCCGACGTGAACGCCGCAATCAGCCGGCTGTCCACCTCCATCAAGACGCGCATCCTGTATTGAGAGTCCGGCAGGGCCCGGCGCTTGCGCGGGCTGGAGGCGACCTCGTCATTCGCGCGGACGCCTGACAGAAGAAGTGCTTCAACCATGGTTGAACGGACAAATCCAAGTTGCGGGGGCGCGCGTCATTTGTGGGAACGGACCATTGGGCGAGATCCCCCCCCTGGGAACAGCGCCGCGTGACGGGTCCCGCTCAGCCCGGCGGTGGCGCGGGGTTCTGCAGCTTGTTGTGGAGGTGCTCCACGAGGCGCTTGAACGTCTTGATGTCCTGGTACTCCTCCACCTTTGCTTTGATCTGGAATTCCTTCTGGACAAAGAACACCAGGTCCACCACGTCCAGGCTGTCCATGGCCATGTCACCGCGGAAGGTGGCGTCCGGCGTGACGCGGGCGGGATCGACCTTGAAATCCTCCGCAAGGATCTTCTTGATGCGCTGGCCAATCTCATCCTGGGTGGGCACGGGCATGGGCGGTATCTCCGTTGGGCGTTGCGGCCAGCCTAGCGCACGGCCGCCACTTCCACGCACCGGCCTGAGCCACCCTTGCCGGCCGCCGTCGCCACCGCTAGCAGAACGGCACCATGGCTCCTGCCCTCCTGTCTGATGCTGAGCTGGCCCACCTCCTGGCCGGACTCCCCGGCTGGACTGCGCGCGGTGGCGCGCTGGAGCGCACCGCCCGCACCCGGGACTTCACCGTCGCGGTGGAACTGCTGGGGCGCGTGGCGCGCGTGGCCGTGGCGCAGGACCACCACCCGGACCTCACCGTGACTGGCGCTGCGCTGGTCATCCGGGTCAGCACGCATGACGCCGGCGGCGTGACCCAGCGGGACGTGGCGTTGGCGCGGGCGGTGGAGCCGCTGCTGGCCGCGGTGGAACCGTGACCGCGCGCCTGGGGGACCCGGTGCGCCTCACGCTGGACCTGTGCGGGGTGGAGAGCACCACCGGCAGCGAAGCCCACGTCATGGAGCTGGCCGCCGGGTTGTGCCGGACGCTGGGGCTGGCGGTGCGGACGCAGGAGGTGGGCGCCCCCGGCCGCGTCAACGTGGCGGCGTGGGATCCCGCCGTGGCGCCGGAGGTGCTGTTCACCACGCACCTGGACACGGTGCCGCCGTACCTCCCGCCCGCAGAGCTGGCAGACCGGCTCACCGGCCGCGGGACGTGTGACGCCAAGGGTGCCGCCGCCGCCATGCTGTGTGCGCTGTCCGGACTCCGCCAGGCGGGTGAGCTGCGCGTGGGCGTGATGTTCCTCGTGGGCGAGGAGACGGAGAGCGACGGCGCACGCGCCGCGGCGACGGGCTTTGCGCCGCGCCTGCGGTACTTCATCAACGGGGAACCCACCGGGCTCACGCTGGCCAGCGCGCAGAAGGGCACGCTGTCGTTCCGCCTCGTCGCGGATGGCATGGCGGGGCATTCGGCGTACCCGGAGCGCGGGCGGTCCGCCACGCACGCGCTGGTGGACGCGGCGCACGCGCTGTTGCACCACACCTGGCCGGCGGACCCCGAGCTGGGCGACACCACGGTGAACGTGGGCCTGCTGGATGGCGGCGTGGCGCCCAACGTGCTGGCCCCGTCCGCCACCGCGCGCGGGATCTTCCGCCTGGGCATGCCGGTGGATGACGCGGAGCGCACCGCGCGCGCCCTGCTGCCGCCGCACGTTCGGCTGGAGCGGCTGGGCGGAACGGACCCCGTCCGCTGCCACGTCCCGCCGGGCGAGCACGCCGAGGTGGTCCGGTTTGGCTCTGACATTCCCTACCTGCAATCCGTGGGCACCCCATTGCTCCTGGGACCGGGCTCCATCCATGACGCGCACACGGATCACGAGCACGTGCTCAAGGCGGATCTCATCGAGGGCACGCGCCGCTACGCCGCCCTGGCGCGCGCGCTGCTGGGCGGGTGACGCGTGGAGGTGTTCGTTCGTGAGCTCACCGTGCGCGCCTCTCCGGAAGCCGCGTGGAGATACCTGGCCGCGCCGGACACGCTGTCTGCGCTCACGCCGCCCGACGGGAACGTGGTGATCCTGGAGTCCGCTCCGTTGGAGGAGGGCCGCGTGGTGGTGCTGGGGGTGCGGGTGCTGTCGCCGTTGCCGTTCCGGCTGCGCTGGCGTTCCCGCGTGGAGCGCGTGCAGCCCCCGTGCGGCTGGGTGGACGTGGCGGTGGGAGCGCCGTTCCCAACGTGGGAGCACCACCACCGCATCCTGCCGGTGCCCGGCGGGTGCACGCTGGTGGACGAAGTGCACTACCGCGCGCCGCTGGGCTCGCTGGGCCGGGCGGTCAGCGCGCCGTTCATCCGCGCCATGCTGGAGGCGCAACTGCGCCACCGGCACACCGTGCTGCGGTCCGTGTTCGGAACGCTGTGCTAGGACCGCCGCATGGGTTGCTCTCTCGTCTCGTCGCATGACGCCATTGTCATTGGTGCCGGGCACGCCGGCATTGAAGCGGCGCTGGCGCTGGCGCGCACGGGGCAATCCACGCTGCTGGTGACCCTGTCACTGGACCGCGTGGGGGCCATGAGCTGCAACCCGGCCATTGGCGGGGTGGGCAAGGGCCAGCTGGTGCGTGAGATTGACGCGTTGGGCGGCGAGATGGCGCGCGCCGCCGACGCCACGGCGATCCAGTTCCGCACGCTGAACGCCTCCAAGGGCCCCGCGGTGCAGTCCACGCGCTGCCAGTCGGACCTGTGGCGCTACAGCCGCTACATGACCGGGGTGGTGGAGAACACGCCGCACCTGGCGCTGCGGCAGGGCAGCGTGGAGGAAATCCTGGTGGACGCGGACACCGCGCGCGTGCGGGGCGTGCGCACCGCGCTGGGGGAGGAGTTCCGCGCCCCGGTGGTCATTGTGACCACGGGGACGTTCCTGCAGGGGCTGATGCACGTGGGCCCCGCGCAGCGTCCCGGCGGGCGCGCGGGCGAACCCGCCGCCGCAGGCCTGTCGCGGTCGCTGGCCGCGCTGGGTTTCACGCTGCGCCGCATGAAGACGGGGACGTGCCCGCGGCTGGATGCGCGCACCATTGAGTTTGGGCGGTTGGAGGTGCAGCCGCCGGAGACGCCGCGGCCCTTTGCGCTGGAACCGGCGCATGTCCCGCTGCCGCAGGTGCCCTGCCACCTCACGTACACCAACAGCGCCGTGCACGACGTCATCCGTGCGGGATTGGACCGCAGCCCGCTGTTCACCGGCGTCATTGAGGGCACCGGCCCGCGCTACTGCCCGTCCATTGAGGACAAGGTGGTGCGGTTCGCGGACAAACAGCGCCACCACGTATTCCTGGAACCGGAGGGCCTGGACGCGCGCGAGGTCTACCCCAACGGCCTGTCCACCAGCCTGCCCGTGGACGTGCAGCTGGCATTCCTGCGCCGGATTCCCGGCCTGGAACGCGCGGAGGTCATGCGCTGGGGCTACGCGGTGGAATACGACATGGTGCCGCCCACCGGCCTGCACCCGACGCTGGAGACGCGCCACGTGCCCGGGCTGTACCTGGCCGGCCAGGTCAACGGCACCTCCGGTTACGAGGAGGCGGCGGCGCAGGGCCTGTGGGCGGGACTCAACGCGTCGCTGTGGTTGCGCGGCCAGGCCCCGCTGGTGCTGCGGCGGGACGAGGCGTACGCGGGCGTGATGGTGTCCGATCTGGTCGAGCGGGACGCGCCGGAGCCTTACCGGATGCTGACCTCCCGCGCGGAGCACCGGCTGTGGCTGGGTGAGGACAGTGCGCAGGCGCGCCTGTGCGAGCACGGGCACCGCGCGGGCCTGGTGGCCGCGGCGCGGCGCGCGCGTGTGGCGGAGCGGGAAGCCGCGCTGGCTGACGTCAAGGCGCGGCTGCGCGCGCACATGCTCAATCCGTCCACCGAACAGAACGCGGCGCTGCAACGCGCCGGTCTCCTCCCGCTGTCCGGCCCCATGAGCGTGGCCACGCTGGCCTGCCGCCCGGGCGTGACCGGCGCGCAGGTGGCCGCGCTGTGCCCGGAGGTGGGTGCGCTCACGGAGAGCGAGCGGGCGCGCGTGCTCTCCGAGGTCCGTTACGAGGGCTACCGTGCCGACGACGCCGCGCGCCTTCGGCAGCTCCGCGACCTGGAACACGAGCCGCTGCCGCCGCACGTGTCCGCGGGCGAGGTCCCCGGGCTGTCCCGGGAAGTGGCGGACAAGCTCCGACGCCACCGGCCCGCCACGCTGGCGGTGGCCGCGCAGATTGCCGGCGTGACACCGGCGGCCCTGGGGATCCTGGCGGTCCACGCGCGGCGTGCCCGGCCTGCCGGCCCCGCCGCCGCCGGGGGCGCTTGAGGCGCGCGCAAGGGCGCTGGTAGGGTGCCCCGGCTCCCGGCGGTACCCGGGGGAGGAACGGTCACACTGACACGCCATGGAACTGTTGCTGGTCTTTGAACTGGGTGGGGAAGCCCACGCCGTTCCCGCCGCGGAGGTGGTGAAGGTGGTGGAGCCGGGCTCCATTGCCGCGCTGCCGCGTCTGCCGCCGCAGGTCCGCGGGATCACGCATCACCGCGGGCGCGTCATGACCGTGGTGGACCTGGGCCTGGTGGTGTCCTCGCGCTTCCCCGCGCAGGACGTCACGCGTGGCCGGCTGCTGCTGATGGAGCGCGGCGGCGGCAGCGTGGCGCTGCTGGTGGGCGTGGTGCGGGAGATTGTCTCCCTGGCACCCGAGGCGGGCACGCCGCCCGCGCGCGAGGGCGGCGCCATTGCCCGCATCCACGTGCACCAGGGCCGCGCCCTGAACGTGCTGGACACCGAACTCATCTTCAACCGGATTGGTGGCCTGTGCCAGGCGGAGGATTCGCCGCCGCGCCGCACCAGTGCCATTGCTCATCCCGCCGGGGCCTGATCGCCCCCTGAAAGGCTGGTTCGGACATGCCGAAGACCGTGCTGATTGTCGACGATGCCGTCTTCATGCGGAACATGCTGAAGGACATCTTCGCGGCGGGGGGCGACTTCCAGGTGGTGGGCGAGGCGTCCAACGGCGTGGAGGCCGTGGAAAAGCACAAGGAACTCAAACCCAACCTGACCACCATGGACATCGTCATGCCGTTCAAGAGCGGCATTGAGGCCACCAAGGAGATCCTGCTGGAGAATCCCAAGGGCGTCATCGTGATGTGTTCGGCGCTGGGGCAGGAGAGCCTGGTGATGGAGGCCATTGAGGCGGGGGCGGCGGACTTCATTGTCAAGCCGTTCAAGGCTGAGGACGTCCTGGCCGTGGTCCGCAAGGTGCTCGGCGAGGGCTGAGCCGTGTAGTCGCCGTCCCGGGGGCCGCCCTGCTCGGCGCCCGCCCCCTCCCCTCGCCCCGGTGCCGCCATGGACATGTCCAAGTACCGGGCCCTGTTTGTCACCGAATCCCGTGAACACCTGGAAGGCATCTCCAAGGCGCTGCTGACGCTGGAGAAGACGCCGGCGGACCGCCCCGCGCTGGACGCGCTGTTCCGCCACGCGCACAGCATCAAGGGCATGGCCGCCTCCATGGGCTATGACCCCGTGGCCACCATGGCGCACAAGCTGGAGGACCTGGCGGACATGGCGCGCCGCGGGGTGCCGTTTGACGCGGAGGCGGTGGAGTTGTGGCTGGAGGGCGGGGACTGGCTGGGGGACGCGGTGAGCCTGGTGGAGGGCGGCCGCGAGGCAGACCTGGCCCTGCCCACGCTGATGCAGCGCATCCTGGGCAAGGCGGCGCAGATGACGGCGGCCGCACCGGGCGCGGGGTCCACCACCTTCCCCAACCTGGCTGCCGTGCGCGCGCCCAGCGGCACCACGCAGCCGTCGCTCCCGGTCACCGCCGCGGCCGGCACTACCGATGCGCGGCTGCCCGCCGTGGCGGCCGCGCCATCGGCCACGCCCACCGGGTCACTGCCGGCGGTGGGGCCCCAGGCCACCGTCATGCTCCCCGCGGTGGGCGCCGGCCCGGGCGGCACGCAGCCCACGCTGACCCTGTCCGCCGTGGGCCCGCGGGAGTTTGACGTGGAAGTGCGCATCTCTGAGAGCGCCGCCACCCCGCACGTGCGCGCATTCCTGGTGCACAAGCGCGTGACGGAGAAGCTGGAGGTGGTCCAGATGACCCCTCCGCTGGCGGACCTCAAGCGCGGCACGCTCCCGGAGCGGCGCCTGCGGATGCGCGTGCGCGGCACGCTGGACGCGGTGTCCATCCAGAGCATGATCAAGGCGCTGACGGACGTGGCGGACTGCCTGGTCACGGACACCGAGAAGCCCGCGCCCGCCGCCGCCACCGCACCGGGGCCGCGCCCGGCGCCCGCGGACCTGGCCGCGCGCACCGTACGCGTGCGTACGGAACTGCTGGACGAACTCATTGACAGCGTGGGTGAGATCCTGCTCGCGCGCGCCCGCCTGCACGCGCTGTCCATCCGCCTGGATGACCCGGACCTGGGTGACCTGGCGGACGAGTTCAACCGCTTTGCCCAGGGCCTGCACGAGCGCGTGATGTCCGCGCGCATGCACCCCGTCAGCCTGCTCACGGACCGGCTGCCGCGCGTGGTGCGGGACCTGGCCAAGAAGCGCGGCCGCGAGGTGGATTTCACCGTGGAGGGCACCAACATTGAGCTGGACCGCGCCATGCTGGACGAACTGCACGACGTGGTGCTGCATCTGGTCCGCAACGCGGTGGACCACGCGCACGAGGGCGGCGAGGCCCGGGTGGCAGCGGGAAAGCCCGCCACCATGCACCTGACGCTGGCCGCCTCGCGCGACCGCGACCACGTGCTCATTGAGCTGCACGACGACGGCCAGGGCATGGACCCGGAACGGCTGCGCGCATCCGCCATTGACAAGGGCGTGATCACCGCGGAGGCCGCGCGCCTGCTGTCCGACCAGCAGGCCCTGGAGCTCATCTGCCGCCCCGGCTTCTCCACCGCCCAGGAGGTGTCTGACACCTCCGGCCGCGGCGTGGGCATGGACGTGGTGCTGTCCACCGTGGAGCACCTGGGCGGACAGCTGCTGATCCAGAGCGTTGTCGGCAAGGGCACCTCCTTCACCCTGCGCCTCCCCCTCACGGTGGCCATCATCCGCGTGCTGCTGGTGAGCGCCGGCCCCACGGACGCGGTGTACGCGCTGCCGCTGCACCGCGTGGAGTCCGCGCTGGACTTCCAGCCCGCGGAGCTGCTGCACAGCCACGGTGAGACGCTGTACCCCCTGGGCGACGAGATTGCCCCGGTGCATGACCTGGGGCCCCTGCTGGGCCACGCCGTGGAACCGTGGCCGGCCAGCGGTACCGTCGTCGTCATTGAGACACCGTTCCGGCCGCTGGGGGTGCGCGTGGACCGGATCCTGGGACAGCAGGAGGTGGTGGTGAAGCCGCTGGGGATGCCGCTTTCGCAGGTGCCCTACCTGTCCGGTGCCGCCGTGCTTGCGGACGGGCGGCCGGCCTATATCCTCGATGTTGCCAAGCTCATCGCCGTCACCCCACAATCCGCCCACCGGGAGGTCGCGTGACCGAACCACGCACGCTGAAGGAACTGACGCCGGAAGAACAGGGCGACCTGGGACGGCTCGCCTCGCGCGCGGGCACGCGCGCGGCGCAGAGCCTGGCGCTGCTGATGGGCCTGCCGGACAACGCGCTGCACGCGGCCCCGTTCTCCGTAGGTGGAGCGCGCGAAGTGACCGACGCGCTGGGTGCGCGCCAGGCGCTGGCGGTCATGTTCCGCCTGGCCGGCGGGGTGAACGGCCGCTTCTGGCTGGTGGCCCCGCTCCCGGAGATGCTGGCGCTGGCCGCGCGCCTGCTGGGCACGCCGGCTTCCCCGCCCGCCGCGCTGGATGACAACGCGCGCGGCGCGCTGGCTGAGGCGGGCAACGTGGTCTCCTCCAGCTTCATCAACGTGTTTGGGGATGCGCTCCGGCAGGTCTGCTACCCCTCCGTGCCCGACGTGCGGAACGCACCCTCTTCCCTGCTGAGCCGCCTGGCGCTGGACTCCACCGACGTGGTGGGGCTCATCCCCGTCAGGGGCACCACCGACCCGCCCCTGCGCGCCACCTTCCTGTGGTCGCCGGACCCGCTGTCCCTGGGGTCACTGGTGCGGGCGGTGAAGGAACGCAGCCACGCGTAGAAGCTGCAAAGCGCATTGCTACCAAGCGTTTTCCGTCGACAGACCCGTCCAGCCGCACAGGACGAGAAGCCACCGCGCACCATCTTGTCGACGGATCTCGCCAGTTTGCTTGGAGCCATCCCCTTACGGGTCGCAGCTCGCGCGGAACGAGTCATCCAGTTCCAGGGCGAGCACCAGCGTGCGGGTCCGGTCCGCGCGGGCGCGCGCGCACAGCTCCGCCAGGCCGGGGTCCTCCCGGTAGGAGGGCTGGTACTCGGCGTTGAAGACGGGCTTGCCGGCGTCCAGGAACGGCTGGAGTTCTCCGCACTCGTTCAGCTCGTGGCACTGCTCGTTGAGAGACAGGTCAAAGTACGCCACCAGCTCCGGCGCCAGGCCCCCGCAGTTCTTCAGGGCAACGGTGAGGCCGCGGCGATGCGCGTCATTGGCGAGCGCGCGGTTGAACGCGCGCTGGTCCGCCGCGCTGAGGTGGAACCCGGTGGCGTTGGCGTACCCATCCACGTTGTCCGGCTCCACGCCGTCACAGCCCTTTTCCACCGCGCGGGCCAGCCGCGCCTGCATGACCGCCATGACGGTCTCGGAGCGGATGTTCAGCCAGCGCTCGCCGGCCCAGCCCGCCATGGGCAGCCCCCGGTCGGTGAAGTGGAAGTCACCGTCGTCCTCGCGCCAGTCTTCGGACGAGCCCGCCGAGAAGTAGCAGATCACTCTGCGCCCGGATTGCTTGAGGCGGCTGATGGTCTCCCGGGGCGTGTCAAACAGGTCCACATCGTACGCTTGCACGTCGTAGGACTCGTTGAGCGTGCCGCGCAGCTGCCACGTCCAGGTGGTGTCCACGGTGGGGCGGTACCACGACCCCTCGGTGACCGGAGGGACGTTGGGGTCCAGTCCGTCCCACTCCCACGGCGGCACCAGGCAGCCTGCGCACCACAGCAGGCCCAACAACACGGTGGCACGGCGGGTTGGCATGGTTGCCTCCTTGAAGGGTGTCAGCCGCCCAGGCGCTTTGAAAGCGCAAGCAGCACCGCCGGCACATCCGTGCGCCCGTCCAGCAGCGGGCGCATGGGGTCACCCACGTGCTGCAACCGCGCGGGCACGGTGCGGAGCGTGAAGGCCGCGGGGGCCAGCGCGCCGTCCACTTCGTCCCAGGTGAGCGGCGTGGACACCGGCGCACCGGGCCGGGGGCGCACGGACAGCGTCCCCGCAATGAGCTTCCCAAACCCGTTCTGCAGATGGTCCACGTAGACCTTGCCGCCGCGCGCTGACAGCGCGCGCTCCACCGTGGCGATGTCCGGCAGGTCCTTCACGACGGCGCGTGCCAGCAGTTCCGCCAGCATGCGGCTCTCCGCGTGGGTCAGCTCCGCGTGCAGCGGGATGAGGATGTGCATCCCCGCCTGCCCGGACGTCTTCACAAAGTGCGGCGCGCCCACGTCACTGAGCAACTGGTGGATGTGCCGCGCGATGCGGACCACGTGGTGGAACGGCGCCTCCTTGGGGTCCAGGTCCAGGATGCACCAGTCCGGCGTGTCCAGGCTGCCGCGCCGCGCGCTCCACACGTGCAGTGGAATGGCCCCAGAGTTGATCACGTACAGCAGCGTCTCCACCGTGTTGCACACAAAATAGTCCGTGTCCTCAATGCGCACGGTCTCCACCCACTCCGGCGTGAAGGGCGGCGCGTTCTTCTGGTAGAAGTTCTTCCCGTCAATCCCGTCGGGATAGCGCGTCAGCACCACGGGGCGGTCGCGTAGATACGGCGAAATCCACGGCCAGACCTCCTCGTAGTAACGCAGCAGGTCACCCTTGGTGAGGCCGTCCGCGGGGAAATAGACCTTGTCCCGGTTGGACACCTTCAGGCTGGGCGCGGCCGGCTGCACCTCGGGGGCCGGCTCCGGCAGGGCGGCGCGCGTCGTTGGCGCGGTGCACTCGTGGGGCGTCTTGTCGTCGCGCTCGCGCAGGAACACCGGGTGGCGCAGCAGGCCCGCGCCCGCGGTCACCTCCGTGTATTTCACCTCCACCACGCGGTTGGGCTCCACAAAGAACGTCCCCGCCTCATGGCGTTCCGGGCCGCCCTGGAACGCGGGCGTGTCGCGCTGCTCCGCCTGCAACCACGCCCAGGTGCGCCTGCGCGTCTCGTCGTCAAAGCCACTGCCCACCCGGCCGCAGTACACCAGCGCACCATCGCGGTGCCACGCCACCAGCAGCGCGCCCAAATCCTTGCGGTTGCCCTTGGCCGGGGACGCGCCCACGACGACCACGTCCACCGTCCGCAGCGGCTTCACCTTCTGCCAGTCATCCGTGCGGCGCCCATCCTGGTAGCGGGATGCCGCGCGCTTGGCGATGAGCCCTTCCAGCCCCAGGCCGCGCACCTTGTCAAACAGCAGCTCGCCTTCGCGTTCCAGGTGATCATGGAAACGGATGACGCCCACGCGCGGCACCAGCCCCTGCAGCAGCTCCTTGCGCGTGGTGAGCGGCAGCCCCGTCACGTCCACGTCACCCACCCGCAGCAGGTCAAACGCGAACAGGTGCGCCGGGATGTCCCATTCCATCCGCGCCAGCTGCGCGGCGTCCGACAATCCCAGCCGCTGCTGCAGCAGCTCAAAGCTGCTCTTCCCCACCGCGTCCAGCGCCACAATCTCCCCGTCCAGCACAAACGCATCCGCCGGCAGGTGCCGCGCCGCGCGGGCGATCTCCGGGAAGCTCGCCGACACCTCGCGGCCCGCGCGCGTCAGGATGCGCACGCGCCGCGCCCCGTCACGGATGACCAGCGCGCGGATGCCGTCCAGCTTGATCTCAAACACCCAACCGTCCCGCGTGAACGGCGCGGACGCGGACTCCGCCAGCATGGGAGCGGGATCCGCCGCGTCGGGCGGCACGTCCGCCGCGCCCGCGGTGCGCGCCCGCTCCACCAGTGCGGCGGTGCGGTTGGCGCCCGCGTCCAGTTCCGCCACGGTGAGGCCGGAGAGCACGCTGCGGTCCAGCGTTGCCGTGAGATCCGTTTGCGCCAGCACGCCGCGCGGCGGCTTGTGGAACATCAACCACTGCTTGCCGTTCCCCTCGCCCTTGATGCGCACCAGCGCCCAGCGCCCGCGCATCTTCAGCCCGTGGAACAGCAGGTCCAGTTTGCCCTCCGCCAGATGTTCACGCGGCGGCCGCCCGTCCACGGTGCGGTACTGCCCGCGGTCCCACAGGATCATGGCGCCCGCGCCGTAGTTGCCCTTGGGAATGATCCCCTCAAAGTGCGCGTACTCCAGCGGGTGGTCCTCCGTGAGCACCGCCAGCTTCTTCTGGTCGTGGTCCAGGCTGATACCGCGCGGCACCGCAAAGCTGGTCAGCACGCCGTCAATCTCCAGCCGCACGTCCCAGTGCATGCCGGTGGCGTCGTGCTGCTGGACAATGAAACACCACGGGCCCTGCGGCGCCGCCGGGCGCGCCCCGCCCGCGCCAAACGGCTCCGGCGTGCGCTGCGCGTCCCGTTTGTCGCGGTATTCCTTCAGATCGCGCGGGGCCATGGTGCGCGCATTCTACGGTTCCCGACGCCAACGCGCCGGTTTCTGGCAGCCCGCCCCCCGGCTCGCTACGCTCTGCCCGACGGCGTCCACCCGCCCCTGCCGCACGAGGAGACCATGGCCGCACGCGCATCCGCATCCGGAATGATCACGTTCGGGCTCGTCAGCGTGCCCATCAAGCTGTACACCGCCACGTCGTCCAAGAGCGTGGGCTTCAACATGCTCCATGACAAGGACAAGTCCCGCCTCAAGCAGCAGTATGTCTGCTCTTTGTGCGGTGAGGTGGTGGACCGCAAGAACACGGTCAAGGGCTATGAGCACGCCAAGGACGCCTACGTCACCGTCACTGAGGACGAGATGGCCGCGCTGCTCAAGAAGAGCGACCAGACCATTGACATCCAGGAGTTTGTCCCGATGTCCGAGGTGGACCCGGTCTACTTTGAACGGAGCCAGCTGGTGGGGCCGGACAAGGGCGGCGGGAAGCCGTACGCGTTGCTGGTGAAGGCGCTCACGCAGTCCGGGAAGGTCGCCATTGCGCGGTATTCGGTCCGCGGCAAGGAGCAGCTGGTGCTGCTGCGCCCCGCGCGTGACGGACTGATGATGCACGCGCTGTATTTCCACGACGAGGTGCGCACGTTTGAGGACATTGACCTGGGCGACCCCAAGGCCATCCGCGACAACGAGCTGGCCCTGGCGGTGCAACTGGTGGAGCAGCTGTCCAGCCCGCGCTTTGACGCTTCCAAGTACCATGACGACTACCGCGAACAGCTCACCGCGATGCTGGAGCGCAAGGCCGCCGGCGAGACGGTGAACGCGGCGGCACCCGAGCAGCCGCGCGAGCAGATCATTGACCTGATGGAGGCGCTCAAGGCGAGCCTGGCGAAGAAGCAGTCCGCCGCCGCGGAGGCGCCGGAGACCAAGCCGGCCCGCAAGGCCAGCGCGGGCTGACGCACCCGTCCCCGCGCGTTGCACCGGCGTGGTAATGCTCCGCGCCGGCATGGCCACGGACCCCGCAACCCCACCCGCCATTCCCGGCCTGGCCGTGCTGGGTACCGCCGGCCGTCACGGCGCGTGGGAGAGCTTCCTGGCGGTGCGCACGCGCCCCGGCAGTGACGAACAACCCGTGCTGCTCTGGCGCATTGCGGCGCCCTGGCGCAGCCATGCGCGGTTGCGCGCGCTGCTCCCGCCCGAGGCCGCCGCCGTCGACGGCATCCACCACGACAACGTGCTGGCGGTATCAGACGTCTTTGGCGACATGCACGACCCGGTGCTGGTGGTGCAGTGGACGGAGGGCCGCAACCTGCTTGCCGTGGGCCAGGCGTGCCGGCAGGTCCAGGCCTCCATCCCCGTGGCGCTGCTGGCGCACGTGCTGGCGGAGGCGGCCCGCGGCGTGGAGGCCGCGCAGGTGGCGCGCGCGCGGCGCGGCCGGCCCGCGCCGTTGCTGGTGTGCCCGGAGAGCGTGCTGCTGGGGTATGACGGGAGCGTGCGCGTGGCGTGCGTGGCCGCGCTGGACGTCCTGGCGGAGACGCAGCAGCGGCTGGCTGAGTTGCTCCCGTCACGCGCCGCGCTGGTACCACCGGAGATCCTCCGCCACGGCGAGGGCGACGCGAAGGTGGAGTCCTATGCGGTGGCGGCCACCCTCTACCAGTTGCTCACCGACGCGCTGCCGTTTGCCGGGCGCAGCGCGGCGGACGTGCTGGCGGCCATGGACCGCGGACCGCCGCTGGCGCCGCGTTCCATCAACCCGTCCATCCCGGCCGCACTGGAGGAGCTGTGCCTGCGCGGGCTGCTGGCGGACCCCGTGCGCCGCGCCGGGCTGGCAGAGCTGCGCGCGGGCCTGGAGGCCGCAGCGGCCGGTTCCGGACACCAGGGCGGGCGCGAGCCGCTGGCCGCGCTGTTGCAACTGCTGTTCCCGCCGGGCATGGACCACGCGCGCGCGTGGTGTGCGCGCATGCGGTTCAGCGCCCGGCAGGCCCGCGCCGAAGCCGCCGCCGCCAATGCGCGTTCCATTGCGCCCACCATGCCGCTGCTGGCGGCGTACGTGAACCCGGACGCGCCCGCGCGCCCTGAGGACTTTGAATCCGCCGACACGGACCTGGACCTGCACGTGCCTGGCCCCGACGCGTGGCAGGGGTCCGGCCCGGACGCCGCACCCTCGCGCGTCAAGCAGCTGCCGGCGCAGCCCGCGTCGCGGGAGACGCCGGCCGGCCGCATGGAGCAGTGGCTGGAGGAGACCCGGCGTCTCAACCTGGCGTCGGGGTTTGAGGACGCGCCCACCACCCGCAAGGACATTCCGTGGGCCACCCTGCGCGCGGAACTGGCCACGCGCACCTCGGCCGCCACCGACCCGGGACCCGATGATCGGACGCCGTGGTGGCGCCGCTTTGTGAAGCCGCGGTCGTAAGAACGTCAAAACCGTGCGGTCAGGTGTTCACGTAGTTGGCCGCGCGTGCGTCCATCACCGCGTTGCCCAGCCAGCGCATCACCGCGGCCCAGGTCAGGTCCACCTCCACGCTGCCCTGCCCTTCCAGCGTGCTCTCCGGTGCGTCCTCGCGGAAGCGCACGTCAAACCCCTTGCCGGAGAACTGTGACCGGCCGCCGTCACTGACCAGCACGTACTCCACCGCGTTGAAGCGCCCGTGCACGTGCAGCGCGCCGCCCCGCCGCGCCACGTGCATGCCGTCCAGGCGCGCGTGCCGGCGGAACTCCTCGTGGCTGCCAAAGAACCGCGGCTTCACCACGTACGGCCCGCCATCCTCCGGGCAGAACACGTCACAGTTTCCGCACTCATTGCAGAAGTCCGCATAGTTGGCGATCTGGTGCTTCTGCTCCGTCTTCAGGGCACCCTGCCGCTCCGCTTTCCACGCATGCCCGTCGTGACGGGCCTTGAGGACCGGGATCTCCGCGGCGGGCAGCGCGTAGGTGAAGTTGGCGTTGTTGGGGCACACCGGCAGGCACTTGTCACAGGTAAGACAGTCAAACAGCGTGAGGTGTGACCCCACCTTCCTGGGCGGCTTGGCGTTCTGCGCGCGCGCGTACCGGGGGTTGCGGGCCAGTCCATCCACGTAGTCCGCGGTGTTGAGCAGGCGCGCCTCCGCCACCCACTTGGCGTAGAGCGCCTCCCCGGCGGCCGCGCGCAGGTTGCCGCCCGTCGCCAAGGCGTCGCGGCAGGCCCGCGTGTGTGGTTCGTCCGCGCCCGCGCGCGCCAGCGCCGCCTCCGCCTTCCCGCGCCCGCGCACCACAAACTCGTCCAGGTCCCGCGCGCCCGCTGCCGCCATGCGCGCGTCCAGGTCCTTGAAGTAGCCGGCCAGGCGCTCGTAGCCGTTGGTGCGCAGCAGGTCACTGCACACGGTGACGGGAACGATCCCCAGCGATACCGCATCCGCGAAGTTGCTCTTGTTGATCCCACCGGAGAAGGACACGGGGAAGCGGTCACCAAACGCCGCGCGGAACCGCCCCACCAGCGTCATGGCAAGCACATGCAGCGGCGGGCCGGACATGTACATGACCTTCTCGGAGGGGAAGAACGTGTCGCGGTTCTCCACAATGAGCGTGTTGGAGAACTTCACCCCAAAGCTGCGCCCCAGCGCGCGCGCCTGCTCCCCCAGCCGGCCCACAAACGCGCTGGCCTGGTCCCAACTCGCGTCCTCGGCAAACGCTTCGTCCGGGATGTGGTCCGGCCAACCCAGCTGGTCATTGAGGATGCGCCGCGCGTCCCCGGGCCCCAGCAGCGTGGGATTGAGCTTCACAATGACGTGCAGCCCGTTGTGTTCCATCAGGAACGCGGCAATGCGCTCAATCTCGTCGGGCGGGCAGCCGTGGAAGGTGGACAGGGTGAGCGTGTCGGACAGGCGGGTGCGGAACGGCAGGTCGCGGTAGCGGCGGAACTCGGCGGGGAGCTGCGCGCGCAACCGGTCCACCACGGCGGTGGCGTCCTGCATGCCGCGGATGAACGCCTGCACACGGTCACCCTGGATGCCCGCCAGGTCATACCCCACGCTCATGTCAAACACGTTGGCGCATGATGCTGCTGGCAACTCCGGCCAGCCCGCCGCGCGCAGGATGTCCACCAGCATGGAGGCCTTGACGTATTCCTCCAGCGACTGCTCCAGCGTCAGCTCCTGCGACCATTCCACGTTGTAACCGGCGGTGCGCATGTCAATGCACGGGCGCGGGATGGTGAGGCGGTCCATCACCTGCACCGTCTTGAGCTCCATGATGCGGCCGCCGCCCAGGAAGCTGAGCACAATGTTCTGCGCCAGCTGCGTGTGCGGCCCGGCGGCCGGCCCCAGCGGCGTGGCGGCATCATGCCCGTGAAAGCGTACGGACCATGACCGTCCTGACGACGGCGCGGGAGCAAACTTGTCCACGGGCAGGCCGAACACGCACTGCTCGCGTTCCTTCTCACGGAACATGCGGGACAACAGACGGTCAAACGGGAGGGGAATCAGCTCGGACATGGGCGGGCACTCTAGCTCAGCCGCCCTCGATGGTGCGGACGGCTTCGCCCAGCGCGCCCACCAGGCACCCGTTGGCCTTGACCCTCTTCCCCTCGCCCTCGCTGTCTTTCAGTTCCGCGCGCAGCGCATCCAGTGCGTCCTTCTCACGGCGCGCGGCCAGCCGCAGCACCGCCTCGCGGCGCTGTTTGCACGGGTGATCGCCGCGCAGCAGCTCCACCAGCACCGCGCCCTGGTCCACCGCATTGGGCTCGCCCATCTCATCCAGCATGGACAGCACCGCCAGGCGCGCCTGGGCCGGCCGCGTGCCGTCACGCGCGGCCGCACGCAACCAGGGCAGCGCCGCCTTCTTCCCCAGCCACTTGCGGATGAACTTCGCGGCGCTCCCGTCCACCGTGTCCACGCACTTCACCACGTCACGCGCCAGGGCCTCATCCTCCGCCAGCGGCTCGTGCGCCTTCACCGCGCGCCGGTACGCATCCATGACGTCGCCGCATTCGCCCTCCAGCGCGCTGATGCGCCCCAGGTAGTAGTCCAGCTTCCACGCCGGCTCGGCCTTCTTTTCGTCGGCGTCATCCCACGCCTGGGACGCACCGGGCAGGTCCCCCGCCTGCACGCGGTCCGCCACCAGCCGGAAGGGATCCGCCTGCTGGTTCTGCACGGTGTCCCACCCCATCTTGGCGCCGGCGCCCACGCCGGCCAGCAGCACCAGCAGCGCCGCCACCCGCCCCACCAGCCGCGCGCCGCCCCAGCGCTGGAACGCCTCGTTGACGACGGAAATCCGGTCCCGCGCCGTCCCGCGCAGGTCATTGCCCCGCGACGGCGGTGCAGCCTCCGCGGCGGCCACGCGGTGCAGCTGCGTGCCGCCGTAGGGGTAGCTCGCGTGCAGTTCGCCCTCGGCGGGGCGGGGGACCACCTGTTTGACGCGGTAGAGGTTCACCGGCTCCTGGACATCCTTGAGCGTGTGCGGCCCCAGCGGTTCCAGCTCCACCTCGGAGCGGTTCATGGTCAGGTACACCGCCTCCGTCAGCGTGATGTCCCCGCCGTCCGCCACGTCCTCCACGCGCGCCGCCACGTTCACCGGTTCGCCCAGGATCTCAGACTTGTCCAGGCGTACCTCACCCATGTTGACGACGACACGCACCTTCAGGCGCATCAGCGCCGCAGCGGACTGGTTGTACGCCCACAAGCGGTCCAGCACCGCGGTGGCCGCCAGCACCGCGTCCGTGGGGGACGGAAAGGTCACCAGGAACGCGTCCCCCAGTTCCTTGCGCACCGTCCCGTTGAACGCGGCAAACACCGGCCGCAGCAGCTGCGCGTGCGTGGCCAGCCAGGCGGCGTTCTGCTCGCGCGTCTGCCGCGCTGTGGCCGCGGTGAACCCGGCAATGTCCGTCAACAGGATGGCAAGGTTCTGCGTGCGCATGGCGCTGCGGGCGCGCCCGCCCTCAGAAGTAGAACACCACGTTGGCGCCGCCGCGCAGGCTCAGGCCGGCCAGCGGCGGGCGGAACAGGAACTGCGGGAGCAGCGTGAAGTACACCGCGGGGCTCAGGTACCCCTGCACGGAGATGTCCTCCATGAAGAAGTACTCCAGGCCCACTTCCGGGCGCGGGAAGGTGAGCAGCACCGGGAAGCTGGTGATGTAGAACAGCGCCGCGCCCGAACTCACCGACGGCCCCAGCGCGCTGATGGACACGTCGCCGCCGGTGGGCGTGGCAATGCAGCCCTCGCCGCCGCTCTGGACGTAACCCGGCGTGCCGGCGTTGGTGGACCCGGCACCGCTGGCGCACTGCGCGTTGTTGGCGCGCACGCGCCCCGCCAGCCCAAAGGGATCCACAAACAGATTGAAGCCAAACCCCGCGCCCACGTACGGGCGGATGCGCTCGTCCAGGATGTTCCAGCGGATGCCAAAGTCCTGGTGCACAATGAACACCGGCGCCATGTGCCCGCCGCCCGCCAACGTCAGCGCGCCGCCCAGCCGCGCCCCGTAGTTGAACACAATGTTCTTGATGAGCGGACTCTCCGACACGTCCACCAGCAGGTCACCGATGACGCGCTGGTAGCCCAGGCCAAAGTACGGCCCATCCGTCAGGCCGAACCAGTTGTTCACGCACGGGAAGCCGTACGGCTTCATCTGCCCGCAGTGACGCACAAAGTTGGGCCGCGCCGGACCGCCGGCCTTCTCCACCTGGGTGGCGGTCTCATAGACCGCGCGGCTGGAGGCAAACGCCGCCACCGTATACGGCAGGAACTCGTAGGTCTGGACGCCGCCCTCAAAGTAGATGCCGTTGTTCCGGTACTGCGCGCGCGCTTCGCCGGCGTGGAAGACGACCCACAACGCGGCCGCGACCATCCCCACACGACCCATGAGCCCTCGCATGCTCGCCCGCTCCATGGCGCTCCCGACCCCGCCGGGACGCCGACGCTGAGTGCCGACATGCTCACCCACGCGACCGGGTTCCCACAAGGGGAGACTCGCCCGGCGCCGGCCGGAGGTGAGCTGGCCCTCCCCGGCGTCCCGCCTCCGCGCCTCAACCTCGTCGCCAGGCCGGGCTGCGTGCCTTGGGCACCGTCGTGAACGGCGGGCTGACGGCGGGAGGGTGCTGCCACCCGCGCCCCGGCCGGTGCGGGTGGAGGGTCCCCCTCCGCAGATCTGCCGCTGAGGGCGCGGCGGGCGCGGCAGCAGTGTGCGCGGAAGGTGGCGCGGCGAGGCGCACCCCAGGTGGACTCGGTGGCGGGAAGAAGCGCCTTGGCGCAAGGGGCGGAGCGCAGGGCGGAGAGTTCCGGCTGGTTGGAGATGCGGCGCAGGTCCACCCGCGGAGGCGAAGGGGCCGCGCGTAAGCGCGACAAGCGGTAGCCCGGCGGGAAAGTTCATCATAATGCCAGTTATCAGATGTGCCGCCCGGGGCCGTGACCCACTCCGTCACGTCGTCAAATGCATGGTCACGGCCACGGGTGTGAGGCACGTCTGATAACGTCCAGGCATTATGTGAACAGCGAGGGCGGACCGGGCCATGCCAGTGAGTGTCGCCAGAGAAGTGACTGCATGGCCCGTGACGCCCGAGCGCTTTCCCGCCGGGCGTCAGCGACCAGCGCGGCACCGCAGCCGCAGCGGGTGGACCGGAGAAGAAGACAGAGGACGCCAGGGAGCCCACCGCACGGTGATCGTGAATGGAGTCACCGCTGCGGCCAAGCAGACAGGTCAGTGACGTCTTCGCCGGTCCTCCTCTTCAGCCATTTGGACCGCCTCCGCATAGTCCCGCAGGAACTCTGGCGTTAAGTGGTTGTTGGGCGCGCTGCGCGCCCGCTCCTCGTACTCGTGCGCCTGCTTCTCATTTCCGCGCATCCGGCACACCCGCGCCAGAGATGAAAGGTGGAGTCTGTCTGGGCATCGCTCAACGAGCCTCAGCGCCAACAGTTCGGCGTCGGCGAGTTCCGTCCTCTGGTTGATAAGAAGCCCAACGAGGACCTCGAGCACCGCGTGCGCCGCTCCGTCGTTGCCCGCAGCTTCCACCGTCTCGAGCAAGCCCCGAAGCGCTCCGATTGCGGCGACGGGATCGACGGCTGCCAAGTGAACACCCTCGGTGAGCTTCTCGACCCACTTCATGTCCTTCTGCTTGGGGGCCATGACCAATCCTCCCGGGTACTGCCATTCTCAGTTCGGAAGCGGTGACTCAGGAGGAATCGGGTAGTGCATGCATCTTGCGAAGGTGATGTCGTAGGCGCGAGAACATACGGCTGTTGACTTCCCTTGGCTCAAACAAAGAGCCATCACCCCGGCCGACTTCTTCGCACACTCCTCGACCTTTTCCTCCTCGTTCTCCTCCTCGCAGACTGTGGCGGTTGAGACCGTGTCGACGGCCATCGCCTCCTCGACCGCCAGTTCTCCAAAGTGGGCGACCAGAACCCCGATCCCGACCCCAGCCGCAAATGCGCCGACGATGACCAAGCCCACTGCTGCCACCGGCAGTGCCGCGACCGCCAGCGCGACAACCCCGCCGCTTACGGCGGCTGCGCCGGACACCAACAGAGCGACGATCTGCGCAACCTGGGTCATCGTTGCTGCATCAGCGAGTCCGGTCGCATCGGCGCGATTGACAGGATCGTTCCCTGCGTATTCATAGAAGTTGAGTGCAGCCGTGAACCGCAGCGGCTCCTTCGCAGTCCACCGGCCACTCGCCGCGTCGTAATCGCGCGCCCCGAACCGCACGAGCTCCGTGTCCCGGTCATACAGCCCACCCGCGAACCCATGCGGCACCGCACCCGCGCCCGTCTCCGCCGTCACCACACCGAACGCGTCGTAATCCATCCGTGCGACCACCGCGCCGCTTCCCTCGTCGACCACCAGCCGCGGACTGCCGAGGTGGTCCTTGAACACGCGCCACGTCCAGCTGCTCGTCGGGATCATCTCCGGGCTGTTGGGGCTCAGCGCGTACACGAACGGCCGCGTGACGTTCCCCGCGCCGTCGAACTCCGCGGCAATGCGCAACTGGTCCTCATAGAGGAAGCCCTGCACCAGCGTCCCGTTGACGCGCTTTCCGACCCTGCGGTTTCTCGCATCAATGACGTACGTGATGTCCGTTCCATCGGGCAGCACGACCTCCACGAGATTCCCGAATTCATCCCAAGAATACGTCGTCACCGCGCCGCTGAGCGTCTCTGTCCTGGTCTGCATCTCGCCGTTGTTGGTCCACGTGTAGTTCGTCGTTCCATTGCGCAGCATGCGGTCCTGGTCGTCGTAATCCGCCGTCACCACCGTCCCGTCCGCCTTGGTATGCGCGAGGCGGTTCCCATTGGCGTCATACTCGTAGTGACTCGTGTGCACCCCATCGGTCCACACGTCCGTCAGCCAACCGCGCACATGATACTCGTACTGGTACACGTGCGTCTCCCCCACCACCGTTTCCGTCTTCGTCGTGATCCTCCCCAGGTTGTCGCGCTCAAAGCCCTCCGCGAACATCGTCGTTCCCAGGAACTGCGCGTTGTACGCGGTCACCTCTCCATGCCCGTTGTACCCGAACGCATCCGTCACGTTCCCCAGCGTCGTTCCCGTCACGAACCCATTGGTCGCATCGCGCGTGAGCACCAGGGCGCCCGCTTGCGTCAGCAGCCCGTCGTCGTCGTACGAGAACGCAATCGGCGTCCCGCCGTTCACTGAG
>JACRCW010000148.1 GCA_016218805.1 Deltaproteobacteria bacterium | reverse complement strand
GTGGTGGGCGGCGGGTTGCGGCCCGTGGTCCTGCCGCCGGGGGCGTTTGTGGACGCGCGGCAGGTGGCGCCCACCGTGGCCGCGCTGGCTCGGTGCCCGCCGCCGCCCGCCGCGCGGTTGGCCCCGCTGGTGGGACGGTGAGCCACCGTCTGCGGAGGGGGAGTCTCGATGCGGCGGGGGCTTGGGGGGAGCGCTGTTCATGGGCCACCGTCAGGAAGGCGCGGACGTTTGCTGCTTCCGCGCGGTCTTGGCAAGCGCGGTGAGATGGGCGCGTGGTAGAGGACCTCATGACCAAGAGAACGGGCAGGATCCTGGCGTGCTTGTGCACGGTGGTGGTGGGCGCATGTTCCGGCAGTTCGTCCGGAACATCCTCGTCGTCGTCTTCCTCCTCATCCGGGGCGGCGGGTTCGTCCTCGTCGGCAGGGATTGCCAGCAGCGCCTCCACCAGCAGCGGCGGCAGCCGCGCATCCTCGGCACTCCCGCCTTCGTCGTCGAACGGCGGCAGCAGCCAGGCATCCTCGGTCTTCCCCCCGTCCTCGTCGAACGGCGGTGGGTCGTCCTCCTTGGCGGCGACGTCGTCGTCATTGGCGCCAGCAACGTCGGCGGTGTCGTCCTCCTCCATGGAAGCGGCTTCCTCCTCGTCGATGGAGGTCGCCTCCAGCTTGGCAGCGCAAAGCTCGTCTTCCACCATGGCGCCTTCGTCGTCGAGCATGATGCCGCCCGCGCCGGCGTGGGGCGTGCGCTGGGGCTCGGTGACGGCGGACAAGGGACAGGCGGTGGCGGTTCAGTCCACGGGCAACGTGGTGGTGCTGGGCAGCTTCACGGGCTCGGTGGACGTGGGTTGTGGCCCGGTGAGCACCAGTTCCACGTCGGGAAGCCTGCTGCTCTTTGCGCTGTCACCCAGCGGCGCGTGCGTGTGGAGCCGCGGGTTTACCGGCACGGGGAGCGAGCCCGGGGGCGTGGCGGTGGACGCGGAGGACAACATCGTGGTCGCGGGCACGTTCAGCGGAATGTTGGACCTGGGCTGCGGAACGTTGACGTCGGCGGGCGGGCAGGATGCGTTGCTGGCCCGGCTGGACCCCACGGGTGCGTGCCTGTGGTCCAGGGCGTTTGGCGACGTGGCGGCGCAGCAGGGCGTGGCCGTGAAAACGGGGGCGACCGGAGACGTGGTGTTCCTGGGGACCTTTGCGGGAGCGGTGAACCTGGGCCTGGGGCCTCTCACCAGCGCCGGCAGCACCGACGTGTTCCTGGCGTGTTTCTCCCCGGATGGCACGGCCATGTGGACCGAGCGGTTCGGCGATTCGCAGGCCCAGACCGCCGCGGCGCTGGCTGTTTCTCCGACGGGAGATGTCGTGATCGCCGGGGCGTTCAGCGGCACGCTCAACCTGGGAGGCGGCGTCCTGGTGTCGGCGGGCGGCGTGGACGTGTTCCTGGGCCGTTTTGACGCGCAGGGCACCGCGTTGTGGAGCAAGCGCCTGGGTGGGACGGGCGAGGAGCGCGGGCTTGCGGTGGCCGTGGATGCGGCGGGCAACACGCTGCTGGGAGGTACCTTCACGTCGACGGTGGACCTTGGCGGAGGGCCGCTAACAAACGCCGGAGGTGTGGACGGCTTTGTGGGGAAGTTCAGCCCGCAAGGCGCGCACCTGTGGAGCAGGGACCTGGGCGCGGCGTCAGACCAGGCCGTCACGGCCTTGGCCAGCGACGGGTTGGGAAACGTGGTGCTCGCCGGCAACGTCACGGGGTCCGTGGACCTGGGGGGAGGGCCGCTGACGTCCGCAGGCGGCACAGACGTACTGGTGGCGGCGTACAGCGGCGACGGAGCACACCTGTGGAGCCGCGTGCTGGGGGATGCTCAGCCCCAGGCGGCGCAGGGCGTGGCGGTGGCGCAGGACAACAGCGTGCTGCTGACGGGAAGCCTGCAGGGGGCGCTGGACGACGGGACCGGCGTGCTCACCAGCGCCGGTGGCCAGGATGGAATTGTGTTGCACCTGGTTCCCTGAACGGGGGCGTTCAGCCGCCCAGGCGCGCGCGCACCTGGTCCAGGTTGACGTCCACTGTCCCTGACCCGACGACACGCAGGCCGTTCTTCTTGGAAAAGTCCACGCGGTTCACGCGCGCCAGGACGTGTGCGCCTCCGTCCGCGTTGGCTTGCGCTTCATCCGCCTTGAGGCGGCCCGCCACGCCGCTTTCCACGCGCAGGTCTCCTTCCAGGCTCATGTCCCCCGTGGAGCGGAACTTCATGGTGCCGGACCCTGCAATGAGCGTGCGTTGCGCCGCCACCTTGTAGCCGTCCCCGCCAGCTTGCGCGTTGCGAACGCGCACATCCACGTCCTTGACGCGCGCCTCCATGTTGAGACCCTCGGTGTTGGAGAACGCCACCTTGCCGCTGCCCTGCAGGTGCGCGTACTCCACGTCCACGCTGGCGCCGTCCGCCTTGGCTTTCACGCCACGCGCCACGGCGTCAAACTCCTGGATGTCTCCCTGGAAGCGGATGTTGGAGCGATCCACAAAGACCTCGCCGCTCACCTTGAAAAAAACGGGAACGAACGGGTAGGCATCATAGGGAGGTGACGTCCGCCTTCGCCTCCTGTTGTTCCGCGCTGCTGATGGTGGCGGATGGTTCCCGGACGGCAGCGGGTGAGCGCGAAGCACCAGAACGCATCGTGGCTGAGTGGCGAGCAGCGACGCAG
>JACRCW010000151.1 GCA_016218805.1 Deltaproteobacteria bacterium | reverse complement strand
GGGATCCCTTGGCAATCCCCGTCGCCGCCTCGTATGGTTCAGGGACAACTGTCCTGCGCCCGCCCCCGCGGGCCAGGCGTGCGCGTGGGCGATGGCGGACTTCGAGGACACATCGGAGAAAACGGCGATTGTGAAGCCGGGGCTGCTGGCGGCGCCGGGTGCGCAGTCAGGCGCCCAGAATCCGTACCTCATCGTCATTGCAGGCAAGCAGATTGGGAAGCAATACCGCGTGCTCCAGGGCGAAATGGTCATTGGCCGGTCCCCGGACTGCCAGGTGCAGATTGAGGATGACGGCGTCAGCCGCAAGCACGCCAAGGTGGTGGGCCAGAACGGCGTGTACGTGCTGGCGGACAACGGCAGCACCAACGGCACCTTTGCCAACTCGCAGAAGGTGGACCAGCACCTGCTCAAGGACGGGGACAAGATCCAGATCGGGTCCAACACCATCCTCAAGTTCACCGTGCAGGACAGCCTGGAGGAGGAGGCGCAGCGGTCGCTGTATGACTCAGCCACCAAGGACGCGCTGACCGGGGCGTACAACAAGAAGTTCTTTGCGGAGCGGCTGCGCACGGAGTTCACCTTCCACGCCCGCCGCAGCGCGCCGTTGACGCTGGTGCTGTTTGATATCGACTTCTTCAAGAAGGTGAACGACACCTTTGGCCACATTGCCGGGGACTTTGTGCTCAAGAAGGTGTCCCAGGTGGTGGCCGGCTGCCTGCGCGAGGAGGACGTGTTCGCGCGCTACGGCGGCGAGGAGTTTGGCATCATCCTGCGCGAGACGCCCGCGGAGAAGGCGTTCATTGTTGCCGAACGGATCCGGCGCGCCATTGAGAGCGGCAAGTTTGTCCACGACGAGCGCACCATCCCCGTCACGGTGAGCCTGGGCGCGGCCACGCTGGACCCGGCCGCCCATCCCGACGCCAAGGCGCTGCTCAAGGCGGCCGATGACCTGCTGTACAAGGCCAAGCGCGGTGGCCGGAACCGCACCGAGAGCAGCCTGATGTGAGGGGCGGGGCCGCTCAGTCCAGCCACTGCACCACCGCACCCTCCGCCTCCAGCACCAGCTCCACGCCTGCACCGCTGCGCGGTTTCTGGCCCGCCTGCTCGTCCAGCCGGCGGGCCTGCGCGGCGGTGACCTTGCGCTTCTTGAGCAGCCCAAACGTCGTCACGCGGCGCGGCCGGTCATTGGCAAAGAAGCGCCAGTCGCCCTGGGGCAGCAGGCGCACGGAGCGGGGCGCGCTGGGGACTTCGGAGATCTCCATCCAGCTGCCGTCCAGCGCGGTGCGGCGCACCAGCCCGGTCAGCATCACCCGCTCGCCCACAAACAGCGCGGGATCCGCCAGCAGGTCCGCCACTTTGTACGGCGGCAGGACCGGCAGCGTGGCGCCCAGGCGGTCCGTGGGCAGGCCGTCCTGCTCCTCCACCCGCGGCAGCGGTGCCTCCGCCACGCCCTCGCGCTTGTCCATCTCCGCGCGGACCATTTTCTCCACGTCAGACACGCGGAACCGGCCGGTGAGCTGGGAGGGCTGGACCGCCGGGCCGGCGGGCGGCGGCGGTCCCGCGTCCACCGCGGCCCCACCATCCGTTGTGTCCACGGGAGCCTGGGCGGCCACGGCGTACAGGAGGGCGTGCAGCAGCAGGTGCATGGGGCGGATTGTGCCCGGGCGCCGCCTCCCGGCCAAGGCCTTGCGCGGGGCACGCCGTCACGGGCAAGTCTGGCCACGCATGGAACCCTCACCCCTCCGCCTCCTGCCGCCGTCCGCGTGGCGCGGCATCACCGCGCTGCTGTTTGACGTGGATGACACGCTCACCACGGACGGCGCGCTGCTGCCGGACGCGTACCGGGCCCTGTGGGCCGCCCGGGCCGCGGGGCTGTGGACCTGCGCCGTCACCGGGCGGGGTGCCGGCTGGTGTGACCTGATGGTGCGCCTGTTCCCGGTGGACGCCGTGGTGGGGGAGACGGGTGCATTCGTATACGAAAAGCTGCCTGACGGGCGCATCCGCGAGGCGTTCCTCCGCTCCGCGGCCCAGCGCCGTGACGACGACCGCCGGCGGTGGCGCGCGGTGGCGGCGGTGCAGAAGCGGTTCCCGGAGGCGCGCATTGCGCGGGACACGGCGTTCCGGTTGTGTGACACGGCGCTGGACCTCAAGGAGGACGGTCCCCCGGTGGCGGACGCGGACGCACGCGCCATGATGGCGCTGCTGCAGGCGCGCGGCCTCACGGTGGCGCGGTCGTCCGTGCACATCAACGCGTGGGTGGGTGACTACGGCAAGCGGGAGATGGTGCAGGCGCTGCTGGCGCGCCGCCGCATCCGCCGGGACCGCGCGGTGTACGTGGGGGACAGCCGGAATGACGGGCCGCTGTTTGCGTTCTTCCCGCACAGCGTGGGCGTGGCCAACGTGGCCCCGCTGCTGGACGAGCTGCGCGCGCGGAGCGAGGCTCCCCGCTGGATCACGCGGCGCCGCGGCGGACTGGGGTTCGCGGAAGTCGTCCGGACCCTGGGGGCCCACCGGAGGGGCCGCGCATGACCGACACCGTGTTGGCACCCCGTCCCGTCGAGGATTCGCGCGTTGAGATGACGCAGATTGTCCTGCCAGGTGACACCAATGCGCACGGGACGGCGTTTGGCGGGCAGGTGATGGCGTGGATGGACATCTGTGGCGCCATTGCGGCGCAGCGGCACTGCCGGCGCGCGGTGGTGACCGCCGCCGTGGACGAGCTGGAGTTTGTGGAGCCGATCAAGAAGGGGATGGTGGTGGTGTTGCGCGCGCAGGTGAACATGACCTGGCGCAGCAGCATGGAAGTGGGTGTCCGCGTAGAAAGCGAAAACCCCACAACGGGCGAACGCCGGCACGCGCTGACCGCGTATCTGACGTTTGTGGCCAAGGGCGAGGACGACCGGCCGGTGGCCGTCCCCCCGGTGGTGGCGACGGCGCCGGCAGATGTGCAGCGGCAGGGGGATGCCGTGGCCCGGCGACAGGCGCGGCTGGACCTGCGCGCGGCGCGGGCGCGGCGCGGGGAACCGGTTCAGGGATAGGCGGGCGGGCCGCCGCGCGGTGCCGGGCCCTTCTTGCGCTGCCCGGGCGCGTTGCGCGGGCGGGCGGCGGTGACCACCTGGCCCAGCGCGTCCACCTCGGCCACGCCAAAGGTGTCATACAGCTGCTTGAGGTCCCGCGCGTGGGAGGGCATGGCGCGGGCCATCACCTCAAAGTGCACGCGGATGGCCTTGCCCCCGCTGACCACGTACAGCTCCTCCACGGCCACCGGATACTCAGCGTTGCCCTGGTAGTCGAACACGAACGAGCGGATGGAGGCCTTCACGTCCCCCAGCAGCAGGCGCCCGCCGCCGTTCTTCCGGAAGTGCGGGAGCTTCTGCAGCTTGCGCTCCTCGTTGAAGGCCATCAGCTCGCTGTCCAGCTGTCCCTCAATGGTCCAGTGCTCAATGCGCAGCATGGCGCCGGTGGAGCTGGCCTGGCACTGCACGGACGAGTCCCGCTGCTGCTGGCAGTTCCACCCGCCGGGCGGGAGGAACGCGTACAGCCCGGTGGAGTGCTCAAAGGGCGGCTCGGAATTCCCGAACATCCCCTCAAGGTCATTGGCGCGCGCGGGCACTGCCGCCGCCAGCACCGCCAGCAAGCTCCACGTCACCCGCCACCACGCGGACCCGCCCTGCTTCCGTCCCCACCCACAGCGCCCCGTCGTCATCCAGGTCCTCCGCCACACCCTCAAGCACCTGCGTACCGTCCACCACCCGCACGTTCCGCCCGAGGGTCAGCGTCCGTGCGCGGACCTCCCGCAGCACCCCGGGAAAGTCCGTGAGGGCCATGGTGTACCACGCGGTCAGGCTCGCAAGCAGCGCCGCCACCACCCCCGGGCGGTCCACCGCGTGCCCGGCGGCCTCGCGCACGGAGGTGGCCAGCGCGCGCACGTCCCGCGGGAATGCGCGCGCCGGTGTGTTCACGTTGACGCCAATGCCGACGATGGCCTGGTGGATCCGGTCCATGTCCGCGGACAGCTCCGTGAGGATCCCCGCCAGCTTGCGCTCCCCGGCGAACACGTCATTGGGCCACTTCATCCGCGTCTCCACGCCGTGCGCGCGCGCGGCGTCCATCACCGCCAGCGCGCCGCAGAACGTCAGCCGCGTGGCCTGGGTGGGGCGCAGCGGCGGGCGCAGCACCACGGACAGGTACACGCCTGTGCCCGGCGGGGAGACAAAGGTCCGCCCGCGCCGGCCGCGGCCCGCCGTCTGCTCCTCAGCCACCACCACGGTGCCGTGCGGCGCACCCTCCCGCGCCAGCGCCGCGGCGCGCGTGTTGGTGGAGTCCAGCACGTCATGGTGCTCCCAGCCCGCCGTGCCAAACGCGCCCGCGGGCAGCGCCGGGACCACCGCTTCCTCAACCAGCCGGTCCGGTGGTGCTTGCAGGGCGTACCCTTCGCCCGCGGCGGCGCGGATGGTGAAGCCCGCCCGCCGCAGCGCCTCCACGGACTTGTGCACCGCGGCCCGGGAGACGCCCAGCGCCCGGGCAATCTCCGCGCCGCTGTGGACGGCACCGTCATGCAGCACACGCGCGACGCCGAGGGAGGTGCGCTGGGGCATGGCGCGCAACCTAGCAGCGCATCCCCGGGGGCGTGCTAGGACGCGCGGCATGGAGTCCTTCCCCGCCGCCCGGGCCGTGGTGGTGCTGCGGCTGTCCGCCCTGGGTGACGTGGTCCTCAGCACGCCGGCACTGGACGCCTTGCACGCCGCGTGGCCGCAGACGCGCATCCTGTACGTGACCACGGAGGCGTTTGTGCCGCTGGTGCGCCACCACCCGGCGGTGGCCGCCGTGGAGGTGCGCCGCCCGGGGGAAGCGCTCCACGTCCTGGCGGGGCGCTTGCGCGCGCACGCACCGGACGCGGTGCTGGACCTGCACGGGAAGTGGCAGGCGCGCGCGCTGGCGTGGATGACCGGCGCGTCGCGCGTGGTGACCTGGCACAAGCGCCCGCTGGCGGACACGGTGCTGGTGAAGCTGCGCGCGCGGCCCTATCGCGCCGCCATGCACATCTCGGCGCGCTACCACCTGGCGGTGGAGCGGCTGGTCGGGCGGGCGCTGCCGCGCGGGCAGCTGTCCCTGCACGTGGCGGATGACGCGCGGGCGCGCGCCGCTGCGCTGCTGGCGGACGCGGGAGTGCGGGAGGGCGAAATCATCGTCGGGATGAGCCCCGGCGCCAACTGGGAGACCAAGCGGTGGCCGGCGGAACGGTACGCGGGGCTCGCCCGGCGCGCGGGTGCGCTGGGCTGGCGCGCCATCGTCACCGGGACCCCCGCGGAAGCGCCGCTTGCGGCGGAGGTGGCGCGGGCGGGCGCGCACGTCGTGGACCTGACAGGACGCTGCGGGGTTGACGTGCTGGGCGCGGTCATCGCGCGGTGCCGCGCGTTCGTCGCCAATGACAGCGGACCCATGCACATGGCGCGCGCGCTGGGGGTGCCCGTGCTGACGTTCTTCGGTTCCACCGACCCGCGGCAGTTTGACTTCACCGGGCACGCGGCGCTGTACGCCGGGCTGCAGTGCTCCGCGTGTTCGCTCTACGGCCTGCCGGCCTGTCCGCTGGGCCACTTCCGCTGCATGCTGGACCTCTCCGAACAGGACGCGTGGACCGCCCTGGAGCGCCTGGTGGCGGCGGGGGTTGCGGCGCCGGTGCCGGGCTGAAGCCCGCCCAAGGTGGCCCGGCCCACCCGGGACCCGCAGTCAGGTTGCCGCACTGTGGGGTCCCGGTTACGGCAGCGGCGCGTTTCACCTCGCCAAGGAGCACGCCGTGATCAAGAAGGCCGCCGTGGGGTTGGGAGCCCTGGTTGGGTTGTTTCTCATCATTGTTGCCACCCGGCCGGCCGAATACCGCGTGGTGCGGTCCGTGGTGGTGAACGCCCCGGCGGCCGTCATCAGCGGACACATTGAGGACTTCCACCGGTGGAACGCGTGGTCCCCCTGGGCCAAGTTGGATCCCAAGCAGAAGGAGACCTTCGGCGGCCCCCCCGCGGGCAAGGACGCCACCTACCACTGGTCCGGTGATGACAAGGTGGGCGAGGGCAGCATGAAGATCGCCGCCGTGAAACCGGGCGAGCGCATCGACATCGCGCTGGAGTTCATCCGGCCGTTCCCGTCGTCCAGCAAGGTGGACTTTGTGCTCGTGCCGCAGGGCGCCGGCACCCAGGTGAGCTGGGGCATGGACGGCACGAACAACTTCCTCGGCAAGGCGTTCGGGTTGTTTGTCAACATGGACAAGATGCTGGGGGCGGACTTTGAGAAGGGCCTGGCGCAGCTCAAGGCGGCCGCCGAGGCGGAAGCGGCCCATGCGTCCGCGCAGGCCGCCAAGGCCGCGGAACCCGCGGCCACCCCGTAGCCCGAGGTGGCTTCGCCCAGGGGCGGTGATTCGCCTCCAGGACATGCGGGTGCGCAGGCCCCGGCCACCGGCATCCACGGCGAGCGGTGAACGCGACAAAAGGCCGGCTTGGTGCCATGGTGCGCCCCGTGACTACCCCGGATCCACAGACCGAAACCGGCAACGGCACGGAGGCTCCCCGGCGGGACACCGTGCGGCTCAGCCGTCCGGGTGCGGGCGCCACCATCCTGCCCCCGGCGTTGCGGCGTTTGCGCTCCACGGAAGACGGCGAGCTGGACAACCAAGCGGAGCAGGACGCGGCGGACCCGCTGGAGTTGCCGCAGGACCCGGTGGTGCGCCAGGCGGAAGAGCGGATGGCGCTGGCGGACAGCGCGGGCGCGCTGGAGCTGGGTGAGCGGCTGCGCGCGCAGGAACCGCCCGGTGACGAGGGCGAACTGACAGACCCCGGCGCCGCTGCCCGCTCCGTGATGGCGCGCGCGCTGCTGATGGAGGGGCGCGCGGACCAGGCGCGCGCGGCGCTGGGGCGGCACCGATCGGACGCGCGGCGGGCTGCGGCGGACGCCGCGCTGCTGCTGTCTGAGGGCCGCTTGGCCGAGGCGCGTGGCCGCGTGCAGGCCGCGCTGACCCGGCATCCGGCCGGCGTGACGGAGCACCACGTGCTGGCACTGCTGCGCGCCACCGAAGGCGACATGGACGAGGCCATGCGGCTGCTCAAGCGCGTGGCCGCCAACGTGCAGAGCCACGCGGTGGTGCGCCACCAGCTGGGCCGCCTGGTGGCCGCCGCCGGGGACCCCGCGCGCGCCGGGACGCTGTTTGAAATGGCCATGGAGCTGGCGCCCACGTTTGCGGCCCCCGCGCTGGCGCTGGCGGAGATGTTTGTGGAGAGCCGCCAGTACGGCGAGGCCATGAACATCCTGGCCGAGACCACCGCGCGCGCGCCCCAGCTGCTGGCGCCGCGCCTGCTGCAGCTGCGCATCCTGCTGGAGAACCGCCGCACCGCCCAGGCGCTGGAGCTGGGGGAAGCGCTCATGAAGGCTGCGCCCGGCCATGAAGAGGTCACCGTGCTGTGGGCGGAGGCGCTGTTGCAGGCCCGCCGCGGGGACCAGGCGCGGGGTGCGCTGGAGGGGTTGGCCGTGTCCGGCAACGGGGCGCAGGTGGTCCGGTTGCGCCGCCTGCTGGCGCGCGTGGCCCTGCAGGCGGAGCCGGAACGCGTGTCTGAAGCGCTGGGGCACCTGGAGGTGGCCGCGCGCGGCAGCCCGCGTGACGGCGAGCTGCTGCTGGAGCTGGCCGAGCTGCAGGTCTCCGCCGGCCGCATTGAAGACGTGGCGGACACCCTGACGCGCCTGTTGGACGCGGACATGGAGCTGGGCACGCTGCTGTCCGCCACCGTCATGGCGCAGAAGAACGGCATGGCCGCCCTGGGCCAGCGTTTGACGCAGTCCGCCATGGCGCGCGTGGCGGGGACGCCCCTGGAGTCCCAGCTGCGCAGCCTGCTCGGCACCGAGTGAAGGGGGGGCGCCCGCCGTGATCTTGACGACGGGAAACCTGTGTGCGGGGATCGTGGCGCGGGGGCTTTTCCCGTCGCGGGGCGCGCGTGAAGACCGGTGACGGCTTCGGCCGGTACGTGATCCTGGGCAAGCTCGCGCGCGGCGGGATGGCTGAGGTGTGGCTGGCCCGCCAGCGCGGCATGGCGGGGTTCTCCAAGACGCTGGTCATCAAGACGGTGGCCTCGCCCATGCACGAGGACCCGGTCTTCAAGGAGCTCTTCCTGGGCGAGGGCCGCCTGGCCGCCCTCATCAACCACCCCAACGTGGTGCAGATCTTTGACCTGGACGAACACGAGGGGCACCCGTTCATTGCCATGGAGTTCCTGGAGGGGCGCAACCTGTTCCAGGTGTCCAAGGCCCTCAAGGACCGCGGCGGCGGGCGCGTCCCCCCCGCACTGGCGGTGCGCATCATCGCGGACTGCTGCGCCGGCCTGGAGTTCGCCCACGCGCTCAAGGACGCGCGCGGCCAGGACCTCAACATCATCCACCGCGATGTCACGCCGGAGAACGTCTTTCTGACCTACCAGGGCCACGTGAAGCTGCTGGACTTTGGCATTGCCAAGGCCGCGGCCAGCGCCAACCTCACGCAGCCGGGCAACGTGCGCGGCAAGATCTCCTACCTGGCCCCGGAGCAGGTCACCGCCTCCAAGCTGGACAAGCGCGTGGACATCTGGGCCATTGGCGTCAACCTGTACGTGCTGCTGTCCGGGGACCTCCCGTTCAAGGCGGTCAACGAACTGGAATACATGCGCTGCATCCTCCAGACGGAGCCGGCGCCGCTGCAGGAGCTCAACCCCGCGGTGCCCGCCCAGCTGGACGCCATTGTCCGGCTGGCCATGGCCAAGGACCCGGCACGCCGGCCCGGCAGCGCGGGGCAGCTGCGGCTGCTGCTGGAAGAGTTCCTCAAGGACCAGCAGGAGGCCGTGGGCTCCTACCACCTGGCCCAGATGATGGAGTCGCTCTACCCGGCCGCCACCGACCCGGTGCGCCAGAAGCTGGCCTCGCTGCTGGCCATGGCCACCGAGGACATCCTCAAGCTGGACGCGGAATCCACCATCCACCCGCGCAGCAGCGAACGCCGCACCGGTGGCGGCCCCGCGCCGGACAAGACCCCGCCGCCCTCACCCACGCCCGCCGCGCGCGCCCCCATGCACACCGGTGTGGATGAGCTGGACACCGCGCAGTTCGCTGCGCTGTTCCCGGGGGACCCCGGGCAGGTCAGCGCGGACGGCGCCCCACCCCCGCCGCCGGACGAGCCCACCGAGGCCGAAGGCGGCCCCGTGGAGCGCACCCTCATCAGTCCGCCGCCCTCCGCGCCCGAGGTGACCGAACGCCTCCCGCGCCATGCTGCGCGGTGGCTTCCCCCCCTGTGGGTGCTTGCCGGCGGCGGCGTGGCCCTGCTGGGCGGCGTGGCGCTGCTGGCCGCGGGCGGCCCGCCGACGCCTCCGCCGGCGCCCGCACCCCTGGCCGCGCCCGCGCCCGCCCCGCCACCTGCGGACCCGGCGCC
>JACRCW010000147.1 GCA_016218805.1 Deltaproteobacteria bacterium | reverse complement strand
CGGGAAGACGCGCGTCATCACCAAACGCTCCTATGGCTTCCACAACGCGGCCAATCTCATTGCAATGATATTCCTCTGCTGCTCTGGTCTTGTTCTCCAATCAGTCCACAAGACCCCGGTTCCTGCATGACATCTCACTATGGAGCCACGACGTGCCTCACCCAATTGTCAGGAGAACCAGAAATGCGCGGCGCCGCGGTGCAAGAGACCGGCGCGCCCGGCGTGCGGCATCAATGCGCGGGAAGGCTGGGAAGGCCGGGTGCGCCGCCCGGAAGCTCATCAAATGAAAGCACGCGATTCCGGCCCAGCGCCTTGGCCTGGTACAGCGCCTGGTCCGCCCGCGCCACAACGTCCTGGAACGTGGTGCCGTGTTCCGGGTACGACGCAATCCCGATGCTCACCGATGCCGTGAGCACCACCCCGTGGTCTTCCACGGCAATGCGCGAGACGTCGTCCCGGACGCGGTGGGCCACGCCCAGCGTCACCGCCGGGGGCGTTTCTGCCAACAGCACCACAAACTCGTCTCCCCCCACGCGGAACGCGTAGTTGCAGGCGCGCAGGTGGCTGGCCAGCAAGCGGCCAAATTCCGCGAGCAGCCGGTTGCCCGCAGCATGCCCGAACGAGGTGTTGACGAGCTTGAGGTTGTCCATGTCCAGGAACATCAGCGAATAGCAGCGCTGGTAGCGGGCGCACCGTTCGTGCTCCTTGCGCATGATGTCCCGGAATCCCCGCAGGTTGTACAGGCCCGTGAGTTCGTCCCGGAACGCCAGGTGCTCCAGCGCATCCACGGTCCCCTGCGCCACGTCCAGCACCCGGCGCTGCACGTCCACCAGGTTGCGGCCCACCAGCACGCGCTGGATGGCGGCCCGCAGCGCCGCCGCCACCAGGTGCCCCGGCCAGCGCAGGTCCACCAGCCCATCCGCCGCCACGCGGAACACGGGGTCCTCGGACGTCGTCACGCGCGTGTCCAATCCCAGCACCAGGGGCACCATCTGTTCGTCGCACCACTGCTGCAGGCGTTCGGTCCCGGCGGGAACGGCGCGCGCGCACGGCACCAGCACGCAGTCCACGCCGCCCTCCGCCAGGCACTCCAGCGCGCCGTCCAACGCCGCGTGGGCCACCACGTCAAAGCCCGGCACCGCCAGCGGCAGCGCGGAGGCATCCGCATGAAACTGCAGCATCCGGTAGTACTCGCCATCCACCTTGACAGGCGTTCCAGTTTGCAGGCGCATCACCCCCCCCTGCCGCCACGCCCTCACCCGGAGGCGAGGTACCGGACAAGAACCAGCGTGCGGTCGTCGTCCTGGTGCGGCTGAAACTCATTGATTTCGTCCAGCATGCAACGCAATGTCTCGTCCGGTGGCCGGTTCCCGTGCTCCTTGAGCGCGGCGGCAAGGCGGTCGTCGCCGTACAGCTCGCCTCCGCGCTGCGCTTCAGAGATGCCGTCCGTGTGCAGCAGCACCACGTCCCCCGGCTCCCACGGCACAAACTGGTCCGTCACCGCCGGCCGCGGGTCCTCCACCACGCCCAGCCAGCAGCCGCGCGTGGGCACCGCCTCCACCGCGCCGGTGCGCGCGCGCAGGATCAGCAGGTCCTGGTGCTTGCCCGCCATCCACAGGCCGTCCGCGTCCAGGCGCATGATGCTCAGCGTGACGTACAGGTTGGTGCGCAGGCGCCGGAGGTTCTCCCGCAGGATGGCGTTGGCGGAAACAAACACGTCCGACGGCGGCCGCGCCCGCCCGTCCTGCACCAGCGCTGCGATGCAGTTCTGCGTCATCATCATCACCAGCCCGGATTCCACGCCGTGGCCGGACACGTCACCAATGGCCACCCACCGCTGACCCGCGGGCGTCTCCAGGATGTCATACAGGTCCCCGCCCACCTCGGACGCGGGGTGCATGACGCCGGCCACCTCAAACGGTCCCAGGCGCGTGTTGCGTGGCAGCAGCGCGGTCTGGATGTGCTTGGCAACCTCCATCTCACCCCACAGCGCGTCCCGCGCCGCCTGCAGGTCCCGCCGCGACGCATCCAGCTCATGGTTGGTCTCCTGCAACTCCGCGCGCAAGCGGAATTCCTTGGCAATGAGCTTGTGCCGGCTGCGGTTGATGGCCACGGCAATGACCAGCGTGCCGCTCAGGAAATACAGGTTGTTCACCAGCAGCGCCGGCGTGAACGGCCCGCCCCACAGCCCGTTCACCACCACGTACATGGAGATGAGAATGAGCCCATTGACGGCAGAATGGATGGCGCTCCATGGCAGGAAGATGTTGACCGCCACCATGACCAGGTTGAGGCCCGCGTAATAGGCGGAATCAAACCCACCCAGGTCCCGCGTCATCTGCGTGATCATCCCGCCGGTGACAATCGAAAAGAAGTACCCGTGCAGCAGTGACCACCGCCCCGGCGGCGTGTTCCGGATGACCACGTACTGCGCCAGGATCACCGCGGTGGCGCCGCCGCGGTACATCAGGAATTCATCCAGCAGTCCGGGCGGGACAATGAAGCTGTCCAACAGCCCAAACACGGGCACCAGGCAGAACCCCAGCATGGCCACCACGCGGGACCAGTCATGGATGATGTGCGCCAGGTAGGCGTCAAACAACATCTGGCTGGAAGGCGGCAGCACCAACGTGTCACTGGAGTCACGCCGCGCACTTGCGGTGACCAGGGCGTTTGGCATGGCTTCCACCGTCCCGTGCATGGCTTCCCCGTCATCCAGGCTTGCGGACCTGCAGGAACATCTGGCAGCCGGTGTCCTCAAAGAACAACTCGGCGGAGGCAGCCTCGGCGTCTTCCAGCAGCGCCTGCAGTTCCGCCTCCGTGCGGTAGTACAGCGTCCAGTCCATCCAGTATTCCATGTACCGGCGCGTGGGGTTGTCCACGTGATAGTTGCCAATCAGCAGCGTGCCGCCGGGAACCACCAGTTCAAGCAGGCGCTTGGCCACGGCGCGCGCCACCGGCGGCGTGAGGTAGTCAAACAATCCCATGGAATAGACAAAGTGGAAGCGCCCCAGGCGGTCCACCTGGTCGGCGCGCTTGAGCATGGTGCGCACGGATTCGTTGACGTAGGCCACGCTGAACTTCCGGCGGCGCGCGCGCTGGACGCGCTGGATGCCCGCGCGCGCGGTGGCCAGCGCTTCGGTGTCCTGGTCCAGCAGCGCGCAGTGGAAGTGCTCCGGTTCCGGCTCCTCCGCCAGCAGGTCACACACCTCAAAGGCGGGTCCGCACGCCACGGACAGGAACCGGAAGCCCCGCGGTGGCAGCGGCTGGAACTCCCGCTGCACGCGCCGCAGCACCAGCGGCACCATGGTCCGGCGGTTGCGCACCGCCCGCGCGGCGGCGGACGCCAACGGGTGCCGGTGCAGCAGCATGCTGAATACCGAGTTCCCCTTGAACGCGTCCTCGTAGATCATCTCCATCATGTGCGAATCACCCGCGTAGCCCCGCGGCTTGAGGTTGGTGCGCGCCAGGAACGGCGCGCCCTGGATGTACTCCCACACGTGGCGGCGGAAGTAGTAGCCGTGGCGCTTGTGCTCCTCGTCGTCAAAGGACGCGGTGACCTGGCGCAGGCCCAGCAGGCCGCGGTCCATGAAGTCAAAGAACCGCGTCCGCTGCGCGCGCAGCAGTGCGCCCCGTGCCGCCTCACGCACGCTGGCCGGTTCCTTGCGCAGCATGGCCTCCTGGTCCGCAAAGAAGCGTTTGTAGACGGACAGGTCATAAACGGTGTTGGCGGTGTAATCCCTGAATTGCGGGCTGACCTGGTCCTTCTGCGCAATGACCAGCGCTACGTTGTGGAACACGCGCCGCAGGTCCACCATGCGGTGCTCCCGGAACAAGGCGCTGAAATCGTACACGTCGTCCAGGAACACCAGGCGCGGGTCCACCTGCGCCTCCTCCACCTCCAGGCGGCAGCGTGACAGCTGGTAGGCGCGGTCCTCCACCTCCAGCACCAGGCCGTCAAACTCGGAGCGGTCCGGCGGCGCCGTGCCGGTGGGGAAGTTGGCAAACACGGACGCGTTGGTGGCGAATTTCAGCTGGACGGTGAAGCGCCCGTCCCGGCCAAACAACGTGCCCGGCAGCGGCAACGGCGCGGCGTTCATCCATCCACCCCGCACAGTTCAATGCGCTTGTCGAGCGTCTCAAAGATCCGCAGCGCCGAAAAGCTCAGGTTCTGCCACTTGAGGTTGGAACGGAACAACAGGCGCACGTTGCCGCCCTCACTGCGCGCCTGCTCCAGCGCCACCACCAGCGGGGTGAACGTGGAGGAATTCATGTATTCAATGGACCGGAAATCCAGGACCAGGGGGCGCGCCTCCGCGCGGCTGCGCTGCAGTGCCCCATCCAGGATGGGCGTGAGGAACCGGGCGGGCTCCCGCTCCGTGCTCCGGCCGGTCCACGTCAGGCGCACCTCGCTGTCGTTCTCGTCCTGCTCAATCCGCAGCGAATTCTCAATGAACACGTGGCTGGAATGCATGGTCCCCCCGCAGGCTTGCTGATTCTGGGCACTCATCACGCACGGTTCACTGCCAGCTCACCCGGTTGGTGGTCTGCTTTTGCCGCCGGAATACCCGCGGGCGAACCATCCGGCAGACGGTGCACGGCGGAAACGGCCAGCTCGTATTGCGGGTTGATGTAGAAATCCAGGACCGCTTGGCCTTCGTAGGCAATGCGCACCAGCCCCAGGCCGCTGGCCCCCCCGCTGGGAGGGCTCATGGCCACCGCCTTGAGCCGTTCCATGTACGCCTCAAACGGACTCTGAAACCCGCGAATCCACTGAATGGTGTCATCCAGCCGGCGCAGCGGTGCGTCATCCGGACCGGCCGGGCTCTTCACCTCCACGGTGGCCTCACTCTTCAAGACCCGCAGGCTCACCGCTATTCCATGCGCGTCATCCGGGTAATGGCCGTATTTGACCGCGTTCTCCAGCAATTCCTGGGCAATCATGGACAGGGCGTAGACCGTCTCCTCCTGCAGACCCTGGCCGGCAAAGAAGCCCGTGGAAACCGGCCAGAATCCCCTCACCACGTCCCAGTCCGGTGTCACCCGGAGCGTCAGTTCGCTCATGTCTGTTCCCGCCCCGTTGCGCCGCCCGGTGCTGCGGGAGGCCCGGGCAATCTCCTCTTCGGGCGGAGCGCCCGCAAGGCTGATCCGCGCTCCGCGTAATGCCGTGAATTCCGGCCCATTGCCGCGAGGTCTGCCCTGCAGTTGCGGAGCCCGTCTCCACGCCGTGACGGCGGTCAATACGCGGGGTTTACGCGTGCCAGCCAAGCGGACTGCGGTTTCGCGTTGCGGGTCCAGCGCACGTTGGCTACCTCCGCGGACCGTGTGCCGGACCCACGGCACGCGGGACGGGGGGAGAGCATGCAGACACAGGTCAACAGCGCCCGGACCGGCGCGGACGGCGCACGCGCCGCAGCCCACCCGGTGCTTGGTGATTGGCGAACCATCGCGCGGGCCCGGCTGATGCGGGTCAAAGGCAACCTGGTGCGGTCACGCGCGCGGTACGTGCGGGAGCAGTATGGCCTGGGCGAGCTGGCGGAGTTGTGCGCGCAGCTGCGCGGGGAGGCGCGCGCGTACCTGGAGGACCCGCCGTTGCCCAGCACATGGTGCAGCTTTGGCCCGCTCATGGACGTGGACTGCGCCATCATTGCCGGGCCCATGCGGGGCCGCATGGAGCACATGCTGCACTTTGGGCAGACCGTGGGCCGCTATGACCTGTCCACCATCTACAAGATGCTCTTGTTCTTCGCGTCACCCGCAACGGTGTTGAGCAACACCAATCTGGCCTATTCGCTGTATTTCAGGAGCGGCTCTCTGCGGGGCACCAGGACCGGCGACGAGGAGGGACGCGTGGAGCTGTCCGGCGCGGTGTTCCCGCGCTACATGTGCGCGTACGGCATCACAGGCTGGCTGGACGCGGCCCTGTCTTATGGCGGGGGCCGGGCCACGGCCGTCGATCACACCGCGTGCGTGCACCAGGGTGACGCCGCGTGTTGCTGGGACGTCCGCTGGCGTTGACCGCGCCACCCGCCGGGCGAGGCGGATTCGACCCTGAGCAACCCTGTGAGCGAGAAATCGAGGCGCGGTGGAACGGAGGCCCGCTCCACGACGCGCGGCGGGGTTGCCGCAGGCATGCCCATCTACCCGCCTCCCTTGGCGGGCGGCCCTCGACGACGGAGCGCAGCGACGTCGGCGAGGGGGGGCGGGGGTCCGTTACCTCCGTCATCCCCGGGTGGTACCCACCCGTTTGGCGGGCCCCCCACCCCCGGCGACTGACGTCGCCGGCCGCCCCCCAAAGGGCGCGGGTACGCATGCACGCAGAGCGTGCATGCAGTTCGGACGTGGCGTTCGCGGAACAGATGCCGGCTCAGACTTGGATCCGCCTCACCCGCCGGAGCGGGCCGCGCTTCACCGCCGGCTGCACACGGCGCACTTGATGACCCGCCGGCTGGGGTACGCGGTGGCGTCAACACCCCAGTTCTCAAACAGCACGGCAGCATTGGCAATGCCGCCAAACGCCGCACCGGTCACACCGGTGGTGACCAGCGCGCTGTCCAGGCACATGACGCTCCACTTGTCCTGGTGCGCATAGCTGGGCCCGTGCGCAAAACCCGTGTAATCCGCCGTCCACCCGGCGGGGCACGTGGACGTTCCCCAGATTTCCGTGGCCGGTCCCGGTGAGCGGTAGACCGCGCATTGCAGGGCTTTTGATTCCCGGCCCGAAGACGCCGGCTGCATGTACAGGTCCTGCGCCTGGATGGGGTAGAGCAGCGCGTAGTGGCTGTCCCCGCTGCCCGTTGGCGGCGTGGGGCCGCTGTCTCCGCCGGCCACGCACAGGGCCTTGCCCGTGCTGCCCGCTGCCGCGTGGTTGTAACGGCCACCCATGGCCACGCCCCGGTACAGGAGTTCCAATCCGGCCGGCGCCTGATCGTGCCCCCAGCGCACCATCACCGTTGATCCCACCTCAAAGTCGCCGGTGGCGCTGCGCTGGAGGAACCGGTCCGCGCGCGCGGTGGCCGCGCCCACCTCGGCGGGCGTGGTGATGTTCCCCGTGGCATTCACGCTTCCGGCAACCGCCAGCTTGTCCGCTGACCCCGCCGTCCCCACGCCCAGGCGGCCATCCACCACAAAGTCCTGCCCGGCCACGCCGCGGCCCGCGGCCAGTGCAAACGCCGCGGCGCCCAGCTGCTGCCGCCCCGCGAGCATGGCGTAGCCGGCGGGTTCCGTGTCGCCCGCGCTGCCGCACGCCCCGCCCGCCGTGACACCGGCCGCGTCGCGCACGCCCACGCGCAGGAACAGGCGTGTATTCCCCGCCACCGCGGCGGGCAGCGCCTGTTCCGTGCCCAGGCGCACGGAGAAACGCCCCGCCACGACGGGCACGTCGTCCTGCTGCTCGGACCAGGCCAGCGTGCCCACGGCGGCGTTGCCGGGGTCATACGCGTCAAACAACTGGAAACAGAAGTCCGCGGCGGAATTCACGGGTATTCCGTCCCGCTCCAGCATGCCTTCATACGGAATGGCCTCATGGCCCGCGGGCGGTGGGTTCAACACACCCCACGCCACGCGCACCGACGCGCCCAGCAGTACCAACCCGGCTCCCAGCATCCACCCACTGCTTCGGCTCCACCTCATGTTGACTCCTCCACGCCTGTTTGGTGACTGCGTTGCCCGCCTGGTTCAGTACCTGATGATGAAGTTCACCGCGACGTCCCTGCGCCGCTGCCCGCGGTTCCGGCCCCGCCATGCTTGCGCGCAGCCGGACTACGCGCGTGCGCGCGCGTTCGCAAGCACGGGGCCCCGGGGCCGTTCAACCGCAGCGCGGCCCGGGCCTGCCGCGTGTGCCGCCCGCCGGGGCCCAGAACGCACTCAAATGCGCGCGCCGGTTTGTCTGGCTTTCCCACTGCGCCTTGGCGGGAACCGGACGCGCGCGGGCGGGAACGGTACATCCCAGGGCCGCGGCAGGCGGCACGGGCACCAGGTGCCTGGCACGCAGGAGTGACCGATGACGACGATGACAGTGGGGCACCACGAGGCGCCGGGCACCACCCGGGCATGGAACATTGCGCTGTGGTTTGCGCAGGTGCTGCTGGCCGTGGCCTTTGGCATGGCCGGTCTCATGAAGACGACGCTACCCATGGCGGAGCTGATGGAGAAGTTGCCGTGGACGGCGGACGTTGGGCAGCTCACCCGGTTCATTGGCGCCTGCGAGCTGTTGGGCGCGCTGGGGATGATTCTGCCGGCGCTGACTCGCATCCAGCCCAGGCTGACCGCACTGGCGGGCGCCGGCTTCACGCTGCTCATGATCCTGGCGGCGGTGTTCCACCTCATCCGCGGTGAGCCGCAGGCGCTGCTGGTCAACGGAACGCTCGGCGCATTGGCGGCGTTTGTCGCGTGGGGGCGGCACGTGCGCGCACCCATTGAACCGCGGACCTGATGCGCGGCGGATCCGCCCTGACCTGACGTCCATGCAAAACCCGCGTTTTCTTGGGCACGCCTCACCAGGCGGCCACGTTTGCGCTGACGCTTGGCGGATGTCCGGCCGCCAGAGGACGGGTCGTTGCGGGATCGCCGTCGTCAAGGCAGGATGTGCACGTCGGCCGGACCGGACGCGGAGACCGGGCCAGCCGCGCAACAACCGCGGGGGACGCGGAGCTGTGCATGCCCTCGACGAATTGCTGGGAATTCAAGAAGTGCGGACGCGAACCCGGTGGAAGCCGGGTGCGTGAGATGGGCCCTTGCCCGGCGGCCACCTGTGCGCCCGCCGACGGCTTTCTGGGAGGAAGCCAGGGCGGCCGGGCCTGTGCGTACCTCACGGGTACGTTCTGCTCAGGCGTGGTGGAGGGCACGTACCGAATCAAGGAGAAACAGTGCCAGGAATGTGACTTCTACCGGCACCTGCGCGCGTCCCACGGCGCTGACTGCTCCGTCCTGGCTTTCTCCAAGCATGTGCAAAGGAGCGGCACGAACCACCCGGCGCTCCCCGATCTGGAGAACCTGAAAGCCGGCTGAACGTGCGCGCACTGTGAACGCTGGTTCACTGTGGCGCCACCAAGATGGCGGACGTCACGCAGCCGTCCGCTGGGGTGCTCCACGTTTCTCCGCGTCCGGACGCGGTGATTCCGCTGCGCGTGATCACCGTCGCGCGTTGTGAACACCGTTGCGGGTCCCTACCACCAACAGGCCAGCAAAGGACCCCCATGCGCCGCGCGGTTGGCGTGCGCCGGGGTTTCCGCGCTGACGGTTTCCGACCATCACTGAGAACGCCCGTCGCGAGGCGGACATGGCTACGAGCGCCGACCTGGGCTCAAAGGGAGAAGTTCATGCAGCGCAATGTTCGGCAGTTCATGAGGAACGCGTGGGTGCCGTTGGTCCTGTTGGCTGCGGCGTGCAACGTGGGCAGCCCCGGTTCCCGGCAGCGCACCCAGACCGCCCCGGTGGGCGCGCGTGGCGATGGGGACTCCTACCTGCAACGCGTGGGTTTCCACCTCACACCCGCTGAAGCGGACGTACCGGTGGGCGCGCTGACGGCGAGCTTTGACGCGCCCGCGGTGAACCAGCAGTCCACCGCCGACTTCACGCCCGGTACCGCGCTGGTCACCACCGCCGGTGCTCCCGTGGAGCACGTCTCCGTGGTGGTGCTGGACGCGGAGCCCGGCACGGACCTGGTGTACGCCGTGCTGCAGGACGCGCTGGAACCCAACCGCTACCTGGTGCTGGCGGCGCGCGGGCCGGACTTGGTTGCGGATGCGTCGTTGGCGCTGGATGGCACGCAGGCCTCCCTGCTGTCACTGGATGAAACCGCGGGAAATGCCACCATTTCATTGAACGGAACGCTGCACGTCACCACCGCGGACATCCGCGACGGCGGCCGGCTGGTGGCCGAGCTCACCGCGGACATGGGGCAGGTCACGTTGGCCCGCTGGCCCGAACAACTGTTCCCGATCACGGACGGCACCGGCCCCACCGAGCGCACCGACGTCACGGGCGGCGGGACGTTCTCCACCCGGTATTCGGTGAATGGCGAGGTGACGGGCTCAGCGGAAATCCTGGTGACTGCTGCGGGATTCGCGGAGTTTGTTGCCACGTCCGCCTACGCGTCCTCCGCGGAGCCGGGCACGGCGCAACTGGTGTTCCCGTCCGACGACGGCACGCGCGTGTTTGCGGTGGTGCTGGACGAGGCCATCCTGGCGCCGGGCGATGTGGCGCTGGGGAACCTGGAGGCCATGGCGTACCTGGTGGAGGCGGATGGCACGCAGCTCGCGCTGGCGGGGGGCGTCCTGCACCTGGACCAGGCGGGCACCCAGGAGGGCGCGCCGATCATCGGTTACGTTGACGCCAACGCGCCGGCTTACGTCCTGCGCTGCACCGACGCGTACTGCGGCGACACGGGAACACCGCGCGACGACCCGCCGACGGACACCTCCTATTGCCCGGCCGGACAGATCCCGCAGAGCTGCGTGGACGTGGCTGCCCTCCCCTCCGTGTTGAACCCGGATTCCGCGGACATTGAAGGCGACGTGGGCATTGCCGGTTATGACGCGCTGCTGGTGCTGGCGGATTCCGTGTCACAGGGCACGCTGCTGGTGCTTGTGCCGACGGGCACGGACCTGCTGACGGGCTTCACGCTTGATCTGGCGCCGCCCCCCTCCGGCAGCGGCATTTCCTGGCACGGCCTGGTGTTTGCGCCCTATTGCCAGTCAGGCAGCTACGTGACCGCGGGCAGCATCACGGTGGCCCCGCGCGCCGATGCCGCGGCCAACGTGGCGGGCACGGTCACCTTCACCGCGGAGAACGCCACGCGCTCCCTCACGTTTGACCTGGCCGTGACGCCGTACGACAGCGGGGCGCCCAATTGCGTGGCGGACACGCGCCCGTGCGCGCTGGATGGGACGTGCACCGGTGGCGGCCCCACGCAGCCACCGCCGGAAACGCAGCAATGCGGAGAGCTTGCCACGCTGCCGGACGTCTTCACGGTGGAAGAAGCGGGCATGCAACAGTTTGCTGACGGCGAAGCTCCCCCGGGATACGACCGCGCGCTGTTGCTGGTGGACAACACGCACCTGGGCCTGTTCGCGGCGCTGGTGCCGGCGGGCACGGACCTGACCGCGTCCACGACCATCTCGCTGCTGCCCGTTGACTTTGAAGGCTACGGCGTGATGCCGGTGGCGGGGTACTCGCGGCTGGACGCATGCGAGGACTTCCTCGGCGTGGACAGCGGTTCCCTCACGCTGCAGTGGACCACTGACGCGGGATCGCGCCTTTCCGGCACCGCGAATGTCGTTGTTTCCGGAGTGGCGCATTCGTTCGCGTTTGACGTTGACGTGGCAGCGTGGTCCGCGGCGCCCAACCCGGACCCGGCCGGTACGGGCGGCGCCGTGCGGCCCTGAGCCCGCTCCGCCGTGAAGTGCCCGGGCGCGGCCGTCCCTGCGGGGATGACCGCGCCCGGTCCATTTATGGGTGGCCGTACCGCGTAACACCGACAAAACGCGTGGAGTGGACAAACCGTCAGCCCGGGCGCAAGGTCCCGCGGGTGGCAGCCTGACACGCGGAGGTGAAGACGTGGAGACGGCGCAGACCCCGGAGCACCAACCACCGCGGTTCTTTGCGCCCTCCGGGCCACCGGTGGCCATTCCGCCCCCGCCCGCCCAGGCGCGCGTGGTGGACCGGTTCCTGTACGAGCGCGAACCCTGGGTATCCCGCCTTGATGACGCTGGGCACCTGCACGCCACCCGCGAGGACGCTGTCCGCGCCCGCGGTGGCGACGTGGTCCGGCTGCTCAACGCGCACGAACTGGCGGGGGCGGCTCGCACGTTCCGCATCCGCGGCATCTGGCTGGCGCAATTCACGGCCATTGAGACCACGCTGGATACCCCCGGTATCAATGACAGCATTGAGCTCCGGGGCCGGCTGCACGGTCCGTTCCCGTCGGGACAACCGTTCTCCTGGCCGGGGCGTCTCACGGTGACGCGCGCTGAGCTGTTGGATGGCCTGGTGCGCGGCCTGGCGCATGCCTTCCGCGTGTCGCTGTCCGCCACCGCCGAGGAATCCGTGGTGGGCGCCGTGCTTCCCGGCGGGGACCTGGCGGCAACGGTGGACCGGCACGGTGTGATCCTGGCGTACCCGTGCGGCGGCGACGACACCTGGGCCGCCGCGGGGAACCAGGCGCAGGTGCGCCAGTTCTTCTACGCGTTGCTGGATCAGATGCGCGCGGAACAGGCGGCCGAGCGGCCACGCCGGCTTGCGGCGGCGCAGGTTCCCGCACCCGACCAGGCATGGATGGAGGCGCGCTACCGGGAGCGCGGGTACCGCGTGCAGAACGGGACCGCCGTGCGGAAACGCAGCGGAATGGTGGGGCGGTTCTTCCCGGAAAGGGTCGCTGTTGCGGCGCAGGGCACGGCGCGGGATTTCGCCGTGTTGTCTCAGGTTGCGCTCGGCGAGGCCGAGGGCTGGCCGTCCGCACGCTGCCGTGCGCTGGCGCCGCTGGTGGAAGCGGCCGTGGTCCGTTGGACGCCGGACCTGCCGGACGGCGTGGAGCTGGTGCCGGGCCAGGAGGTGACGGTTGACCGCGACGCGCTGGTGTCCGCCCGCCCCAAGAAGGCCGTTCCCGGTGAGGACCGCAATGCGCGCGTGGTCGCATTCCGGGTTGACGCGGCCTTCGCCGCGCACGCCCGCGACGTGACGCTTGAGTACGAGTTCCAAGACGTGCGCGGCACGGGCGTGTCCGCCACAGTGGACTCGCAGCAGGACGCGCGCCTGCTGGTGCGCGGTGCGCCGCTGACGGGGTCCGGCGAATGGCGCCGGGTCAAGGCGGACGTGGACCAGGTGGCGTTCCGGCGCCGGGGACCGCGCGAATCGGATGTGTGCCTGCAGATCGTCTCGCCCCGCCGGGTGCGGATTCGCGAGGTGGTGCTGCGCGCGCGCCCCCGCGCGGTGCCCGCGGCAAGCACCACGCCACACGTGGCACCGCCCGTGGCGTCCGCGTCCGTCCTGGTGCTGGATGATGTGGCCCCGGTGCGCGATCCGGCGACGCGTACCGAGGTGTCCTGGTCCGCGCATGAATGGGAGCCCATTCACCAGGTCCGTCTGGAGGTGGAACACGAGCGCCTGGTCATCACGTCCACCGGGAACGACCCGCACCTGCAGGGTCCGAGGATCACCATCCCGTGCCCCGTGGAGGTGGTGCTGCGCATGAGCGCGTCAACCGGCGGGCACGCGGAGGTGTTCTGCCACACCACGCATTACCCGCATTACGAGATGCCGTGCGCCAGGTTGGATGTCCCAGGGGACGGCCAGACCCACGAATACCGCGCGCGACTGTGGGAACTTGGCACCATCACGCGGCTGCGTCTTGATCCCTGCAACGCGCCGGGCACGTTTGTGGTGCACGGTGTGCTGCTGGTGCCCGTTCCGCCACCTGACCACGGCCCGGCGCCCACGTCCGCCCGGGTGGCGTACTACGATCCGCTTTACCCGGCGGTGTGGGGTTCCTCGCAGGCGCGTGCGGCGGAACGGCTGGAGAAGATGGGATTCACCATTGTGTCCGCGCGCGAACTGGCGGCGTGGATGGGAGAGCGCACCCGCGGCGGCGCACCGGGCTCCGTGTGCGTGATGACGCAGGATCTGTTCCCGGCACCGGTGTTTGATTCCAACCGCCCGGACTGCACGGCACGGCGCTACCTGGACGCGGGCGGCCGGATTGTGCACGCGGGGCATTTCCCGTTTTCACACCGCGCCTGGGCGGACGGGACGCATGCCTGGATTGGCAGTTACGGACTGTCCACGCGCGCCATCCCGTGTCCGTGCGCGGACGGCGCCGAGGCCCCGGTGCTGACCAACGAGGGCCGCGCCTTTGGCCTGACGCAGGTGCCCGCGAGCGGAACGCAGCTGACGACGACGGCGCACGTGGATGTGGTGCTCACCCGCGCTGGCCGGTTCCAGGCTGGCGCGTGGCTCAAGACCTTCTCGCGTGATCATCCCGGCAGCGGCCTGCTGCACGTCTCCAGCAGCGGCGTGGACGGGCGGAATGACGGGCTCATTGAGGAACTGGCCCGCGTGGCGCAGCACGGCCTCCCGCGCTGACGGGTGGGACTGCGCGTTACGGATTGGCCTGGCAGCTGCCGCCGTTGTCGTCGCTGTCGGTGCCGTCCGGGCAGGTGGTGTTCCCCCACACGGCACCCGCCAGGTTGGCCAGGGAGAGGTTGGCTCCCTTGAGGTTGGTGCCGCGCAGGTCCGCGCCCTTGAGTTCCACGCCGCTGAGGTTGGCGCCGGAAAGGTCCGCGCCTGCCAGGTTGGCGCCGGCGAGATCAGCACCACTGAGGTCTGCGTGGGGACCGGCCAGCACCACGCCGCCTTGTTTCTGCGCAATGCACACAAATCCCGCGGGAATCTTGGCCGGGCATCCCGCGGGGGGAGCGGCCGCCGCGCCGGGTGCGGCCGCGGCCGGGGCCTCCGCGGGAGTTGGGGCGGCCAGGACCTTGAACACGTCGGAAAGCGGCGGGACCTTCCCGTTATCCGCAAAACCGGCGTAATCCGCCCGGACCGCTGTCAGGGCGTCCGTCCGCTCCTTGTTGCTGGGGTGGTGGGCAAAGGCGCCGCCGCTGTCGGGGATCTTGTTGACAAACTTGGACAGCTCGCCGGGGTCGTATCCGGCAAAGGTCATCAATTCAAACGCGGTCTTGTCCGCGTCCAGCTCGTCAGGCTTGGCCAATCCGGTGCTGACAAAGAAGTCAATGAATCCGTCCGTGATGTACGCCACCAGCTTGGCGCTGGCGCCCGCACCGTCCAGGTCCAGCACGCCGTCACCCTCCACGGACTTGGAGAAGAAACTCCCGAATTCGGCCGCCTTCTTCAGCTCCGCCGGCGCCTGGTCCAGGACGCCGCGCTCCAGGTAGACGCCGCCGCGCACGGCCACCTTGCACTGCATGGCCTTGATCTTTCCGTACGTCTTGAGCGCGTGCCGGTTGGCCACGTGACCAATCTCGTGGGCCAGGACGCCGGCCAGTTGCGCCTCGTTCTCCACCAGCCGCAGCAATCCCGTCGTCACCAGCACATACCCGCCGGGCGCCGAGTACCCGTTCACCGACGGATCGTCGATCACACCAAACGTCCACGCGATCTCCGGGCGCGCGGAGTACGACGCGAGGTTGCGGCCGATGATGGCCACTTCCAGCGCCAGGTCATTCTTGGGGCTGGACGGCAATTCCACCTTTTTCTTGGCGTCCACGTCCTTCTTGAGCGCATCCGGGTCGGTGCTGGGCAGGTTGTCCACAAACATGGCGCCCTTGGCCTTCTGCACCATGCCAATGGCAATGGACCCGCCAATGGCGCGCTCTTCGGACCACACAATGCCGCGCGTCTCAAGGTTGTCACACGGCTTGGCCTTCTCCTCCGCCTCTTTGGCCACGTCCGCCAGCTTCTTGGCCAGCGCCGCGCTCTCCGCGGCCATCTTGGCAGGGTCCTTGATGGACAGCTTGGATCCGGAACAGGCCGCGGCGGCAAGCGCCACCCCGGCCAACAGGCGTGACAGGTTGGAGCGCATCACTTGCCACCTCCCGGCGTGAGGCCAGCCTTCTTGACGTGATCAGGCACGGCATCCGCCGCTTTCTTGGAGTGCTCCTCCACGTAGATGACCTGCGCGGCAATCTCCTTGCCGCCCTTTTCGGAGGCGTACTTGAGACCCGCCTCGCTCATCGCCTTGGTGGCCGCACCGGAACTGGCAAACGCCTGCGCGGAGGTGGGCTTGCCGTCGCCGGTCAGGACTTCGTCTGAGGGCTTGTTGGGCGTGAGGTTTGCTTGGAGGATGTACCCGTCCTTGCCCTTGGCTTTCACCTTGTGGAGCTGCTTGTTCTTGGCGTCCGCGCCGTTCCAGACCACCTCGTCACCGCTCTGCAACTTCATCATGGGCGTGGCACCCAGGTCCGCCTTGGGGAGAACCTTCACGTCCTTGCCCTTGACGAACAGCGTTCCCCCGGGTTTCACCGCCCAGGCGGCACCCGCCGCCAGCAATGTTGCGGCAACCAGAGTTGCCCATGTCCGCGTCCTCACGTGTTCCTCCGTTGGGGGCGGTGCGCCCCCGGCTACACCACCGTCACACCATCCCAGCCCACTGGCAGGGGTCCCGCTGACAGCTTCCGGCTGCGCGCCAGCAGCGCGCGGCTCGCCGCGTCGTCGGGATGCAGTTCCAGCGCGCGGGCCAACAGTTTCTCCGCGTCGGCAAACCGCCCGGCAAGCACCAGGTCCAGCGCGGACTCGTGCGCCGCCAGCGCCTCGCGCGCGCGGTCATCCACGTCGTCAGGCTCGCCCACCACTTCATGCACGTCCGAGACAGCGCCGTCACGCGTGCGGACGCGGTCAATGCGCCGCGTCACCAGCGCGTCACCCACGGCCTCCCGTGTGGCCTGGTCCACCAGGATGGCCGCGCCGCGGTCCGCGCCCAGGCGCTCCAGCGCCGCGCAACGCTGCATTCCGTCACCGATGGCGGAGTAATCAATGAGATCGTCACTGCCCAGATTGCCCACAAACATGATCCCCGTGGCAATACCCACCTGCGCCAGGATGGGCGGCAGCGCTCCCAGTTGCGCGTCCTTGCGCAGCTCCGCAATGGCCGCGCGCATCTGCAGCGCACTGCGGCACGCCCGCAACGCGTGGTCAGCGTGGCTCATTGGCGCGCCGAACAGCGCCACCAGCGTCTCACCCTGCAACTTGTCAATGCAGCCCCCCTGCTCCTTGACGATGGGCGTCACCGCGGAGAGGAAACGGTTGGTCACGTGCATCAGTTTCTTCGGCTCACCCCGCAGGGCCTCAGCCACCACCAACAGGCCGCGTTGGTCCGCGGACAGGGCGGTGACCACGCGCTCCTCACCGGCCAGGTTGGGAAGCTGCCGGCCCTCCGCCATCAGCTCAGCCAGGTCAGAGTCCATGAACGCGGCAAATGCCTGCTTGAGATTGTCCCGCTCCTCACTGGCCAGGAAGCGGTTGTAGGCACTGGCGGCCACGCACGCCAGCGTGCCTGCCATGGACGCCATGGCGGACAGCAGGTGCCACCGGGTCACGGTGATGAACAGGCCGGTCACCGTGGAGAAGAAGAAATAGAAGAACACCGGCGCGCCAATGTCCACGACGACGGATTGCACCACCATCACCAGCGCCACGGAGATCAGCGCGAAAAACAGCGCAAACAGGATGGACAGCCACAGCGGCGCGTCCAGGATGAACCGGTCATGCAGCAGGTTGTCTATCTCCGCCACCTGCTTGACCACGCCGGGCACCTGCGTCTCAAACGGCGTGGACTTGATGTCCGCCGTGCCCAGCGCAAACCCGGCAATGACGACGACCTTGTCCTTGAAGCGCTCGTACCCGTCCTTGCGCGCGCGGTACCGCAGCACGTCCACCAGCGGCACGGACACAAACCGCTCCGTCAGCGTGCCGCCGTAGTTGATGGCGGCGGAACCGTCCTGGTTGATGTGCACCACGTGCTTGCCCAGCACCAGGCGGCCGGGTTCCAGCGTGACCTTGTCCGCGCCCACCGCGTCTGCCACCGCACCCAGCGCCAGCGTGGCGTACGTGTTGTTGCCGTCGGTGTACGCAAACCACGTCCGGCGCATGATGCCGTCGTCATCCGCCTCCAGGCTCACGGTGCCAAAACCTGACACCACGTCCAGCAGCGGCTCAATGGCGGGGACCGGGTTGCGCGGCGCCTCCTGCGTGGTGAGTTCCACGCCGCTGGCCACGTCTTCACCCGTGGCCACGCCGCCGTCCGGCGTCATCTTCTGCTCCGCCGGCAGGAACGTCTTGGGCTCCAGGCCGCCCGCCGTCTCAACGGGAAACGCAAACGCGGCGGCGGCCCGGGCCCGCACCTTCTCCAGCGCCTCCTGCCTTGCCTTGGCCTGCGCCGCGGGGTCCGGCGCTTCCTCAGTGGGGAAGTCTTCAGAGGGAAATTCCTCCTCTTTGGCGTCTTTACCCGCGGCAACGGGAGCCGGCGCGGGTTCCGGCGGCGGCGGCGGCGGGCCCAGGCGGTTGACGGGCTCCACCTTGGGCAACGCCTCCACGCCGGGCACCACATTGAAGCCCATGTGGAACGGGATCTTCACGCGTCCCACCGTTTCGCCGAATTTCAGATCACCGGAAATATCGGATTTGGGCTCGTCCAGCGTGGCGTCAAACACCACCAGCCGCGCGCCGGCCTGGCCCAGGTACTCCAACACGTCACTGTAAATGATGCGGTCATACGGCCAGCTGCCGTAGCGGTCCCGCCAGGGCCCAAACGCGGCAATGTCCGCAAACGACGCATCATCAATGGCCACGATGACGATGTCCTCCGCGCGGTCCCACTGCCCCGGAGGAAACCACCACACGTTGTTGAACTGGCCCAGGCCGTCGTCGTACGCGCCCAGTTCGTCACCGGAGATGCCGAGAAAATCCGTGACCCACCAGGCCCATGCCCCCGCAGTGGCCAGGGCGGAAATGACCAGCATGACCTTCCAGAGGCGACGGAACCGCAACGCAATCAGGGTCAGGACGTTGCTCACGGGCGCGGGAGCCTAGGCGCCTGCACCGGGTCAGCACAAGGTACAGCTCTGGGCTGTGGTCCTCGTCGCCGTCACCGGCGGAGACTTGAACGCGGGCGGCGGGTCAGCACACGCTCCGCCCGTGCGAACCACAACTCCCTCCCCGCAGCGCGCCCTCCGCTTCCTTCCCCTGCTCCTGACGCTGGTGACCACACCGGTGCTGGCCGACGAGCCACCGCCCGCCGAGGCCGCCGCACCGGAGGGTCCGCAAAAGGTGGCCATTGGCGTCTACATCCTGTCCATTGGGAAGTTTGACATTTCTGCGGGCAGCTACACGGTGGACTTCTACCTGAATCTGAAGAGCGACCGCGTGCTCAAGGACGCGGACGTGGAGTTCAGCAACGGGCGCGCCCAGATGGAACTGGTGCAGACGCTGGATGGCGGCAAGGAGCGCTTCTACCGGGTGCTCGCCAACCTCAACACCAACATCGACCTCAAGCGCTACCCGTGGGACGACCAGGTGCTGCCGATCATCCTGGAACACAAGACCCGGCCTGCCAGCGACTGGCAATTCGTGGTGGATACCAAGCAGACGGGCATTGATGCGGACGTGAAGTTTGTGGGCTGGGAACTGCGCGGGGCGGAGCCCGTGGTCACGCAGCACGCGTATCCGGTCTACGACGAGACATATTCGCAGTACCACCTCAACGTGAAGATCTCCCGCATCCGCCTGCCGGCCGCGCTCAAGACCTTCCTGCCCATCCTGTGTTTCATCATCATCACGTTCCTCTCCATGCTCGTGACGCTGGAGAAGATCGACAACCGGCTGTCCATGGCCATTGGTATCCTGATTGCGTCCGTCATGTTCCACGTGTCGCTGACCAACACCATCCCGCCGGTGGGCTACCTGACGCTGATCGACAAGATCATGACGGCCACCTACGTGGTGGTGGGATCCAACCTGCTGATGACCGTGGGCATCATGCGGCGCGTGCAGCAGGCCGCCAGGGAGAAGGCGCAGACGCTGCTGGAGCGCGGGTACGTGCTGCTGCCGGTGGTGACCCTGGTGGCATTCCTCGTGGCCGTGGTCACCTGAAGCGGGGTCCCGCGTTGTCGGAGTGGATTGACGTCGTCAGCTGCTGCTCAGCGCGCACTCACTGCACCTTGCGCAGCAGGTCCTCAACCATGGCCTGCGTGCGTTCGTAGACCTCAATGTCCTTCAGCCGCTGGCGTACGGGTTCCAGCGCGGGGTCCGGCGGCGCAGCCTTCTTCTTGCCGCCCGCCTCCCGGCGGTTGCGGATGTCAAACACCGTGCGGTGGTATTTCTCGTATTGCGCCAGCAGGCCCGGCACGGTCTTGAGCAGGCGCGGGTTGCGTTCAATGGCCTTTTCCATGGCGTCCCGGTGTTCCAGGTACGTGCCGTAGTCCACGCCGCCCGCCGCGGGTGCACTGTCCTTCTCCTCCTTGTCTTCCGCGCGCGCGGCTTTCCCCTTTTTGGCGTTCTTACCCTTGCGCGCGGTCTCCGGATCTTCCTCTTTCGCCGCCTTGGGCTCCTCCGCCGCGGCCTCCGCCTTCGGGTCGCTGGCGGCCGGCGCGGTGGCGTCGGCGGGCTTTGCTGTGTCACCCGCGGGGGCGGCGGACGGTTCGCCGCCGGAGGACGGCGAGGACGCGCCCAGCGACTTCACGCCGGCGATCACAACCTCCACCAGCGACCTGGCCGCCCCCAGCGCGGCCAACCCGCCCAGGACCAGCAGCACAATGCGGAACCACTTCACGACGTTGAACGCCGTGAACCACCGGTAGCTGATGAACACCGTGAGTGCCGTGCCAACCAGGGACAACAGCACGGGCAGCACGCCGATGAACGGCAACCGCACGCTGGCCAGCAGGATGGCCAGGCCGGACGGGATGGACGTGACGACGACGGCGGACATGCTGAGCACGAAGTAGTTGGTCCGTTGCCGCGCGGTGCTCTGCCCCTTGAGCTTGCCCACCACCCAGGTGAGCAGCGGGTGGCACGCCAGCCCGCCCAGCACGCTTCCCGCCACGGCCACCGCCAGTGGCACAACCGGGATGATGCCGCCCAGTGACAACGTCCCCGTCACCAGCTGCACAACGAGCGTGCACAGGAACGTGACGGCGGCGGAGAACAACGTTGCCGGCAGCGCGTAGACAATGAGTCCCGGCCAGGCCAGCTCCGGCAGGGGCATCTGTTCAATGCTCTTGCGGACCGTCCCGGGCGGGTTCAGGACCAGCAAGGGAACATTGGCCAGGTGGTAGGCAACGCTGCGCGGCAACGCCGCCAGGTAGAACTTCACGCTCTTGGGGTCGCCTGCCAGTTCCGCGGCGTGCGGTGCGGCGGGGGTGTTCGGCTGCTCCGCGCCGCGCTTTGCGGAGGGGGCCTGGGGTGGCGCGTCCTCCGCGCCGGTCTCCTCAGGCGGCACCTTGGTTGCGGGCCTGGCTGCCGGTGCCTCCGGGGCTGCCTTGCGCGCGCTGGCGCTGCGCTCCTTGGCGGGCGGGCTCTTGATCGCCTTGGCGGCGCGCGTCTCCATGTTCGGATCGGCGGCAAGAAACTCGCTCGCCGCCTCGTCGTCCAATGCGTCACCGCTGTCACCCGCGGGGTCCATGGAGGCCACTTCATACGTGAACACTCCAATGGAGAACCGCGCGTTGGCCTGCAGCGGGACCGGGCCGGTCACACGGCCGTCACCCAGATAGGTACCGTTGCTGCTGCCCAGGTCCTCCAGCATCCACGTGCGTTTGTGCAGGAAGATGCGCGCATGGCGCTTGGAAACGGACTTATTGCCTAGTCCTTGGTATAGACTACACTCGGTGCCCCGAAGAAGCTGCGGACGAGTTCGGCATCTGCCTTGATTCGCTCCAAATCCTCGGCCACGCGCACGGGCAGGGACTCGCCATCCATGAGCGGCTTCTTTCG
>JACRCW010000007.1 GCA_016218805.1 Deltaproteobacteria bacterium | reverse complement strand
CCCGGGCGGCCGCGGTGGCCGTCCGTCTCCGGGCATCAAGGGCAGGTCCCATGATCGATCGCAAGGGTTTGCTCCACGTTGGCCTGGTCGTCGCGCTGTGCACGGCGGCCGCTCCCGTCCTGCGCGCGCAGGGTTCCAGCATGCCGGCCCCGCAGGCTGACGGTGACCAGCCCGCACCGGCGCCCGCGCCGGAGGGCACGCCCGAAGCGCCGCCCATGCCGCCGCCCGAGAACGCGCCCGCCCCGGAGCAGCCCGCCGCGGAGCAGCCTGCCGCGGACCCCGCCCCGCAGGCCGAGCCCGCCCCCGCAGCCACACCTGCCCCCGCGCCGGCCCCGGCGGTGCCGTTGGTGCCGTCGGTGCCGTCGGCGGAAACCGGCAAGCTCAGCATCCCGCTGCTCACGCCCTCTGACGTGCGCGGCTCCCTCACCCAGCGCCTGTTCATGGACGCGGTGTCCGGCGCCGCGGGTGGTGCGGCCATCCTGGCGCTGGGCTGGATGGTGGCCGCGCCGTTGGCGCTGCTCCCGTGGTTGCTCCCGCAGCAGGCAAGCGACCAGAGCCTCCTGGGCGTTCCCGTCAGCATGCTGGTGACCGCGGCGGCCGTGGGAACGGTGCTGGTGGCCGGCGTGGCGGCTTCCGCCGCGCTGCAGCGTCTGGTCCGCCCGCTGCTGGGACCGCAGCCCAGTTGGCTGGGGCCCGTGCTGGGCGCGCTGTTCTTTGGCGGTGTGGGCGGCGCCATTGGCATGGTGGCCTCCTACCTGCTCATCACCACCCCGCCGGAGCCCATGCGTGAATTCCGCGACCGGCTGGTGGGCGACGTCTCCACGTCCAATGGCCGTGCACTGGCCCTCACCGGCGCCATCACGGTGGCCCTGGCAGTGCCGCTGGCCGCCCTGGGCGCCGGCATTGGTGGCCCGGTGAGCGCGGAAGTGGAAGACGCACGCTCCGCTGACGCGGCCGCCACCTCCGGCGGTGCTCCGTCCATCATGGGCAACTGACGGAGGGGCGCCCCAAGCGCCGGCCTCCCGCCAAGCAACACATCGCCAGCTGGCTGCACGCCCGGATCTCGGCGGGTGCAGATATTCGTTTGTCCGAAGAATCCCTCCGCGTAGGCTCCCCAAGCGGGAGGGGCCTCGCCATGGCAATCCGGACTGCCTCAATAGGGTCCGCTGCGGGTATGGGTGGCCCGTCCCCGGGACCCCATTGCGGCTTGGGCGCGGAAGGTGGTTCCGTCTGCGGCGCTCCGGGTGCGAGACGCGTTGATGTCCTTCAGGTGCTTCCATGAAACGGCGCAAATTGGCCACCGCGTTTCGGGTGATAGCCAGTCATGTCGTTGATGCCGGCGATGCGGGCGGCTACCCGCGTTGTCCGCTTGCCGGGTCCGCGCCGCCGTGGACCAACGACGTCCTGGATGGTGGGCAGGGACGAGGTGAACCGCGAGTGCGTACTGGAGGCGGACCGCCGTAGCGCCACCGCCTGTGGTGTTGAGCTCTCCCAGGTTGAGCGGATGCGCGCGCCGACACGCTTTCAGTACAGGACGGTCAGCGCGTTTTCGCCGTGGAGCACCAGGTCCGGCACGCCGTCTCCGTCCACGTCCGCCACCACCGGCAGGCCGTCCGCCGTCCCCAGCACCGCGTCCGGCGCGGCGCGCGGGCCCAGGTGCGGGCGGCCCAGCCACACCGCGCCGCCGGAACCCACCGCGTCCAACCGCCCGTCGCCGTCCAGGTCGTCGCCGCTCGCCGCCACGGCCGGGAGGTTGGTGGTGGACCAGGGGACGGTCAGGGGCCGGGTGGTTCCGCGCAGCTCCGCGGCCAGGGGTGGCCCATGGGTCTGACCCAGCAGCAGCGCGGGTTGGCCGGCCTCCGGCAGGAACGCCAGGGATGCGCCCAGGCCCGCCCCCGCCTCTCCCTCCAGCGTCCAGCCTGAAACGTCCGGTGTGGCCGGCAGCACGGTGGTGAACCCGCCGCGCACCGGCACGTCCATGGGCACCATCACCACGGCCCCGGCGCCGGCGCCCGCGCCCGGCGCGCCCAGCGCCAGCTCCGGGGCTGCATCAGCATCCAGGTTGCCCAGCAGCGCGCCCCCTGCGCCCAGCCGCGAACCCGCCGGCCCCTCCAGGCACAACCCCCAGCCCCCCCGCCGGGCCGCGTCCAGCCCCAGGATGCCGCCGCCCACCAGCGCCGCGCGCGAGCCCCCGCGCAGGGCCCACACCCGCGGCGCCAGCGCCGGTGCGCCCCCGCACGGTGCGCCCAGCAGCAGCCAGGGCAGCCCGGCGCCGTCCAGGTAGCCCACCGCGGCCCACGCCCCCAGCTCCTGGCCCGCCGCGCCGGCGCGGGAGTCATCCATCAGCGTGGCATCCGGCGGCGCACCGTCCGCCCACCCGTCCGCGCGGCCCAGCCACAGGGCCACGCCACCCCCTGGCGCCAGGGAGGCCGCCACCACTTCCGCCAGTCCGTCACCGTCCAGGTCGTCCACCACGTGGACGCGGTCATGGGACCAGGTACCGCCCACCAGCCGCGCGGTGCGCGCCAGGGGCGGTGTCCCGCCGTGCAGCACGGTGGCCGCGTCGCCCGTGGCCGCCACCACGTCGTCCAGGCCATCACCGTCGGCGTCCAGGGTGCGTGGCGCCAGCGCCACCAGGCCGGGCACGGCCACGCTCAGCGTGCGCCAGGCCACGGTCACCGCCGGGGCGGACAGCAGGGTCTCGTTGCCCGCGTCGTCCACGGCCAGGACGCCGGCGAACACGTCGCCAGGCAGCACACCCCGCAGCTCCACCGCTTCGCGCGTGCCCGCGGGTCCCGGGTCCGCGGGCCACTCCTGGGCGCGCAACCAGGTGCTGTCCGGCGCGCTGCCCTGGCGCCAACCCAGCCGGTAGCCGCCGGGCGGCAGGGCGCCGGTCTCCCCGTCATCCCCTGGCGCCACAAAACGCAGCCGGAGCACCCCGCGCCGCGCGTCCAGCACCTCCACGTCCACGCTGCCTGCCGCGGGCGGCACGCCGTCCACGTTCAGCAGCACCACGTCTCCCACCGTGGGCCCTGCGGCGGGCGCGCAGGTGGCCAGCAGCACCACCTGCGGCCCCTCCGCCAGCGTGGTGGTGAAGCCCACCGGGCCGTCGGTGGTGACGGCCGCGGTGGCCGCCAGCACGCCGGCCACCGTCACCGCCAGTTCGCCGGGGGCCGCGGTGGTCCCGCACTCCCGCGCGTCCAGGGCAATGCTGGCCTGCACGCCGGCGGTGGCTGGGTCCAGGTCACCGGTGGCGCCGGCGGTGCCGCGCGCGTTGAAGCGCGTCCCCATGGCGGGCGCGTCAATGAACACCGCCGGCCCGGCCACCACCTCCAGCGCCCAGGTCAGCCGCGCCAGGTTGCCGGCGGCGTCCCGCGTTTCCAGCGTCATGGCCACCGCCAGCGCGGCGCCCGCCGCACCCACCGTGACCGCGTCCGCCTCCAGCTCGCCAAACACCACGCCGGTCGCGCTGGCCTCGCGCTCGGCGCCACATTCGGCCGCGCCGCACAGCAGCCGCGCGCGTCCCGGCCGCCCGTCTGAATCCACCCGCGCCTCCACCACCAGCTGCATGCCCTCCAACGCGGGGAACGCGTCGTCCGTGGTGTGTTGCCGGTCACGCCGCGGCCGAACCCGCGTGAGGGTGGGTGCCACGCGGTCCGTCACCACGCTGGCCTCCACCGTGGCGGTGTTCCCGGCGGTGTCCTGCAGGGTGGCCACCAGGCGGGTGACCAGGTCCGGTTCGTCCCACGCGCCCAGGTCCACCAGCGGAAACACCGCCCGGCACGAACCCGTCCCCGTGCCCGGCTGGTAGGCCCAATAGCCGCCCACGGACTGGCGCGCGTCATAGGTGCGCGCGGCGGCGTTGGCCGGTTCCGCCCGCAGCAGCGGCGTGAGCAGGCGCTGGCAGCCCGCGTCATCCGCATCCACGTCCAGGGCCAGGTCCTTGAACAGCCGCGTGTCCGGGCCCGGCGCGTCGGAGGGTTCGGCGGCGTTGAGGAACGCGGGCAGGGGACGCCCGTCCCGCAGGCGGAAGGTGCCCACGGGCGCGGCCGTGTCCCGGAACACCGTCACCGGCTGGCTCAGCACCGGGGTGCCGCCGCCGCTGCGGGTGCACCGCAGGGTCAGCTGGCTGGAGGCGCCGTCGGTGGCGGGGGTGGCCACGCCGGGGAACACCATCCGGGTGGCCACCGGGACCTGTCCCACCGTGGCACCGTCCACCAGCAGCTGGCAGGCGGCGCCGTCCAGCATCTGCGCGCTGGCTTTCACGTCCACCCGCGCCGCGGACAGGTGCGCACCGTCGGCGGGCTCATCAATGCGGGCAAACTCACCGCTGCGGCGCACGGTGTAGAACACCGCCGCGCTGCCCACGTTCCCCGCCACGTCGGTGACCGCCACCACGGCGGTGCCGTCGCCTTCAGGCAGCGTGAGGCCCAGGCCGCCGCGGTCCACCACGCCGCGGCACACCGCCCCGGCAGGGCGCAGCGTCACCGCCAGCGCGTCCGCCAACCCCTGGATGGCCAGGCGCGCCGCGGCCACCGTGGGGCAGTCCTCCACCGGCACCTCCACGGCGAACGCGTACTGCAGCCCGGTGTCCGCGTTGCTGTCATAGTCCAGCGCCGCCAGGCCTTCCGGCGTGGAGATGTCCAGCAGCGTGCGCGGCTGGGTGCTGCCGGCCGCCGGTCCCTCCAGCACCCGGTTGGTGCCGTCCCGGTCCACGCCGCGCAGCACTGCCGCGGGCGCGGTGTCATCCACGGTGACCGCCGCCTGGGCGGTTCCCGGGTTGCCCGCGCGGTCCACCCCGCGCGCCGTGAGCAGGTGGGGCCCGGGCCCGGCGGGCAGCGCCACGGCGGGGAAACGCCAGCGGCCTCCGTCCAGCGCTTCGGCCTCCGCCGGCCACGGGACGCCTGCCACCTCCAGGTGCATCCGCAGCGGGTCTCCCGGCGGGCCCAGGACGGTGACGTCCAGCGTGCGGCCCCGGATGACACTGCCGTCCGCGGGCGCCAACATGACCAGTGACGGCGCCAGCGTGTCCACCGCAAACCGGACCACGGGTGCGCCCAGGTTGGGCCGCCCGTCGGTGAATGACACCACCGCCCCCAGCACGTATTCGCCGTCCGCCAGCGTGGCCCGCGCATCCGCGGACGCGCCGGACAGCGGCACCACCAGGTCCAACGTCACGCCCTCCGCCGACGTGAACCGCAGCCGCGCGGAGGCGCCGGCGGGGGCCGCGCCGGCCAGCGTCACGCGCGCGTTCACCTGGGTGCCCGGCTCGTCCGGTGCGGCGTCCTCATCCCGGCCGATCCAGCCGTCACCGCCCACGTCATTGAGCAGGTGGGCGGAGGCCGCCGGGCCGCGCGTGTCCACCCGGAACCGGTGCGGGGCGGCCGCCTCCGGCGCCGCGGGGCAGCGGTTGCCGTGGTCATCCACCGCAGACAGCAGGACGGCGTGGTTGCCCGGCGCCAGCGCGGGCGCCGTGTGCTGGAAGAACCCGTCCGCGCTGATGGGCAGGGAGGCGTGGAGCACCAGCGCGTCGTCAGGGCCCAGCAGCCGCAGGTCCACCGCCTCCGTGCCCTCACCGTGGACCACCCGCCCGCGCAGCGTGACCGTCACGCCGTCCGCGGGGTCCGGGGGCACCTGCTCGTCATCCGCGGCCGTCACCGTGCCGCCCGCGGGGGGCCAGGACAGCGACGCGCAGGGCGCCACCGTGTCCACCCGGAAGGCCGCCCGCACCGGGAGGGCGTCCTCCCGCCCGCCGGCCACATCCCGGATGCCCACCACCAGGCTCACGCTCCCCTCCGGCAAAGCCACCACGGCGCGGCCCGTGCCCAGGGACACCGGCGCCTCCACCGCGCCGCCCGGCGCGTCCACCACCAGCGTCCCGGACGGGCACAGCCGGCTGTCCGCCACCACCGCCGCGTCCAGCCCGGCGCGGCCCGGGTCCATGTCACGCACCGTGCGCGTGGTCAGCCAGCCCGCCGTGGACGGCGCGCGCAGCACCACGTCACAGCGGCCGGCATCCACCGTCACCCGGACGCGCTGGTGGCCCGTGCGCGTCCCGTCCCCGCGGCGCAGGTACGCGCCCAACGCCACGCTGCCATCCGGCAGGGTGAGCGCCGGGAAGTGCGCGTTGCCGTCCACCAGCGGCTGCTCCACCCGCGCCTCGGGGGCACCGTCCGGTTCGCCGCGCCACACTTCCACCACCACGCTGCCCTCCGCCGCCCTGCCGCCGCTGCACTCCACGGCGGCGTCCACCTGGAAGCCGGCCTCCGTGGACGCGTCCTCCGCCGCGGACAGCACCGCGTCCGGCAACGGTGACCCGAACCGGCAGGCCACGGCGTCTGAGGTGGTCACCCGCAGCGTGGTCCGGGCGCCGGCCGCACCGGCGGCAGACGCCGCCAGGCGGTGCTCCAGGCCCTCCGGCGGCGGACCGCCTTGGAACGTGGGGAAGAACACCGCGCGGCCATCCGCCACCGGCACCGGGGCACCCTCCGGCACGCCGTCCACCGTCAGGGACACCGGCGCGCCCTCCGGCAGCCACAGCGCCCGCACACTCACGCGCAGCTGGATCCCCGCCTGAAGGGCCAGCACGTCGTCGCGTTCGGTGAACGCGGCGCCCGCGGACGGCTCCACAAAGACCAGCACCCCATCCGCGGTCCCGTCGGGCGGAGGGGGCGGCGCGGTGCACGCCGCGCACGCGGCCCACACCAGGGCAAGGCGACGGCGCCGGGAGGCGGGACGGGCAGGGGGACGCCGCATGGGCCGGTCAGCCTATCAGGCGCCGTCCGGCACCGTCGCCAGCGCGCGCGTGCGCGTGCGCGTCGGCCAGCGCGCGCGCCACCGTTGGAGGCTGCTCGCGGGGCAGCAGGTGGCCGCCGCCGGGTACCAGCGTCAGCCGGGCGGATGGGAGCGCGGCGGCCAGGCGGCGCGCGTGCTCAGGCGGGGTGATGACGTCCAGTTCCCCGGCGATCACCGCCACCGGCACCGTCAGGGCCGGCAGGGCCCCCAGGACGTGGAAGCCGTCCACCGCGTCAAAGTCCGCGCGCACCGTGGCCGGGTCCGCCTGCGGGAACACGGGCCGCGCCGCGCCGCGTGCCACGGCCGCGCCGGGGAACGACGCGATGAACGCCTCGTAGCGGTGGTGCAGGGCGTCCCGCAGGGCGTCCGGCAGGGCCAGGTCCGCGCTGGTGCACACCAGGCCCAGCCCCGCCACCCGCCGCGGCGCGCCCAGGGCCACCGTCATGGCCACACACCCGCCCAGCGAATGCCCCGCCAGGAACGCGCGCTCAATCCCGCACGCGTCCAGCCACTGCAGCGTCCAGGCGGCCAGCGCCGCCAGGTGCGGTTTCACGCCGTCACGGGCCAGTGCGCCCGGGGCCGGCAGCGCCGCCGCCTCGCTCTGCCCGTGGCCGGGAAAGTCCGGGGCCAGCACGTGCGCCTGCCGGCCCAGCAACCCCGCCACTGGGCCCCATGCGCTGCCGCCCGCGCCCGCCATGTGCAGCAGCACCACGGGCAGGCCCGCGCCTTCCTCCTCCCGGGCAAACACCCGCGCGCCGTTGACCCGCACCATCGCCACGACGGGCACCGTGCTTCCGCCCCCCGTGCGCCCGCAAGGCCTCCACGACGGCCCGCCCGGGCACGGCTGGGATTGACAGCACCCGTGCCGGGCTCTACAGGCCGGGCCCTTTCCACCTCACCAAAGCTGTCATGGAGTACGTCATGTCCAAGCAGGCACCGTTGGCACAGATGAAGGCGCAGTTCGGTTCCAAGGAGAAGCTGGCCGCCCAGCTGGCGTCCATGATGGACGTCCCGGAGGGCGTCACCCGCGAACAGCTGCAGAAGCGGTTGCAGCGCCTGTCCAACGCCCGCCTGCTGCAGCTCAAGAAGGTGGAAGACGAGTTCAAGACCCGCTTTGGCGGCAAGCGTGAGAGCGCCACCGCCGCCGCCATTGAGCGGCGCGAACTGTCCGGCAAGGCGGCCGACTCCTTCCGCGACAAGGCGGAAAAGCTCTCCCGCGCCCAGCTGCTCGATCTGGCCGGACCCGCGCGCAAGGCCAGGAAGAACGCGGCCAAGTAATGCGCCACGGGGGATGCCCCAGGGGGTGGTCTCGGGCCGGTCTTCCCGGCTAGGTTGAGGTCGGCTCCCACCCCGTCGCCACCGAATGCCCACGCCCAAACCACCCCCCACCGACGACCTCGACAGCTTCACGATCGAGGAGGATCCCTCGGACGGGGGTGGCCGGCCATCCGTGCCGGACTCGCTGACGGTGGAAGACATGCTGGAGGGCGGCGTGGCCCCGCCGCTGGGCGGCCGGTCCGCCCCGGGAGCGCCTGGGCCGGAGTTTGACCCGTTTGCTGATGAGCCGGCCTTCCCCGAAGCCGACGACGTGCCGCCCCGCGCGGCGCCCGCTCCGGCGGCCCCCCCCCGCACCCCGCCGCCGCGGCCCTTTGATCCGTTTGCGCCGGACAGCCATCCCCCCGGGCCGCCCCCGGCGCCTCCGCCCAGCGCGCCGGCCGCCGGCTTTGATCCGTTTGCCGACGTGGAAGCGCCGTCGCCGCCGCCGCCGTCTGACAGCGTGCGGGTGCTGCTGGCCGGGCCGGGTGTGGTGCCCTACGGCCCACCGCTCACGGCGGCGGGCTTCTCCATAGCCACCGCCAACAGCGGCGTGGAGGCGCTGGCCGCCCTGGACACCTTCCTCCCGGATTTTGTCATCACCGCCCTGCAGCTGGGTGACCTGGCCGGCCTGGACGTGGCCAAGGCCGCCAAGGCGGTGCACCCCTCCGCCCGCTTCCTGGTGCTGGACGCGCCCAACAACCCGCAACTGGTGGTCCGCGCCCTGGGCGAAGGCGCCCTGGCCTTCCTTCCCCAGGGCAGCGCGCCGGACCGCGTGGTCTCCGCGCTGCGCACCGCCCGCACCGCGCCGCCCGTGGCGCAGGGCGTGCTGGTGGGGCAGCAGCCGCACGCGCAGACGCCGGTCCCCCCGCCAGCCTCCCCGCTGCCCGCGGTGGTGGGCGCGGTCCTGCCGCCTGGTCCCGCCGCGGCGGGCTGGACCCAGGGCACGCCCACCGGTGCCGGCTTTGGCACCCGCACGCCCGCGGGAGCCGGCTTCCCGCCCGGCGCCGGCCGTCCGGGCGGACCGCCCGTGGCGGGGATCCCCGTGGGGGCGCCGCCGCATGAACTCAACGCCGCCCGCCAGCAGATCCAGGTGCTGGAGGCGGAGCTGGCGGCCGCGCGGCAGCAGCTGGCCCAGGCGCGGGCGGAGCTGGGTGCAGGCCGCGCGCAGCTGGGCGTCCTGGAGGGCGAACTGGCCGGGGCCCGCCAGGGACTGGCCCACGCCGAAGCGCAGGGCCAGGCGCAGGTGGCGCAGATGCAGACGCTGCAGGCGCGCTCAGCGCAGATGGCCGCGCAGCTCAACGCCATGCAGGGCCAGCTGGCCCAGGCGCAGGCGTCCCAGGCGGACGCGCAGGCCGCGCAGGCTTCTGGTGCCGGGCGGTTGGCGGCGCTGCAGCAGCAGCTGGCCCAGGTGATGGCGGAGGGCGGCGCCCAACGCGCGCGCGCGCAGTCCCTGGAGGCGGAGCTGGCCCCGCTGCGGGACCGCGTGGCGGTGGCGGAGGGCGCCCGCGCCCAGGCGGAGCAGGAGCTGACCGTCCTGCGGGCCATGGAGGGCAGCAAGGAGCAGGAGCGCAGCCACGCCCAGCTGGCTGAGGCGCGCGCCCTGCAGGCTGAGGCGCGCGTGGCGCAGCTGGAAGCGCAGTCGTCCCAGGCCGCCAATGACACCGCCGCCTACCGCGACCGGCTGCGCACCGTGGAGGGGGAGCTGGCGCAGGCCCAGCAGCGCGCCGCGCTGCACGCGGGGGCGGCGCAGGAAGCGCAGGCGGCGCAGCAGGAGGTGGCCACGCTGCGGGCGCGGCAGTCCAAGCTGGAGAGCGACCTGGCGGTGGCGCAGCAGGCGCAGGAGCAGCTGGAAGAACTGCAGATGTCCCTGGACGTGGCGGACGAGACCCGCAAGGCGGTGGAGAACGAGGCCGCGCAGCTGCGGGCCCAGGTGGCTGAGGCCGCCAACCTGCGCGCGGCCGCCGCGCGCGCCACCTCCGCCGAACAGGCCCGCGCACAGGCGGAGCAGTCACTCCAACAGGCGTGGGCCGAGGTGGACCACCTCAAGGCGGACGTGCGGCGCAAGGACCTGGAGCTCATCCAGGCGCGCACCACCGCGCAGGCCCCCGCCGCCGGCGCCAACCCGGACGAGGTCCGCGCCCAGGTGGAGAAGGCCACCGCGGACATCCGGCGGCTGGTGGAGGCCGTGGCCCCGCTGGCCTGGGGCGTGGAACAGGCCGTGGAGTACGTGGACCGCGTGGGCTCCGGCGCGGAAAAGGAGGCGCACACCCGTCAGCTGCGCCTGCTGCTCAAGGTGCTCAGCAAGCTCAAGGAGAAGGCGGGCGGCTGACGCCCGTCAATCGTCGCCGCGGCCGCGGTTGGACACCGCCCGCCGCGCTTCCGCGCGCTGCTCCCGGTCCCGGATGGCGTGCCGCTTGTCATGCGCCTTGCGCGGCTTGCCCACGCCCAATTCCAACTTGGCGCGGCCCTCCTTGAAGTAAACGCGCAGCGGCACCAACTGCAGCCCGCGCTGCGCCTCCTGCTCCAGTTGGCGGATTTCGCGCTGGTGCAGCAGCAGCTTGCGCCGCCGCTCCGTTGCATGATTGGTGATGTTGCCGTGGCTGTAGGGCGCAATCTTCATGGCGTTGAGCCACACCTCGCCGCGGACCACTTCGGCCCAAGCGTCGGACAGCACGCCCCCGCCGTTGCGCAGGCTCTTCACCTCGGTGCCCAGCAGCACCAGGCCCGCCTCCACACTGTCCGTGATCTCAAAGTCAAAGCGCGCCCGCCGGTTCTGGACCACGGTGTGCTCACCCTTGTGCGCGCCCTTGCCCCTGTCCGCCATGCTCCTCGCCCGGTTTCACACCGGGGTGCCGTACAGCGGAATGCCGTCCGCGTCGAGGTCGCCCAGCAACCGCGGATCGGTGCGGACCGCCGCGGGCAGCTCAAACGCCGCGCGGCTCTGGAAGCTGTGCGCCTCGTCAGGGAAGGCGCCGGTGCGCACCTCAGCCACAAAGCGCGCCACCGCGTCCTTCACCACGCCGTGCCCCAACACGTACTGCTTGACAAAGCGCGGCTTGAACTCCGCGTTGAGGCCCAGCAGGTCGTACAGCACCAGCACCTGCCCGTCGCAGCCGGCCCCCGCGCCAATGCCAATGGTGGGGATGGCCAGGCGCTCAGAGATGGCGGCCGCCAGAGAAGCGGGGATGCCCTCCAGCACCAGCGCGTAGGCCCCCGCCTCCTGCAGCGCGCGCGCGTCGTGCCAGATGCGGCGGGCGCCTTCTTCGTCACGGCCCTGCACCACAAAGCCGCCCATCTGGTGCACGCTCTGCGGCGTCAGCCCCACGTGCCCCATCACCGGGATCCCGGCGCGCACAATCCGGCGCACCGTCTCCGCCATCTCCTGGCCGCCCTCCAGCTTCACGGCCTCCGCGTGCCCGTGGGACAGGATGCGCCCGGCCGCGCGCAACGCGTCCTCCGGGTTCACCTGGTAGCTCATGAACGGCATGTCCCCCACGATGTGCGCGCGCCGCGTCCCGCGCGCCACCGCACGGCAGTGGTAGACAATGTCGTCCACCGTGACCGCCAGCGTGTTGGGTTCGCCCTGGATGACCATGCCCAGGCTGTCCCCCACCAGCACGGCGTCCACGCCGCCGTCATCCACCAGGCGGGCAAAGGTGGCGTCATAACAGGTCAGCATGGTGATGCGCTGACCGTCCTTCTTCATGGCCTGGAGGGTGTTGACCGTGACCTTCTTCACGATGGCCTGCCCGCGTGTCCTCCCGCACCGGGCGGGTAGGGCCGCTCAGTGGACACCGGCCGGGTCGCTTCCCGCGGGTCACGCTCGGCGGCCGCCGTTGCGTGCCGGACCGCCGGCAACCCGGCGGGCGGGGCGATCCGGACGCGCGTCCGTGGATCGTCAACCGGGTTCCTACCGGGTTCCGCCGCCCTTGGCCAGAGGTCAACCGGCCGACGGCCGCGGGATGTAATGCCGCGTCCCGCCCCGGAGTTTCAGAATCTCCGTGGCCAGCGCGCGCAGCTCCGTGTCATCCCGGGACAGGTCCACGTCTGCGGTGTTGACCACCAGCAGCGGCGTGTCTGCGTAATGGAAGAAGAAGTCATTGTAGACGCGGTTCATCTCTTCCAGGTCCCGCAGCGCCGGGCGGTGCGGGTCCGGCCCGCGGTGCCTGAGCCGCTGGTGCAGCACTTCGGCCGGCGCCTGCAGGTAGACCACCAGGTCCGGGCGCGGCACGCGCTCGCGAACCACCGCGTGGATCCGGTCGTACAGCGCCAGCTCCTCCGGGGACAGGTGCAGCGCGGCAAAGATGCGCTCCCGCTCAAACAGGAAGTCCGTGACGGTGCCCGCGCTGAACAGGTCACCCTGGGTGAGACGGGCCAGCAGCTGGTGGCGGTTGAGCAGGAAGAACACCTGCGCCTGGAACGCGTAGCGTGCCTTGTCACCCAGGAACGCTTCCAGGAACGGGTTGTCCCGCGGGTTGTCCAGCACCGTCTCCAGCCCCAGCGCCGCGGCAAGGCGCTCCGCCACGGCGGACTTTCCCGCGCCAATTGGCCCTTCCACCGCAATGTGACGGGGACGCTGCGCCATGAGGGGTCAACCCGCGCCACCCTACGCCGCGCGCTCGGCACGCCGCAAAGCGTGGGCGGAACCTGCCGCGGCACTCGAAGATCCACCGTTCAACTCTTGACGCCCTCTCAGAAACCCGAGGGCGCGCGGACAGCCGGCGCACCGCAGGGCCCGGCCGCGCGGCGCCAACTGCCCGGAAACACGTCACCCACATGGGCCCACCCGGGTCTGGCGCGGAACTTGATGAAGGGTGCTCCGTCAGGCGCGGAGGTGGGTCATGTCACGCAGCGAGTTCAAGGGCAGCATCCGGCAAGAGAGGGCTTCTGACTTTGTGCGCCTGCTTGACCCGTTTGGCCCCGACGCCAGCGAGACCATGCAACGGCCCGCGCCGCCGCGCGCTCAGCCGTCACCGACCCAGAAGACGCGCCGCCTTCCCCCGCCGCTGCCGGCCAACGTGGACTGAGGGCTGGCACACCGGACAGAAGAACGTGGACCTCTGCCCCAGCACACTGCACCGCAGGGGCATTCCGCACCGCGCGCAGGGTTGTCCCTCCCGACCGTACGCCTGCAGGTGATCCTGGTGTGAACCGCGTCCGCCGCGCGCGTCCACGTAGTCGCGCAGCGTGGTGCCGCCGTGGCGCACGCCGTCAGTCAGCACGGTCACCACGGCGTGGTGCAGCGCGGTCACCTGCGCGCGGAGAAGCGCACCGGCCGGCGTGGCCGGGTGGATGCGCGCCAGCCAGAGCGCTTCAGACGCGTAGATATTCCCAAGCCCCGCCAGCAGCGCCTGGTCCAGCAGCGCCAGCTTCACCGCGCGCCGCGTCCCCTGCAGCGCAGCGGCCAACACCTCCTCCGTGAACGCGCGCGTGAGCGGGTCGGGTCCCTGCTGGGACCAGGCCGGCGGGAGGGCGTCACCCAGGAACGGTTGGCACTGCCCGAACCGCCGCGCATCCACGTAGCGCAGCTGCGTGCCGTCAGAGAACGTGATGCGCAGGTGCGTGTGCGGCGCCGCCGGCGCGGCCGCGTCCGTGACGGTGAGGCGGCCGCTCATGCCCAGGTGCACCAGCAGGCCGCCCGCCGTGGTGGGCAGCAGCAACAGCTTGCCGCGCCGCTGCGGGGCCTGGAACGTGGCGCCCACCACGGCGCGCCGGAGGAGCGCACCGCGCGGCGGCTGCCCGTGCAGCGCCAGCCGGCTGCGCCAGGCGTCCACCGCCACGCGGCCCTCCACGCGCGGTGACAACGTGCGCCGGACGGTTTCCACTTCAGGCAACTCAGGCATCGTCGTCGTCGGGTTCGCCGGGAGGCGGGGCGGATGAGGCCAGGCCCAGTTCCGCCGCGCACCGTGCCAGCCGTGCAAACGTCTTCACGTCCAGCGTCTCCGCGCGCACGCCGCCGTCCACCCCGGCGCGCTCCAGCAGCGCCGCGGGATCCCCCAGCAGCGCCTTGAGCCCGTTGCGCAGCGTCTTGCGGCGCCCGGCAAACGCCGCCCGCGCCAGCGCGCGGTACTGCGGCAGCTCCGCGCCGACGGGCGGGTCCGCCCGCGGGGTCATCACCACCACGGCGGAGTGCACTTTGGGCGGCGGGTGGAACGCCCCGGGCGGCACGTCCAGCGCCTTTTGCACGCGCAGGCGCGCCTGCAGCATCACGCTCAGCAGGCCGTAGGTGCGGCTGCCTGGGCCGGCCACCATGCGGTCGGCCACTTCGCGCTGCACCATGACCACCAGACGGCGCCATGCGTCCAACTGGTCCAGCGCGCGGAACACCAGCGGACTGGTGAGGTGATACGGGAGGTTGCCGCACACGGTGAGCGGGCCGTGCTTGTCCGCCAGCACGCGCAGGTCCATGACCAGCGCGTTGGCCTCCAGGATTTCCACGTCGTCCCGGCCGGAGAAGCGCGCGCGCAGCAGCGGGGCCAGGTCCCGGTCCCGCTCCATGGCAAACACGTGCGCGCCGCGTTCCGCCAGCGCCGCCGTCAGCGCACCCAGCCCCGCGCCGATCTCCACGACGTGACGGTGCCCGGGCCCCACGTCACACAGCGCGGCAATGCGCTCCAGTGCGGCGCGGTCCTCAAGAAAATTCTGTCCGAAGGATTTCTTGGCCCGCAGGCCCTGCGACCGGAGCAGCGCGGCGTTCTTCATGGTCGCCCGCGCGCCCCGGGACGGCGGCTCAGAAGTTGGCCGGCTGGTGCAGCGTGGCCGCCTGGTTGCGCAGGTCGGCAAGCTTCTGCGCGAGCACTTCGTTCACCTCGCGGTCAAAGTGGACCTGGCCGGTGGCGATCTCACGCAGGGACAGCACCGCTTCCTTGTTCTTCTGGTGGCTGACCAGCGGGCGCGCGCCCTTGAGCAGCTGGCGGGTGCGGCCGGTGGCCAGCAGCACCAGCGCAAAGCGGTTGTTGATGTGCTGCAGGCAGTCTTCAACGGTGACGCGAGCCATGGAACTCCTCGTGGCAGGGGGCCCGGCAAAAGCCAAACCGGGGCGTGCGCTCTTACCAGAACACCACCCCCGCGCAAGCCGGGCGCCCGGCGGAGGTGGCGGGGGTGTGGTCATGCTTGACCCAAAGTAGGGGTGCGCCCTACGGTGGCCCCACGTTCACGACGAGGTCACGCGTATGGCGAGCAGCGACAAGCGCAAGCAGTCCCTCTACTTCCCCGAAGACATGCTCCGGGAGATCCAGCAGGAAGCCACGCGGCAGGACCGGTCCCTGTCGTGGATCGTCCAGCAGGCGTGGCGGATTGCCAAGCCGGAGATCCTGCGGTTCCCGTCCGTCAATGACGTCCTGGACGCCCGCGAACAGGACGACGAGAAAGAACGCGAGTGACCCTCGCCGGCCACCCGGGCCGCCACGCCCTGGTGACGGGAGCGTCGCGCGGGCTGGGACGGGCCGTGGCGGTGGCGCTGGCGGGGGCCGGGCACCGGGTGTCCCTGGTGGCCCGCGGTCAACCGGGGTTGGACGCCACCGCCGCCCAGTGCGGCCCGGGCGCGCACGTCATCACTGCTGACCTGCATGATGCCGCCTCGGCCGCCGCCGCGGTGGATGCCGCGGTGCGTGCGCACGGGCCGGTGCACGTGCTGGTGCACGCCGCGGCGCCGTTCTTCCCCCTGCAGCGGCTGCCTCAACTGTCTGATGAAGATGTGGCCGCGGCCACGGGGCAGGGGCTTGAGGCTGCCGCGGGGCTGTGCCGGGCGGTGATTCCGCTCATGCTGGGTGAGCGCTTTGGGCGGATCCTGATGGTCACCAGCCTGGCGGCCAGCCACGGTGCGGCGGGCAGCGCGCTGTACGCGGCCACCAAGGCGGCGCTGGAGGGGCTGGTACGCGCGCTGGCCGTGGACCACGGGCGCCACGGGATCACCGCCAACGCGCTGGCCGTGGCGTTCTGTGACACCGAGCGCTTCCGCGAACGCACGGACGCAGCAGGGCGCCGCCGCCTGGAGGCCGCCACCGCTCTGCGCCGCATCCCGTCACCGCAGGAGGTGGCGGGCGTGGCCGCGTGGCTGTGTTCGGACGGGGCGGGGGTGGTGACCGGTGCGGTGATCCCCGCCACGGCCGGGTCGCACCTCAACAACCTGTGGTGAGCCGGCGCGCCGGCGCTATGCTGCGCCCCGCCCGGGCGCGGGACAGGAGCCTTGCATGGGACGACGGCAAACACGTCTTGCGGCGCCGCTGGTGCTGGTGGCGGCCTGGGGCTGCTGGTGCAGCGAGGAGCTGGGGCTGCGGACCCAGCCCGGGCAGGTGAAGGCAACCCTGTGCGACCCCGTCACGGGAGCCCGCGCGCCGGGGCACCTGCTGCGGGTGGACGCGCGTGATGGCAACCACGAGGGCGAGAGCCGCAGCGACGGCACGGTGACGGTGGGCGGCGTCCCGCCCGGGGACATCACCATCCGGCTGCTGCACAACGTGCCCGGCCAGACGGAACGGCGCACGGACCTGGTGCAGCCCGAGCGGATGGCGGACTCCGGCGAACTGGAAGTGCTGGACCCCGCGTGCATTGACATCCCCCTGGCCCCGGGCCGCGGCGCCATCCAGGGCCAGGTGTGCAACCGCCACACCGGCCAGATGGTCACCAGCGCCGAGGTCACCGCGACGAGCAACGCCGGCGGCCCGCTCACCACCACCACGGGTGAGGGCGGGTTCTTCCTGCTGCCGGACGTGCCCGCAGGCGACTGGGTGGTCACCATCCGCGGGGCGGGCTACCAGCGGGCGTTCAACGCGCGCGTGGAGGCCGGCGCGGTGACCGTGCTGCCGCTGGGCGGCAACTGCCGGCCGTTTGACCCTGGCGGCACGGGGAGCATTGGCGGGAAGCTGTGCATTGAGAACGGCAGCGGCCCGTGGAGCGGTGCGCTGGTGACGGTGCTGCTCCCGGATGGTTCGGTCATGCAGGACTCCACGGACGTCAACGGCGAGTTCCTGCTGGAGGGCGTCCCCCCGGGCGAGCGGTTGGTGTCCATCACCGGCGGCGGCGAGACGGCGACGTACACCGTCACGGTGAACGCGGGCGAGACGGCCGCCGTGGGCGAGGTGGTGGACTGCCCGGTGCCGGACCGCACGCTCACCGGGGACATCCGCGGGCAGCTGTGTGACCCCGACCAGGGCGGCTGGCTGGTGGGCGCGGTGGCGGAGACACTGCAGCCGCCGCGCACCTTCCGTGATCACACCGACGAGCGCGGGCGCTTCCACCTGGCCGGCCTCACCCCGGGCGAAGTCACCGTGACGGTGACCAAGGGCGCCTACCTGCGCGTATTCACCGTGCCGGTGTCCGCCGGCACCGAGGTGACGGTGGCGGACGGCGTGTGCGCGCCCCCCACCTGGCAGTGCCATGACACATCACTGCGGGTGGAGGACGCCGCGCCCCTGCGCATCATGCTGGTGGTGGACAAGAGCGGGTCCATGGAGGAGGACGGCCTGGACGGGCAGAAGTGGGGCAGCGCGGTCAGCGCGCTGGAGCAGGTGACCGCGCAGCTGACGTCCACGGCGGCGTTTGGGCTGATGCTGTTTCCCGCCGGTGACGCATTCACCGCCAGCTGTGATTCCGGGACGGTGGAGGTGGCCCCGGCGGTGGGCAACGCGTCGGACATTGCGTTCACGCTGGAGAGCACCGGGCCCGGCGGCGGCACGCCCACCGGGCAGTCCATCCAGGTGGTGCACCAGTGGTTGGTGAGCCACCCTGCGGATTCACGGACCATTGCCATCCTGGCTACGGACGGGGTGCCCAACTGCAACTCGTTCCTGGACGGGTCCAGCTGCTCCTGCCCGGTGCCGCTGTGTCCGGGGAGCCCAGTGGCCTGCTGCCAGTCTGACCCGCGCGAATGCTGCCTGGAGTCCAGCGCGCAGTGCCTGGATGACCAGGCCACCATCACGGCAATCCGCGCCATGGCCCAGTCCGACATCCCCACGTACGTGATTGGCCTGCCGGGCAGCCAGGATCCCACGGACGTGCTCACCCGCATGGCGCAGGCCGGCGGGACCACGGCGGGCGCCGGCAGCGCGTACTACTTTCCCACCAGCGCGGCGCAGCTGGCGGATGACGTGGCCAACATTGTCACCACCAACCGCAGCTGCCGGTTTGAGTTGGACGCGGCCCCCAATGACCCGCAGCTGATGGACGTGCAGGTGAACGGGGCCACCGTGGCGCGTGATCCGGGGCGGCGGCAGGGTTGGGACCTGGTGGGGGCCAAGGGCGTGGAGCTGTTCGGGGCCGCGTGTGACACGCTGCGCGCCACGTCATCCTCTACGGTGGACATCCACTACTGCACGGACGCGTGAGGCGGCGGGGACCACGGGTCCATGTGCAGCGCGAACTCACCGGTGATGCCGGTCTCCCGCTTCATGGCTTCCTCCAGCGCGGTCCCCACGGCGTGCGCCTGTTGCACCGTCCAGTCCCCGGGCACACGGATGTGCGCGTCCACGTGCACAAAGGTGCCTGACCGGATGGCCCGCACGCGGTGCAGGCCGTGCACACCGGGCACGCGCGCATGTTCAAAGGCCGCCCGCACGCGCGCCACAAACTCCGGGTCCTCCGCGTCCATCAGGCCGTCCATGGCCCGCCGGAGGATGGCCACGCCGTGCCAGGCCAGCGCCAGGCCGGTGAGCACCGCGGCGGTCCCGTCCAGGCGTTCCACCCCCGTGCCCCACGCCAGCGCCACGCCCGCCAATGCCCCCACCGACGTCCAAACGTCGCTCAGCACATGCTGTCCGTCCGCGCGCAGGGCTTCCGAGTTGTGCACCTTCCCGGCGCGCAGCAGCAGCAGGCCCAGGCCTGCGTTGGCCGCGGCGGCCGCCACGCTCACCCCCATGCCGATGTCCAGGTGGCGCAGCCCGGGCGGCCACAGCAGCGCACGCCCACCGCTCCACAGGATTCCCAACGCCGCGGCGGCAATGGCGCCGCCCTCAAACGCCGCCGACAGCAGCTCCACCTTGCCGTGCCCATAGGGGTGGTCCGCATCCAGCGGCTGGGCGGCCACGTGCGTGGCGAACACCGCCACGGCGGCGGCGATCACGTTGACCACGCTCTCCAGCGCGTCAGCGAGGATGGCCGCGGAGCCCGTGAGCCACCAGGCAAACATCTTGGCCGCCAGGATCAGCGTCCCGGCGACGAGCGAGAAGACCGCGAAGCGGGTGGGCGTGTTGCGGGAGACCATGAGAACGCGCGAGGTTGGCAGGCGCCGCAGCGGTTCCACAAGGCGTCAGCGGCTGCCTCGGTTCACCTCGGCCTCAGGCTTCTTCTTCTCCTTCTCTTTCTCCTTCTTCTTGGGGGGCTGGGGCGCGGCGTTGTGCGCGGGCGGCGCCCGCGAGGGCGGGCCTTCCACGCGCGCCGGCCCGTGCGCCCGCGGCTCCCGGCCACCGCCGCCCCCGCCGTGCGCGGGATTGGGCGTGGTGGGACGCCGTTGCGGCGCCGGCCGCGGCCGCACGGGGTTGTTGCCGCTCCCGCCCGCTGTGCCGTTGTCGTCGTGATCCTCCACGTCAACATTCTCCTGGTAGATGACGGTGCTGGGTTCTGACTCCGCGGTGGCGGGTGCGGCCGCAAAGAACCCCCAGCGGGCCCCCAACGCGCTGACGCCCAGCGCGGACACCAGGGCGCCGCCGCCGCCCAGGCAGCAGCCGGCCAGGCACAGCGCACCGGCCACGCTTCGCAGCGGTTGCTGGGCGCCAGTGGCTTCCGCCAGCGCCGGCTGACCAAGCACCCCGGCTATCCCCAGCCCCACGGCACCCGCGACCAGCCCCAGCAGCGTGGGAATCACGCCGCACGCCGCGGTGACGCACAGCACCACGGCGTCCACCCCCCAGCGGCGCCCGCCGCCGCTGTCCTCAACGGGCTCGTCGGCGGCCGGCGGCACCCGCGCGGCGGGCCGGTCCTCAGCGGCGGGGCCTGCGGGGGTGGGAGGCTCCTCAGCGTGCAGAGGCGTCTCCACCTGCCGCAACTCCACACCCTGCCCATCAAACAGCGACAGGAGCACCGCCGCCGGCGGCCCGGCCTGGAAGCGCACCACCACCAGCCCCTGCAGCCCGTGCTGCGCGGCCTCCTGCGCCAGCTGCATGTCGGCCGCCTGCAGGTCAGTGGGTTCCACCACGCCGGCCACGCCGGGGTGGCGCTCCAGACCGGTCAGCACCGCCTGGCGGACGGCGGGAACGGCCTCCGCCGGGAACCGCTCCGGTGCCGGCCGCACCACCAGGCCCAGGCGCCAGGAGCCGCCCGCAGGGAGGTCCTGCAACAGCGCGCCCACGGGCACTGGGTCAGGTGTGGTGCCGGCCGCTGCAGCGGGCATGACCCCCAGCGCCAGCGCCGCGCACCAGGCCAGCCACGCGGCGCGCGCGCGCCGCATCATGCGGCCCCGTCACCGCCCAGCTTGCCGTCCTTGGCCAGGGTCACCCAGCGCTGCACTTCCTCTTCAATGATCCGGATCGCCTGGCTCTTGAACAGCTTGAAGACAAACGGGACCTCCATCTCCACTTCAATGGCGCCGGGCGCCAGCGTGAAGGTCCCGCGGATGGACACGCCCTTGGCCGAAAACGCGATTTCGGCGTGGGTGGGGTCCGTCCACGTGAGACTGGGCGAGTACTGCTGGAATCTCTCCAGGTAGCTCTTGATGGCGGCGTCTGCGACCCGGCGCGCGATGGCGGGGTCCAGACCGTGCTGGATGGCGTGCTTCAACGCTGCCTCCGGTAGACTTCGGCACGCGAAGAGAACACGGAGTGCGCGTTGGCGGCAACCGTTGCGGCTGCGCCCGGAGGGCGTCAAGGTGGGGTGCATGCGCAAGCAGAGGCGGGTTTCCAGGCCAGCATGGGGTGCGTGGGCAGTTGCGGTCGCCGGGTTGCTGGCCGGGGGCTCGCGCTGCCTGGCACCGGCGCAGTGCACCCAGGATGGGGACTGCGGCCCCGGCGCACACTGCCGCGACGACGGACTGTGCGAATCCGGCCTGGGGCAGACCCCGGATGCCGGCACCGCCAGTGGCGCGTCGTCATGGTCAGGGTCCTCGTCGTCGTCGTCCCGGGTTGGCTCGTCAGCCGGCCTGTCCGGCTCCACCGGCGCGGCCAGCAGCGCCAGCGGCCCGCAGGTGTCGTCGTCGGATTCGCTCGCGGGCTCCGCGAGCGCCTCCCGGGTGGCCCCGCCCTCGTCCTCCGCATCGGCGGCAGCAACGTCCCTGGCCGGCGCGTCTTCGTCCTCTTCAGCTTTTGATGCGGGGCCGCCGGCGTGCCCAACGCGCTGCGGGGCGGCCTGGCCGGACGCGGGGGCGCTGTCCTGGGAGTGCGCCGACGGCGGCGCGGACCTGGACAGCTGCCAGCCCACCTGTCCGCTGGGCCGGGCCCACTGCGACCCCGCCACCCGCAACTGTGACACGGACGTCTTCACCTCCACCGAACATTGCGGCACATGCGGCAACGCGCTGGACGGTGGCGCCAACCTGTGCGTGCAGGGCCAGCCCAAGTGCTACGGGTTTGCGCCATGCCCGCCGGACCCAGAGGCGGGCATGTGCGTGCTGGACAGCCAGGGCAACCCCGCGTGCGCGCGCTGTCGTCATGACGCAGATTGCCCGCCGGGCACGCCGCTGTGCTGTACGGGGGCATGCGTGGCGCCGCTGCAGGGCTGTGGTTGCCAGGTCCCGCCGGGCGGGAACCCGGGTGAGGCGTGCAGCGCGACGGGGGCGGGTGGCGCCTGCGTGGCGCCGGCCACCGGCCGGGTGCTGGCGGTGGCGTCAGGTTTCCGCGCGGACGCGGGCGTGGCGGACCTCCACGGCGGGGCCTGCGGGTGCGCGCCGGCGGCCGGGACGCCGGTGGCGGACGGCGAGCTGTGCGCGCCGGCCGGCGGGCTGTGGGACCTGTGCGTGACGGCGGACGGTGGAGCCCTGGGCGCGTGTGCGCCGGAGAACAGCCCGCCCGCCACGGCCACCACGCCGGCGGGGAACTGCGGGCGGGCGGGCATCACCTGTTCGGTGTCCGCCGGGGGGCTGGAGTGCCTGCCGTCCACCACGCCGGGGCCGGGGCACTGCGGCTGCACGCCCGGCGCTGCGGGGGATCTGGCGTGCCGCAACCCGGTGGCGGACTCGTCGGGGCGCACCCACGTGGTGGGAGACCGGTGTCTTGACGGCGCGTGTGACTGCGCGGGCATGGCGGGCGTGGGCACGTGCGCGCTGGGGAACACGCCGGACTGCTGCGGACCGGGTTGCGTGAACCTGCAGACCAGCACGGCGCACTGCGGCGTGTGCGGGCGCTCGGTGGCGTCCGCCGGGCCGGCCGCGGACGGGTGCCGGGCGGGGGAGTTTGCGTGCGGCACGGGCGCCGCCTGTTCCGGCACCACGCCGTACTGCGTGACCGGTGCATGCCGCGAATGCCGCGCCGATGCCGACTGCCCGACGGGGCGGCCCGCCTGTTGCGGTGGCGCGTGCCTGGCGGTGCGCGCCGCGTGCGGCTGCGAGGTGACGCCGGGCGGGCGTGCGGGCCTGACGTGCGACCCCTTGGGCGCGGGCGGCGCGTGCGTGACCTCCGCCGGGGCGATGGTCTCCGTGGACGGCGGGCTGGTGGGGACGCTGGCGCAGCTGCACGCGGGACGCTGCGGGTGCGGTGCGGTGACCCACCAGCTGGTGCGCGTGTCCGGCGTGTGCGCCCTCAACGGTGGCCTCTATGACTTCTGTGGCGACCCGCCCGACGGTGGCGCGGCGGGCACCTGCGCGCCGCAGAACAACCCGCCGGGCCAGTCCATCCTCCAGCGGACCACCTACGCGGGGAACTGCGGCGCCTGGAACAACACGTGTGACCCCGCCAAGGGCGGCGCCCACTGCACCCCGGCGGCGGGGACGCCGGTGGGAGACTGTTCGTGCAGTACGTCCGATTTCAACGGTTGCGGGCAGCGGGTGCCGGACAACAGCGGCGTGGGGCACGTGGTGGCGCGGACGTGTTCACCGGAAAGCAACTGCGCCTGTGAGATGCAGGTCCGGCCCCCGCCACAGTCCGCCCTGTACTCCACCTGTGACCCCAACAGCGCCCGGCCCGAATGCTGCGCCGACACCTCGTCTTGGGGGTCCGGCTGCAAGGACCTGCGCACGGACTCCATCAATTGCGGCGATTGCGGCGTGACGTGTCACTCCGGCTTTGGCTGCAGCGCCGGCGCGTGCGGGTGCAACGTGGCGGCGGACTGTTCCGGGGTGTCCACGGCGGACAGCTGCCGGAACAACCGCTGCGTGTGCGGGGCCGGCGTGACGCCGTGCCCGCCGGGTCAGACCTGCTGCGGGGGCGTGTGCTGCGCGGCGCGCTGTTGCCCGGGTGGGCAGTGCTGCAACGTCTGCCCGACGCCGGTCTTGCCGGTCTGCATGTAGCCCCCGCGCCTCTCCTCGACGGGCAAATTGCCATCGGCGGCCGGATGGGGCACAAAGGCGCGCGGAGGACGCTGTGCGCGCGGGGCACGCAACCGGGGGAGCAGCGGGCGCATGCCCGGGGGACGCCCAGGGGTGCGCCCGCGTCGGCGCGTGGGCGCCGGTGGGTCCATGGGCCGGATAATCTCGCTGCGGGTGAAACTGACGCTCACCATTGCCGTGCTCCTCACGGGGCTGGCCGGCGTCACGCTGATGCTCCTGCAGCGCCTGATGACCAGCAGCGCGGACGTGGCGGCGCAACGCCGCGGGGTGGCGGTGGCGCGCGTGCTGGCCAGCGCCCTGCGGCCGGCGCTGGACTTTGAGGACCCCGCGGACGCGCGGCGGCTGCTGGAGCTCACGGCGGGACCGGACCTGGTCTACGGCGAAGTGCGCAAAGCGGACTCCACGCTGCTGACGGCGTACGTGCCCGGGGCCAAGGCACAGGCTGACGGCACCGCGGAGCGCGTGGGGGCGCCGCTGGAACTGGCCATGACGGAGGGATCTGACACCGCGTGGAGCATGGAAGGGGAACAGCTGCACGTGCTGGCCCGCGTGGAGATTCCGGCGGTGGATGAGGCGCCGGCCCGCGTGCTGGGCACATTGCGCATGGACTTCTCACTGTCCCTGCAGCGGCGCGAGCGCGACGAGAGTTTCCGGCTGGCGGCGTGGGCGGCGCTGCTGGTGGTGCTGCTGGGCGTGGCGCTGGGGCTCATCCTGGGCAGCTACCTGGTGGCGCCCATCCTGGAGCTGGCGCGGGTCACGCGGGCCATTGCGGAGACGGGGGACCTGCGGCTGCCCATTGACGTGCGCAGCAATGACGAGACGGGCGTGCTGGCGCAGAGCTTCCGGCAGATGGTGGATGGGCAGCGGGCGCTGCTGGGGGCGTTGCGCTCCAGCGTGAGCGGGCTGCTGGAGGTGTTGGACGCCGTGGAGCGCGCGTCCTCCACGGTCAGCCGCGGCGCGGGGGACATTGAAGCGGAGCTGGCGGCCACCACGGACACCGTGCGCGGGATGCTGGCCAGCATCCAGGGCGTGGGCAGCAACGTGGTGGAGCTGCGCGGCTCCACCCAGCGCGGCAACCAGGCGCTCAACGGGCTGGTGACCCAGAGCGACGAGGTGGCGCGCAGCGCCGCCGAGATGGCCCGGTTTGTTGCCGGCAGCGCGGAGGCGGTGGACCAGGTGGCCGGCGCGGTGACGCGGGTGGCGGGCTCCATTGAGGAGCTGGAACGGGCCCTGTCCACGACGACCCAGGCGATGGACGAAATCCGCCGCGCCATCGACGCGGTGCAGCGCAACGCCCGCGACACCGCGGCCCTGTCGGCGCAGTCGGCCTCCGAGTCGGAAGAAGGCGCGCGCTCTTTGGCAGACGCCATTGACAGCATGGACCGCCTGTCCAAGACCGCCGCGGAAGCGTTTGTGGTGCTGGCCCAGCTGGGGCAGTCCGTGGCGTCCATCCACGGGATTGTGGAACTCATCAACGACCTGGCCCACAAGACCAACCTGCTGGCGCTCAACGCCGGCATCATTGCTGCCCACGCGGGCGAGCACGGGGCGGCGTTCAACGTGGTGGCGCAGGAGATCAAGCAACTGGCAGACCGTACGCGGTCCTCCACCGCGGAGATCACCACGGTGATTGCGCGGGTGCGTGACGAGAGCGAACGCGCCGGCGCCGCGATGCAGGCGGGCATGTCCTCCGTGGATGAAGGTTCCCGCGTGGGGAAGGCGGCCGGGGCAGCCCTGGGGGCCATTCGCAACTCCAGCCAGCGCGGCCGGGCCATGGTGGAGGCGATTGCTACGGACACGGACAAGGAGGCGGGACATACCCGGACGGTGGCGGAGGCGTTCACCCGCATTGGGAAGAACCTGCAGCAGATCACGGTGGCGGCGCAGGAGCAGGCGCGGGAGAGTCAGAAGCTGCGCAACACCACGCGTGACATCCGCGACCTCACCGAACAGGTCCGCCGCGCCAGCGACAACCAGGTCAAGAGCTGCCGCGACGCGCTGGGGGCCATGGGCGCAATTGACAGCCTGGCCGTGCGGGTGGACCAGGCGCAGACGCAGCAGACGGCGGCGGCGGAGACCGCCCTGCGCGCGGTGGAGGCCATCCGCAACGTGAGCCGCCAGCAGTCCGACGGGGCAGGGCGGCTGCAGAGCGTGGTGGACGCGCTGCGCCGCCAGGCTGAGGAAATCCAGTCCTTCATGCGCCGCTACCAGGCGTAACGGGTTCACCATGCTGCCCTCTGCTCCCCTGCGCCATTTCCTGGGCCTGGCGGCCCTCGTCGTTGTGGTGTGTTCCGGCTGCCCGGAGGGTCCCGGGGATGAGGGCGGTGGCTCGTCGTCAGGCGGCGGGGGCGGGTCGTCGTCATCGGGAAGAGCGGGCAGTTCGGGCGCTGTGTCGTCGTCGGGCGGATCGCCGTCGTCCGGCGCGTCGTCATCCCTCGGGTCACCGTCATCCGGCGCCACGTCCGGGAGCCCGGATGGCGGCGTGGGGCCGGATGGAGGCAGCTGTGATCTGGGGACGCCGGGCGCGCCGGACCGCGAGCGCGTGGTGATGCTCAGCCACACGTTCACGGACGTTCCCGCCACGCCGGGCACGTGGGTGCGCACGCTGGGGTGGAAGGTGGGACAGCTGCCGGAGGACACGGGCGTGCGCGTGGATGTGGGCGCCCGGATCATGCGGTTGGCGTTTGTTCCCAGCGGCACCTACGCGCTGGCCCTGGGGGATGACGGGGACCTGGTGTCCCTGCGCGTGGACGGCGTGGCCAACGTGGTGGAGGTGGACCGGGTCACGTTGCCGTCCGCGGGGTTTGAGGACCTGGTGGTGGCCGCCGACGGGCGGCGGGTCTGGGCCGTGGGGAGCAACGTGGCGGAAACGGCCGGCCTGTCCACGGTGGACCTGGGGTGCGACGGCGCCCTGACGGTGCTGGAGGGCGCGTTCTTCAACATCCGGCTGGCGGAATCCCTGGTGCTGCTGCCCGGCGGCACGCAGGCCATCCTCCTGGGTGGACAGGCGGCGTTTGACCCGGTGGACAACGACGACACGCGCCTCCTGGCGCTGGTCCCGGGCGGCGGCTTCACCTCAGTGGCCGCCTTTGACCTGTGGTCCGACTTCCTGGACGTTGGGCGCATTGGCCTGTCCCCCGCCGGTGACCTGCTGGTGGTGCCCAACAGCTCGCCGTTCTCCTCCGAAGGCGGGCAGGTGCGCATCTTCACCGTCACCGGGGACAGCATTGCGTCCGCGCAGGTGCCGCAGGATGTGCCCAGCGCCCGGGAGGTCCTGTTTTCGCCGGACGGGCTGACCGTGCTCATCAGCCGTGACGAGAACAACCGCGTGGCCGTGTTCCGCCGTGACGGCAACCAGCTCACGCCCACCACGGAGGTCACGGGCATAGGCCTGGCGAGCCAGATGGCCATGGTCACGCGCGGCCTGGACAGCGGCCGCGTGGTGGTCCCGTCCGTGGACCCCAGCGGCGGACCCAACCTGGCCGTGTTCCGCGTCACCGGTCCGGGTGCCGCCCTCTACGAGGGGCAGCTGGAGCTGGGCAGCGGGTCGGACCAGATTCCCGAGGCCGTTGCCGTCCAGCCCTGACGGGTCCGCTTCCGCTGCGGCTGGCGGCGCGGTAGGCGGGGTTGCATGCGTGCACCGCTTCTCATCTCCGTGGCGCTGGCGGTCCTGTTCCTTACCGGGTGCCCCGTGCCCGGCACGCTGGACGGTGAGGGCACCGGCTCCAGCGGGCAGGCCGCGGGGTCCAGCGGCGTGGCCCTGGCGTCGTCGGAGGGCGGCGCGTCCGCCACCGGGCCGGGGGGTTCGTCGGCCGCAGGCGCGTCATCCGGCGCGGAGTCCCCGGATGCGGGCAATGAGGGTGGCGTGGACGCGGGCATCTCCGTTCCCAACCAGGGATGGATTGGCGGGGCGTGTGCCAGCGGCGGGGAGTGCGCGTTCACCGGCGGGTACTGCCTCACCAGCGCCCAGGGTTTCCCCGGTGGCACCTGCACCCAGGACTGCACGCAGTTCTGCCCGGACCGCCCTGGCGCCAACAGCGTCACCTTCTGCGTGGCCCCGCCATCCGGCGTCGCCGCCACGGACGGAATCTGCGTGAGCCGGTGTGACTATTCGCTGTTCCCCGCCACCGGCTGCCGCGACGGTTACGCCTGCCAACTCCTGCGCCGTTTCAACGAGCCCACCACCGAGCGCTACGCGTGCCTGCCCGGCACCGCCACGCCGCGGCCCACTTGCTATGACGAGCTCATTGCCGCCGGCGTGCCGTTTGAGCCAACCGTGCTGGCGGATGACCATCCTGACGGGAACGCTTCCCTCACCTGTCACGTCCAGGACCCCGTGCGCGTCAACGGGCCCGTGCGCGGCATCCCGTTCCGCTACACGTCCAACGCCGCCGCCACGCCCATGCTGATGAGCTGCAGTCTGGCGCTGGCGCTGGATCGGTTTGCCGCGGTGCTGGTGGAATCCAGCGTCCACGAGGTGGAACACCTGGGCACGTACAACTGCCGCGTCATTGCCGGCACCGCGTCACTGTCGCAACACGGGCTGGGGACCGCCATTGACCTGGCCGCGTTCCGCTTCCCGGACGGCCGCCGCTGGACGGTGAATGATGACTTTGAAATCGGCACGGCGCCCGCCACGCCGGCGGGCGCGTGGCTGTGGGACCTGGTGAACCGCCTGCACACCCAGCGCGTGTTCAACATCATCCTCACGCCCAACTACAACTCCGCCCACCGCAACCACTTCCACGTGGACCTCACCCCCGGCGCCAACTACCTGGGGCACCCGGGCCTGCACCCGCGCGTGTCTGATGAGATGGACCGTGGGTACTTTGTGCTGGCGCCCAACCTGCACGACGACTGAGCATGCCCACGCTGCGTGCGGCGCTGGACCGCCTGGACCGCTGGCTTGAGACGGTGCCGGTGCTCCGCGTGAGCGGCGTGCTGGTTCTGTTGTTCCTGCTGCTGTCCGCCATCCCGCTGTGGCTGCGGCTGGACCTGTCGGCGTGCTCGCTGGACCTGGCCATCTACGCCCAGGCCATGCACCGCATGGCGCGCGGTGAATGGAATCCCTTCCTTTCCGTCCGGCACGTCTACGCGTTTGGTGATCACGTGGACCCGGTGGTGCTGCTGGGCGCGCCGCTGACCTGGGTGCTGCCGCCGGCCGCCGCCGCCATCCTCGTGGAGGTGAGCTGGGTGGCCGCGGCCCCGCTGCCCGTGCTGTGGTTGTGGCGCACCGGGCGAATTCACGGCGCCGCCGGGGTGTTTGCCGTGGGTTTCCTGTATTTCTCTCCCGCCACCAACCTGGCCACCTTCAATCCCGTCCATCCCACCACGTGGGCCATCTTCCCCATGGCGTGCCTCGGCGCGGCACTCGTCGCGGGGAGGGTCCCGCTGGCCGTGGGCCTGGCCGTGTTCCTGTTCACCTTCCGCGAAGAATTCCCGTTCGCCGGCGTGACGCTCGCCGCCGCGCTCGCGTGGCGCCGGCACGGGCGGGCCGCGGCGGTGCTGCTGGTCGTGTCGCTCGCGTGGGCGGCGGTGGCGTTTGTGGTGCGGCCGGCCATGATGCCCACGGAGCAGTACGGCGGGCGCATCCTGGGACGCCTGCTGGACCCGGCGGCGGTCCTGGCGGACTACACGCGCGGCACCTACCAGTTGCGCCAGATGCTGCGCCTGGCGGTCCCGCTGGCCCCGCTGGCCGTGTGGATGTGGCGCCGGCGGCTGGTGCCTGACCCCGTGCTGGTGGCGCCGCTGCTGCCGTTGCTGGCCATCCGGGCGCTCCGCCCCGCGTGGGACGGCCATTACATGCCGGTGGTCATTGCGGGACTGCTGCTGGCCGCGCTGTCTGCCATGCGCAACCGGGCGCGGCCGCCGGCGTGGGTGTTTGCACTGACCACGGCGTGCTGCCTGGTCACCAACGGTGACGTCTTGGAGGCCAACGCGCGCAGCTACCTCACCGGCACGCGGCGCTATCCGCGGGACCCCGGGCGCCTGGCGTCCCTGGCCCGCGCGCGCGAATACCTGCTGCAGCACGACGACGGACCCGTGCTGGCCATGGCGAACCTCACTCCGGGCCTGGTGGCACGGCGCGACGTCTACCAGGTGGAGGGCTCACACCCGCCGGGCTGGCGCATCTTCCGCTACGTGTTTGTGGAGAAGCTGCCGCGGGGGGATGCGTGGCCCATTGGCGCAGAGCGCTACGCGGACCTGGTGCGCGCGTGGCGGGCTGAGCCGGGCACGGAGGTGATCATTGATGACGAGCACGTGTTGCTGGCCCGCGGCCGGTTCCACCGTGACCGTTGAGCGCCCTGCGCGCATGCGGGCGCATTTGCAGTTCTTACCCGCGCAGCGGGAAGGGAGTCGTGCGGCCCTGGAGGGCCCTCGCGGTCTCGCCGGTAGGTGAGGACTCCCAGCGCCCCGAACAGCAGCACCAGCGCCTCGTCCCCGGCCGAGCAGCGGTCCCACGCGGAGAGGGCTCCCTCCACGTCCGCGAGGTGCTGGAGGGCGTCCTGCGCGCTCACGTTCCATTCCGCGTGGTAGTCGGCTTGGTGCCGAAGGTGCTGGAGCTTGACGAAGGTCGCGCAGAAGTCAACGAGGTCGGCCGACGGCATGCGACGCTTGGGATCCGCCGGGTCCGCTGGAAACAGGTCCGTCCAAGGGAACAACTGGCCGCCCTTGATCTTGGCGCGCATCGCCGGGTTCTCGCTTGCGCATACATGCTTGGCTGCGTCGAGCAGGTTCTTGTGGTCGAAGGTGGCGACGTAGTGGGCGAGCAACTCGCCGTTGCTGCAGCCTGAGACGCGAGTCCGGGCGGTCTCCATGAGCGCGTGGAACAGCGAGTAGTAGAGCGTGGAAACGGCCCGGGCCAAGGCAGCCGGGTGCGCTGCCGGCGTGATTGGCTCGCGGGCGAGCCCGAGAAGGTCCCTGGAGCGGATCACGCTGCTTGGAGCACAGTGACGAGGGGAGCGGAGGCCAACTCCGGGAGTGCGGCGAGCGCTGCGTTCGTTGCGGCACGGACCAGGTAGAGCCGCGTGGCTTGGTCTACAGGGCGTCCCACCTGCATCTTGATGTGCAGCGCGCTGCCGTCCGGGCCGTCAAGGAACTCGGTTGACACCGTGGGCCGCAGGCCCGTGGCTGCCGTCGCAGCCGCAACGGCATCTTCGAGCTTGCGCTCCGCTTCGTGGGTCAGTTGATGGCTCACGATGCAAGGGTACCTGCACGCCCGACGACCGACACCTGCCGGATCGCGTCCTTCGGCCCGACAACATCCTCCGAACGGTCGGGGCACGGCGGCGCAGAAACACCGCGGCCCTCGTGCGGAACCGGCGAGGGTTCCGACGAGGGCCGCGACAACTCAAGTGATCCCAGCGGGAATCGAACCCGCGTTTGCGACGTGAGAGGCCGCCGTCCTAGACCGCTAGACGATGGGACCATCACTGCTACGGCCCCACCCCGGAATGGCCCGGGTGTGGTCTTGCTCCCTCCCGGTCCTCTCTCCCGGGATGGTCTTCGTGGTTGGGGAACTAGGAGTCGAACCTAGATAAACGGAATCAGAATCCGTTGTCCTGCCTTTAGACGATTCCCCATCACGCTGTTGCTGGCCTGCGCCACTTCGGAAGATCGCCCTGGCAGGCGGGCTCACTTCCCCTTGTCTTTCTTCTTCTTCCCTTCCTTCTTCTTGCTCGGCTTGTCCGTGACCGGTTCCGCTGGGCGCGGAATGACAAAGATGCGGATTTCCGCGCTGGGATCTCCGCCCAGCTGGTAGACGTTGATGCCTTCCCAGGCGGTCTTGGTGTTGGTGCTTTCAATGTGGCGGTACTTGGCCGCCGGGATGTTCACCTCCCGGTGCGACCGGATCTGCGACGAGGGAAGGCCCTTGTCCAGGGCTTTCAGCGTCTCGTCCCAGTTCATGGAGCTGACAAAGCGGCACTCAGGGTTTTCCTTTTCCGGTGCCACCCGCTTGCTCCCTGACGGCATGGTCACCCCAAGGCACCCGGGCTTGCTGTCCGCCCGTGCTCCGCCGGTCCACGCCACCGCCACGGCCACGCTCAACAGCGCGGCCCGACGCAGGCTCCCTATACGGTTTTCCAAAGAACCACCTCGAAGGCGCCGCAGGTACACCAGCCGAACATTGGGTGTCAAGCGGGACGCGGCGGCTGGGGACGGCCACATCGGCGGGCTCCGTGACGACGTCGTTTCAGGCGAACAGCGTGCTGATGGACTCACCGGTGTGCACCCGCCGCACGGCCTCACCGATGAGCGTGGCGACGGAGAGCTGGCGGATCTTCTTGCAGGCGCGCGCCTCCGGGTGCAGGGCAATGGTGTTGGACACCACCACCTCCTGCAGCGGGCTCTGCTCAATGCGGGCGATGGCGGGGCCGGACAGCACCGGGTGGGTGGCGTAGGCCATCACGGACGTGGCGCCCTCCTTGAGCAGGGCGGTGGCGGCCTGCGTGAGGGTGCCGGCGGTGTCCACCATGTCATCCAGCAGGATGCAGTCCATGCCGGCCACGTCACCCACAATGTTCATGACTTCGCTGACGTTGGGAGAGGGGCGCCGCTTGTCCACAAACGACACCGCCGCGTTCAGGCGCTTGGCGTACGCGCGGGCCCGCTCCACGCCGCCCGCATCCGGGCTGACAATGACCACCTTCTTGCCGCGGAAGCGTTCGCGCACGTCATTGAGCATCAGCGGCATGGCGTACAGGTGGTCCACGGGGATGTTGAAGAAGCCCTGGATCTGCCCGGCGTGCAGGTCCATGGAGATGAGGCGCGTGGCGCCCGCGGTCTGCAGCAGGTCCGCCACCAGCTTGGCGGTGATGGGCGCACGGCTGGCCACCTTGCGGTCCTGCCGCGCGTAGCCAAAGTACGGCACCACGGCGGTGATCTCCTCCGCGGAGGCGCGCTTGAGCGCGTCAATGAGCACCAGCAGTTCCATGAGGTGCTGGTTCACCGGCGTGGAGGTGGACTGGATGACAAACGCGTGCAGCCCGCGCACGCTTTCGTCCACCTCAATCATCACCTCGCTGTCTGAGAACGCGCCCACGCGGGCGCGCCCGAGCGGCACGTCCAGGTAGGCGCACAGCTCCTGCGCGAGGGCGGCGTTTGAGTTGCCCGTGAAGACTCGGATGTTGCGCAGGGTCATGGGCTCTCCGGTGCGGCTGGGGGGTCTTGGGGCGGCAGGATTCGAACCTGCGAATGGCGGAATCAAAATCCGCTGACTTACCACTTGTCGACGCCCCATCGGTGGGTGGTGCGCCGGCCGTCCGCACGGCCGGGTGAGGGTGCATTAGGGCGACGTTCTCCGACGGTCAAACGCGCCGGGAGGTCCGGCGGGGCGCCGGCATGCGTTGCCCGCGGTCGCGCTCCCGCGTACTGCTGGCGCTCCGGGTGGTGGAAGCGGATTCAATGACACGGCTGGTCCTGGCGTTCTTCATCGGCCTGTCAACGCTGTGCCTGGAGCTGCTGCTCACGCGGATCCTGGCGTTCGTCTACTGGCACCACGTCGTCTACCTCATCGTCACGCTGGCGCTGCTGGGCTACGGCGCCGCCAGCTCGGCGCTGACGGTGCACCGGTCACGCCTGCCGGCGGACCTGCGGCCGGTGATTGCCGGCGGGCTGTTGCTGTACGCGGGCACCGCGGTGGGTGCGGTGTATGCCGTTGAGCCCATGGACATGATGGCGCTGGGCATGGCCCGCAGCGCGCTGTGGCTGGTGTCCACCTACCTGGTGTGTGCGCTGCCGTTCTTCTTTGCCGGGGTGGCGCTGGTGTGCCTGTTCCTGGCGGAGCCGGAGCGTGCGCACCGCTTGTACGCGGCGGACCTGGTGGGTGCCGCGCTGGGGTGTGGAGCGTTTGTGGTGGGGGTGGGGCCGCTGGGGGCGCCGCGCGCGGTGGCGGCGGTGGTGGGGCTGGTGGTGCTGGTGGCGGGGCCGCTATGCCGTGCCGTGCCGGCGCGTCCGGGGAGGTGGCTGGCCGGCGCGTGGGTGTTGGACATGGTGGTGGTGGTGGCGGCGTTGGTGCGGCCGCCGGTGATTGGGACGGACCCGCTCAAGACGCTGGGGAACGCGCTGAGCACGGAGTTCAACGCGGACGCACACATTGAGCGCACGGAGTGGGACGTGGTGGCGCGGGTGGACGTGGTGGCGGCGGAGGAATCCATCCGGACGTCCTGGGGCAAATGGGGCCGGGGATCCCGGCTGATCACGTTTGACGGTGACGCGGTGTCCGCCGCGGACCCGCGCACCGGTCTGTTTCCCACGGTGGCGGAGCAGGAGGGGGCGGCGCGGGTCTCCCTGGCCAACGCGCTGGCGCCGGGGCTGCGCGGGGGGGACCACCTGGTCATTGGCCTGGGCGGCGGGGTGGACATTGCGCGGTCCCTGGCGCTGGGGGCCGCGCACATTGACGCGGTGGACATCAACGCGGCGCTGCTGCGGTTGATGAGCGGGCCGTACGCGCAGGCGGGCGGGGGCCTGTTCACCCGGCCTGAGGTGCGGCTGCACCATTCGGACGGGCGGAGTTTCCTGCGGCGCGCTGCGGGCCGCTACCACCTCATCCAGATGACCGGCGTGGACACGTTCACGGCCATGAGCACGGGCGCGTACGTCCTGGCGGAGAACTACCTGTACACGGTGGAAGCGGTGATGGACTACTACCGCCACCTGGCGCCGGGCGGCGTGGCGTGCATTGCGCGGTGGTTCTTTCCGGGCCGTCCGCGCGAAACGCTGCGGCTGGTGTCCGTGGCGTTGGAGGCGCTGCGCCGGGAAGGGGTGGCTGAGCCGCACCGCCATATTGTGGTCACGCGCGGGTTCATGGCCACCACGTGCATCCGCCGGGACCCGCTCACGGACGACGACGTCGCCGCGCTGCGGTTGCGCCTGGACCGGCACGAACTGGAGGAAGCGCCCATCTACCTGCCGTCCGGCCCCGCGCCCACCGCGCCCGAGGCCGCGGTGTATGCAGAGCTGGTCACCCGCTTTGGGGACGGCACGCTGGCCGGCTTCCTGGATGACTACGAATTCGACGTGTCACCGGTGACGGACGACCGGCCATTCTTCTTCAGCTACTACAAGTTGGGCACGTTGCTGCACAGCGCATCCGGGACGCTGGCGGGCAGCAACCCGGTCCACGGCTATTGGCCGTACCTGGTGTTTGGCGCCACCACGTTGGCGGTGTTCCTGGCGGTGCTGGCGTTCATCCTGGTGCCGCTGTTGTCCACGCGGGCCGCCTTGCGGCGCAGGGGTGGGCACCTGGTGTTGGCGTACTTTGGCGCGCTGGGGCTGGGCTTCATGATGCTGGAGATTGCCATCATGCAGCACATGGCGCTGTTTGTGGGTCACCCCATGTATTCCATCTCCGCCGTGCTGGGCTCCATGCTCCTGTTCACCGGCGTGGGCTCGGCGCTGGCGGAGCGCAGCCACGCGGAACCGCGGCGCTTCCTCCTGCTGGCCCTGGCGGGCGCGGCCGCCGGCCTGGCTGTGCTGCTCACGGTGGCACCGGTGGTGATGTCCGCCGCGGTGGCCTCCTCATTGGGCGGGCGGTTGCTGGCCGTGGCGCTGCTGGTGGCGCCGTTGTCGGTCTGCCTGGGCACGTTCTTCCCCACCGGCCTGCGGCTGGTCTCGCGCATGGACCCGGGCCTGGCGCCGTGGGCGTGGGGCATCAACAGCGGAGCCACCGTGATGGGCTCCATCCTGGCCATCGTGTTGGCCATGCAGCTGGGGTTCGGCGCGGTGTTCGCGTGCGCCGGGGTCATCTACGCGGCCGGGTGCTGGGCGTTCCACCGCTGGCTGGCGGTGGAACGCTGACCGGGGTCCGCTCAGCGCAGCCCGGCCAGGTTGCGCAGGTGGGCCACGGCCTGGTCGTACTCGGCCAGCGTGCGACGCATCAGCTCACGGACGGGGATGATGTCCCGCACCAGCGAGGCGCCGGCGCCCGCAAAGAACAACCCCTCCTCCAGGTTGCCGTGCTCCGCCGCCTTGCGCGCACGCCCCCGGCCGATGACCTGCCGGATCTCTTCCGGCGGGCGCAAGCCGCGCTCCATCTCCAACAGCTTCTCCACCACGGGCGTGCGCAGCGCGCGGCCCGGGTGGTGCTGCTTGCTGTGCACGGGCGTGTCGTGCTCGCCGGCGTCCAGCAGCATCTGCTTGTAGCGCGGGTGCGCGTTGCCCTCCGTGGTGGCCAGAAAGCGCGTGCCCATCTGCACGCCGTCTGCGCCCAGCGCCATGGCCGCCGCCATGCCGCGCCCGTCCACAATCCCGCCCGCGGCCACCAGGGGCACCTTCACGCCAGCGCGCGCGTGCGGAATGTTGGTGAACCCGGTCAGGCCTTCGCCGCTGATGTGGCCGCCGGCTTCAATGCTCTCCAGCACCACCGCGTCCACCCCCGCATCCACCGCGGCCACCGCGTGCTTGAGGCTGGGCACCACGTGGATGCACAGCGCCCCGGCCTGCTTGACGCGCGGTGTGTAGCGCTTGGGTGAACCGGCGGACGTGACGATGATGCGCACGCCGTGCTTGAGCGCCACCTCCAGGTGCGCGTCATACTCCATCAGCACCAGCGGGAAGTTCACGCCAAACGGGCGCCGCGTCAGCTCCAGCGTGCGCTGCACCCGCTCTTCGAATTCCTCCGCCGTGTACAGCGACGCACCCAGCACGCCCAGGCCACCCTCGTTGCTGACGGCGGACACCAGCTCCGGCTCGCTCAGCCAGGCCATGGGCCCCTGGATGATGGGAATCTCAATGTCCAGCAACCTCGTCAACGGCGTGTCGAACCGCATCACCACCTCATTGCCAGCGCGCCCCACGTCATGCCGGCGCCAATGGCCATCATCACCACGCGTTTTCCGGGGCGCACGTGGCCCTGGCGCACGCTTTCGTCCAGGGCAATGAGCGCACTGGCCGCCACCGTGTTCCCGTAGTGCTCCACGTTGGTGTGCGTGCGCGTGGCGTCCATCCCCATCAGCCCCAGGATGTGCAGCAGCATGCGCCGGTTGGCCTGGTGCGCCACCACAAAGTCCACGTCGGACAACGAGAGTCCCGCCTCCTGCAGCACTTCGCCCACCACCTGCGGCAGCACCCGCTCCGCGCACGCCCACACCGCCTTGCCATCCATGCGGATGAACTGCCGCCCGGTCTTCAGCACCTCCGCGGTGAGCGGCTCCACCGAGCCGCCCGCGTATTGTCCCACTATCCCGGTGAGGCTCCCGTCCGTGTGCACGCGCCCGGCCAGGATGCCCCGCGTGGCGTCCTGCGTGGCGGAGACCACCGCGGCCCCCGCGCCGTCACCAAAGATGCCCGCGGTGAGCCGGTCTGACCAGTCCACCGCCGTGCGGGACCCCAGCTGCGTCCCCACAACGAGAACGTGCCGCGCCATCCCCGCGGTGATGAGGCTGCGCCCCAACTGGATGCCGCTGATGCCACCGGCGCAGGCCGCGCGGATGTCCATGGCCATGCACTGGTTGGTGACGCCCAGCTTGTGCTGGATGTACCCGGCGGTGGCGGGCGACACGACGTCACCCGTCCCCAGCGCGCACAGGATGGCGTCCAGGTCGTTGGACCCCAGCCCCGCGGCGGCCAGCGCCTGCCGCGCCGCGGCGGTGCCCATGTCGGAGGCCTGCTCGTCTGGTGCGGCAATGCGGCGCGTCTCAATCCCCAGCTTCTCGCGAATCCACGCGTCCGTCGTCGGGGCACGGCGGCAGACTTCTTCGTTGGTCATCACCCGCGCCGGCAGGTAGGACCCGGTCCCTGAAATGTACGCACGCATGGGCGCGCCAGACTGCCCAAGGTGCACGCAGAAACGCAATACGGAATCAGCCCGGGTCGCCAAAGTCCCGGTCCACCGCAAAGCGGACCACGCGCTCCAGGTACTCCAGCACGGGCGGCGGGCTGCCCGCGTCCCCCAGCGCGGCCCGCGTTGACGACGTGTCAAACACCGGGTTGCCCAGGAAGTAGGGCATGTACGCTTCACCGCCGCGCAGGATGCCCCGGCCGCGGCGCGTCAGGGACAGGAATGGCCAGATCAACGGCCGCACAAACCGCCGGTAGCGCGCCTGGTCAATGTAGCGGACCGGTGGTCCCCCGGTGAGCGCGGCAATGCGCTCGGCCAGTTCGCGGACGGTCCTGGCGTCGTCGCCGGCGGCCAGGTGGAAGGTGCGGCCCAGCGTGTCATCCAGCCGGCGCAGCCGTGTGATGGCGTCCGCCACCCAGTCCACCGGCACAATGTCCACGCGCGTGTCCGGCCTGCCGGGGAAGGTGCGCCACCAGCCGCGCACGTAGATCTTCAGCGGCCAGTACAGGACGTTGAACGCGCGCGTCCGTCCGGTGGCGGCCTCGCCCACCACGATGGACGGCCGGTGCACGCTGATGGGCAGGCCCTCGGCGATGGCAGCGCGCACGCGCAATTCGCTCTGGAGCTTGGACCACTCGTACGTGTTGCGGAACTGCTGGCCCACGTCCAGGTCGTGTTCGTGGAACCGTCCGGTGTGCCGGCCCGCGACGTACGCGGTGGACACGTGGTCCAGCCGCTTTAGCCGCCGCGCCTGGTGCAGCGCCCGCGCAAGCTCCAGCACGGATTCGGTGGCCGCAATGTTGGAGCGCGCGGCCTTGTCCGCCGGGAGGTCAAACCGCACCGCCGCGGCGGCGTGGACAATGGAGGTTGCCTCGGATTCCACCCGGGCGCGCGCGGCTGCGTCCAGGCCCAGACCCGGTGCGGAGACATCACCCTGCACGGCGTGGACGCGGTGGTCCGGGACGCCGCAGCGGGTGACCAGGTCCGCGCGGCGGCGCTCCACCTCCGCGGCGTCACGGCCGCGCACCAGCGCCAGCACCACGGTGCCGTTGTGGGCGACGAGACGGGGAAGCAGCGCGGTTCCGAGTTGCCCCGTGGCGCCGGTGAGGAGGACGGTGTCAGTCACACCGGGCGCTATGGCACGGTCAGCCGCGGTGACGCACGCAGCCCAGCAGACCGGCGAAACGGGCGCGTGCCAGATCGCGGCGGTCCCCGCGCTGTCGTACAGCGAACGTTATCGCCACCAGGCCGCCGACACCCGAACCAGCTTTCTCAAGAACGCCCGTGAAGGGGAACAGTTCACGACGTCGTCCGTCGCCATCCGCGCGCGCCGTACCCGCCGCCGTCACGCCACTTCCGATCCACACGACTCGGGCTACCGGCAGCAGTAGGCCGAATGAAGGGAATTCGCCGGACGGGTCTGCAGGTTGAGCCCGCCGTAGCCGCAACCACCCGAAGCGCTGTTCGCCGTGGCGGTCTGAATCGGGAACCCGATGTACATCGTGCCGGAGTCCACGCGGTCCGCGAACCAGCCGTAGGTGCACTCTTCCGCACCCGCCGACTGGAGACTGGACATCTCGGCGACGGTGCAGAGCCGCGCGTGCTGCGCGGCGCATGCCTGCGCGGCCTGGGAGTGTGTCAGCCCGGCGGTGGCGTAGTGCAACCACCAGCACTGGCCGTGCCGCGTGGGCGTGTCGTTGGGGCAGGACAGTTCGACGCCCCGCACCACCAAGCGGCCGGCCGCCGTGACATCACCGGTGAAGGACGAGTTCCCGCCGACCGCCAGGTCCCGCGCGACCTGCAGGCTGCTGGCGGCGCGCGTCCACACCGCGTACGGCACGGGCAGGAAGCGCTTGCGGTTCTGCAGCACCACTTCGGACGGCCCCGGGTTGAGCACAATGCCGAGCTGCAGGTCGTCCGCAAACTGAATCACGTCGTCAATTGCGACGGGGTCGGCATCGCCGCCGGGACACGCGGCCGGGGTCCTGTCGCACAGGCCCAGTAGCGCGGTGAATCGCCCGCGGTACACGTCCACGGACTGGGTTTCGAACCAGAGCGGCGCGGTGCCGAGCGCGTCATACAGCGAGAACCGCATCACCACGACGCCGCTGACACCCGCACCGTCCTTCTCCAGGATGCCGGTGTACGGGAACAGGTTGACAACGTCGTCGGTGGCCGGGTCCGAGTCCGCCAGCGTGGACACCGCGGGCAGCGTAGCCAGGAGGGCAAGCAGCACAGCCGAACGACCGCGAACGACCTTCATGGTCTCCACCTCCTGTCGCGCACGCGAACGCGCGGAAGCGCAGCGTTCGACTCGCATGATTCCACCGTCAAGCACGTCTCCATCCGCATGGCGCCGCGGGGCTTCACCACGGGTTGGCGCCCGCGGTCCACGCGCCGTCCATGAACGACGTAGAATTGAGCCGGCATTCCACGGTGCCGGACGCATTGGACCGGCAACACGCCGGCCAGTTCACGCCGCTGACGTGCTCGGCGCAACTGAGCGAGTAGGGCCCGGCCGACCCCGCGGCGAAAGGTGAGGGAATGGCGGCCCAGGAGTCCCAGTTGGTCACCGTCCGCTTGCACTCCGTCGCACCGTTCCGGACGTTCATGCGGCAGCAGAACGCGAACTGGGCTCCTGACAGGCCCGCCGCACAGCTGACGACAAACTCGTCACGCAACAGCCGGCCCGACACGTCCACCGCGTTGACGTCAACGGATACCCGGGTGGCGTTGTTGATGCGCGCGCGGACGGCACCCCCGGTGGGCGCGTTGATGAGGGTCTCCGATCCGTTTGCCGCCTGCGCCAGGGCGTAGCCATTCACATTGTCGAGGCCGTCAAACGCGATGCCCCGGTAACCGGCGATGCCGAGAGCATCCCCCAGGACCAGGCCGCTCGCGGATACGTTGCCGACGACGTTGACCGACCCGGCCACGGAGAGATCGCGGGCGACGCGCAGGTCACTGGCCGCCCGCGACCACGCTGCGTACGGGACAGGAAGGAGGCGCTTGCGGCCCAACAGGGGCACCGGGTTCGCGCTGCGCGGATACAGCACAATTCCGAGGTGGAGATCGTCCGCGTAGAGGAGCACCTGCTGGAGTGAAATCAACGGATTCAAATCACCGTCCGGGCAGGCGCCGTCCGCCGGAACCTGGTCGCACAGCCCGAGAAGGACGGAGAAGCGGCCGCCGTAGACCTGGACCGTCTGGGTCTCCTCCCAGGAGACGGGCTGTGGAGTGCCGGACGCCGGGTCCGGTCCGTCATACAGCGCAAGCCGCATCTCCACCGGACCGCTGATGGACATCCCGTTCTTCTCCAGCATGCCGGTGTACGGGAAGAGCGCGCCTACGTTGTCCGTGGCCGGATCCTGGTCCGCGCGGACAGGCGAGGCGACCAGGAGCGCAAACAGCGCGGTGGAAAACATCGAACGTCGTCGTGGCGTGATGAGCATCGGTTCTCCCAACAAGCCGCCGTACACTCGCCCCCACCGCTCGCTGCGTCAACATGAATGCGGAATTCCATCCATGCTCGTGACCGCGTTGAAGCGAATGCATTAGGCGGCATTTCCAATAGAATGTCTCGGAACGTGACATTTCGCGACCTCCGCTCCACGCGAGCGTCAACGCCAGCGGAGCGCGTCGATTGCCACCATTCCTCGTCGGTGGGAGGTTGCCGCGGCTTTTCCCGTACCGGCGGCCCGCCGCTCGCGGCGCTCCCGGAGAACAGGCAGGAGGAATTCCATGCGATCCGCCGTTCCCGCACGTTTCACGTTGATTTCGCGGACTGCAGCCCTATGGCTCGCGTGGGCGTGTCCCGTCCAGGCGCAGACCGGCGTGTCCGACGACCGCGTGAGTCTCCCCGACGGTCCGGGCTCGTTGGAGGGAATTGGCGAGAATGTGGCGGTGGATGCCAACATGGGCCAGCTGCGTCATTCCGTCGCAATCAAGGTGCCGCAGGGATACGCGGGCATGACGCCTTCACTGTCGCTGTCCTATTCATCCGGGGCGGGCGCCTCGGTGGCGGGGTTGGGCTGGAACCTGAGCCTCGGGTTCATGGAGCGCATGACCGCGCGCGGCCTGCCCGAATACGACCTTGATGACGAATTCGTGGTCAATGGCAGCGAGCAGCTGGTGCGCATCCCCAGCACCACGCCGCCGGTCTACCGCGCGCGGTTTGAGTCGGGTTTTGTCCGCTACACGTGGCTGGACGCGGGCGCGGGCGACGAGGGCTACTGGCGCGCCGAGTTCCCGGATGGCCGCATCTCGTATTACGGCGCGGATGCCACGGGAACGCTGGTCCCGGCAGCGCGCGTGGTCGGCGCCGCGGGGACATTCCGCTACCACTTGGTGGAGACGGTGGACCGGTACGGCCACGCGATCCAATACACGTACAACCTGTTCGGGAACGTCACGCTGCCCGTGCGCGTGGCGTGGGTGTTCGTGGCCGGCAGCCCCGTCCACGAGGTGACGTTCGCCTACGAGGACCGCACCGACCTGGTGAGCGACTGCAAGCCGGGCTTCAACGAACTGCTGACCAAGCGGCTGTCGCGGATCAACGTGCTTTCGCACGGAACACGCACGCACCACTACGTGCTGGGCTACGAGGACTACGCCACGTCCGGCGGGTTCTCGCGCCTGTCCTCCGTCCAACTGTACGGGCGCGACGGCGGCGCGTACCCCGTGCACGAGACGTTCACGTACTCGCGCGGGCTGGGCGTGCAGTGCCAGGCGGGCGCCGGCTGTCGCCAGGCCTACACCGTGGACATGGGGTCCATCGGCGCCAACCTCCAGTCGGGCGACGCCACGCTGATCGACATCAACGGCGACGCGCTGCCGGACATCGTGGACACGTCCGAGTCCGGCCAGGCTCACCGCTTCTTCATCAACCGGCTGCATGCTGACGGGACGCACGACTTCGAAGCGCCGTTCTACAGCACGGTGGGGACGCAGGCGTCGCACGACCTCAGCTCGCCGTACGTGCAGGTGATGGACGTGAACGGTGACGGACGCACGGACATGGTCAACTCCCAGACGGGACAGGTGCTGAAGAACCTGGGCGGCGGGGACTGGGCCGAGGCGTATTCGCTGTGGAGCAGCGGCACCGGCGGCGTGCCTGACCTCGCCGGGGACTTCGACCCCACCGACGGGCAGCTCCGGACCGTGCGCTTCCTGGACTACGACAACGACAAGCGCATTGACCTCATTCGCAGCGAGAATCCTGGCGTATCCAACATCACCACCGTCTTCCGAAACATGGGAAACGGCGGATTCCAGTCTGACTCCGGCGTGGAGAACACGCAGATGGGGTTTGAGGAGAACAGCGTTGAGCTCAACGACATCAACGGCGACGGCCTGCTGGACATTGTGCGCGTCACGCAGACCCAGGTGGAATTCCGCCTCAACCTGGGATGGGGCCACTGGGCGCCGGTGGACACGATGACGGGCCTGGACCTGGTCAGCGCGCAGGAGGCGATCGACGCGGAGCTTGAGGACATCAACGGCGATTCGCTGTCCGACCTGGTGCTCGTGAAGGGCAACGAGGTGCACTACTGGCTCAACCGCAACGGCGATGCATTTGACCCCAAGCGCGTGGTCACCAGCGCCGACGTGGACGGTGACGTCCCGGTGCGGACCTCCGCCACGGTGGTCCTGTACGCGGACATGAACGGCAACGGTTCCTCGGACATCGTCTGGATCGAATCCGGCCATGTGCAATACCTGGAATTGTTCCCCGACCGCCCCAACCTCGTGGTGCGGGTGGAGAATGGCCTCGGGAAGACGTCGGCGGTCACGTACGGGACGTCGGTCATGCACCTGGCGCGCGCCGGTGGTGCCGGGTCGTGGCAATACGCGCTGCCGTCTCCCATGCAGGTGGTGGACGAGTTTGACGAGTGGGACGCGATCGGCCAGGTCCACGACATCACGCGGTACACGTACGCGGACGGCTACTACGACGGTGTGGAGAAGGCGTTCCGCGGGTTCGCGCGCGTGGAGCAGCGCGAGCCGGCGTCCGCGGAGAGCGAGGAGGGCCGTGGACAGGTCACGTACGACGTCGGCGCGACGGACGTGTACCGCAACGGGCTGGTCCTCACGCAGACCATGATGGGCGCGGCGGACCGCGTGATCCAGGTGAGCGAGAACACGTACGCGGACTGCACGGTGGCGGGCGTCCCGTCCACGGGGCTGCTCTTTCCGGTCCGCCACGTCTGCAAGACGCGGGAACGCACTGAGCTGCGCGAGGGGCGGCCGGCGGGCGAATGGGTGGTTGTTGAGAAGCGCTTTGCGTACGACGGGTACGGCAACACGGTGCTGCAGGCGCAGCTGGGCGTGACGTCCGTGGGCGGCGGTGCGTGCGCGGCGTGCACCACGGTGGGGACGTTTGGGAAGCCCTGCGGGCCGCAGTGCCTGGGCGACGAGCACTACACCCGCACCACGTACACAGCGCCGGAGAACAATGCGGACCGCTGGATCCTGTCCCGGGCGGTGAGCGTGAAGACGTTTGGCACGGCGGATGGCAGCGACCAGCCCGCGGATGACCAGTACGGAGAGACAGTGTCCTACTACGACGGCCCGGATTTCACGGGTCTTCCCGCGGGCCTGGCGACGCACGGCACCCTGATGCGCGTGACGGCACGCGCGGGGGTCAATGGCGAAGTGGCGGTGACTGCCCGCAACAAGCTGGATGCGCACGGCAACGTGATTGAAACGCTGGACGCGCTGGGCGTGCCCGACGGGAACACGCACCGCCGCGTGTACACGATGGACGCGGAGGGCCTGCGCGTCGTCCGCATTGAAGTGCTGCTGGAGAATGCTGGGGGGCCGTACCGCCTGCGCCGCGATGCCGCCTATTCACCGCTGTTTGGATTGATGACGGAGGGCTCCGAGTGGCAGGTGGTGAAGAACGGCGTTCCCGAGGGGACCCAGCACAAGACGTTCTATAGCTATGACGAGTTCGCCCGCCGCACGTCGACGACGCGGCCGGAGGAGGAGCCCGGGTTCGCCACGGAGGAATACACGTGGGAGCCGGGCAACCCGTCGTCGCGTGTGATCGAGCGCAGCCGGTCGGTGGCCGGTGGCGCGCTGGATTCCGAGGAAATCACCTGCTTCGACGGCCAGGGCCGCACGTTCCAGCAGCGCCAGCGCATCGCCGCGAACGAATACCGGGTTTCCGGGTTCACCGTCGTGGACGCCAAGGGCAACCCGGTCCGCACCTACCAGCCCTACATGGGCACGTCCGGCGCGTGCGATGCCACCCCGCCCAACGGCGTCGGCTTCGTCGCCGCCCGCTTCGACGCCATGTCCCGCGTCGTCGAGGAGACCTATCCCGCCGTCGCGTCCGACGGAGCGGACCCGCCGGTGCGGCGGTTCGAGTACCGCCCGCTGGTGGAGACCGCGTACGACCTGGAGGACACGTCCACGACGAGTGCGCACAAGGACACGCCCACCACGCGCACGAGGAACGGGCTCGGCCGCCTGGTGTCCGAGGAGACGCGGCTCACCGCCGGTGGCACGCCGCTGACCCGCACGTTCACCTACGACGACGACGGGAACATCGCCACGGTCACGGACGCCGACGGCGCGGTGACCACGCAGCGCTACGACCTGCAGGGGCGACTGGTGGAGTCCCACAGCGCTGACCGCGGCACCACGACATGGGAGTTCGACGCCGCGGGCAACACCATCCGCACCACCGGCGCCACGGGCACCGTGCAGCGCGTGACGCGCGACGGCGCCAACCGCATCCTGGCCGAGTGGGACGAGAGCGACGAGACCGGCACGCGCATTGGCTATTTCTACGACATGGCCGGGGAGTGCCCGGCGGCGCAGTGCGCCCACGCGGCGGGCCTGCTCGCCTACGTGCGTTTCCCGCTTGATGACGGCACCACCGGCGAGGAACGCAACGGCTACAACCCGCGCGGACGCGTGACGTACCTGGGCCGCCTGATGGACGGCCACCTGCTCGAGCTGCGCAGCCAGTACGACAACGTGGGTCGCATCCGGACGGAGGTGTACCCGGACGGCCGCCAGGTCGACTACGCGTACAACGGTGACGACAAGGTCACCGCCATCGCGGGCGTGCTGGACAACGTCACCTACGCGCCCAGCGGCGCCATCGACCAGATGTCGCTCGCCAATGGCGTCACGGTCACGTACGCGCGCGACGCGCGCAACCGCCTGCAGGGCCTCACCGCCGTCAACGCCAACAGCCAGGCGCTGCTGTCGTTCACCTATGGACTGGACCGCGCGGGGAACATCCTGTCCGTGACCGACGGGCACTCGCCCTCCGGCGCCCCGTCCGCCAACGCCACCTACCAGTACGACGCCCTGTACCGGCTGGTGCAGGCCCACCTGGATCCCGGCAACGGTGCGCACGAAGAGACCCTCGCGCACGCGTACAGCCCCGGCGGCAACATCATCTCCACCACGTCCAGCCTCGGTGCGCAGAGCAAGGCTCACGTGGGCACCCTGTCCTACGGTGAGAACGGCGCCGGCCCCCACGCGGTGACCACAGCCGGGAGCATGGCGCTCGGCTACGACGACGCGGGCCGCCTGGTCACGCGCGGTGACCGCCACCTCACGTGGGACCACCAGAACCGCGCGACGAGCGTGACCGACGAGCGCGGGCGCGTCACGCGCTACGTCTACGGGTACACCGGCGAGCGCATCATCAAGCGCGAGGACGGCCACACCACGTACTACCTGACGCCGCAGTTCGAGGTGCGCGACGGCGTCGCCACCAGTTACGTGGTGGTCGACGACCGCCGCGTGGCGCGCATGGAGGACCCCTCCTTCGCCGCGGTGATCTTCTCCGACATCGCTCCTGCCACCGGCCCCGACACGGGAATCACCGCCGCCCCGGACCAGGTCATCACCGCCGCGGATGGCTGGGTGGCGCAGGCCGTCGGCGCACACCTCCTCGCGTTCGCCACCGCCACGCGTACATCCACCGTGGACCAGTTGCTCGAGGCCAGCGTCCGTCGCCTGGTCGACGGCGACGCCGAGCGCTCGGCGTACCTCCTGCTCGATCACCAGGGAAGCACCGCCGCGGTCACCGACGAGACCGGCCAGGTCACGGAGCGCTACGCGTACTACCCGTTCGGTCTGCTGCGGCACGCGTCGGGTGACGGCGAGGACTACGGCTACACCGGCAAGGAGACCGACGAGGATGCAGGTCTCGCGTACTTCGGCGCGCGCTACTACGACGGGTGGACCGGACGGTGGACGTCGCCGGATCCCCGCTACTCCAGGCTGGCTCCCAAGGCGCCAGACGAAGGCGACGAGACCACGGCTGCCTACCGGTTCGTACGGAACAATCCCGTCAATGCCGTGGATCCCGACGGGCAATTCGCGGTCGAGGCCAGCCTCGCCATTGCCGGGGCAGTCGCGCTGCACAGCGTCAGTGGCGCGATCATCGGCGGCATCGCCGGCGCGCTCAGCTCCATGTTCATGGGCTCCAAGACTTACTTCGACAACTGCAAGACCGCCGAGCTCGAGGTCGAGGACATGGGCGTATGGATCGAAATCTTCAAGGCGAAGACGATGGTGGCCGTCACTGCGGGAGTCATCTCCGGCATCGTCGGCGGGCCCATTGGCGGCATCGTCGGTGGCGTTGTCGCAGCCAAGGTGAACCAGAAGCGCCTGGGCAACCTCCTGAAGGCCAACGAGTGGTTGAAGGATGGACAGACTTCGTTCCTCCAGGAGCACGCATCCAAGTACGGAGACCACGACAAGGAGTACAACGCGCGAACCAAGGCGGTCGGCCGGTGGCTCGGCATCGGCCTGCTCGGGGCAAAGAAGGGCGCCGTCAAGCTGTGGAAGATGCACGGCCTCAAGATCAAGCCCCCGCCAGACAAGAAGGAGATCGCCAGGACGCAAGCCCGCCTCGAACGCGAGATGGCCAAGGCGGACGCCGACTGGGACCGCGAGCACGGCATCGTTCGCGGCGGAGGCAAGGAAGCGAAATCAAGCGGCAAGGACAAGTGAAGGCTCCCACACACGCAACCCGATTCCAGGAACAGACACGCCATGACCCACCTTCCTCGACCCGAAACCCGCTTCCTCGTCTCCTTCCTCGCCTTCGCCCTCGCCGGCTGCCCGGAGAAGAAGAACGACGACGACGACGACAACACCCCCTGCGCCGAGGGAACCGCCGGGTGCCCGTGCCGCGCCACCAACCCGTGCGACACCGGCCTCACCTGCACCAACAACGTGTGCACCGCCACCGGGGCAGGCGGCCTCGTCATCGGGAATGCCGCCGTGAGGTCGTGCGACGTGCTGCTCACCGTGGCCAACGCGTCCGCCGTCCAGGCCACGTTCGGCAGCGGCGTTGTCGGGAAGTCCCGCGCCAAGGGCGACAAGCTGGGACTGTCGTTCCTGTCCAGGACGGACGCCGTGCCCACCGCCGTCGTCGAACTCAAGGATGCGGCCGGTGCCGTGGTTCCCTTCAGCACCGTCACCGTCGCCGAGGCGACCTGCTACGACCACCTCGGCGCCGCAGTCGCCACACCCCAGGTCACTCTCAGGTAGTCGGAGGATTCCATGCGCAAGCAGCGTGCGATTTCACCCGGTTCGTCCCATTTCGAACGCGGTGAGTGCCCGGAGGAAACCGGGGCGGCGGCGTTGACGGTGCCTGGGAAAACCCGGTGCTCCCACCCCCCACCCCCCTCGTCGACGTCGCTGCGCTCCGTCGCCGAGGGCCGCCCCCGCAAGGGGGGCGGCGGTAGTGCAACGACGCCCGGGGCGTGTATTCACGGCATACTGCTGGCCGCCTTCTGCCTGCTCACCCTCCTCGGGTCCGCGTGTACCGCCAGGTGCCCCGACGGCTCGGAGTCCTGCTCCTGCCGCAGCAGTGGCGCTTGCGACGACGGACTCGTCTGCCGCAGCGATGTCTGCGAGAAGACGACGCCCGCGTGCAATCCCGGTGAATTGAACTGCCGCTGCGGTCCCGGCTCCACCTGCGGCACCGGGCTCGAATGCGTTGACAACGAGTGCCTCACCCGCGTCTGCGAGGCGGGCACCGAAGGGTGCCCATGCAACCCGCAGGATCGCTGCGGGGTCAGCAGCCTTGGCGAGCCACTGGTGTGCACCGCGGGAACCTGCGCCGCTCCTTCGTGCCCGACGGGCGACACCGGCTGCGCGTGCCGCAACGGCGAGACCTGCACGGCGTCCTCCGACACCTGCGTCAGCGGCTTCTGCCAGCCCACCGCCTGCGCTCCCGGCGAAGCGGATTGCGCCTGCCTCGCCGGCACCTGCCTCCCCGGCCTCGCGTGCGTGGCGGAACGGTGCGTGGAGAACCGCGGCTATCTCGGCGGCGCGTGCCTCCCCGACGGAACGTGTCACCGGGGCTTCCGTTGCGATGACACCGCGTCATGCACGCAGTGCCTCCTTGGCACGCAGGACTGCGCGTGCGCCGGCACCGGCGCCTGCGAGGGAAGCCTGGTGTGCACCGCCGGGCAATGCCGCCCGCCCACCGGAGATCCCGCGCCGGATTCACCCGCTTGCTTCACGCCCTGCGAGCGCGATCTGGTGGCCGCGGACGGTACGTTCCGCGCGTGTGCCGCGGACGGCCTGATGCCGGGCTGCGTGGACTCACTGGAATGCGTGCAGGGAACCTGCACGACGCCGGACGGCGGACCGCGCACGTGCAGCGCGGACCTGGATTGCCCCTCCTTCCAGGCCTGCCTGCAGGGCAACTGTTTCTCCAACTGCGACGTTGACGGGGATTGCGCGCCGGGCAAGGTCTGCGACCTGCGCGTGTGCCGTCCGTCCTGCGTGATCAACGGCCCGCCATGCCCGGAAGGAACCAGTTGCATCTCCGACGACGGCGAGCACGGTACCTGCCGCCCCATGGGCGCCGCGGGCGACGAGCCGCAGACGTCGGTTGACGGGATCTACACGCTCAGCGAGACATTCCTCCGCTTCTCCAACGTGGCCACGACGTTGAAGATCACGCTGACCAACAACAGTCCCACGTTCCAGACGTTCACGTTGCACAAGCGCAGCCACGATGCGTTCTTTTCTGACGCTACCTCTGAGAGCCTGGACGACCCAGCCGACGACGCGGTGACCTGCAACCCGGCGACGAACTGCCCGTTGACCTGGCTCTCCATGGGCGAGGAGGGCGCGGCCGCGCAGGTTCAGTCCGTCGCCGTCGGTGTGGAGGGCAACGGCGGGACGGCGACGTTGGAACTGTCCGGCGCGGCGGGCACCGCCGCGGTGCGGTGGAACGGCATCATTGAGCTGCGGAGCCCGCGGCTCCCAACGCGGACGCTCCTGCTGGAATACTCGGAAAGGCCGGAGGGTCGGTGGGCCGGCAACATTTACTATTTCGCGCAATTTGGAGACCGCAACCTGGAGGAATGGCGCGCCACGCCCGCCAGCCGGGATGACCCGGCCAAGCTCAACCAGGTGGGCAATGCGTTCCTGAAGCGGTGGGGAGCGTTCCGCAGCGGCAATCTCAGCTGGGACGAGTTCATGGCGGTCCTCACGTCAACCAAGGACGAGACCTGGCGCTGGGCGAGCGTGAAGCGGGATTGCCCCGAATCACCGCGCGGTGCGTGTTACCTGTACACGGGCAGCACGCTGGGCCTGACGGCGTACAGCACGGACCTGGTTTCCACGCCCATTCCAACAGGTGTGGTGGACCTCCCATTTGCGGCCAACCTGCACCAGCCCGATGCGACGGCCGCACCCAAGGCGTTCCGCGGCCGGATCGAGAGCAGCCAGGCGCTGCAGTACGCGGGCCAGCCGGCATTTGCGCTCGACTTTGGCGCGGACCCGTCCACGTGCCAGCGGCAGGTAGGCGGTGCGTGCGTGGTGTTTGTGGACGCGCTGTCCGCTGACGTCCTGGTGGGAGGGCGCTACACGACGACGACCGGGACGTGCGACCAGCAGGGCTACACCGGGCAATCCGTGCCGTGGCTGTTGCCGGGCTTTGTGCGCGCCACGGACGTGGACCCCGCGGACGGCGTGCGCAAGCGCAGCGAGTGCCGCGACACGTGGCTGCCGTTTGACGACGGCTCCGCGGTGCTGCCTGAACCGCTGGCCGCGGCCAACCGCTCGCTGGCCGCGTCCAACCCGATCCCGGACGGCAGAACGCGCAAGCGCACGCTGCGTCTCGTGGATGGCGCGCTGATCAACCAGTCGCTGTTGTTTCTCATCTTTGAGGAGCGCTTTGAATCATTCCTCCCCAACGACAACGGCACTTTCAGCGCTTACGGCTACATGCTGTTGGAGCGCCAGGCCACGGACCTGGACATGGCTGACGACAACGGAAACGCGGTGCCGGATGCGTATGAGGGTTCGCAGCCCGTGGACACGCGCACGGACCAGCCGGGGAGGCTGGGCGTCACGTGCTCCCCGGATCTGCTGGACCGCGCGCTGGACTACTCCGACGAGAACAACACGGTGACCTCCGCCAACGTGTTTGAACTGGTGCACACGCTGTTGACCGGGATTTCCAGCCACGCCACCTCCGAGCCGATCACCGACCTCACGCCCGACGAGGCGGTGCACTACCTGTGCGTGGACACGCGGATGTTTGACGGTGGCCGCTACGACCGGCCCGACCCGACCCTGGTGGTGTCCAACAACCGGTTCTGCGGGACCACCGGCACCAGCCCCTTTGCTGACAACGGCGTCTGCGACGACGGCGGCCCGGGCTCTTCCACGTCCGTATGCCCGCTGGGAACGGACCGCGGTGACTGCGCCGCGCGCACCGCCGCGGATGCCAACGTCCGGGTTCCCTGCCCGGCGGAGAGCGAGGTTGTCTACTTCACCGTGGACCCGGCGAGGCTCAGCCAGGCGGACGTGGCGGCGGCCACCTGCCAGGTGCCGGCCCAGGGCGCCACCGTGGGCAGCTGCTCCACCGCGCAGATCACGACGTGGCAGAGCGAGGGGAAGGTGCGCCAGCTGGCGCCGTTCTGGCGCTGTGCGAACGGGAAGGAGCAGTACTGCGACCGCGATCGGCTGGACCTGCGGCAGGGAAAGACGTTCTTCAAGGCGGCAATCGGCGGTGACCAACCGGTCTTCAACAGCCTGTACACGGATATCAACCAGGCGTTCCGCTACCGTACGCGTTTTGTGAGCCGCACGGGCGCCACCATCGGGTTCGCGCCGCAGCTGTGCATCCCGGGCTCCAACCAGGTGCCGTACTGCTACGACCCGGCGATGATTGAGAGCGTCCGCGCGCGCATTGAGTGCCTGCTGCAGGTGTGGCGCGACTTCCACGAGGACCCCGCGTTGCTGCAGACGGTGGTCACGGACCCGGGCGATCCCGCCGCGGTCCCGCCGGTTCCACCCACGCTCGTCACGGGCCGGGAGCTGCTGGATGACTATTTGTGCGCGAGCTTCGCCTACACGGAGGGCTGCCACCCGGAGATGGACCCCACGCAGGTTCACGACGGGTTCGAGCGGCTGTACGCGGAGCTGCTGGTGATGATGGGTGACGAGTCGTACACGCGCTCGTTTGCCTCGCGCTTTGACCTTGCCGGGACCGGGGCAAGCTCATTCCTGGGCGCGTCATTTGAAAAGGGTGGCATCAACCTGTCTGGGCCGGCCGGGTACGAGATGTTCAACCTCTACCAGGCGGCGCAGTACTACCAGGAAGCGCTGGATCGCTTCTATTCGCTGAGCCCGCTGGTCTGGGATGCGCTGCAGTATGGCTTCACCGGCCGCAACTTTGTCACGCAGGAGACGGTGACGCGGTACCTGGAGCGGCTGGTGCGGGCCTCCACGCAGAAGGCGCGGACGTGGAGCCAGGTGGCGCAGCGCTACCAGAACTTCAACCGCCCGGACCTCGCGCGTTCCGTCGTGGAGCGCGCGTACACGGCCACCTACCTGGAATCCATTGCGCTGGGCCAGCTGATGCAGCGCATTACAAAGGTGATGGCGCCGGAAGACCAGCCGCAGATTGCCATGGAACTTGAGAACGGCCAGCGCCGCTACCGCATGGCGATGCTGGACATGCGCAATGTGTACAAGGCGATTTCTGACGATATCAACTACTTTGGATTTCCGCCGGATTACATCCCATTCCCGACCATGGGCGAGCAGACGGACGTCAGCGCCTTTGAGGTGATCCTGGCGCGTGCGAAGGCCAAGCTGGCGGACGCGAAGGACCGGGAGAACGACGCGCTGGCGCGCAGCCGCGCGTTTGAGACGGATGCCCAGGAATTCCAGGCGGAGCTGGTGAAGCTGCGCAACAACTACGAGAACCAGCTGGGCGAGGTGTGCGGCACGTTCCAGGGTGACGACGGCCGCGTGTACCCGGCCGTGAGCTCCTACGCGGACATGAACGAGGCCACGCGGCGGGTCGGTGACCCGTGCGGGCGCGTGGGTACCGGGGCCATTGCGCAGGCCATGGGGCAGTTCGAGATTTCCCGCGTGGACCTCGAGCGCACGCGGGCGAGCTTCGACAACGTGCTGGCGGAGGTGGCCATCGAGCACTCGCGCGTCGAGGCGCAGTGCAACCTGATATTTGACCTGGCGGACTACACCTACACGATGGGCGCACTGCGGCTGTCGCTGGAGACGACGGTGCGGGCCGCCAAGGTGGGAATCTCGGCCATCGAGCGGATCGTGGGTTACACGGCGACGCTGTCCGGGATGGCCAAGTGCATCGTGATCGCCGGGCCGGGCGGCGGCGGGTCGGACTGCCCGGCGGCCGTGGGCTCCGTGACGGCGTACTCGCTCGTGTACGCAACCGGCGCCATAGGGATAGTCGCCATTGAGGCGGCCATTGCAGCGGCGGAGACCGAGATTGGCGTGCTGGACCTGACGCGCGCGCGCTGGGAGACGCAGCACCAGTGCGACGTGGCGATGGTGGACGCCAACGCGCGCATGGCCACCCTGGTACTGCGCCTCAAGGAACTGCAGCTGGAGGCGTTGCGGGGCGAATACCAGGTGCGACTGGCGGCGGCGGATATCACCGCCAAGCACAACCTGGCGCTGCGTCTGGAGCAGGAGTTGAAGGAGGCGGAACAGTTCTCCATCAACATCAACGCAGCCAAGAACGACCCCAATGTCCGCATTTACCGGAATGACGCGTATCTGAACGCGGACCTCAGCTTCAAGAACGCGCTGCAGGAGGCCTACCGGGCAACCAAGGTGCTTGAGTACTACACGAGCCAGAGCTACGCGCCGCTGGAGCAGCTCTTCCTCATCCGGATGGTGCAGTACGGGGATTACAATCTCAGCAATTACCTGGCGGACCTGGAGAACGAGTTCTACCGGTTTGAGGAGGACTACGGGCTGCCGGACACGCGGGCAATGATCCTGTCCCTGCGCGACGACATCATGCGCATCCCGGTGCTGGATGACGCGGGACTGGCCATTCCGCAGGGAGGGCGCATCGACATGATGCGCGCACGGCTGGCGGACGCGTCGCTCCTCGATGAGAACGGCTACCTGACCATCCCGTTCTCCACCAATTTCGAGCGGCTGTCCCCGCTGACGCGGGACCACAAGATCCTTTACGTGGAGGCGGAGGTCATTGGTTCCGGCGTGGGGGACTCGCTGGGCCGGCTCTACCTGCGCCAGCAGGGAACCAGTGCGGTGCACGGGGTGACGGGTGAAACGCTCTACTATCGCTTCCCGGAGCGGCTGGCGGTGCTCAACCCGTTCTTCAACGGAACGCGCTTCTTCACCCCGGCGGTGTACCGCAACAACCGGTTCCGGGACCGGCCGTTCGTGAACACCGCCTGGGAACTGGCCATCAACCAGAAGGACGAGCGCGAAAACCAGGACATCGATCTCCAGTCACTCAGCGACGTCCGGCTGTTCATCTATTACACGGATTTCACGCAGTTCTGAGACGGAGCGACGATGAAAACGGTCCATTCACTCGCCCTGCTCCTGCTGCCGCTGCTGGCCGCGTGCCCCAAGCCCACCCCCACGCCCGGTTGCCAGGGCACCGGCAACTGCAGCAACGGGCAGGTGTGCCGCGACTCGTCGTGCGTGGCGTGCACGGGGGACGCGGAGTGCCGCGACGGCTACGGCAGTACGTTCACCTGCGTGGGCGGCGCCTGCACGGAGCCGTCGTGCACGCCGGGGACGCAGGGATGCGCGTGCGCCGCCGACGGCGGATGTCCCGGCGGGCGCTGCGTGGGTGGAACGTGCGCCGCCTGCCAGCCGGGCGCGGCCAACTGCCCGTGCCTCCAGAGCGGCACGTGCGACCCCGGGCTGCAGTGCGTGGGTGACGGCGGCTGTGCGGCGTGCACGCCCGGCAAGCGCGGCTGCCCGTGCGGGACCGGCGACGCGTGCGACGCGCCACTGGTGTGCGACCAGGACGTGTGCGTGACCGATCCGTGCCCGCACGCCACGCTGGGCTGCGTGTGTGGCGATGGCGGCGCGTGCGGCACCGACCAGTACTGCGCGGGCAACGGTATGTGCGCGGCCTGCAGCAACGGCGTGGCGGGGTGCCCGTGTACCGGCGGCGCGTGCACCAATGACCTGGTCTGTGATGGCGCTACGCAGCGGTGCCGCGCGCCGCGGACGTGCGCGCAACTGGCGTGCGCGGCGCACCAGGACTGCCAGGAGAGCACCGCAAGCGCGGACGCCGCCTGCCTGCCCGCATGTGCGCCCGGCTTCCGGTGGAACAGTACAACGCTGTTTTGCGACGAGTTGGACTGCGAGCTGGCGGGTTCAACCAGCCGGCTTGCGGAATGCACGGCATTGAACCGCGCGTGCAGCGCCACCGCGGGAAGTGGCGCCACCTGCGGCGCGTGCCTCGCCGGCCACGTGGACGACGCGGGGACATGCCGCGTTGTGCGGGCCTGCGCGGACCTTGACTGCGCGGCGGTGCACCGCGAGTGCACGGCCGCCACGTCAACGGCAGACGCGGTCTGCGCGGCTTGCCTGGACGGCTATGCGGACGTGGGTGGCACGTGCACCCTCGCCAACTGCACGGCCGGTGCGCCCGCCAGCATCTCGGCGTTGTGTGCATCCCAGCAGCGCTTGTGCGACCAGCCGGCCGGCGGCCCCGCCGTGTGCGGTGACTGCCTGCCGGGGCACGGCGAGAACACGCGGGGGGAATGCCAGCTTCCACACTCGTGTGGCGCGCTGGACCTGGACTGCTCGGGCCGCGGGCGCCGCTGCGAAGGCATGCCGCCCTACCACTACTGCGGCGACTGCCTCGATGGCGCGACGCTCGACACCGTTGATCCGACGCTGTGCGTGCGGCCGAAGACATGCCTGGAGCTGGACTGCGGCGCGGGGTTCTGCGTGGAGGGTGCGCCGGGACAGAACGCGCGGTGCGTCACCGCGCAGTGCGGGACCAACGAGGCGTTCAACGAAGCCACCTCGCAATGCGCCACCTGCGTGGTGTCCTGCAGCGTCGCGTTCACGGGCGAGACGGGCCGCATCTGGCCCACCACGCTGGAGAACGGCCACTGCCTGTGTGAGACGGAAACGGACAACTACTGGGATGAGGGCGAGCGACGCGCCAAGCCGTGCGACGCCGACGGAGACGGGTGGGTGCGCGAGGCCGCGCGCAGCGCATACGCGTCAGCGGACACAGCGCTGCGGGACAACGCGCGGTGCCGTGTCCGCTCCATCGACCGGGTGGTAATGGAGAACGAGCTGGGGCAGCGCCTGCCGGTGTTCCTGTGCTCGGGCACCCCGTCGCTCACCACCAGCCGCCCGCTGTGCACCACGCCCGCGCCGCTGGCGCTGTACGAGCCGGTACGCAACGACGACCAGAACCAGCTGGACCTGGACCCGGGCTCGCCGCCGTACGCAACGGGGACGGGCGCGGCCACGGTGGGCCGCCGGTTCCGCGCGTCCGAACTCAACGGTCTCACGCGCGCCTGCGTGGGCGAGGGTGGCGACTACAACGGAAACGGCATTGCCGATTTGCGCGAATGGCACGGAATGGAGCAGGGAACGATGTCCGCGGACCAGGCCGTCTTGGCGCAATTCGCGTACTTCGTGGAGCTGCACCGCAGCTGGTACGAACCCGGCAGCGAGTCCCTGCGCTTTGGCCAATACGTCATCAGCGAGCGGTCCCGGTGCGCCAGCGACTTCCCGCTGGGCTACAGCGCCGGTACGCATCCCTATTGGCGGGAATGCACGCGAAGCCGCGACGCCGCCTACAACGGCACGGATGGACGGAATTACCCGGATTTCGGCATGGACTTTTCGCGGTGGTCCTGCGCGGGACAGGTGGGAACCTGCACGGTTCCGCCGCCGCCCACCGACGAGGTGGCCAACAGCACGGTCCCGCTCCACGGCCTGTGCGGCGCCCCGTCCCTGCCGCCGGCGCCCGAGGCGGAGTGCGAGGGGACCTCGCCCTGGACGTGTGTGGCTGGACAGGTGTGGCGCGGGATGTCGCACCACAGCCAGTTCCAATGTGTGCTGGTCCGGCAGACGCCCGGTAACGACACTCCCACGCTGTCGGCGGACGCGTTCCTGTCCGGCGCCTACCATCTCAACCAGTGCCACGTGGCGTGCCCCGACACGGACCGGGTGTGCTCGGTGGATTGCGGCAGCGGGAATTGCGCCGAAAGCACCGAGCCGGCGTTGACCGGCCCGGAGCCCGTGAACCCGCGCCACGCGCGCCTGGGGTGCACCGTGGACCCCTCGCCGGCCAACGGCGCGGTGGGCTTTGCGGCAACGGGGTTCCTGGGCACCGGCGGCGCATACCGGCGCGGCTGCATTGACGAGTGGTCTCCGACGACGCCGGGGAACATCCTGGACCCCGTCACCGAGGTCGCGGCCTGGCGCCAACTCTGCCCGGGCTGGGCGGCGGACCCGAGCGGGACGATCGGCCAGGGCAATTCGGCGGAATTCGGCCGGCTGATGTGCGGCTGCAATGATCACTTTGGGGGCCCCAACTGCGACCTGGGTTGCCCGGACGAGCAGTTGAGCCTGGGACCCGGCTACGTGGCCACGCCGCGCACCGGCTACTGGATGTGCGCGGACTTCCGCGGCGAGGGCTACGTCACGCTCGACGCCACGTACGGCCCCGCGCTCGTGGGGCAGGACCCGTCTGGCGGCACCTGGGTCATGCTCGACGACATCGGCCGCCCCACCGATCCGCAGCCCCTGTGCGAGTCCAGCACGGACTGCCGGACGGGCTGGTCGATTCGATAGGGGTGGGCGTGGTGGACGGGCGGGGGCGTCACTCCATCACGCACGGGTGGCGCTCAACGCTGAGCGTGCGCCCGGCGGCGGTGATGGCCTCGGGCGCGGTGGGCGGGCAGGGCCCGGTCTTGAGCCATACGCCAAGGCCCTCATTCACGCAGACGCGCTCCGCTTCGGCACAGGTGAACCCTGCAAAACGACCGTAATTGCATTCACTGGAAGCCGTGCAATCCCGCGGTGCATAGTCGGGTAAACACGCCCGGGTAAAGAATGCAACCGTGAGGTTTGAAAGTACGGTCATCCCTGGACCGCCAAGTTCTTCAAGCGCCGCGAGCCCCACGCCCGACGCCCTCAGGAATGCCTGGAGATCGGCCCGGGCAGCACGGTCGTCCGACAGCTCGGCAGGCGGCGTGGGAATGGACGTGGTCCGCCGGGTGGTGGGGACGTAGAGGTGCCAGGGATGTCCCTGCCCGTTGGCCAGTTGGAGCCGGTGGAAGCCTGCACCCGCCACGTCTGCCGGGAGTGACAGTGTGCGCGCGCCACGGTTGAAGGCGCCCGCTCCAAGGGGAAGGAACCCGGCGGGAAAGCCCACCACGCCGGTAGCGGGGAGTGATGGGAGGCGGGCAATGAGAACTGACGCAGCCAGGCACTCGGACGACGGCGTGGCCAGGTCACGCGCCATGGCCACCAAGGTGGTTGAGCGCACTTCCAAGCCGTCATGCTGCGGCGCGGTGGATAGCGCGAGTTCGCCCGGAAGCAGGCCCTCGCATTCGTCCACGGCGGGGGTGGAAGTGTCGTCCGCGCATGCCAGCCGGCCGTCCACCGCGGCGCTGGTGGTGCAGGTGAGGGGAGCGTCGTCGTGACACGCATCCGTGCCGGAGGTGAACCCCTGGAGAACTAACCCCACGCCGGGCACCTCCGTGCCCAGGAGGACCATGGCACCGTTGAGCGGGGTGCGCGGGTCCGCAGGGAGGGTCGGGATGCGGGCCGTCACGGACAATAGTGAGAGATAGTTCGGGCGAAGAACGACGTCGCTGGTGGCATACACGCCAGGTTCGCCGTCCGTGACGGAGAATACGGGTGAAACGGCGTGATAGAAGTTGCGCCGCAGCGCCGGCAAATGCGGCAGATGCGGCCGACCGGGTCCGCGGCGCCCGACGAACTCAGCGCGGAGAAGAGCGGCGCCATGCGGCTGAGCGAAGCCTGCCCTCCGAACGCCCACAGCACGCGCCGACAGCCAGTGGCCCCGGGCCCGCAGGGGCCTTCGGTGACGGCTTCCGCGCGGCCCTTGATGACAGACCCCGCAACCTGGAGGAACGCGCCCGGGGGCAGCGTGACGGTGGTCAAGCCGGAACCGGTGTTGACGTTCACCGGCACGCCGGCACCCAGCAGGCCCGAGGAGTCCAAGTCAAAGACCGGAGCGGCGGACGAGAACGCGGTGAAACCCATCCCGAAGTCGCCCACCGGCGGCGCGGCGGTAGAAAGATCAAACGCCCCGACGCCGGCGGCCTTGCTGGGGGTGGGCAATGGGTCCACGTGTGAATCCTCCGGACGCGTAAACGGCCAGGTAGCCGTTGCGCTGGATGAACGTGGGCTCCGGCAGCCAGGACTGACCCACCCGCAGCGGGAATTCCGCGCGATTCAGCGTGCAGTGTGGCGCCGGGTAAGCCTCGGGGGAGTCAGCACAGACCCACGCGTCCTGAAACACGCAGAAGCTTCCCGGTGGGCACGCCGAGTGCGTCCCGGGTTCGCATTCCGGGAGCCGTTGGCACGTCCCCGTTCTCAGTTCACACCGCTCATTGGGTAGACAGCCGCGGTCATTGGCGCTGGCAGGCTGGATGCAGCAGCCGGTCCTGCCGTCGCTGACGGAACACGCGTACCCGCCTGCCTGGCAATCACGCGCAATCCGGCATTCGCGCGCCGCACCGCACGTGCCTGCGTCACCCGTGGGGGAGGGCGCTCCGGCATCCGGCGCGCTGGTCACCCCAGTGCACGCCGCTACGATCAGAGCGGGCGGCAGAAGCCAAACCAGGTCCAATGGGAGACGCAGCATGGATTTCCCCTCATTGCCCCGGGCGCCCAATCCGCACCGCGCCCGTTCGCGCGTCACGCGCTACCACCAACGGGACAGGATGAGGTCCCCCGGACCCTGTCCACCTACCCCCCGCCGCCCACCACCGGGATGGCATCGCTCAGCGCGGTGACCACTTCCAGGCCCGCCCGCGACGTCGCTCGCACCCGGAGCACTCCGGCCTGGTCTCCCGCGGTTACAAACCCAGTCCCGATTCCGCGCGTGTCAACTGTCTCCAATGGTGTCACGTACGCCGCTGTGTCGGGGGTCTCCTCCAGCGTGAATTCCATGACCACATCACTCGCCGGGCTGAGGTCATCCTGCAGGACTTGGAACTGGACCGCCGTGGTGGAGAGGCCGCCCGTTCCCTGAACGGACACGGATGGAGGCTGCGCACCCAGGTACACCATGCTGCGCATGAGGGGCGTCCCGTCCAGTTGCCACTCCTCCATTAGGGTGATTGCGGCCGGATCTTCTCGGCACGGGGAATCCGCCTCGTCCGCCGCGGGTTCGTAGTTGAGCGGTACGACACGCAGGGCTACCTGCACAGGCCCGCGCGCCATGTAGTTCACCGGGTTGAGGTAGACGGTGGCCCGGCCGAGGGCGTCGGTCGGCAGCATCAGGCTGGCCCCGGTGTCGTCCGTCTGGTCGGAAAGCGACGCGCGGGTGGATCCCGCCGCATCCAGGGACGCGCACACCTCCAGGCCGGCGGCCGGCCACGCTCCGGTACGCGCAATCACGGTGACCTCGCCAAAACCCGCCTGACCCCGCCGGCTGAAGAGGACCTTCGACGCTGGCCAGTTGCTCGTCTGGGCGGAAAGCAGTGCTGAGCCCAGAAAGCGGATGGTGGCGGAACCGGGGGTGGTCACCCAGGTTGTCTGGCCGGAGGGTAGGAAGGACGCGTGAATGTAGACCAGCGCGCCCGCCGACGAGGTGGCCGGGCCGCGGAATACCGCGGTTGCGGTGGTGGCACCGGGCACGGTGGGCGTTGGCGGTCGCGTTTCCGTCTGGACCTCCACGCTCCGCAAGCCCCCAGGATTGCCCGCGTCGTCCGCCGAACCGGGGAACCCCGCGCAATCCGCGTCCGGCCCCCCGCACATGAATGTCACCGGGAGCCCGACAGGCGCGAAATCTGGTTCTCCTGACAATTGGGTGAGGCACGTCGTGGCTCCGTAGTGAGATGTCATGCAGGAACCGGGGTCTTGTGGACTGATTGGAGAACAAGACCAGAGCAGCAGAGGAATATCATTGCAATGAGATTGGCCGCGTTGT